>NZ_CP172952.1:0-225000 GCF_050546705.1 Enterococcus sp. AZ104
ATGCCCGACGTGGAAAGTTTTTGGCATAGCCTTGAAGAAGCCTATCAAGCGATTTTGTCGGCGCCAAGTTTTGATGCTTGGATTAAAACCACACGCCCTTTGAAATTAGACAACAATCAATTGTGGCTAGAAGTCCCTTCTGCAGTTCATCGTGATTACTGGGAAAAAAATCTTTCGGCAAAAATTGTCGAAACTGGATTTAAATTGACCGGTGCAGAAGTGATGCCCCATTTTGTTGTTGCCGATGAAAAAGACGCAGCACTGGCACAAGAACTCGAAGAACCTGCCGAAGAAGAAGTTGTTTTTAGTGAACAAAGTAAAAAAGCGATGCTTAATCCTAAGTACACTTTCGACACCTTCGTTATTGGTAAAGGAAACCAAATGGCTCATGCTGCAGCGCTTGTTGTTGCCGAGGATCCAGGTTCGATTTACAATCCCCTTTTCTTCTATGGTGGTGTAGGGTTAGGGAAAACCCATTTGATGCATGCTATTGGTCATCAAATGTTAGTGAATCAACCAGATGCCAAAGTCAAATATGTTAGTAGCGAAACGTTTACGAATGAATTTATCAACTCAATTCAAACAAAGACATCCGAACAATTTCGGAAAGAATATCGCAATGTTGACTTATTATTAGTCGATGATATTCAATTTTTGGCGGAAAAAGAAGCAACATTGGAAGAATTTTTCCATACCTTCAACGATCTTTACAATGAAAATAAACAAATTGTTTTAACAAGTGATCGCCCGCCGAATGATATTCCAAAATTACCTGAACGATTAGTTTCTCGCTTTGCTTGGGGTTTGTCTGTCGATATCACCCCGCCTGATTTAGAAACACGGATTGCAATTTTGCGCAAAAAAGCAGATGCCGAGCGTTTAGAAATTCCGGATGATACACTAAGTTATATCGCTGGTCAAATTGATTCCAACATCCGTGAATTAGAGGGTGCTTTGGTCCGCGTTCAAGCCTTTGCAACTATTAATGGAGAAGATATTACTACTAGTTTAGCGGCGGACGCCTTGAAATCTCTAAAATCAGTTGGTAGTAAAAATCAATTGTCCATTTTACAAATTCAAGAAGAAGTATCCAAATATTATCATGTGCCTCTTAAAGATTTAAAAGGGAAAAAACGGGTGAAAACAATTGTGGTTCCTCGTCAAATCTCAATGTATCTTGCTAGAGAAATGACCGACAATTCCTTGCCAAAAATTGGTGCCGAATTTGGCGGCAAAGATCATACAACGGTGATTCATGCGCACGAAAAGATTCAGCAATTATTGGAAAAAGATCCAGCGATTCAAAAAGAAGTCAGTGAAATTAAAAATTTATTGAACTCTTAGGATGTGGAAAACTAAACAAAAAAGAACAAAGATATCCACAACTTATACACAAGTGGATAACTTAGTAAAATCAATGCTCTTTTGACTTTTCCACAGAATCAACATGCCCTATTACTTTTATTATTTATTTATATATAATATACAAAACAGTGGCGTACAAAATTAGAACGTATTGAAAATACTTAAAAAGGAGTTTACATTATGAAATTAACGGTCAAACGAAGTGTCTTTTTACAAGAATTACAAACTGTTCAACGAGCAATTTCTTCTAAAACAACGATTCCAATCTTAACAGGTGTTAAAATTGTGTTATCAGAAGATGGCTTATCACTTACTGGGAGTAACGCGGATATTTCAATTGAAAGTTTTTTAAGTAAAGACGATGAAAAAGCTCAAATGACCATTGAACGCACAGGTAGCATCGTTTTACAATCTCGTTTCTTTGGCGAAATTATTCGTAAATTACCAGAAGATATGTTCACAATGGAAGTTCTAGATAACAATCAAGTTGCAATTACTTCAGGAAAAGCTGATTTTACGGTTAATGGATTAGATGCGGATAATTATCCGCACTTACCAGTAATTGATACTCAAAACCAAATGAAATTACCTGTTCATTTATTGACAAAAATTATTAGTGAAACAGGTTTTGCTGTATCGATGCACGAAAGTCGTCCAATTTTAACTGGGGTTCACTTTATTTTAGAAAATCAAAAATTACTTGCCGTTGCGACAGATTCACATCGTTTAAGTCAACGTGTGATCCCGACAGAACAAGCAGTAGAAGACTTTAACATTGTAATTCCAGGAAAAAGTTTAACTGAACTTTCTCGTTCATTAACCAATGAAGAAGAAATGGTTGAAATCAGCATTATGGAAAACCAAGTGCTATTTAAAACAGAAACAATGTACTTCTATTCTCGTTTGTTAGAAGGAAATTATCCTGATACCAACCGTTTAATTCCAACTAGCCATAACACGCAAATTGAATTTTATGTACCAGAATTGCTTTCAGCAATCGAACGTGCCTCTTTACTTTCTCATGAAGGACGTAACAATATTGTTCGCCTTTCAATTTCACCAGATTCTGTTGTTTTATATGGAAATTCACCTGAAATTGGAAAAGTCGAAGAAGCGTTAAACTATGAAAATGTTTCTGGTGAAGCGTTGGATATTTCTTTCAACCCAGATTATATGAAAGATGCGTTGCGAGCGTTTGGCGATATGAATATTACCGTGAAATTCCTTTCTCCAATTCGTCCGTTTACATTGGAGCCAACCGAAACAGAACTAGATTTCATTCAACTAATTACACCGGTTCGTACAAATTAATCATGTTTAAAAAAGACCTTCGGAAAATCACTATGATCGCCGAAGGTTCTTTTTTGTCGTCTATTTAAAGTCGATAAACGCTGCTAGATAAGCTTTTTAAAACTGGAATAGCTTTTACGCTAATGTGATTGTGAATATTTGAACTATCGTTTAACGAATAAATTCTGCCTTTTTTTCGTGGATAAAGAAAAAAGCCCTTTAATTTTTCGTTTAAGAGCTGTTCATTTTTTTATGAACATTTCCTAGTGAAAGAAGTTTACGTTGCTTAAAACGACGCTCAGACCTCTACAAGCTACTTTTCTTCAATGCATGCCCTCTTCGTTTGTCTTTGAGTTACCCCAAATTGTTTTTTAGTTAAACGCTACTCGTCATTTCTGCCAAATCAGGCCCCTTTTTTCTCAAGAAAATATCAATTTCCGTTTTAAAATGCTTTTTAAGAGTTTTTTTATCCTAATAATATTTTCGGTCATTTAGAATTAAAATTGCTTAGAATGAAAATTAGACAGATAAATTTGTTTTCTCTTATGAAAAAGGGTATAATATATATGAGAACGTATTAGAAAAAAGAGGGATGCACATTGAAAAAAACGTTTGTTTTAGCAACTGAGTATATAACGCTTGGTCAGTTTCTTAAAGAAATCAACGTCATTGGTAGTGGCGGCCAAGCCAAATGGTATTTGGCAGATAATAGCGTGTTTGTTGATGGCGAGTTGGAAAATCGTCGCGGACGGAAACTTTATGCGGGCATGATGATTGAGATACCTGAAGAAGGTACTTTTTTTATGGTGAAAAACGGAAACGAGTCCGACGATGCGGCTGAATGAGCTGACACTTCAGCATTATCGTAATTATGAAACAGTCAGCTTAGATTTTCCAAAAACGTTAAATCTTTTTTTAGGCGAAAACGCCCAAGGAAAAACCAACTTGTTAGAAAGCATTTATGTTCTAGCAATGACACGAAGTCATCGAACCAGCAATGAAAAAGAATTAATTGACTGGGAACAAGCAGCAGCTAAAATTAGCGGTGTGGTTGAAAAAAAGACAGGCACCGTGCCATTGGAAATTTTAATTTCCAACAAAGGACGTAAAACCAAGGTTAACCACATTGAGCAAAAAAGGCTCAGTGCGTACATTGGGCAACTGAATGTTATTTTATTTGCCCCAGAAGATTTATCTTTGGTGAAAGGCTCACCTCAAGTCCGCCGGAAATTTATTGACATGGAACTCGGACAAGTGAGTCCTATTTATCTTTATGATCTTGTCCAATATCAGTCTGTTTTAAAGCAACGGAACCAATACCTAAAACAACTAGCTGAAAAGAAACAAACAGATACTGTTTATCTGGATATTTTGACAGAGCAGCTAGCTGAATTTGGCGGGAAAGTTCTATACGCTCGGTTAGGTTTTCTTAAAAAATTAGAACACTGGGCAAACTTACTCCATCAAAAAATTAGTCATGGACGCGAAACGCTCACCATTGACTACGCATCAAGCATCCCAATTGACAACACGGATCTTTCCTTAGAAGCACTTCAAAATCAATTGCTCCAACAATTAATGAACAATCGTAAGCGTGAATTGTTTAAAGCGAATACTTTTTTAGGCCCTCATCGTGACGATTTGCTATTTATTGTCAATGGTCAAAATGTTCAAACGTATGGCTCACAAGGCCAACAGCGGACGACAGCTTTAAGTATTAAATTGGCAGAGATTGATTTGATGCATTCAGAAACAGGAGAATATCCTGTGTTATTACTAGATGATGTCATGAGTGAATTAGATAATGAACGTCAAATTCACTTGTTAGAAACGATTGAAGGCAAAGTTCAAACGTTCTTAACGACAACTAGTTTAGATCACATAAAAGACAAGCTAACAGTTGAACCAGATATTTTTTATGTTCAACAAGGCAAGATAGAAAGGAATTCAGCGACATGACAGAAGAAGAAAAAAACATGAGAGAACGTGCGCAAGAATATGACGCTAGTCAGATTCAAGTTTTGGAGGGCTTAGAAGCTGTCCGGAAACGTCCTGGTATGTACATAGGTTCTACTAGTGGCGAAGGGTTACACCACTTAGTATGGGAAATCGTTGACAACTCTATCGACGAAGCCTTAGCAGGATTTGCTAAATCAATTCAAGTAATTATCGAACCAGACGATAGTATTACTGTTATCGATGATGGTCGTGGAATTCCAGTCGGGATTCAAGCCAAAACAGGTCGCCCAGCTGTGGAAACAGTGTTTACAGTGCTACATGCCGGCGGGAAATTTGGCGGTGGCGGCTATAAAGTATCAGGTGGCTTGCACGGTGTTGGTTCCTCTGTTGTTAATGCTTTATCGACCAGTTTAGATGTTCGTGTTTATAAAGATGGCAAAGTGTATTACCAAGAATATCGTCGTGGTGCGGTTGTTGATGACCTAAAAGTTATCGAAGAAACGGATCGTCACGGAACTACTGTTCACTTTATTCCAGATCCTGAAATTTTTACAGAAACAACCGTTTATGATTTTGATAAATTAGCAACACGGGTTCGTGAATTAGCCTTTTTAAATCGAGGCTTACACATTTCAATTGAAGACCGTCGTGAAGGACAAGAAGATAAAAAAGAGTATCACTATGAAGGCGGGATTAAGAGTTATGTTGAGCATTTAAATGCCAATAAAGACGTTATTTTCCCAGAGCCAATCTTCATTGAAGGAGAGCAACAAGATATTACAGTGGAAGTGTCAATGCAGTATACAGATGGCTACCACTCAAATATTTTAAGTTTTGCCAACAATATTCATACTTATGAAGGCGGAACGCATGAATCTGGTTTTAAAACTTCTTTAACACGTGTGATTAATGACTATGCACGTAAACAAAAATTGATGAAAGAAAACGATGAAAAATTAACTGGGGAAGATGTTCGTGAAGGTTTAACCGCAGTGGTTTCCATCAAACATCCAGATCCTCAATTTGAAGGACAAACGAAAACGAAATTAGGGAACTCAGAAGTACGGACCGTTACGGATCGTTTATTCTCAGAATACTTTACAAAATTCTTAATGGAAAATCCAACAGTCGGCAAACAAATTGTCGAAAAAGGTATGTTGGCCTCAAAAGCTCGTTTAGCCGCTAAAAGAGCCCGTGAAGTCACCCGTCGTAAAGGCGCGTTAGAAATTAGCAACTTGCCAGGGAAGTTGGCTGATTGCTCAAGTAAAGATCCGGAAAAATGCGAATTATTTATCGTCGAAGGAGACTCGGCCGGCGGTTCAGCAAAACAAGGCCGTAGCCGTGAATTCCAAGCCATTTTACCAATTCGTGGGAAAATCTTGAATGTTGAGAAAGCCAGCATGGATAAAATTTTAGCCAATGAAGAAATTCGGTCATTATTTACAGCTATGGGAACAGGCTTCGGCGAAGATTTCGATGTTTCTAAAGCACGTTATCACAAACTAGTGATTATGACCGATGCCGATGTCGATGGTGCGCATATTCGAACGTTGTTATTAACCTTGTTCTATCGCTTCATGCGGCCAATAGTTGAAGCTGGTTATGTGTATATTGCCCAACCACCACTATATGGTGTGAAACAAGGGAAAAACATCACCTACGTTCAACCAGGCAAACATGCTGAAGAGGAACTAGCAAAAGTGTTAGAAGAATTACCTGCTTCACCAAAACCAAGTGTTCAACGTTACAAAGGGTTGGGTGAAATGGATGATCACCAACTTTGGGAAACAACAATGGACCCAGAAAAACGATTAATGGCGCGAGTGAGTGTCGATGATGCCATTGAAGCTGACCAAATTTTTGAAATGCTAATGGGCGATCGTGTGGAACCACGTCGTGCGTTTATCGAAGAAAATGCCCATTACGTGAAAAACTTGGATATTTAATGTGTCGCAACGTTGTAAGAGACGCTAGAACATATATTTAGAGGGGAAAAAATTCATGAGTGAAGAAATTAAAGAAAACATTCAAGACGTCAATCTGACCAGCGAAATGAAAGAATCTTTCATTGACTACGCAATGAGTGTTATCGTAGCCCGCGCGTTACCTGACGTTCGTGACGGTTTAAAACCTGTTCATCGCCGAATCTTATATGGAATGAACGAATTAGGGGTAACCCCTGATAAACCACACAAAAAATCAGCCCGGATTGTTGGGGATGTTATGGGTAAATATCATCCCCATGGGGACAGTGCGATTTACGAATCAATGGTGCGGATGGCACAACCTTTTAGTTATCGGGCTATGTTAGTTGACGGCCACGGAAACTTCGGTTCTGTCGATGGTGACGGCGCTGCCGCTATGCGTTATACCGAAGCACGTATGAGTAAAATTGCTTTAGAAATGCTACGAGATATTAACAAAAATACAGTCGATTTCCAAGGAAACTATGATGATTCAGAACAAGAACCAGTAGTTTTACCTGCTCGTTTTCCAAACTTACTAGTTAACGGAACAACGGGGATTGCGGTGGGGATGGCAACAAATATTCCACCACATAATTTAAGTGAAGTGATTGATGCAACAAGTTTATTGATGGACAATCCTGATGTAACGACGAATGAATTGATGGAAGTGTTACCTGGACCAGATTTTCCAACAGGCGGTTTAGTGATGGGGAAATCAGGGATTCGCCGAGCATATGAAACAGGGAAAGGTTCGATTACTGTTCGTGCAAAAGTTGAATTGACTGAAATGCCGAATGGAAAAGAACGTATTTTAGTAACTGAATTGCCTTATATGGTGAATAAAGCCAAATTAATCGAACGAATTTCTGAATTACACAGAGATAAACGAATTGAAGGAATTACTGATTTGCGGGATGAATCTTCTCGTGAAGGCATGCGGATCGTCATCGATGTTCGTCGAGATGTGAGTGCCTCTGTTGTGTTAAACAACTTGTACAAAATGACTGCCTTACAAACATCTTTTGGTTTTAACATGTTAGCCATTGAAAAAGGCGTACCGAAAATTTTAAGCTTGAAACGTATTTTAGAAAACTACGTCGAGCACCAAAAAGAAGTCATTACTCGCCGGACGATTTTTGACAAAAACAAAGCAGAAGCACGGGCGCATATTTTAGAAGGTCTACGAATTGCCTTAGATCATATCGATGAAATCATTGCCATTATCCGTGGATCACAATCAGATGACGAAGCAAAAGCAACGTTAATTGAACGCTTTGAATTTTCAGATCGTCAAGCGCAAGCGATTTTAGATATGCGTTTACGCCGTTTAACAGGCTTAGAACGCGACAAAATTGAAAATGAATATCAAGAGCTATTGAAATTCATTGCGGACTTAGAGGACATTTTAGCCCGCCCAGAACGCGTCATTGAAATCATTAAAACAGAGTTAAATGACGTTCGCACAAAATTTGGTGATGCACGACGCACAGAATTATTAGTAGGTGAAGTCTTAAGTCTTGAAGATGAAGATTTAATCGAAGAAGAAGAAGTCGTGATTACATTAACCAATAACGGCTACATTAAGCGGATGGCAAACTCTGAATTCCGGGCGCAACGCCGTGGCGGACGTGGTGTCCAAGGCATGGGCGTTCATGATGATGATTTCGTGAAAAACCTAGTTTCTTGTTCAACACACGACACGTTATTATTCTTTACGAACACTGGGAAAGTTTACCGAGCAAAAGGTTACGAAATCCCTGAATACGGTAGAACAGCAAAAGGAATTCCAGTGATTAACTTACTGGGAATTGATTCTGCAGAAAAAATTCAAGCGATTATTTCTGTTGAGGGCAAAGCGGAAGCAGGTAAATACTTGTTCTTCACAACCTTAAAAGGAACCGTCAAACGGACAGCCGTAACAGCCTTTTCTAATATCCGTAGTAATGGATTAATCGCCATTAGCTTAAAAGAAGATGATGAGTTAGTTAACGTGGTAACGACTAATGGCAATCAGAAGATGATTATCGGAACACATGCAGGATACTCTGTCACATTTGATGAAAATACTGTACGTGATATGGGCCGGACAGCATCAGGTGTTCGGGGAATCCGTCTCCGCGAAAATGATTATGTGGTCGGTGCAGCGATTCTGGATGAAAACAAAGAAGTCCTAGTTATTACTGAAAATGGTTACGGTAAGCGTACAAAAGCTTCTGAATATCCAGTTAAAGGACGTGGCGGTAAAGGGATTAAGACAGCAAATATCACTGAGAAAAATGGTCCATTAGCTGGTTTAACCACGGTCAATGGTGATGAAGATATCTTATTGATTACGAACAAAGGCGTCATTATCCGCTTTAACGTTGATTCTGTTTCTCAAACAGGACGCGCAACATTAGGGGTTCGTTTAATGAGAATGGAAGATGGTGCCAAAGTGGTAACAATGGCTGTTGTAGAACCAGAAGAAGTGGAAGAAGAAATCGTTGAAGTTGTAGAAACAACAGAAAACGAAACAACATCAGAAACAGAAGAATAACATAAAAAAGTTTCGCCAGTTGGCGAAACTTTTTTATTGGGGCTTTTCAAAACTATTTCTTGCTTTTGTCCATCAATTAGCATATAATTAGAGATTGTGAACTACCTTTTTAGGTATGTTCTCCTTGCTCTTAGCCAACTAAGAGCCTTGAAGTCCATAGGGAGGTGAAAATCAATGAGTCAAGATACGAAGTACGAAATCATGTACATTATTCGTCCGAACATTGATGAAGAAGCAAAAACTGCTTTAGTAGAACGTTTCGACACAATCTTAAAAGATAACGGAGCAGAAGTTATCGAATCTAAAGATTGGGAAAAACGCCGCTTAGCATATGAAATGAACGGATTCCGTGAAGGCATCTATCATATCGTTAATGTTACTTCTCCATCAACAGCTGGCGCAATCAACGAGTTTGATCGTTTAGCAAAAATCAATGACGATATTATCCGTCATATGATCGTGAAGGTAGAAGCATAATTTGTTTCACATGAAACATTTATTGACGAAAGGAGATGTTTTGAATGATTAATAACGTTGTATTAGTCGGAAGATTGACAAAAGATCCTGACTTACGTTACACCGCTAGTGGTTCAGCTGTTGCGACCTTTACACTTGCTGTAAACCGTAACTTTACGAATCAAAATGGTGACCGTGAAGCAGACTTTATCAACTGTGTGATTTGGCGTAAACCCGCAGAAACAATGGCTAATTATGCCCGTAAAGGTACATTATTAGGTGTTGTCGGAAGAATTCAAACTCGTAACTACGAGAACCAACAAGGTCAACGTGTCTACGTAACTGAAGTGGTTTGTGAAAACTTCCAATTGTTAGAATCTCGTTCTGCTTCAGAACAAAGAGGAACTGGCGGCGGTAGCTTTAATAACAACGAAAATGGTTATCAATCACAAAATCGTAGCTTTGGTAATAACAATGCCGGTTCTGGATTTAATAACAACAACAATAGTTTCAATCCATCATCTTCTCAGTCGCAAAACAATAACGGTATGCCTGATTTCGATAAAGATTCTGATCCATTTGGTGGCTCAGGTTCATCTATCGACATTTCAGATGATGATTTACCATTCTAAACGAATTTGATAGGAGGGAACAAGAATGGCACAACAAAGAAGAGGCGGACGTAAACGTCGGAAAGTCGACTACATCGCAGCAAACCACATCGAATACATCGACTATAAAGATACTGAATTGTTAAAACGATTCATTTCAGAACGTGGCAAAATTTTACCACGTCGTGTTACAGGTACTGGCGCTAAAAACCAACGTAAATTAACGATTGCTATTAAACGCGCACGTATCATGGGATTATTACCATTCGTTAGTGACGAACAATAATTTTATGACAATTTCCAGAACCAAAGAGCTTGCTCTTTGGTTCTTTTTTATCTTGACTAGTGTTTCACGTGAAACATAACAAGGTTCGCAGAATGAAGTGTTTTGTGATAAAATAAGGGATGAAATAACTAGTGAATCACCAGAGCAATATGCTCGTTGGAACAAGTCGCCTCAAAGGTCTGCAGAAAGATTGGAGGCAAAAAAATGCAAAAGAAGAGAATTCAAAAAAACGGTTTCTTAATTGTTGTGGGTCTTCTCTTAGTAGAATTTCTCCTCTATTTCTTACTAACAAATAAATGGCTGCTATTGGCGGTAATTATCGCATTAGATATCTTTCTCTTAGTGGTTATTCGGCTGTTGATTAGAGATGTAGAAATTACGAACGTAGAAAAGATTCAAGAAGCAAGTTCCATTGCTGAACAATCGTTGGATTATGTTGTAAATGAAGTACCTGTGGGAATTATTACGTATAACGGGGAAACACGCGCGGTAGAATGGCTTAATCCTTATGCTGCTTCTATTTTTAATAAAGACAATCAGCTAACGTTAACCGCTAGCCAAGTGACGTCTTATTTAGAATTAGCAGAACGAAACCAAGATATTTTTACGATTGACGAAAATACCTATCGCTTTAGCGTCAATAAAGAACAACATACAATTACTTTTGAAGATATCACTAAAGAAAGTAATTTGTATCAAGAAAAAGTCGAAATGCAAACGGCTATTGGCATTGTGTCTGTCGATAATTATGATGATGTCACCGATACAATGGACGAGAAAGAAATTTCTTATTTGAATAGTTTCATTACGACGATGGTTTCTGATTGGATGGACCAATACAAAGTTTTTTATAAGCGAATCAACGCAGAACGTTATTTTTTCATTGCCCAATGGGAAGATATTCAAAAAATGATGGACGAAAAATTTTCTATTTTGGATACGATCCGTAAGGAATCAGCTAACCATGAAGTAGCCATTACGTTAAGTATGGGGATTGCTTATGGGGGGCCAACCTTAGATCAAACCGGGACCACGGCTCAAACAAACCTAGATACAGCTTTAGTACGTGGCGGCGATCAAGTGGTTGTAAAAGAAGCCAAAGATGAAGCGAAGCCGTTATTTTTTGGTGGAAAAACGGCAGTAACGACGAAACGTTCTCAAGTACGTTCTCGCGCAATGAGCATGGCAATTAAGGGAATTATTGCGGAATCAGCTGACATCTATATTATGGGCCATCGTTATCCAGATATGGATGCGTTAGGTTCAGCATTTGGTGTTGCTCGTTTAGCCTCGTTTAATAATCGAAAAGCGTGGATTGTTTTAGATGAAAATGAAATCATTCCCGATGTCAAAAGAGTGTTAGAGGCGATTAAAGAGTACCCAGAATTAGAAGAGCGCATTATTAGTCCTAAAGAGGCCATGAAGCGCAAGAAAGAAAGTAGCTTATTAGTTATGGTAGATTACCATAAACCGTCTCTATCGATCTCACAAGAGCTCTATGAGCGTTTTGATAAAGTGGTAATCATTGATCACCATCGACGAGGAGACGAATTTCCAGCAAAACCCTTGCTTTCTTATATTGAATCTTCTGCCTCTTCTGCTTCAGAATTAGTCACAGAATTGATCGAATACCAAAGTAATAGCGCAAATAAACTGCAGGCCTTTGAAGCAACCATGATGTTGGCGGGAATTGTGGTTGATACGAAAAGTTTCAATACACGAACGACGGCGCGAACATTTGATGTGGCTAGTTATTTACGAACTTGTGGAGCAGACTCATCTTTAGTACAATATCTATTAAGTTCTGATCTTACAAGCTATCTGGAAATGAACAACTTAATCTCTAAAAGCGAATATGTCACAAAAGATACCGTCGTTGTTGCCGGGAGTGAAGACAAAGAATATGATAGTGTCACAGCTGCCAAAACAGCGGACACATTACTTTCTATGGCAGGGATTAATGCAGCATTTGTCATTACCAAGCGGACGGATCAACAGATTGGCATTAGTGCTCGGAGTAATGGTTCAATTAATGTCCAAATTATTATGGAAAATTTAGGTGGTGGCGGTCACTTTACTAATGCGGCAGTACAATTATCAAACGTAACAGTAGCAGAAGTAAAAGAGCAACTACTTGATGTAATTCGTCAAAATATTAATGAAATGTATGAACAGGAGTGAAGGAAATGAAAGTCATTTTTTTACAAGACGTTAAAGGAAAAGGAAAAAAAGGGGACGTAAAAGAAGTGCCAACTGGTTACGCCCAAAACTTTTTAATTAAAAATGGTTATGCGAAAGAAGCCAATAAAGGGAGCATGAGTGCGTTAGCGGGTCAAAAGAAAGCCCAAGAAAAACATGAAGCAGAAGTTTTAGCACAAGCAAAAGAAATGCAAGCCTTTTTAGAAGATGAAAAGACTGTTGTAGAGATCAAGGCAAAAGCTGGAGAAGACAGCCGTTTATTTGGCTCAATTCCTTCAAAACAAATTGCAGAAGCCTTAAACAAACAATACAATGTAAAATTGGATAAACGCAAAATCGAATTAGCCAACCCAATTCGTTCTCTAGGTTACACTAACGTACCAGTCAAACTACATCATGAAGTTACAGCGAAAATTAAGGTTCATGTTATTAGTGAATAAAATATAAAAGTTCCTACTTTTAATTTAAATACGCTCCCAAAGTTAATCTTCAAAATCTGACTTCGGGAGCGTATTTAAATTAGCAAAAATAGTTTATTCTTTCAAGAAACAAGTAGTAGAAGTTTATCAACAGGATGATGATGAGGATATCCAATGCTAGCAAAACTTTTTATAAACAAGAGATTTCCTTTCAACTTAAAAATGTGAACATAAGAAGAATTAGCCTATGAAAACAAGCTATTCCAGTTCAGCTAAATGAAACTAGGCTATAACCCTACTCAGTATTATGAATGATGCTTTCCATAAAAACACCGACTAGCTTTCACCAATCGATTATTACTTTTACAAATAATTTGAATAATTTATTAATGATATTCTACACTTAATATCCTCATTCTTATCACTGTTTATTTTAAAGAGTAGAATTCTTATTTTATTATATATGTTTTTTATAGTATTTAAGTTAGTATTAAAAGATTTTCTTTGATAAGTGCAAAAAAAGTGTTGACGCTTTCATAAAAATGCCCTATACTTGAGCTAACAAAATATTAGGCGTGTTACTACATAATAGTAGGCATAACCGAGTTGAATCTATCCCTCTAAAAGGGGATGATTTAATTCGGTTTTTTTTGTTAAAAAAATGGAGGCGAAAAAATGGAAGAAAAAATAGTAGCAGAAGAGATCTTAAAAAATGTTGGAGGGGCGCAGAATGTTTCTCACTTGGAACACTGTTCAACCCGACTAAGATTTACATTGGTTGATGACAGTAAAGTAGATAAAGAAGCGATAAAAAATATTCCAGGTGTTTTAGGTGTCACTCAGACTATGCAAACCCAAGTAATTATTGGCAGTGCAGTTATTGAAGTATATCAAGAAGTGGAAAAATTACTTTCGGGTGTTAAAATGGACAAAAATATGAGCCCGAAGAAAAAGCAAAATTGGCAATCGTTTATAGTAGATTTTGTGATTAGTATTTTTCAGCCGCTGATCCCGGCCATTGCAGGTGGAGGAATTTTAAAATCGTTGTTGATGCTGTTAAACTTGATTGGTTTATTGGATAAAACAACGTCTACTTATCAGATTTTGACCTTTGTCGGTGATGCACCCTTATACTTTTTACCGTTACTCGTTGCAATAACTACTGCGAATAAATTAAAGGTGAATAGTTTAGTAGCAGTATCTGCTGTTGGTGGGCTACTACTACCTGGATTGACAGCTATGATTACAGAAGGAACTAATTTGGCAGGATTTCCCATTCAGAATATCAATTATGCATATCAAGTTTTTCCAGCTATTTTATGTGTGATTAGTTACTCGTTTTTAGAGAAATTCTTCACCAAAATCAGCCCTAAGGTAATTAGAAGTTTCTTTGTTCCTATGATGTCTTTATTAATTGTAGTACCATTAACATTACTGGTACTTGGTCCGATTGGGTTTACTTTTGGGCAAGCCTTTGCAAGCGTGATTATGACAATCTTTGCACGGTTTGGTTGGATTGCTGTAGCTTTACTGGCAGCTTTCTTACCGTTCATGGTGGTGACAGGTATGCATAAAGCGATGATCCCTTACGTTATCACTTCCTTAGGCGAGACAGGCAAAGAAATTATTTACAATGCAGCCTCTTTAGCACATAATATCGCAGAGGCTGGGGCTTGTTTTGCAGTTACTATTCGTTCAAAGGATAAAGGCTTGAAAGCAACTGCTATTTCTGCTGGAATTTCTGCTTTATTTGGAATTACTGAGCCAGCTTTATATGGTGTAACGATTTTGCATAAGCGTGTTTTATATGGTGTAATGTTTGGTAGTTTGATTGGTGGCGCAACGCTGGGCATATTAGGTGTTGAAGCGTATGTAGCTGTAGGACCGGGAATAGCTAGTTTGTCAATGTTCATTTCAGAAACACTTCCAAATAATCTTATGTATGCAGTAATCGGTTTAGTGGTTTCTTTTATTGCTTCATTTGTATCGGTATTTATTCTCTGGAAAGAGCCAATCAGTGATAAAAATAAAGAAGATGTAAAATCTAATGAACTAATTTTCAATGCTCCCGTTGAAGGAAAAATCATTCCATTGGCACAGGTAAATGATGATGTATTTGCAAGTAAGATGTTGGGAGATGGCGTGGCAATCATTCCAACAAAGGGTGAATTATATGCACCAATCGCTGGCACAGTTACGATGGTTTATAACACAAAGCATGCATTAGGAATGCAAACAGTTGATGGTACAGAGATTCTCTTTCATATTGGCTTAGACACTGTGAATTTAGATGGAAAGTATTTTGAAAGCTTCGTCAGAGAGGGACAAGCTGTAAGACAGGGAGAATTAATGATTAAATTTAATCTTGAAGAAATTCAGAAAGCTGGATTTGATTCTACAACGATAATTGTAATCACAGAGCCCAAAAATGCTGTGCTTACTATCTTGGGCGATAAGCAGGTTACCAAAGAAGAAAAAATATTTACATTAGAAGGGATAGAAGAAAATGTCATTGCGTAGTAATTTTTTGTGGGGGGGCGCTATTGCTGCAAATCAAGTGGAAGGTGCTTGGAATATAGATAATAAAGGAATGTCTGTAGCAGATGTAGCAACATACAAGCCTAATGTTGATGTGAAAGATTATAAAGCTCATAATACCGTAACAAGTAAAATGATAGAACAAGCAAGAGAAGATTCCGAAATACAATGGTATCCCAAACGAAGAGGAATAGACTTTTATCACAGATATAAAGAAGATATTCGATTGTTTGCAGAAATGGGATTTAAAACATTGCGCATTTCTATCGCTTGGACTCGTCTGTTTCCGAATGGAGAAGAGGAAGAGCCGAATGCAGAAGGAATAGTATTTTATAAAAATGTTTTTAAAGAATTAAAGAAATATGCTATTGAACCAATCGTTACCTTATCTCATTACGAAATGCCATTGGCTTTATCTGAAAAATACAATGGTTGGGTAGCCCGTGAATTGATTGATCTTTTTGTCAAGTATGCGGAAGTTTGTTTTAAGGAGTTTGGTGAATATGTAAAATATTGGCTAACTTTTAATGAGATTGATAGCGTGGGACGACATCCTTTTACAACGGCAGGGATTGTTGAAGACAAATGTATTGACTATTCTTTGGAAGAAGCAATATATCAGGCACTTCATCATCAATATGTAGCTGCTGCTATTGCAACTAAATTGTGCCATGAACAGATTCCAGAAAGTCAAATGGGTTGTATGTTGACGAAATTAACTACGTATCCGAATACCTGTAAACCGGAGGATGTTTTGCTTTCTTTAGAGAGTAACTTAAACAATTATGCGCATGCAGACATTCAGATTTTTGGTGAGTATCCTGCCTTGTATAAACAACAAATGAAAAATAAAGGAATTATAATAAAAAAAGCCAAAGAAGACGATCAACTATTAAAAGATTATACGGCGGACTATTTAGCCTTCAGTTATTACATGTCAAGGACTGAATCATCTGATTCTTCATTAGAGCGAACATCTGGTAATACGATTATGGGTGTAAAAAATCCTTATCTTCCTTCAACTGATTGGGGTTGGCAAATTGATCCGATGGGGTTAAAAATCTCTCTTATTGAACTTCAAGATCGTTACAATGTGCCATTAATTATTGTTGAGAACGGGATGGGTGCAAGGGACGAAATCGCAGAAGATGGTCAAATTCATGATAATTATCGTATTAGTTACCTTAGAGAGCATATCAAAGCAATTTTAGAAGCAGTGGAGGCAGGCGTTGATTTATTCGGTTATGCAAGTTGGGCACCGATTGATTTAATCAGTGTCTCTACTTCACAAATGAGTAAGCGGTATGGCTATATTTATGTGGATCAGGATGATCTTGGTAAAGGAACCCTGAAGAGAACCAAAAAGGACTCTTTCTACTGGTATCAACAAGTGATTGCGAGTAATGGTCAAAATTTAGATTAGGAGAATGCAGAATGATTATAAGAAAAATACTAAATCCTAATACTATCTTAGCAGTCGACGAAGATAAAAAAGAGTATGTCTTTTTCGGAAAAGGCATTGGATATAGTCGAAAAATCGGACAAGCGGTTGATGATGAAGAGATTAATCGTGTGTTTATTCCTGTAGATAATCGTCAGATTCAAGAATATTTACGCTTGTTTGATTCAATTCCAGCGGTCTATTTTGATATTACTCAGCAAATTATCAAAAAAGCTGAAAAATTGCTGAATACGAAACTGAATACGAGCTTGTTCTTTACATTGAGTGACCATTTAAATTTTTCTATTGAGCGACATAAAAATGGTTTGAATATCTTAAACCGTGTTTTCTGGGAAATCAAAAATTATTACCCAATCGAATTTTCAGTCGGGGAGTATGCATTGAAGTTGCTAAAAAAAGAATTAGGTCAAATACTTCCTCAAGAAGAAGCGGCCAACGTTGCGTTTCATATTATTAATGCACAAACTATCGCTTCATCCACTAGTAAAGGATTAGAATATGCAAAATTGGTCGGTGGGATATCAGATATCGTTAAATATGAACTCAAAATGGATTTTGACCGAGAAGATGTCCATTATCAAAGATTTATTACCCATCTAAAATTTTTTGTAGAGCGATATTACGAAGGAAAAATGATAACAGAAAATGATTCTAGTCTTTTTGAGCAGATTGCACAGCTTTATCCAAAGGCTTTAACAGTAGCTTTCAATGTAAAGGACTACATTGAAATAATAAATGATAATAAAGTTACAAAGGAAGAAGTTGCCTATCTAACAGTTCATATTAATCGATTGATGAGTAATAAAAAATTGAATAATCGATAATCATCTAATATAGAGACAACTGGTTTAAATTGAAAAGTTGTAAGGTAGAGGCTGGTCCATAAGTGGGAATGACTTATGGACCAGCCTCTAAACCTTGAGATAAACGGATGAGGTCGGGACAGAAGTATTTAACTCCGAGAACCAAGTAGGTACTGTTCAACACTCCCAAAGGCTCAAATACACCGAGTAACCGCAGGAGCACTTTCTTAGTTCTTCGTGATTCTCAACATTTGGAAGGATTAAGATACGCCGAACACTTGTGTGAGAAAGTCAATTTCGGCTTATTGTTTTCTCGCCAAAGGCTCGTCAAAGTTTTATCCTTGTAAGTTCCAAAGGACCTTCACCAAGTAGGTACGATGATTTCATCTGCTCATGCTTCACAGTGAAACATCGCAACTCTTAGAGTTGTAGCTTCTGTTCCCGCCATTTATCAGTTTTTGAGCGGAGAGTGGAGCAAAAATCCAAAGTGATTTTTGTCCCACGCTCTTTCTTATTTTTAATTGGATTAACAGTTTATCTAGTAGATTCGATTCTCTGACTGTTCTTGAACTGGAAACACTGATTGAAAGGCACATTACTATTTAGCGATAACTTTATTTCTCCACCTTTTCCTAAATATAATTTAAACCAGCCTTTGAATTCTTAATTCTTTGAAAAGGTTAGGATCTGAAAACGATTATTTTTTTATAATAAAAATTATATAACAAATGGAATTGTTTTAACAATAATAACAGATGTATAAAGTAATTAATGTATAAATGATAATGAATCATTTTATTAGATTGTTAAGTGGAATTTTTTAGTAAATTACAACTAACTAAGATACTCTTTTTTAAAGGGCTGTGTTAAAATAAAAAGACTATAACTTTGTGGGAGAGAACAGCATGAACGAAATATTACAAGATAGAGTTCCACCGCAAAATATTGAAGCGGAACAAGCCGTTTTAGGTTCTATTTTCTTAGATGCAGATGTGCTAATAGAAGCGATGGAATATGTGGAACCTAAAGATTTCTATCGTCGTAGTCATCAGTTGATTTTCCAAACGATGATGACCTTAAGCGACCGAAATGAAGCGATTGATGTGGTAACAATCAAAGATCGCCTAGAACAAGAGAATTTGTTAGAAGATGTTGGTGGACTAAGTTATCTGTCAGATTTAGCTTTAGCTGTACCGACAGCTGCCAATGTCATTTATTATGCAAAAATTGTTGAACAAAAATCGTTGCTGCGCAACTTAATCCAAACCGCTACAGAGATTGTAACTAAAGGCTTTGAGCAAGGTGAAGATGTTGAATCTATTTTGGATGATGCAGAACGAAGCATTTTAGAAGTCTCCGAAAAGCGGAATCGTAGTGGCTTTTTATCAATTTCAGATGTTCTAAATACAACTATTGCGAATATTGACCAATTATACCAAAATGATGAAGAGATTACTGGTTTACCTACAGGCTATCAAGCATTGGATAAAATGACTGCCGGCTTGCAAGCGGAAGAGCTAATTATTTTAGCGGCCCGTCCAGCGGTAGGGAAAACCGCTTTTGCATTAAATATTGCCCAAAATGTCGGCACCAAAACAGATAAAGCTGTCGCTATTTTTAGTTTAGAAATGGGGGCAGAATCATTAGTGAACCGGATGCTTTGTGCAGAAGGATCCATTGAGGCCAGCCATTTAAGAACAGGGCAATTATCTGAAGAAGAATGGCAAAACTTAATTATTGCGATGGGTAGTTTGTCCCGTGCGAATATCTATATTGATGACACACCAGGGATTAAAATTACCGAAATTCGTGCGAAATGTCGTAAATTAGCACAAGAAAAAGGCAACTTAGGTCTAATTTTGATCGACTACCTACAATTGATTGAAGGAACTGGAAAAGAGAACCGCCAACAGGAGGTTTCTGATATTTCACGTCAATTAAAAAAATTAGCGAAAGAATTAAAAGTCCCGGTTATCGCTTTGTCACAGCTTTCTCGTGGCGTGGAACAACGTCAAGATAAACGTCCTGTGTTAAGTGATATTCGTGAGTCAGGTTCCATTGAGCAAGATGCCGATATCGTTGCCTTTCTTTATCGTGATGATTACTACGATCGTGGTGAAGGAGAAGACGGCGATCATGAGCCACCAGAAGTGGACAATGTTGTAGAAGTTATCATTGAGAAAAACCGTAGTGGTGCGCGTGGAACGGTCGAATTACTTTTCATTAAAGAATATAATAAATTTTCTTCGCTTTCGCCGAGGACAGAATTTTAAAAAAACGAACTCATTTTTTGAGTTCGTTTTTTTGCTTATTAAGGGATTAAAATCAGAGAGTAAAACACGAACAATATTCGTATATTTTATTATTTTAAAAAAACATAACTAAAAATGTTCGTATTTTTGACAGAAACGCTTTTGATTGTGAAAGAATATTCGATTTTTACCCTTGAAAGGGACTGGTTTTACTGGTACAATGATTCAGGACAAAAAAATTATGAACGAGGTGTTCGAATGTCATCAGTAGTAGTTGTTGGAACGCAATGGGGCGACGAAGGTAAAGGAAAAATTACAGACTTTCTAAGTGAAAACGCAGAAGTGATCGCTCGTTACCAAGGCGGAGATAACGCCGGACATACCATTAAATTCGACGGCGTAACGTATAAATTACATTTAATTCCTTCAGGGATTTTCTATAAAGAAAAAATTAGTGTAATTGGTAACGGCGTAGTTGTGAATCCAAAATCTTTAGTAAAAGAATTAGCTTATTTAAAAGAAAATAATGTTGCCACTGATAATTTACGTATTTCAGATCGTGCCCATGTCATCTTGCCGTATCATATTAAATTGGATCAATTGCAAGAAGATGCGAAAGGTGAAAACAAGATTGGGACAACGATTAAAGGAATTGGCCCAGCCTACATGGATAAAGCAGCACGGGTGGGAATCCGTATCGCTGATTTATTGGATAAAGAAATTTTTGCGGAACGTTTGCAAATTAACTTAGAAGAAAAAAATCGTCAATTCGTTAAAATGTTTGATAGCGAAGCCATTGAATTTGATGATATTTTTGAAGAATACTATGAATACGGACAACAAATTAAACAATATGTTACAGATACTTCGGTTATTTTAAACGATGCATTAGATGCTGGAAAACGGGTTTTATTTGAAGGGGCACAAGGTGTCATGTTGGATATCGATCAAGGAACCTATCCATTTGTTACTTCCTCTAATCCAGTAGCTGGTGGCGTAACTATCGGTAGTGGCGTTGGTCCATCAAAAATTAATAAAGTGGTTGGTGTCTGCAAAGCGTACACTTCACGTGTCGGTGACGGCCCATTCCCAACAGAATTATTTGATGAAACAGGAGAAACCATTCGTCGTGTCGGTAAAGAATACGGAACAACAACAGGACGTCCGCGTCGTGTCGGCTGGTTTGATTCAGTAGTTATGCGTCATTCAAAACGTGTATCAGGGATTACAAACTTGTCATTAAACTCGATTGACGTGTTAAGTGGTTTAGAAACGGTGAAAATTTGTACAGCTTATGAACTTGATGGTGAATTAATTTATCATTATCCAGCAAGCTTGAAAGAATTAAGCCGCTGTAAACCAGTTTATGAAGAATTACCAGGTTGGTCTGAAGATATCACTGGTTGCAAAACTTTAGCTGATTTACCAGCTAATGCTCGTAACTATGTGCATCGGATTTCAGAATTAGTTGGTGTGCGCATTTCAACATTCTCTGTAGGTCCAGACCGTAACCAAACGAACGTTTTAGAAAGCGTTTGGGCACAAATTTAAGCAGATTTTTAAGGGAACGTAAAGGATGGCTTATGCCAGTTCAGCCTTTACGTTCTTTTTTAATTTTATATAAAAATGAAAAACTATGGTAAAATAAAAGAAAACATGAAGGGGGCAATTGTCCGTGAATTATCAATTAGTGACAGATTCTTGTTGTGACTTGCCGTATACATACTTAAAAGAAAACCAAGTACCTTTTATTAGCATGAATATTCAAATTGACGGGAAAGAATATCGCGATGATTTAGGTGAAACGTTTGATTATCAGAACTTCTTAACGGCTATTAAAAATGGAAGTATGCCCACTACCTCTCAAGTTAATGTAGGACGCTACAATGAATTTTTCCGTCCTTTTGTGGAGCAAGGGTTACCGGTGATTTATTTAGCTTTTTCATCTGGGTTAAGTGGCTCTTATCAAAGTGCGTTGCAATCAGTAGAGATGTTAAAAGAAGAGTACGATAATGTAGAAATTCATATTATTGATACAAAAGCAGCTAGCTTAGGTCAAGGGATGTTAGTCCGAGAAGCCATTCGATTACAAACAGATGGTCATTCATTAGGAGAAGTTGTTGCCTATCTTGAAGAGCAAAAAATGAAACTTCACTCGTGGGTAACGGTAGATGATTTAAAACATTTAGAACGTGGCGGACGGATTTCTAAAACAGCGGCAGCACTTGGTGGCTTAATGAACATTAAACCAATTATTCGCGTGGATGCGGCAGGCAAACTAGCATCCGTTGGTAAAACTCGTGGACGAAACAAGTCCTTGCAAAAGATTGCGCAAGAAACGATTCAAGGCATTGTAGAGCCAATGAAACAAACACTGTTGATTGCATATGCGGGAACGAAAGATGACGCGGAAAAAGTCAAAGAATTAATTAAAAAAGAAATAGAGGTTAATGAGATACTGATTTATCCTCTAGGACCCACCATTACTAGTCATACCGGAATAGGTTGTATTGCTGTGTTTTCTTTTGGTGAAAAAAGAAAATAAAAAATGAGCCTGGGACAAAAATCACTTTGGATTTTTGTCCCAGGCTTAAAAATTGATAAACGGCGGGAACAGAAGCAACACTACGCGTTGCTCCGATCTCAACAACTTCTAAGAGCTAAAGCTCTAAGAGTTGAAGGTCCTTCGGAAATAAGCCGAAATTGTTGAGAATCACGAAGAACGTAGTGATTCGATGATGAACAATACCTACTTGGTCTCCAAAAATTATAGAACAATTTTCGGAAATTCTTTCTTATTTCTCGGAGTTAAACGCTTCTGTCCCGACCTCATTTTTTTAATAATCTGAACTGAATAAAACGTCCATTTGTTTTTGAATTTCTGGGTTTTCCAAGAATTCATCATAGGTTGTTTCTGCTCGATCAATGACACCTTTATCAGAAACAGCAATAATTCGGTTCGCTAATGTTTGGATAAATTGGTGGTCATGTGAAGCAAAAAGAATTGAACCAGTGAAAGCCATCAACCCATCATTTAATGCAGTGATTGATTCTAAGTCTAAGTGATTCGTTGGATCATCTAAAACTAAGACATTGGCTTTGGAAAGCATTAATTTTGAAAGCATGACACGCACTTTTTCGCCTCCGGAAAGAACATTGACTGGTTTTAGTACCTCTTCACCAGAGAATAACATCCGACCTAAGAAACTACGTAAGAACGTATTGTCATCTTCTTCTTTACCAGCAAATTGACGTAACCAATCTAAAATGGTTAATGGCTCTTCAAAGTTTTTGCTGTTGTCTTTTGGTAAATAAGCTTGGCTAGTTGTAACGCCCCAACGAACAGAACCTGTATCGGGAGTAATTTCGCCCATAATCACTTTGAATAACGTAGTCGTTGTAATATCTGAGTCAGCGATGAATGCCACTTTATCATCTTTTGTTAAGTTGAACGAGATATTATCTAAGATTTTTTTGCCATCAATCGTTACAGAGACATTTTCAACTTGTAATAAGTCATTGCCGATTTCACGTTCTGGTGTAAAACCAACGAATGGATAACGACGAGAGGAAGGTTGAATGTCATCTAAGGTAATTTTATCTAACATTTTTTTACGAGACGTTGCTTGTTTTGATTTTGAGGCATTGGCGCTAAAACGAGCGATAAAGTCTTGTAATTCTTTGATTTGTTCTTCTTTTTTGGCATTAGATTGTGCTTGCAATTTTGTCGCTAGTTGGCTTGATTCCAACCAGAAATCATAGTTACCAACGTAAAGTTTGATTTTACTAAAGTCTAAATCTGCCATGTGAGTGCAGACTTTGTTTAGGAAATGACGGTCATGGGAAACCACGATAACGGTATTTTCAAAGTTGATTAAAAATTCTTCTAACCAATTGATTGAGCGAGTGTCTAAACCATTTGTCGGCTCGTCTAATAGTAAGACATCTGGTTTGCCAAAAAGAGATTGAGCTAATAATACTTTGACTTTTTGACCAGCTGTTAATTCGCTCATTTTTTGATCATGTAATTCTTCTGGAATGTTTAGCCCTTGGAGTAAAACAGCTGCTTCAGGTTCTGCTTCCCAACCGTCAAGTTCAGCAAATTCGCCTTCTAGTTCTGCGGCACGAATCCCATCTTCATCTGAAAAATCTTCTTTCATATAGATAGCATCTTTTTCTTTCATTACTTCGTAAAGACGTTTATGTCCCATAATTACAGTTTCTAAAACAGTGTAGTCTTCGTAGTCAAAGTGATTTTGTTTCAGCGTCGCTAGTCGCTCATTAGGACCCATTGAAACCACGCCAGTTGTCGGTTGAATCTCACCTGATAAAATTTTAAGAAACGTTGATTTTCCTGCACCGTTTGCGCCGATTAAGCCGTAACAGTTGCCAGGAGTAAATTTAATATTCACTTCTTCAAAAAGTTTACGATCTGGAAATTGTAAACTTACATCATTAACAGTAATCAATTGTTTTCCTCGCTTTTAATATATTCTTGAACCTCTCTGCATTATATCGGCTACAGAACCTTTTTTCAAGGAGTTTCAATCTTTTTACAGAAACGAATAAAAAGGTGGGTTTTTTATAGAAAAAAGGCGCTTTTTTAAAATGTTTCATGTGAAACAGAAATTTTTTTCATGAAAGGGTTTTTAGTGTATTTTTTTAATGATACACTGTATCATGTAAATTAATTAGTGTATCGATTAAAGGAGCCATCAAAAATGAAGCGGATTGAAAAAATCTATCAATATGTTAAAGAGCAAACGAAGAATTTAACGCCAATGACCTTAACAAGTGATGCGGGAGTCACGACACAAGAAATTTCAGAACGTTTAAACATTCAGCGGACCAATGCTAGTAAAGATTTGAATCAACTGGTTCGTGAAGGGCGCTTGAAAAAATTATCTGGTCGACCAGTAAAATATGTCGCGCAGGTGGCGTTTCAGCATCGACCATTAACCAAGCCAGTTAAAAGTTATCGGGAAAAATCAATGGATCACTCCACAAAAACTTTTATCGAACCATTGGTTGAACCAGTAGTCACGACAAGTAAAACCCCAGAAGTTGAAGATATTTTCAAAAAAATTATCGGTTCAGCTGGAAGCATGAAAACGCCGGTTGAACAAGCCAAAGCAGCGATTTTATATCCGCCAAAAGGCTTGAATTGTTTAATTACTGGACCAACAGGTTCTGGGAAAACTTATTTTGCTCATGCCATGTTTCAATTTGCGAAGCTGAACCAAATTGTGGCCAAAGAAAAAGAGTTTGTGGTGTTTAACTGTGCAGACTATGCGCATAATCCAGAACTTTTGATGTCGCATTTATTTGGGTATGTAGAAGGGGCCTTCACAGGCGCTACGAAAGCGAAAGAAGGGATTATTGATGAAGCAGATGGCAGCATTCTGTTTTTAGATGAAGTACATCGGTTACCACCCGAAGGACAAGAAATGATTTTTTATTTTATGGATCACGGTGTGTACGCGCGTTTAGGTGAAACAGTGAAATCACATCATGCGGATGTTCGGATTATTTGTGCTACGACGGAGAATCCTACTTCTTCTTTATTGAATACTTTTGTGCGACGCATTCCGATTATCATTCAATTACCGAACTTTAGTGACCGTCCTGCGAAAGAAAAAATTGACCTCCTAAAAGTGATGGTTTCAATGGAAGCAGCGCGGATTCAACGGCGAATCTCTTTGTCAGAAGATGTGGTCAAAGCGTTAATTGGAAGTGTTTCTTATGGAAATGTCGGTCAGCTAAAATCGAATGTGCAACTTGTGACTGCGCGAGGGTTCCTTAATCAGATGGAACAAGAGGAATTAATGATTACGATGGACGAATTAACGGACAATATTAAAGAAGGCATTATGCAACTTGCCAGTAATCGAGAAGTATTGTCGGAGTTATCGAAATATCTGGAACCGCAATTAGTGGTATCACCAAATGAATCTTTAGTAGCTATTCAGTCAGATGCCTATGAATTGCCTTACAATCTATATGAGATTATTGGAGATAAAGCGGCTCTCTTAAAAGCAGACGGCTTGGACCAAGAACTAATTAATAATTTTATTACAACGGATATCAATGTTCATTTAAAATCTTTCTACAAAGATTATGGATTCACCTTTGATACAGAAAATAAATTGGCTGAAATTGTTGACCAACGAATTATTGATGTCACTAAGAAAATTTATAATTTTGCAGCGAAGCGGTTATCGTATTCGTTTCAACCCAATTTTATTTATGCAATGAGTTTACACATTAGTTCTTTCTTGAAACGCATCCAATTAGGTAAAGATCCTAAGCATCCTTTAAATGAAAGTATTCGAAATATGGTTTTAGATTATCCAACAGAGTTTGAAACAGCAAAAGAAATTAAAAATATTATTGAAAGTAGTTATCAGATGGAGATTCCTGAATCTGAAAGTTACTATTTAGCTGTTTTGCTCATTTCTTTAAGAGAAAATCCTGAGGCTGGCCGGATTGGCATTGTCGTGGCTGCGCACGGAAATAGTACCGCTAGCAGTATGGTACAAGTGGTTTCTCAATTGTTAAATGTTGATAATTTGAAGGCTGTGGATATGCCTTTAGATATGCCACCGAAAGAAGCTTTGCGTAAAATCGTTGAAGCAGTTGGTGAAGTGAATGAAGAAAATGGCGTACTATTATTAGTGGATATGGGTTCATTAAGTACGTTTTCAGAAGAAATTGTACGCCAGACAGGCATTGATGTGCGGACAGTAGACATGGTGACTACGCCAATTGTGCTTGAAGCGGCCCGCAAAACCGCATTAATTGATACACAATTGGAAACACTTCACGAGTCTTTAAAAAACTTTCATGGCTATGCCGATATTCGCCAAAGTGAAACGAAACAAATCATTGAAAATTGGAAAACAAGAGCAATTATTGCTATCTGCGCTTCTGGAGAAGGAACTGCGCGCCGAATGAAAGAGCTGATTGAGGAAGCTGTCTTGCCACAAATAGACTGGCATTTAGAAGTGATTCCTTTGTCCATTGTAAATATGAAAGAAGTCTTGCCTAAAATTCAAGAAGACTATGAAATTATTGCGACAACTGGGATTACCAATCCCAAAATTGGAGTTCCTTATATTTCCATGGAAAATTTCTTTTCCGGTGAAGCAGAAAAAATTATTCAGCAATTACTAGCAGAGCGGAAAGAAGAAGTAATGAATAAGCCGTTGGACGAAGCGGCAGCAAAAGAAATTTGTCTAAAATATATGGAGCAAAGTTTCACTTTCATTAATGGAAAAAAAATCATTGATCTGTTGTGGTCATTCGCTAAAAATATCCAAACCCAATTAGCGATGCCAGAAGAGTATACATTTTACATCAATTTGATTATGCACACATCGGGCATGTTGGAGCGTATTTTACGGAATGATACACTGACGGTTTCAGAAAAAGAACTTGGTCGATTGGTTCAAGAGCCAATTTATCCAGTGATTGTGGCCTCAATTGAGACTATGGAAGAAGCTCTTAATATGGATGTTCCAGCAGAAGAAGTTTATTTTATCGCACAGTTAGTCAAAAATGCTCAGTGTATCGAAGATAAAATCACCGAAATTGATACACTAGATTAATACAGAAAAAACGATACACTATTTATTAGTGTATCGTTTTTTTATTTTCTTAAAAAAACCTATAATTTTCTAGGTTTCGAACCGATACACTAAAGTTGGCACGAAACTTGCTTATAATAAGGTGTCCCTTTTTACCTAAAATTTTTAGGTAAAAAGACAAAGGTCCTAACCTTTAAAAATGAATTTAAAGGAGCATTCCCGATGGTAATGGATATTCGTTTAGCTCGAATTGATGATCGATTAATTCATGGCCAAGTAGCAACTGTTTGGGCAAAATTGACGAACATTAATCGCATTTTAGTGGTTAGTGATTCCGTTGCTCATGACAATTTGAGAAAAGCCTTGTTGGTTCAAGCTGCTCCACCTGGTGTCAAAGTAAATGTCATCACTGTTCAAAAAATGATTGATGTTTACCCTGATCCTCGTTTTGATTCGTTTCGAGCCATGTTGTTATTCACTAATCCTTTGGACGTGAAACGAGTGGTCGAAGGCGGTGTACAACTAACTTCTGTGAATATTGGCGGAATGAGTTTCAGTACAGGCAAGCGAATGATTACGAATGCAGTCGCAGTGGATGCCAACGATTTAAAAGCATTTCTGTTTTTAAATGAACAAGGTATTGAATTGGAAATTCGAAAAGTCGCAGCAGACAGCCAAGTGAATTTGATGGATTTACTGAAAAAAGAGCGTAGCAAAGAAAATAACGCCAGCTGACGTTCATTTTTACAGACGAAAGACATTGAAAGGATGTGGTGGCCTAGGACCAACATCATTGCTTCATGAACTGTATTGATAAAGGCAAGTGCTGATGTTGAAAAAAATCAAGAACTATTGAAATTTTTTCATTTATTTTTGTCAGAATCTGATTTATCTGATTTTTTTCAAAAAGTGAAAGCGTTTAGCAGTACAACCATGAAAAAAAACATCAATTATACAGGAGGTATAAAAATGGTAGGAATTATCCTAGCAAGTCACGGTGAATTTGCTGAAGGGATCTTGCAATCTGGTGCAATGATCTTTGGCGAACAAGAAAATGTAAAAGCAGTTACGTTAATGCCTAGCGAAGGTCCCGATGATGTAAAAGCAAAAATGCAAGAAGCCATTGCATCGTTTGACAATCAAGACGAAGTACTATTTTTAGTTGACCTATGGGGAGGAACACCATTTAACCAAGCGAACTCATTGTTAGAAGATCATAAAGACAAATGGGCAATCGTTGCAGGTATGAACTTACCAATGGTTATTGAAGCATATGCTTCTCGTTTCTCTATGGAATCAGCACAAGAAATTGCGACACACATTCTTGAAACAGCAAAAGATGGTGTCAAAGTTAAACCAGAAGAGTTACAACCAGCAGAAGCACCAAAAGCTGCTGCGACAGAAGATGCACAGCCAAAAGGTTCGTTACCACCAGGTACAGTTGTTGGCGATGGCAAAATTAAATTTGTGCTAGCACGTATTGATTCACGTTTATTACATGGTCAAGTAGCAACAGCTTGGACAAAAGCAACACAACCAAACAGAATTATTGTTGTTTCTGATGCCGTTGCAAAAGATGACTTACGTAAGAAATTAATCGAACAAGCAGCTCCTCCAGGAGTAAAAGCCAATGTTATTCCAATCAGTAAAATGATTGAAGTAGCGAAAGATCCACGTTTTGGCAATACAAAAGCATTATTATTATTTGAAAATCCTGAAGACGTCTTAAAAGTGGTTGAAGGCGGCGTAGAAATCCCAGAAGTAAACGTTGGTTCAATGGCTCACTCTGTTGGAAAAGTCGTTGTAAGCAAAGTATTATCAATGGGTCAAGAAGACGTTGATACGTTTGATGAATTAAAAGCCAAAGGCATCAAATTTGATGTGCGTAAAGTGCCAAATGATTCAAAAGCGAATATGGACGAAATTTTGAAAAAAGCAAAAAATGAGTTAGCAAACGCGTAACTCGCCAAATACAAATCAAAATAGGAGGCTTATCATGTCTGTTATATCAATTATTTTAGTTTTACTCGTTGCCTTTCTAGCTGGTATGGAAGGGATTTTGGATGAGTTCCAATTCCACCAACCGTTAGTAGCATGTACATTAATCGGATTAGTTACTGGTAATTTAGAAGCCGGAATTGTTTTAGGTGGTACTTTACAAATGATCGCGTTAGGTTGGGCGAACATCGGGGCTGCCGTTGCGCCGGATGCCGCTTTAGCATCTGTTGCCTCAGCAATTATTTTAGTTTTAGGTGGCCAAGGTGTTAAAGGTGTTCCTTCAGCGATTGCCATCGCAGTTCCTTTAGCGGTTGCAGGTTTGTTCTTAACAATGATCGTTCGGACAGTTGCGGTTCCAATCGTTCACATGATGGATGCGGCTGCTGAAAAAGGCAACATTAAACAAGTTGAAATGTTACACATTTTCGCTGTATGTTTACAAGGTATTCGTATTGCGATTCCAGCAGGTGCTTTACTATTCATTCCTGCTGACACTGTTCGTAATTTCTTAGAATCAATGCCAGCTTGGTTAACTGATGGTATGGCTATCGGTGGTGGTATGGTCGTTGCCGTAGGTTATGCATTAGTAATCAACATGATGGCAACAAAAGAAGTATGGCCATTCTTCATTATCGGTTTCGTAGTCGCAGCGATTTCTCAATTAACATTAATCGCATTAGGTGCTTTAGGTGTCGCTTTAGCTCTTATTTACTTGAACTTATCTAAAATGGGCGGTTCTTCTAACTCAAATGGCGGAGGCAACTCTGGCGACCCATTAGGCGATATTTTAAACGACTACTAATTCTGAAGGAGGAGCAAAGAAATGGCAGAAAAAATTCAATTAACTAAAAAAGATCGTTTAGCTGTAGCTTGGCGTTCAACATTTATCCAAGGTTCTTGGAACTATGAACGTATGCAAAACGGCGGTTGGGCATTCTCAATGATTCCAGCAATCAAAAAATTATATAAAACGAAAGAAGAACGTTCAGCGGCGTTAAAACGTCACTTAGAGTTCTTTAATACACACCCATACATTGCCTCACCAATCCTTGGTGTAACATTAGCTTTGGAAGAAGAACGTGCCAATGGCGCACCAGTTGATGACGTAGCGATTCAAGGGGTTAAAGTTGGGATGATGGGTCCTTTAGCCGGTGTTGGTGACCCAGTTTTCTGGTTTACTGTTCGTCCAATGTTAGGAGCTTTAGGTGCTTCCTTAGCAATGGGTGGTAATATCTTAGGCCCAATCTTATTCTTCGTTGCTTGGAACTTAATTCGTTGGTCATTCATGTGGTATACACAAGAGTTTGGTTACAAAGCAGGTTCTAAAATTACTGATGACCTTTCAGGTGGTTTACTACAAGATATTACAAAAGGTGCTTCTATTTTAGGGATGTTCGTACTGGCCGCATTAGTTCAACGTTGGGTATCGATTAAGTTCTTACCAATTGTCTCACAAGTTAAGTTAGACAAAGGTGCTTATATCGAGTGGGATAAACTTCCTGCTGGCGGTGAAGGAATGCATAAAGCCTTTGAACAAGTGAACCAAGGCTTGGCGCTTTCACCAACGAAAGTTACTACTTTACAAGATAACTTAGATCAATTGATTCCAGGTCTAGCACCATTACTACTTACATTCTTATGTATGTGGTTATTGAAGAAAAAAGTTAGCCCAATCGTTATCATTCTTGGTTTATTCGTAGTCGGCGTAGTCGGCCACTTAATCGGCTTATTATAAGAATGACGAAGTAAGTTCATTACTTCTAATCAAAAAAAGCGGAAGAGAAGTCGAGAAACTTTTCTTCCGCTTTTTTAAACAAAGATGTAATTTTGTTTGTTTCGATCAGGAAAGAAACGTATAATAAAGAGGAATTAGTCGAATGAAATGGAGCAGATAACATGGTACAATCATTAAACACAAAAGTTGATTTAGTTATAGATGCGACGGCATTTACAGGATTAACAGATTATGGACAAATTATGATAGGTGACCGCGGGTTTGAATTTTACCATGCCAAAGATCCACGTAAGTTTATCCAAATTCCGTGGGAAGAAGTCGATTACGTGTTGGCTTCAGTAATGTTCAAAGGAAAATGGATTCCTCGTTATGCGATTCAAACCAAGAAAAATGGGACGTATACGTTTGCTTCAAAAGAGCCGAAGCGAGTGTTACGAGCTATTCGTGAATATGTTGATCCAGATCACATGGTCCAATCTTTGAGTTTCTTTGATGTCATAAAAAGAGGGATCCTCTCGATTGGGAAAAAGAAAAAATAATTTATAACTGTTACTTTTTTATAAACTAGATGAAAAAGTAGCGGTTTTTTTGTGGGAAAACGAGGGACTTATTTATACAAAAAAGGCACAATTTTGCACCAAAAAAGAGACAATCAAGTGATACGTTGTTTTTAATGGAGTTATCATTGAAATGGTTTTCAGAAAGCACGATGAAAATATTTGACACCTTGTAAAATAGTAGTAACATAATAAGTGTAATAAATTATTTTATAGAGGAGTGAGTGTCATGGAACAACGACAACATCATGGAATGGACTGGGGTTCATTAGTATTAGGAATTCTATTTGTTCTGACTGCATTAATTTCTTTCCAAAATCCTGCCGGTAATTTAATTGCCATTGTGATGGTTTTTGCGATTTTTGCTATTATTAAAGGGATTTTTGAAATTTTTGTACGTAATCGTATGAAAGAATTGCTAGGCTACAAAGCTTATGCACCGATCATCTTAGGGATTATTGATATCCTAATTGGTGTTTACTTATTGTTTAACTTAAATATTGGTGTCGCTGTGTTACCATTTGTTTTTGCAATTTGGTTTTTATTCGACTCAATTTTCGGCTTATTTACTTTAGATTTTGCTAAACGAGTAAGTACAGGTTACTTCTGGTTCACATTAATTGTTGATGTTTTAGGGATTATCTTAGGTGTAATGTTATTATTTAATCCATTGTCTTCAGCATTAACTCTAAGCTTCTTAGTTGGCTTCTACTTTATGATGTTTGGTATTAGCAATATTGTATATGCTTTTAGATAAAAGAAGTAAAAAAAACAGGTTTTCCGAAAAGGAAAACCTGTTTTTTTAATAACGACGGCGGCAGTTACCATTATTTCCCGAAATTGTTCGAACAAGCCACACGATAATCGCTACGGGAACTAAAATTTTTACTGCTAGCCACAATAAGCTTCCCACGATACCGACAACGGCACTAAAGAGTGAACCGACAACTAAAAATAAAAGGACCACTAAAAGAATATTTATAAACATTGGTCGTTGATTATTCATACGTACTACCTCCAAATTTTTCCTGTTTTCTATATACAGAGTATAGCAAGAAAGCGCAACAAACACCTCCATCGGAAGGCTGATTTTTTTCTCTGGCGAATGATGGAGCCGCTGTTGGTTATTTTGGACTTTCTTATTGAAATAATCAGAATATTCTGGTGTATAATTATAAAAAAGGATTTAAAGTGAGGGATTGGATGTCGACTGAGGGATTAATCGCTTTGTTAGAAAAGAAACGAAATCATTTAAGTAAAATTGAAAATCAAGTACTGGATTATATTTTGACGCATATGACGGAAATTAGTTCACAAACCATTTATGAGGTGGCGCAGGCGTTGTTTGTCTCAACAGCCACTATTTCTCGAACAGCAAAACACTTAGGTTATCGAGGCTTCCAAGAATTAAAATACGCGATCGTCCAATCGGTGCAGAGCGAGAGCACAGAAAGCGATAGTCGTAGTTTTCAAGCCATTACACAACAGTTGATCGCCAATGTGCAAGACAGTTTTCAACAAATGGATGAAGCCAAAGTCGCGGAAATGCTTAAAATGATTGAGCGTGCGAATACGATTGAAGTGTTCGGTGTTGGTGGCAGTTTTCCTATTTGTACTGATTTTGCACGAAAGCTAACATTTTTAGGAAAAAAAGCCTATGCACGATCTGATTGGGATGAACAAGCGGTAGCAGTTAAGAATCTGGATGGACAGGATTTAGCCATTTTTGTCAGTTATACAGGAGAAACTAAGGGGATTTTAGCGTATGCACGTGTAGCGCAGGAACAGCAAGTGCCGATGATTAGTTTGATTTCGACTAAAGGAAGCACCTTGGAAAAATTGTCGACGACGACGTTATTTGCCAAAGGGACGACACGTTATCATCAGCGCGTAGATTTAAGTTCAAGAATTGCTGTCATTTGTTTGTTCGATACGGTTTTATTAATGTATGCAGAGGCAAAGCAGCCGCGGTAATTTTATGCAACACCATACTAAATGATGTAAGGGGATACAGAAAGAGTGTAGCCTCTTTTTTCTTTGTTTTGGGCTAGTTATAATGAGGGCAATGAATGTAAACGCAATCATTTTTAGTTTTGTAAAGAATGAATGGAGGAGTTAAGAAATGGCAGTAAAGAAAAAGAAAGCGACTTTCTGGGAGTTTTTCCAAGGATTAGGTAAAACGTTTATGTTGCCAGTGGCTTTATTAGCTTTTATGGGGATTTTGTTGGGATTAGGAAGTTCTTTTTCCAGTGAATCCATGATTGAAACGATCCCGTTTTTAGGAAAGCCCGCAGTAAAAATTATTTTCCAATTTATGTCGACAATTGGTGGTTTTGCGTTTGCCTATTTACCTGTCATGTTTGCAATGGCCATTCCGTTGGGGTTAGTTCGGAAAGAAAAAGGAATTGCTGCGTTTTCAGGTTTCGTAGGCTATACGGTGATGAATTTAGCGATTAATTTCTATTTAGTGCAGACGAATCGTCTCGTGGATCCTGAACAGTTGCGGGAAGCCGGCCAAGGAATGGTTTTTGGGATTCAAACGATTGAAATGGGCGTTCTTGGTGGAATTATCGCTGGGCTTATTGTATATAAGTTGCATAATCGATTTTATACGGTGCAACTACCAGATAGTTTTGCCTTCTTTTCTGGCGCACGGTTTGTACCAATTATTACTTCATTAGTGATGGCATTCGTGGGCTTAGTAATTCCGTTAGTTTGGCCACTTTTCGCGCTAATGATTATGGGGATTGGCCAACTTATCCAACGTTCTGGTATTTTTGGGCCTTTTCTGTTTGGGTCAGGGGAACGTCTACTGTTGCCGTTTGGGTTGCATCATATTTTGGTTTCCATGATTCGTTTTACTGAAGCAGGGGGTTCAGCGGTGGTGGCTGGCAAAGAAGTGTTTGGTGCGTTAAATATTTTCTATGCAGAATTGCAAAATAATTTACCGATTTCACCAAGCGCAACAGCTTTCTTGTCACAAGGGAAAATGCCGACCTTTATTTTTGGCTTACCAGCGGCGGCACTTGCGATGTATCATACTGCAGCTCCGGCGAATCGACATAAGATTAAAGGCTTACTCCTTTCGGGTGTAATTGCTACGGCTATCACTGGCATTACAGAACCAATTGAATTTTTATTCTTATTTATTAGTCCGTTATTATGGCTGTTTCATGTCATTATGACTGGTCTAGGTTTCATGGTAATGGCTTTATTGGGTGTTGTGATTGGGAACACTGATGGCGGGCTACTGGACTTTGTTATTTTTGGCTTGTTACAAGGAACTTATACAAAATGGTGGTGGGTTCTCATTGTCGGCGCTATCTGGTTTGTTATTTATTATTTCGTCTTTAAAACAGTCATTGTAACCTTTGATTTAAAAACACCTGGACGAGACAAGGTTTTAGATGAGACTGAATATACCGATCAAGAAGTTCAATATAAGAAAACGGGTGGCTATGATGCGCCTGGGATTTTAGCGGCTTTGGGTGGGCAAGAGAATATTCAAGCTATTGATAATTGCATTACGCGTTTACGTTTAGTGTTAGCAGATGCTAATAAAGTAGATGATGACAAATTAAAGCAATTAGGGGCTTTAGGCGTTGTACATTTAGATGCGCAGAATGTACAAGTGATTATCGGAACCAAAGTGACAACGGTCCGTAATCAATTAGAGATGATTTTAGGTTAGAAAAAAGACAGAAGGTGAAGAGTGTGTCGTTTGATAAAGCAATTGATCGACGAGGAACGTATTGTACACAGTGGGATTTTGTAGAAGACCGATTTGGGGAAGCGGACTTGCTTCCCTTCACTATTTCCGATACGGATTTTGCTGTGCCAGAGGCAGTTCTGGCAACATTACAGGAGCGTTTGAAACATCCCGTATTTGGCTATACGAGGTGGAACCATCCGCAATTAAAAGAAGCAATTCAAACGTGGTACCAGACAAGATTCCAGACGAAGATTGAAGAACACTGGATTATGTATACCCCGACCGTTATCTATGGGATTTCTGCTTTGATTCAATTATTGACTAACGAAGGGGAGGGCATTATTTTACAAACACCTGCCTATGATGCATTTTTTAAAGTTATTCAGGAAAATAAGCGGCAAGTAGTGGCGAATGAACTGCTTTATCAAGAGAAGCGCTACAGCATTGATTTTATTGATTTAGAAAAAAAACTAGCGCAACCAGAAAATCGCTGTTTGCTTTTATGTTCCCCGCATAATCCAACAGGACGTGTTTGGGAGCAATGGGAATTAGAGCGAATGGTTTCATTGTGCCAACAGTATGATGTGTTTTTACTTTCTGATGAAATTCATATGGATATCGTTAATAAAGGCCAAGTTCATCGACCAATTACGCAATTTGATTATAAAAAATCTGCCATTATTACCAGTGGCACGAAAACCTTTAATTTTCCAGGGCTGATTTTTGCTTACACCTTAATTCCAGATAACGAATTGCGTGACGCTTTTCAGCTCAAATTAAAAAACGCCGATGGTTTATCATCAACAAGTATTTTGGGAATGCTAGCAACCATGACGGCCTATCAAAAATGTGGTACTTGGGTTGACGAGTTGAATGATTATTTAGCGGAGAACCAACGTTACGTGAAAGATTTTTTACAGACATATTTGCCAAAAATTAAAGTGACGGAGCTGGAGGCAACTTACTTAATGTGGTTGGATGTATCAGCGGCAGTTCCAGATGTGGTCCGCTTACAAGAGGCTTTAGTTTCTGTGGGGAAAGTCGCCATTATGGACGGCTCGATTTATGGCGGTAATGGGCAACGATTTTTACGGTTAAATATTGGCTGTTCGCAAGCAAAACTACACGAAGGACTTGAAAGGATGCGCCAAGGTTTTGAAGCTGTTTTACAAAAGGATGGCACAGCATCAGCGCTTGGGAATAATTGAGAAAAGATAGCATTCCGAAAATGGTTGCAGTACAATGGAAAAATAGAAACAAATAAAATAACAAAAAGTAACAACTTGTCATTTACTGGGGGAAAAGAAATGAAAACAATTAAAACAAAGCAAGCACCACAAGCAATTGGGCCATATTCACAAGCAAAAATTGTGAATGGTTTATTGATTACTTCTGGTCAGATTCCACTGGATCCTGAAACAGGCAAGGTGGTTGGTACAACGATTAAAGAACAAACCAATCAAGTACTGAAAAATATTCAAGGGATTTTAACAGAAGCTGGTAGTGATTTTGCTCATGTAGTCAAAACGACATGCTATTTACAAAATATGGCGGATTTCACGGCATTCAATGAAGTCTATGCTGAGTATTTTAGTGCGGAATATCCTGCACGCACAACGATTGAAATCTCTAAATTACCGATGGATGTGTTGGTGGAGATGGAGATTATCGCAGAAGTAGTGGCGTAAAAAATACAGATAAAAGAGTGAGAAAAAAATCGTCTTAGATTTTTTTCTCACTCTTTTTTTCAATAAAACAATACGATTCAGCCAAAATGTCTAGCCGTGCTGGAAAATTTTCAGCAAATAGGCTACCATGGAAGAAAATCGATAAAACGAAAGTTAAATGAACAGAAAAGAGATATGAAAGAGGCTACAAGATGAAAAAAAATATTAGCCAACTAACGCAGTGGTTGAAAGAACACAGTTTATTATTGAAACTAATTTTTCTTGGTTCTGTATTAGTTTTCGTGGCTAACCAAGTGACACATATCGCTCAAGGCATGACCTGGGCGGATATTTTTTCCACGATGGAACAACAAAGTACGGGGCGTTTAATTGGTATGGTCTTGGCAGGACTGTTAGGGGTTATTCCAATGCTCCTTTATGACTATGTAGTCGTTAAGTTATTGGAAAAAGAAGGTAAGCCACCAATGAAACGAATGGATTGGTTAACTTCGGCTTGGGTCACTAATACCATTAATAACTTAGCGGGTTTTGGCGGCGTGGTTGGGGCAACGCTACGGATTAATTTTTACGGAAAAGATGTACCGCGGGGCAAGGTTGTAGCAACGGTCTCAAAAGTTGCTCTGTTCTTGATTTCAGGGTTATCTATTTTATCTTTTGTGGCGTTTGTTGATTTATTTTTTATTCGAACCCAAAATGTTTTTCGTGAATATTGGGTTTGGTTATTATTGGGCAGCCTGATTGCGCCAGCGCTCTGGTTTTTCACGTATTTAAAACGGCGAACATTGTTTAAAACATTTTTTCCAAAAGCAGTGCTCCTATTATTCGGCGCTTCATTAGGTCAATGGCTAGGTGGGATGTTTGCTTTCTTGATGATAGGTCGCTTGATGCAGGTGCCAGTTTCGATGGTTTCTGTTTACCCAATGTTTGTTATCGCTACGTTAATCGGGATGTTAACCATGGTTCCTGGTGGTATGGGAACGTTTGATGTCTTAATGATTTTGGGCTTGTCACAATTAGGGATTGATCGATCACAAGCGGTCGTCTGGTTGTTGTATTATCGTTTGTTTTATTATGTGACGCCTTTTATGACAGGAGTTATTTTGTTCTTGCAACAAGCAGGCATGAAAGTCAATCAATTTTTTGATAATTTACCTCGGTTATTTTCACAAAAAGTGGCGCATTTTATTTTGGTGGCGGCGTTATATTTTGCAGGGATTATGATGGTTCTATTGTCGACTGTGACGAATTTGTCGAATGTCAGTCGTTTATTCCAAGTGTTACTTCCCTTTTCTTTTAATTTTTTAGATCAAACATTGAATTTATTTGTAGGATTCTTGTTATTAGGTTTAGCTCGAGGCATTTCTATGAAAGTGAAAAAAGCTTATTGGCCTACAATTATTTTACTAGGATTTTGTATTGTAAATACGGTGGCACGAACGACTTCGTGGCAGTTAATTGCTGTTTATGCTGTTATTTTATTGGCGGTTATTTTGGCTCGTAAAGAATTTTATCGTGAAAAGTTTGTTTATTCATGGGGCGCTTTAACGGTAGATAGTATTTTGTTTGGCTGCTTGTTTATCGGTTATGCGGTTGCTGGCTATTACGCCGCACGACCAGCTGGTGGCAATCAAGTTATCAATCACTTTTTGTTGTTTCCGTCAGATGATGTTTGGTTTAACGGATTGATTGGTTTAAGTATTTCCTTGATTGGTTTATTCTTTTTGTATCAATATTTAGCCGAAACAACTGTTACTTTAGGTGAGGGTTTTGAGGAAGCGCGGTTGACACGCTTTTTGGAAAAATTTGGTGGCAACGAAGGCAGTCAATTTTTGTATTTAAAGGATTATGGTCATTTTTATTACCAAGAAGAAGGTGAAGATCAAGTACTTTTTGGGTTTCAAATGAAGTTTAATAAATGCTTTGTCTTGGCGGATCCAATTGGGCAACGAGAGAAATGGACAGCGGCGACACTGGCGTTTATGGATCAAGCTGATTTGTTAGGCTATCAATTAGTTTTTTATCGTATTTCGGAAGAATATGTTATGAATCTTCACGATTGCGGCTTTGAATTTATGAAAGTTGGGGAAGAAGGCTTGATTCAATTTGATGAGCCGTCAACAGTGAATCAAACAGCCTGGACGGAAACAGTGACTGAAAAAATAGCAGCAGAAGCAGCGGATTTTCAGTTTGAATTTTATCCCGAAACGATTAGTGATGCCTTATATCAAGAGTTAGAACGAGTTTCTGCGGACTGGTCACGGAATCAAAAAGAGCGCTACTTTATTGGTGGACGGTTGGATCTCGAGTACTTGAAATGCAGTAGCGTGGGCTTGGTGAGACAGAAACAAACGGTCATCGGTTTCATTACTGGAAAAGAAATGGAAAAAGGCAAAAGTATTTCGTATGATTTGTTACGTATTCGTTCAGAAGCACCTGCTTTTACTAGAGAATATTTGTTCACTCATTTTATTGAAACCTATCAACAGCAGGGCTATCAATTAATTGATATTGGGATGGCGCCGTTGGCTAACGTAGGGGAGAGCAAGTACTCTTTCTTAAAAGAACGCTTTGTTAATATTTTTTACAAGTATAGTTATCAAATTTATGCGTTTCAAGATACACGCAAGCGCAAAGAACAATATGTCACTAGTTGGCAACCACGTTATTTTGCTTATCCTAAGCGGACCAGTGTACTCTTTGCTTTTGTGCAACTTTCCTTGTTGATTACGAAAGGAAGACATCAAAGTGTTTCGCTTGTGGAAGAAGCAATGACTGAAATTTAAAAAAATCACGCGATGACTTAGCCATCGCGTGATTTTTTTATTTGTCTTCTTTTTTACGGTTTCGTCTAGCAGGAATCAAGGTTACGTAGGCAACGAAACCACCAGTACATAGAACGAATAACACGATGCCAGGAATCAATCCTTCTGGTAAATAAGAGAACTGAATAGTATGGGTTCCAGCGCTGACAGGAACGCTTAGAAAGGCATCTTTAAAGGCTTTTGGGGTAACTTTTTTGCCATCAATTTTGACACGCCAACCTTTGTCATAAGGAATTGTAGTGACGAGTACTTGATCTTTGTCGGCGGTAAAGGTACCTGAAGCAGAGCGTTTGCCAGTGGTTAAATCAACGCCTTTTTCTTGCACGGCGGAAATGGCTTTTTCAAATGCATTGGTATTTAAGCCAACTACTTGCGGCTGAACAAAACTTACTGCTTTGGTTCCATAAAAACTTACTTTGAAGTTAACAGTTGTATCTTTTGGATAGTAGCCTAAATTATAATATTGGCCAGTAATGCCAATTTGTGATTGCTGACTTGAGCCGTTCACGGTGACCGTCGCAGTGGAACTTTCCAATTGAGCAAAATCCGTTGGGAATAAACTCAAATAAGCTTGCGTATTGGCGGGCACATTGACTGTATAAGAAATCTCTTTGGCTACGTTATGTTGTTTCTCCGTAAAAGTTACGCCAGCTGTATTTTGCGTAATTGTCACGTTATTTTGAAGCGTCATCGTTGGTTGATAAAAGGTAAAATACCGTTCATTGGTATTGGCTAAAGCATTTAGTAAATTTGTTTGACTACCTAAATTATCATTGAGAGGTTGCCGAACATTGTAAATCTCTTTGTCTGCTAAAAATCCTAACGGCAAAGCATTTTCGTTACGATAAAGCTGATATTTACCAGCAGCTGCTTGTCGCTCAAAGCCGAATTTCATTGGATTGTTTTCAGCAATATTGTATTTAATGCCCATCAAAGCATCCATTAACAAGGTATTATTTTGGTAACGAATATTTAAATTCGTGCCTCGCGAGCGGAAACCTAAGGCGTTTAGGTACGTTGAAGAATGTCGGTTCCGCACGGAAGAAAACATGCTAATGCCACTGTAGCCATAGTTAATGCCGTCATTGGCCGAAACACCATTTAAATTTTCCAAGCGGTAAAAGGTATCATTTTCTTTTTTTGTTTGATCGACTAGATTTTTTAAGTCAGGATAAGGTTCAGAATACAAGCTGCGTGATGCGTAGTTCCAATCATCTAAAATACCAGTGACCATCGCCCGTGTATTAATGATTGCTTCACCAGAAACGAGCAGCAACAACAAAATCACTAAGTATTGCATAGGCGCTTTTTTCAATTGATAAAAAGCAATCCCGAAAAAGTATAATAGTAAAAAAGTTGCCGTTAATACGAAAGAGGTTAAAGTCACATACGTATAACTAGTAGCACCTTTTGTGCCCATTGCAAGAGCAAAAATTGCTAAAAGAATCAAAATCAAGCCGCTTAAGACGCCGAGATCATCCTTTTCAAATTTTTCCCAACCATAACCAGCAAGCAAAATAACTAGGAATGAAAAGAGGAAACTATAGCGGAAAAGAAACATGTTCGGCGCATGCATACCGTGCCAGAATAAATTTAAGGGCGTGATGTAAAAGCTAGCAATCAATAGGACAAACAAACTGCCAAAAAGTAGTTTGTTTTTCAATGGAACTTCTTTCGTAACGAAATAAAAGAGACAAAAAATCAAAGGCAACAACCCAATGTAAATAAAAGGAATGGACCCATATTTGGTTGTATCGTAAACGCCAATCATATTTTTCATAATAATATCTAAAAAGGCAGTCGCTTCTGTTTTAAAGGTTGTAATTTCAGAAAGAGTTTCACCATTGGTTCGTAAATCTAAGACAGCAGGTAAGACCATAATCATAGATGCTCCACCAGCTAAAAGAGAAGTAGTAAAATACGCAACGATTCGAGATTTATATCGTTGCCAGTCTGTAAACGTTCGTGCAAAATAGTACAGGAAGGAAAACAACCCAATCATAAAGCCAAAATAATAATTTGTAATGAAAAGCAAGAAATAACTGACAAACAATAATGTCGGTTTTCGTTGGTCCATTAAACGATGAATTCCTAAAATTACGAGTGGCAGATAAATAAAGGCATCCAGCCACATAATTAATTCTGAATGGGCCACAATGAAGGACATTAGCGCATAAGACACACTTAAAGTCACATGGGACCATTTAGGAATCTTAAAGGTTTGTTTTGCCAAGAACCAAAAACTCAAGCCAGCACTCCCAATTTTCAACAACGTTAGGAAATAGAGCGCATCAGGCATGTTTTGATTGTTAAAGAAAAAGACGAGCGGCGTAAATAAGCCACCAAGATAATAGGAAATTAAGGACAAGTAGTTTAGTCCCAAAGAAGCATTCCACGTATAGAAAAGACTTTGTTTTCCATGAAGAACATTGTTAAAGCTTGCGTGAAAATTTGAAAATTGAGAAAAGGCATCGCTGGCTAAAACACTGCGACTACTTCCTGGATAAATCCCAATACTCAAATAGATAATTGCCATAATTAAAAATGGAATGAAGAAACTGGCTAACATATAAGGCCAGTTGTTTTTTAAAAACTGCCTACTTTTATTTTTCATAAATAACCTCACCTGATTTTTCGAAAGTACCTATAGTTTATCATACTCTTTATTTGATGTACCAATAGAAGAAAAACTTTAAAATTTTATTAGGATCCTAAGGGTGGAGTGAAGAAGAATTAGTAGTAAGGGATTGACATTCAAATGCTAAATCACCAGCTATGTTTAGAAAAGAGCGTAGAGTCGAATAAACAAATTACTGAAGGATTTACTATTGAATGGGGTGTTATTGTGTATCAATTCATTTCATTCGCACTTCCAGTATCACATGTTTTTAAAGTAGGTCAAGTTTTGTGGTTATAAATTAAGTTGAAATGAAGCGATTGTTCTACACTCAAGCTAGCTTCTAGCGAGGGATTAAAAGACTCTCAAACGGTTATATGAAGTCGATTTTCCAATCACCACATCAAACAACGAATATTCTCCGAAAAATTGCTGAAAACGCCCTGTGGATAACTTTGTGCATAACTCTGTTGAAAACCACAAAAAAGCTTTTTATCTCGGTTTATCCACAAGGATAAGTTTTCGAGTTGCTAAAAAAAAATAGACGCAAGTTCAGAAGGCCTGCTTGCTAAAAATAAAGGAATCCCTAAAGTTGAAAGAAGATTAAAACGTTATTAAAACAACGTTTTAATCTTCTTTTTTCTAGAATTTACAAAGATTTAATGTCGAACAAATAAGCACTGTGGAAAAGTTTTTTGGAAAAAATAAGAAATTTCATCCACAAAGTTTTCTGTGGAGAATTTAAAAATGCTTGTCAAGCTTTTTTTGAAAAAATGTGGATAACTTTTTAAAGACACGCTTTTTTCCATTTGCGAATTTGCGTTCGGAAACTAGTAAAAGGGGCAACGCTATTAATGTGAATCCATTTCCAAAGAGGCCATTGTGCTTTGGTAGTCGCCCAAGCCCGTTGTTGAGGTAAAAATAATTCGTCTTCGGAAAGCGAGTCAATCCAATGAAGTAATTTTTCTAAGGTGTCTTGCAACGCAATCAGCTGACTTTCTAAACTCATTTGTCCATAGGTTTGATAAAATGATTGATAGAGAGCACCCAGTTGATTCCATTTATAACCTTCAGCTGGCGTTTGAACGGTCAGACCACGTTGTTCTTGTTCTTCCCAAGAAAGCAGCAAGTTGAGCCAGCCTAATTGATAGGCTAAGTTCTCTGAAGGTGTTTTAGCTACTGTTTCAATTCGGTGATCTTTAAGTGTTTCAGGAATTTCTGCAAATTCAGCTAAATATTTTTGTGAAGCTATTTGAATGGCCTCAATCAAGGCTTCTTTTGATTCATAGGTTCGCATTCTTCGGCTAACTTCCTTTCTTGGTAGGATCTGCTTGTTTTTCTTGAGTAATTTGAGTGACTAAACCAAAAGGATCTTTCACAATCGCATAAAATGTTGCAAATTCATTTTCAATTGGTTCTTGGATAATACAGGATTCGGGATGGCACGTGAGTTTTTCAAAAATTGTTTTGGCAGAGTGACGGCTGTCGACGGTTAAGCTGAGGGTCAATTGTTCTGTGGGCGTGGTATTCATTCCTGCAAACAAAGGATTATCAGCTAGTTGTAATTGAAAAGTGTCCATTTGTAAAATCGAGTGAGAAAGCCAGTGTTCTTCGCCAGCGGGAATGGTCAAAGAAGGATTTAAACGCTCTTTAAATTCTTGATTAGTAATTTTAAAAAGAATATCACCAGCAAAGGCTTCTTGGTAAAACGTCAAGGCTTCCGTTGCTCGTCCGTTTAAGACCATAAAAAGGGCAAATTGTGTGTTTTTCATTGTTTGAACCTCCTAAGATTGATAAGATAAGCATAACAATAAAAGGTGTCAAAAAGTGACACCGATGGAGGGAAAAATGAAAAAATCAGAACGTTTAAATCAGGAACTTTTTTTCTTGAGAACCCATCCTCAGTTTAATTTAAATCAGTTAATGAAAACTTTTGGGATTTCTAAAAGCACAGCTTTGCGGGATATTGAAGCTTTGGAAAATTTAGGCGTGCCGCTATATGTGGAGAATGGTCGTTATGGTGGCTATCGAGTTTTAAACAAACCGTTGTTGCCGCCGATTTATTTTAACGAAAATGAAGTGTTAGCAATCTTTTTTTCGTTACAATTACTGAAATTAGTCGCAGAGTCACCGTTTGGTCATTCCTATCAGCAAATTAAGCAAAAATTATTGCATTCTTTAGATGAACCAACCCAATTTAAAATCAGTCAAATGAGTAAGGTCGTCTACTACGAAGGAATTGAACAAGTAGAAGCACCAGGCAATTTAGAGCAGCTGTTTCATTGTATTTTGGCGCAACAAGTAATTCAGTTTAACTATACCAGATATGAAGCAACAACGAAAAAAATCTTACCAACCCGGTTAACTATTTTAGAAGGGTATTGGTATTGTTCAGGCTATGATGTGACTAAAAAGGCTTGGCGTACTTACCGCTGTGATTTTATGGAGGCTATTCAGCAGTTAAACCAAACACTGGATTTTACGACTGAAGAACTGAAAGAATCGTATCGCCATCAACAAACGACGGCACGTACGATTCCATTTAAAGCAATCATTACAGAAAAAGGCAAAGAATTTTTTTATAAACATCGCTTTGACAATATTCAGTTGGAAGAAACGCTCACGCAGTGTTTTTTAGTTGGACAGATTCATCCAACAGAAACACAATTTTTAGCCAACTATTTTATGGGCTTTGGTGAAGAAGTGACAATTTTAGAGCCAGTCCAAGTGAAACAAGCGTATGTAGAAAGTATAATGAGGATTCAAAAAAAATATCAAGAATAGATTGTGGAACTGTGAACAATCTCATGTGTAAAAATGCACATTGGAGAGGAGAAAGAAAAACCCTTGATTTAAAAATCAAGGGTTTTTCTTTCTAAGAACGTGCTTGCCCATTTCCATAAATAACATATTTTGTCGAAGTAAGCTCTGCTAGACCCATAGGTCCACGGGCATGTAATTTTTGCGTACTAATGCCGATTTCGGCGCCAAATCCAAATTCAAAACCATCCGTGAAACGAGTTGAAGCATTCGCATAAACAGCGGCTGCATCCACTTGTTGTAAAAATTGTTGTGTGGCAAAGTAATTATCACTAATAATACTTTCAGAATGTTTTGTATTGTAGCGATTAATATGCTGGATGGCTTCGTCTAAAGAATCAACGACTTTCACTGCTAAGATAAAGTCGAGAAATTCCGTTTCCCAATCTTGTTCAGTCGCTGGAATGGCTTCTTCAAAAATTGCTAACGCACGTTCATCTGCCCGAAGTTCCACGTGAAACTCCTTCAAGGCTTTTTCAATTGTTGGTAAAAAGGCTTCAGCCACCTCTTGATGAATTAATAACGTTTCGGCGGCGTTACAGACAGAAGGACGTTGACATTTAGCATTGACAATAATTTCAGTTGCCATTGTTAACTGGGCGTCTTTGTCCACGTAAATATGACAATTGCCTGTTCCTGTTTCAATAACAGGAACAGTTGCTGTTGTCAAAACAGTTTTGATTAAGTTGGCGCCGCCACGCGGAATGAGGACATCCAAGTAGTCATTTAAGCGCATAAGTTGTTGGGCTGTTTCTCTAGAAGTATCATCAACAAATTGAATGAGATGGGGAGAAACGGCTTCTTGGATTAGCGCTTCTTGTAAAATTGTCACCAATATCTGATTGGAGTGAAACGCTTCTTTTCCGCCTCGAAGAATAACAGCATTTCCTGATTTGAAACAAAGGCTAGCGGCATCTGTTGTCACGTTCGGCCGCGATTCATAAATGATTCCAATAACACCTAAAGGCACGCGTTGTTGCCCAATTAACAGCCCCGCTTCATTGCGCCACATTTTATCTACTTCCCCAATTGGATCGGGTAAAGTAGCGACTTGGCGTATGCCCTCGGCCATCGCTGTGATCCGTTCTTCTGTTAAACGTAAGCGGTCTTGCATTGTTTCAGAAATTCCGTGGGTAGCGGCTTGCTCTAAATCTAATGCATTTGCTTGTAAAATGCGGGGTGCATTGGCTTCAATGGCTGCGGCCATTTTGTTTAACAAAGTATTTTTTTGACGAGTATCCATCAAGCCTAGCGTATAAGAGGCTTCTTTAGCTTGTTGCCCTAGTTGCTTTAAATCAGTCACTTTCATGCCCTCCTTTAATAAATAACGTACCGATATCTTTTCCTTCTAAAATTTCAAAAATGATTTTTGGCTGCTTTCCGTTTGCTAAAATCATCGCCTGTTGATTAGCTAACACACGTTCAGCAGCTTTTAATTTACTAGACATCCCACCAGTGCCAAAGCGGCTCCCCTTACCACCGGCTAATTGGAACAAGTCTTCATTAATTTCATTGATTTCAGAGAATAACGTGGCTTCTTTGTTGACAGTAGGGTTATCTGAAAAGAAACCATCAATATCTGATAACATAACTAACAAGTCAGCTTGAACAATTTGGCAGACAATGGCAGACAATTGATCGTTATCCCCGAACTTGGTTAAGTGATCCAATTCTTCAATTGCGACAGTATCATTTTCATTGACAATAGGAATAATATTCATTTTTAACAGTTGTTCAAAAGTATTAGTAACATTATTGCGACTTTCAGGATATTCAATAACATCACGTGTTAATAAAACTTGTGCCATTTGTTGGCTATAGGTTGAAAACCGCTGATTATAAATGTTCATTAATTCTGCTTGTCCGACTGCAGCGACTGCCTGTTGTTCTGGAATTGTCGTTGGGCGCACAGATAGATTTAATTTATTCAGTCCGACACCAATTGCGCCAGAAGAAACTAAAATAATTTCTTTGCCTTGGTTGCTTAAATCACTCAAAGTAAAGGCTAATTGATCAATTGCTTTTAAGTTAATATTGCCATTGGGATAAATCAGAGAACTGGTTCCGACTTTGATCACAATTCGTTTGGCCTGTTGGAGTTTGTTTCTCATAAGTGCCTCGTTTCTTTTTACAGTAAAATTTGACACTCATTATAACAAAATCAGCGGCTACTAGAAAGTGCTAAATAATGAATAGTAAAGAAAGTTTAATGAAAGTGTGAACTTTTTGAGGGAATCTTGGGACTTTTTGGGATTTGGTCTGTTTATTTTAAGAGAAGATGATAGACTAAAAGAAGGAAAATAAACAAAAATTCTCCTCTTTTTTGCGTAGTCTAGATTAACTGGGCTTTTAGAAATGAGAAACTTACTAAAAACAACCAGAGTATCAGAGATTATGGTAAAATAGGAGTAGTTTAGACAGTAGGGGAGAATGAATATGAAACAACGTGGTTTTGAGATTATTTCTAAGTATCAAGAAGAGGGCTTGAGTGTCCCACAACGAGCAACAAAAGGTGCCGCGGGGTATGATTTTCAAGCAGCCGAAACGGTCGTTGTACCAAGTCTTTGGAAGTTACAACAAGCTGAAGAAAATCCCAAACCAATTTTAGTTAAAACAGGAATTAAGGCGTATATGCCTGATTCTGAATATTTAGAATTGGTAAGTCGTTCTTCGAACCCGCTAAAACGATTCCTACTTTTAGCGAATGGTGTCGGAGTCATTGACAGTGATTATTATAATAACGAGAATAACGAAGGACATATCATGTTCCAATTTTTAAACTTTGGATATGAAGATGTTGTCATTGAAAAAGGTGAACGAATTGGCCAAGGGATTTTTAAACCGTTTTTATTAGCGGATGATGACCAAGTCGATGCAGAAAGAACGGGCGGTTTTGGTTCGTCTGGACAAAAATAAAGCCCATTTTTTCAGTAGGCAACGTTATTCAAACCATTTAATAAATGTTAAAATAAACAACAGATAAGGAGATTCTACATGGCAAAAAAAGCAAAAGTTCAATTTGAATGTCAAAGCTGTGGGTATGTGTCTCCAAAATATCTCGGCCGCTGTCCTAATTGTGGACAATGGAATTCGATGGTGGAAGAGGTTATTCAAGATACTTCTGATCGTCGTGCTAGAGTAAGTTTGACTGGTAAAAAGACACAACCACAACGGCTATCTGAAGTCGTACCTAAAAAAGAGCCTCGTGTAAAAACTGAATTAGTGGAGCTGAATCGGGTTTTAGGTGGTGGCGTTGTTCCAGGTTCGTTAGTTTTAATCGGTGGCGATCCCGGAATAGGTAAGTCAACATTGCTCTTACAAGTATCGCAACAATTAGCAGCCACAGGTGGCACGGTTTTATATGTTTCTGGTGAAGAAAGTGCTGAGCAAATTAAATTGCGAGCGGAGCGTTTAGGCACCGTCAACGAGACATTTTACTTATACGCAGAAACAGATATGCACGAAATATCACGAGCCATTGAAAAATTAGAACCAGACTATGTCATTATTGACTCGATTCAAACAATGACGCAGCCAGATGTTACCAGCGTTGCTGGTAGTGTCAGTCAAGTCCGAGAAACAACTGCCGAATTATTGAAACTGGCAAAAACGAATGGGATTGCCATTTTTATTGTCGGACACGTAACGAAGGAAGGGTCTATCGCAGGGCCACGGATGTTGGAACATATGGTAGACACGGTTCTTTATTTTGAAGGAGATAAGCATCACACCTTTAGAATCTTACGGGCTGTCAAAAATCGGTTTGGCTCAACGAATGAGATTGGTATTTTTGAAATGCAGACACATGGATTGGTTGAAGTTATGAATCCTTCTCAGGTCTTTTTAGAAGAACGTTTAGAAGGAGCCACCGGATCTTCGATTGTGGTAGCAATGGAAGGTTCACGCCCCATTTTGGTGGAAATCCAAGCGTTAGTTACCCCAACGATGTTTGGCAATGCCAAGCGAACGACCACCGGGTTGGACTTTAATCGCGTTTCTTTAATCATGGCGGTTTTAGAAAAACGGGCAGGCCTTTTATTACAAAACCAGGATGCGTATCTAAAAGCGGCTGGTGGAGTCAAAATTAATGAACCAGCTATTGATTTAGCGTTAGCAATCAGTATTGCTTCTAGCTATAAAGAAAAAGGAACCTCATCTTCAGAATGTTTCATTGGTGAGATTGGTTTAACTGGTGAAATCCGCCGCGTGAATAGTATTGAACAACGAGTGCGTGAAGCGCAAAAACTAGGCTTTACAAAAGTCTATGTCCCTAAAAATAACCTTGGTGGCTGGGAAGCGCCTGAAGGGATTGAAATTATTGGCGTTTCAACAATTGGTGAAACGTTAAGAAAAGTTTTTAAATAATGAAAAAAGTAGAAATAATCCGTTTAGGTTGTTAGTGGCGTATGATTTTTGTACGCCCCACAACACTAGACGTCTTTATTAAATAAACGAGGAGGATGGCTATATGCAAAAACGAATCATCACGTTGCTGATGATCATTGCTGGTGCAAGTTTAGGAATTTCTCTTTTCCCAATGGCTTGGGAAATGGCTAAGCAAGGCAATAACAGTTGGTTAAACAATAACTTTACGAACGGATTAATCGGTGCAATTATTTTCTTTATTTTATCTTTAGGGTTAGCAAAGTATATTGTTTCCGCTGTCAAAAAAATCGAAGCAGCTTTAAATGAAATGAGTTTAACCTATTTATTATTTGGAAGTATTGGTGCCATCATTGGTTTAACAATTGGTGTCATTATTTCCATTCCAATGTACAACTTACAAATTCCTGTCGTGAATAGTTTACTGCCAATTCTAGTTATGATTATTCTGGGTTACTTAGGTTTCCGAATGGGAACAACACGGATTGAGGAGTGGAAAAAAGTTTTTACACCTCGCCAAAAGAAAGCAAATACGGAAGACACCGAAGGACAAATGTTGGAACGTAAAGTGGAAGACAACTTCCATAAATACAAAATTTTAGACACCAGTGTCATCATTGATGGCAGAATCTACGATATCGCGAAAACGGGCTTTTTAGAAGGTGTTTTGCTCATCCCTAACTTTGTTTTATATGAATTACAATACATTGCTGATTCTGGAGACAGTTTAAAACGGGTGAGAGGTCGTCGTGGCTTAGATATTTTAAATGCTTTACAAAAAGAAGAAGGTATCTCCGTTGAGATGTATGACGGAGATTTCGAGGATATCTCTGAAGTAGACAGTAAATTAATCAAATTAGCAAAATTATTAGATGGCGTGGTTGTGACCAATGACTACAACTTAAATAAAGTCTCTGAATTTCAAAATGTGCCTGTTTTAAACATTAATGCTTTAGCTAATGCTGTGAAACCAGTGGTGATTCCAGGTGAAACGATGAATGTGATGGTTGTAAAAGCCGGAACAGAGCGTCAACAAGGGGTCGCTTACTTAGATGATGGCACAATGGTTGTGGTAGAAGATGGCCAGCATTACATGAATGAGCAAATCGAAGTGGTCGTCACAAGTGCTTTACAAACCGCAGCTGGGCGTATGATTTTTGCCAAACCGGCGCACGCGGGTCGCGGGATTAATGATCGCAAGGATAACCATCCTAAAAACGATAAAAATTAAGCAAAGTGAGGACTTAGTATGATTCGAATCGGTCAAGGTTTTGATGTTCATCAATTAGTTCCGCAACGACCTTTAATTATTGGTGGGGTTACTCTTCCTTATGAAAAAGGTCTGTTAGGTCACTCAGATGCTGATGTTTTAACACATGCAATTATTGATGCAATCCTTGGTGCCGCTGGTCTGGGTGATATTGGGCAACTGTTTCCCGAAACCGATCCGCAGTTCAAAAATGCGAATTCTGTAAACTTATTAAAAAAAGTAAATGAAAAAGTTGGGCGGTCGGGCTTTACTATTGGCAATATTGATTGTACAATTTTAGCGGAAGAGCCAAAGATGAGCCCATACTTGGCAGAGATGAAAAAGAATCTAGCCGCGAGTTGCCACTTAGCGGTCACACAAGTGAACATTAAGGCAACGACCATGGAAACAATGGGCTTTGTTGGTAAAAAAGAAGGAATCGGCGCAATTGCCATTGCTTTATTGGAAAAATAACTGAAAACGACGTTAAACCGTCTGTTTTTAAAAAATGGAAAGAGGAATGAACATGACGAAAGTTCGTGTGCGTTACGCACCAAGTCCAACTGGACACTTGCACATTGGGAATGCAAGAACAGCATTATTTAACTACTTATTTGCCCGCCACAATGACGGAGAATTTATCATTCGTATCGAGGATACCGACCAAAAACGGAACATCGAAGACGGCGAGAAAAGTCAGTTGGAAAACTTAGCATGGTTAGGGATGGAATGGGATGAATCACCTGCTCATCCGGGAGAATATGGTCCATATCGTCAATCAGAACGTAAAGAAATTTACCAACCATTGATTGATCAATTATTAAGTAGCAATCGTGCGTATAAGTGTTATTGTACGCCAGAAGAATTAGAAGCAGAACGTGAAGCACAACAAGCTCGTGGGGAAATGCCTCACTACGCAGGCACTTGTGCGAATTTAACACCTTCTGAACAAGCAGCCAAAGAAGCGGCTGGTCTAGAACCAGTGATTCGTTTCCGTGTGCCACGTAATACAGAATACAAATTTGATGACATCGTGAAAGGTGAAATTACTTTTGAGTCAGATAACATTGGTGGCGATTTTGTCATCCAAAAACGCGATGGGATGCCAACGTATAACTTTGCCGTTGCAGTAGATGATCACTTAATGAAAATTTCTCACGTTTTACGTGGCGATGATCACATTGCGAACACACCAAAACAATTAATGATTTACGAAGCGTTTGAATGGACACCACCTGTCTTTGGCCATATGACCTTAATCATTAATTCAGAAACTGGCAAAAAATTGAGCAAACGTGATGAAACAATTTTACAATTTATTGAACAATACCGTGAATTAGGTTACTTACCAGAAGCCATGTTCAACTTTATTGCTTTACTAGGATGGTCTCCTGTTGGCGAAGAAGAAATCTTCTCACAAGAAGACTTGATTAAATTGTTTGATGAACAACGCTTAAGCAAGTCACCAGCGGCCTTTGATGCGAAAAAATTAGAATGGATTAACAATCAATACATGAAACAAATGGACTTAGGTGAACTAACAGATATGTGTATTCCTTATTTAGTCGCTGACGGTCGTGTTGAAGAAAATCCATCTCCTGAAAAAATCGAATGGTTAAAACAATTAGTTAGCTTGTATCAACCACAAATGAGTTATGCAGCTGAAATTGTGGAACTATCAAACTTGTTCTTTAATGAACATCCAGTTTTAGATGATGCTGCGAAAGAATTCTTGCAAGGAGAAACAGTGCCAACTGTGTTACATGCGTTTAAAGAACAATTAGAAGCCTTGGACGTTTTCGATGTCCCAAGTATTAAAGCAGCGATTAAAGCCGTCCAAAAAGAAACCGGCGTTAAAGGCAAAAACTTGTTTATGCCAATTCGAATTGCTGTTTCTGGACAAATGCATGGTCCTGAATTAGGCGAAACCATCGAATTATTAGGCAAAGAAAAAGCATTAGATCATTTAAATAAAGTGTTATAAAAACACAAAGAATAGAAGAAGTAGACAAGCAGATGGATTTCAGAGACGCTGTGGGTGGTGAGAACAGCGAGCATCTTTTGTCGAAATGCATCTATGAGTGGCTTTGGTGAAAAAAGTAACCGAAGACGTCGGCAGGCGTTAACTGTATCGAGGCAAGAGCTAGTTCTTGTGAAGAAAAGTGGAACCACGCATGGGCGTCTTTTAAGCAACGTTTTTTTGTTGCTTAAAAGACGTTTTTTATTTTTGTATAATAGAAAGGAGTTCACCATATGAGTTGGTTGAAACGTAGCGTCGCAGCTGTTAAAAGAAACGATCCTGCAGCGCGGACCACACTAGAAGTTCTTTTAACGTATCCTGGCTTGCACGCCCTGTTTTGGCATCGCTTGTCTCATTTCTTATATAGGCATCAGTTGTTTTTGTTGGCGAAGATTCATGCACAATTTTGGCGTTTCATAACGGGCGTAGAAATTCATCCTGGGGCCACAATTGGTGCGGGGGTTTTTATCGATCACGGCATGGGCATTGTGATTGGGGAAACCGCGGAAATAGAAGAAGATGTTGTTTTGTTTCACGGAGTGACGTTAGGTGGGACCGGTCGTGATACGGGTAAACGCCATCCAACAGTGAAAAAAGGAGCGATGATTTCGGCACGAGCTCAAATTTTAGGGCCAGTTGTGATTGGTGAACGTTCAAAAATTGGGGCGGGTGCTGTTGTTATTTCAGACATCCCAGCAGATGCTACAGCTGTGGGTGTTCCTGCGAAAGTCGTTCGTCTAAATGGAAGAAAGGTGGAAAAAGGGCATGATTAAAATTTATAATACATTGACCAGAGAAAAAGAAGTATTTACGCCAATTGAGGCGCATAAAGTTCGGATGTATGTCTGCGGACCAACCGTGTATAACTATATCCATATCGGTAATGCGCGCAGTGCGATCGCCTTTGATACAATTCGTCGTTATTTTGAATATCGTGGGTATGAAGTGAATTATGTCTCGAATTTTACAGATGTCGATGATAAAATTATCAAGGCAGCCAAAGAATTGAAAATTACTGCGCCGGAAGTGGCGGATCGTTTTATCAAAGCCTTTGAAGAAGACACGCAAGCATTGAATGTTCAACCAGCAACGTTACATCCTCGGGTGATGGACCACATGCCTGATATCTTAGCTTTCATCGAAGTTTTAATTGAAAAAGGTTTTGCTTATGAGGTCGCAGGTGATGTGTATTATCGCACCCGTAAATTCCCTAATTATGGTAAATTAAGCCATCAATCGATTGATGAATTAGAAGTGGGGGCAAGTCAACGAACTGGCGTTGAACAACAATTAAAAGAAGACCCATTGGATTTTGCTCTTTGGAAAAGTGCCAAAGAAGATGAAATTTCTTGGGATTCTCCTTGGGGTAAAGGACGTCCCGGCTGGCATATTGAATGCTCTGTCATGGCGACAAAACACTTGGGAGAGACGATTGATATTCATGGCGGTGGACAAGATTTAGAATTTCCACATCATGAGAATGAAATTGCACAGAGCGAAGCCAAAACAGGTCATACCTTTGCCAATTACTGGATGCATAACGGCTATGTCACAATTGGTGAAGACGATGAAAAAATGAGCAAATCCCTAGGTAACTTCATTACTGTTCATGAAATGATTCAAAAAGTGGATCCGCAAATTTTACGTTTCTTTATGTCCACCACCCAGTACCGTCGCCCGATTCGTTATAGCGAAAGCACTCTAAAAGAGGCAGCAGCCAATTATCAAAAATTGAAAAATGCGTTTGAAAATTTACGTTTTAGACAAGCAGATGCGGTCGCAAGTTTGCCAGAGGATGAACACTATTTGGCTCAATTAAACGAATTAGAACAACGTTTTATTACGGAAATGGACGATGATTTCAATGCAGCTAACGGGATTACGGTCGTTTATGAATTAGCGAAGATGATGAATCAGTACAGTGAACAAGCGACAGTTTCGGAACCAATTCTAGTGGCGATGGATAAGCTTTTCAGTGGCTGGTTAGCTATTTTTGGTTTATTCTTTAAAAACGAAGAATTAGTGGATGCACAAGTCGATGCGTTAATTGAAGAACGGAACCAAGCACGGAAAGACCGTGATTTTGCCCGAAGTGATGAAATCCGCGATTTATTAAAAGAACAAGGCATTGTTTTAGAAGATACTCCGCAAGGAACGAGATGGAGAAGAAGTGAATGAGAGATTACAAACAATTAAACGGTTTAGCTTTGGCCTATGTTGGCGATGCGATTTATGAAATTTACATTCGTGATTATTTAGTTTCCTTAGGACAAACGAAACCGAATGTTTTGCATCGCATGGCGACACACTACGTGTCAGCAAAAGCCCAAGCAAGCTTAATGCAAGCGATGTTAGCGGGAGAAATGCTAACGGAGGAAGAAGAAGTGATGTACAAACGCGGTCGGAATGCTAAAAGTCACACCTTTGCCAAAAATGCTGATGTGACGACCTATCGGGTAGCGACCGGTTTCGAATCCTTGATGGGTTATTTACATTTAACACAACAAAAAGAACGTTTAGAAGAATTAATTAACTGGTGTATCAAGAAAGTAGGTGAAACCAATGAAAAATGAAAAATCTCGTCCTTTTAAAAAAGGTAAGAAACGTCCAGAACGTTCAGATAAGCGTTCAAAAGAACGGAACCCACGACCAGCGACAGCAGGTGCTGATGGAACCTCAGAAGAGCTAGCAGATAACTTTGTCTTTGGTTTCCATGCCACTGTTGAGGCGTTGCAGCAAGGACGCGGGAATAAATTGTTTTTACAAGAAGATGCTCGTGGCGAGAAAATTGAGCAATTAAAACAAGCAGCGAAAGAACAGGCTGTTCCAGTCAAATGGGTGCCTAAAGCAAAATTAGATACGATGAGTGATCACGGCGTGCATCAAGGCATGGTTTTAGCAATCACAGCGTATCAATATTTAACTTTAGAAGAATTATTGGAACAAACAAAAGAAAAGACAGAAACACCATTTTTCCTAATTTTAGACAGTCTAGAGGACCCACATAACTTTGGCTCAATTTTGCGAACAGCTGATGCGACAGGCGTGGACGGTATTATCATTCCGAAACATCGTGCAGTGGGAATTACACCAACCGTAACCAAAGCGTCAACAGGGGCCGTGGAACATATTCCAGTGGCTCGTGTAACGAATCTAGCGCAAAGTATTGCAACGCTAAAAGAGAATCAATTTTGGATTTTTGGTACAGATATGTCTGGGACGGATTATCGTCGCTGGAATACACAAGGCGCAATTGCCTTAATCATCGGAAATGAAGGTCGTGGCATGAGTCAAGGTCTTCATAAAGAAGTGGATGAATTATTAACGATTCCAATGACTGGACACGTTCAAAGCTTAAACGCTGGTGTGGCTGCAGGCTTGCTAATGTATGAAGTCTATCGTGGCCGCAACCCATTATAGAAGAAGGCGATTGTATGAAAAAACAATTGTTAATCGTTGATGGCTATAATATGATTGGTGCTTGGCCAGAATTGGTCCAGTTGAAAAAGCAAGAGCGTTTAGAGGATGCGCGTGAACTGCTTCTTAGTCGTCTGTCCAATTATGCCAAATATGAAGGGTTGGAAATCATTGTGGTCTTTGATGCCCAATTAGTCCCAGGTATTCAGCAAACGTACAAAAAGTACCTTTTGACCGTGGTTTTCACCAAAGAAGATGAAACAGCAGATAGTTATATTGAACGTCTAGCTGGTGAAAAAAATGATCGTTTAACGCAAGTAACAGTCGCAACGAGTGATTTGGCTGAACAATGGGTGGTCTTTTCACAAGGTGCATTGCGGACTTCGGCCAATGAACTTTACAAAGCTGTCCAGAAAACAGAAAAGACGATTGCCATTCATGCAACAGATATCCATTTCCAGCAATTTCGTCGAAATTCTCCATGGAACGTGGAGCAGTTATCAAAACTTTCTGAGAAGCTAGAAGAATTGTCTCAAAAAAAAGATTAAACAAATGTTCGCTTAAGTCATAAATTTCTAACATGCTATGCTCTCCTAAATCATTCGATACGTTTATCGAAAAGGAGGGCTTTTTATGTTAGAACAGATTCAACAAGCATTAGCAGGAGACCAAGAACAATTTCAAGCCTTATATGGGCAATATCAGCCAGTGATTTATAAGTGCATGAAAAAATACTATTTAAAAGATTATGATACTGAAGACTGGCTTCAAGAAGGACGAATTGTCTTCTTTCGGACGTTAGAACGATTTGATTCAGAAAAACAAGCATCATTAGGAAAGTTTTTTAAACGAAATTTTGAAAATCACGTACATAGCTTAATTCGCCATCAATGCGCCTATAAGCGGCGAACAGATACCTTGTCTATTTCTCTGGAACAACGATTAGAAAGCGCTGGTGAAGAGTTAGTGGACTATTTAGGGACAGCGGCTACCGACCCATTAGGTCAATTAATGATTCAAGAAAAATTGGCAGCTTTTCCGACACGTCTTTCCTCGTTGGAACAACAAATTTTAAACGCATACTTAAAAGGCTACACGTTAGAAGAAATCGCTAAAGTGCGTGGGGGAACTTTTTCAGCTGTCCGAAGTGCCTATGATCGTGCCAAAGAAAAAATGAAATATACATTAGAAAATGAATAAAAATTCGACAAAACAGCCGGTTTGTCGAGCAAAAGTAGTTGCAAACAGACTTCTAGTATGATAAACTTGAAATTTTTTAAAAAAAGTGATATAATGTTTCTCGAGGTGAATGCAATGCCAACAACGTTATCGTCAATTAAGAAAGATTTGGAAGGCCGTATCGGCAGTGAAATTATGTTAGTTGCTCAGACTGGAAGAAAGCGCCAAACAGAACGTAAAGGAATCTTAACGGAGACTTATCCATCTGTTTTTGTTGTTGACTTGGATCCAGACGAGAACTCATTTGAACGTGTATCTTATAGCTATTCAGATGTTTTAACACGCACCGTTGAAATCGAATTCATCGGTCAAGCCGTATAATTTAGAAAGTCCGCTTAGGAGTGAAGGAAGAGCCCTTCGTTCCTAAGCTCTTTTTAATTTCAGCCATCTGTCGTCAGAGAAAGAGCAATCTTCGGTGTACTTCTTCATGGACATATGATAGAATCTAAAAGATTAAAATGTTGGTAGACAAAAGATTAAGGAAGGTGAATCAGGGAACCGATGGAAATAATCGAACGAGCTCCTGCGAAAATTAATCTTGGGTTAGATGTTCTGCATAAACGTGTGGATGGCTATCATGAAGTTGAATCTATTTTTGCAAGTGTAGATTTAGCCGATCATTTAACTTTTGAAAATCTAGAAGAAGACATCATTCGTATTGAAACGGACAGCTCTTTTTTACCCGTGGATCGACGGAATCATGTCTATCAAGCAGTTGACTTATTAAAGCGTACCTATAATATTCATAAAGGAATTAAAATATATATTGAAAAACGTATCCCCGTGGCAGCTGGTTTAGCAGGGGGTAGCAGTGACTGTGCCGCAGCATTACGAGGCTTGAACAAGCTGTGGAATCTGGGGTTGACGATGGACGAACTCTGTGAAATTGGCAGCCAAATTGGTATGGATGTTCCTTATTGTTTAAGGGGCGGAACAGCCTTTGCAAACGGACGTGGGGAGAAAATTGAAGCATTACCGACCATGCCTCAATGTTGGATTGTGTTAGTTAAACCAAGAATTAGTGTATCTACTAGTACCGTTTTTAATGATTTAGCGGTAGATGAATTGCACCATCCAGATATTGCTGGACTAAGAATAGCTATTGAAAATGGTGATTATACTGGGATGACCCAAACGGTTGGCAATGCGTTGGAAAGTGTCACGATTGCCAGACATCCAATCGTGCAACAAATCAAGGATCGCATGCTGAAGTACGGCGCTGATGCAGCGTTGATGAGCGGCAGTGGACCGACAGTCTTTGCTTTATGTGAAAAGAAAACACGAGCACAACGGATTTATAATGGACTTAAAGGCTTTTGTGAAGAAGTTTATTTGGTTCGGACATTGAAATAAATAAAAACAACAGAGCGTGGAGCAAAAACCCAAAGTGATTTTTGTCCCATGCTCTGTTGTTTTTTAAATTTATTCCTTGACGTCCCGTGATCCATTTGGTACATTATTCCTGGCAAATCGTAAATATTACGGTTTATAATAGGTAAATCGAAAAGAGGACAGAACATGACGAAAATCTACCGCCGTTTGATAATCGGCGTTACTTTAGCAATCAGTGCTTTTCTTTTAGCTAGCTGTGGGCAAACCACACAATCGCCAAAAGAGAAGAAAGAGCTCACGGTAATGACTACTTTTTATCCGATGTACGACTTCGCAAAACAAGTCGTTGGTGATGAGGGAGAGGTTGAGCTGTTGATTCCAGCTGGAACGGAACCACACGATTATGAACCAAGCGCAAAAGACTTAGCGAAAATTACTGATGCGGATGTCTTTGTTTATAATAGTAAAGAGCTAGAAACTTGGGTTCCGAATGTTATTGAAAACTTGGACACGAAAAAAGTTTCAATCGTGGAAGCCAGTCAATCCATTCAATTGATGCAAGGAACAGAAGAGGAAGAATCTGGCGAAGAAGGTCATGAAGGCCATAACCATTCCCACGAACTGGATCCGCATGTCTGGTTAGATCCCGTGTTAGCGCAAAAAGAAGTAACAGCGATTCGGGATGCGCTTATCAAAAAATATCCTGAGAAAAAAGCCGTATTTGAAAAAAATACCGCTGCTTATTTGGAAAAATTGACTGCGCTAGATAAGGAATACCAAGCTGCATTTGCAGACGCTAAAAATCGGACCTTTGTGACGCAACATGCTGCATTTGGCTATTTGGCAAAACAATATGACTTGACCCAAGAACCGATTGCTGGGATTTCTCCAGACCAAGAACCTTCGCCAAGTCGTTTAGCCGAATTAAAAAAATATATTAAAACAAACAATGTTTCTGTGATCTATTTTGAAGCATCGGCTTCTACAAAAGTAGCCAAAACATTGGCAGATGAGACAGGCGTCGAATTAGCCGTATTGAATCCTTTAGAGAGTTTAACTCAAAAAGAACAAGAAGCAGGCGAGAACTACGTGTCTGTCATGAAAGAAAACCTCGCTGCTTTACAAAAAAGCATTCATTAATCTGGCAACAGAAAGGAGCCAACTTATGCATTATATTGAAGTCGAAAATTTAACCTTCTATTATGATGATGAACCTGTTTTAGAAGATGTTTCTTATTATGTTGATCCAGGGGAATTCGTTATTTTAACAGGAGAAAATGGCGCTGCCAAGTCAACGCTGATCAAAAGTACCTTAGGGTTATTAAAACCAACAAGTGGCAAAATTACGGTCGCTAAAAAAAATAGTGCTGGTGAAAAAATCAGCATTGGCTACATTCCACAACAAGTCGCTTCTTTCAATGCGGGCTTTCCTAGCACCGTCATTGAATTAGTACGTTCAGGTCGCTTTCCCAGAAATCGTTGGTTCAAACCGTTGACGAAAAAAGATCATCTTCATGTGGAAAAAGCTTTGAAATCAGTGGACATGTGGGAAATGCGCCACAAACGAATTGGCGAGCTTTCTGGAGGGCAAAAGCAACGAATTAGTTTAGCACGAGTGTTTGCGACAGATCCAGATTTGTTTATTTTAGATGAGCCAACAACAGGTATGGATGAACAATCGCGAAACGAATTTTATCAATTGTTGCAACACAGTGCGCATGAACATGGAAAAGCTATTTTGATGATTACGCATGATCATGAAGATATCAAAACCTATGTGGATCGTCAAATTCGTCTTGTCCGCAAAGAAGATTCAAAATGGCGTTGCTTCCATATGAGTGAAGAATCGTATACGTAAATTTTCCAATAAAACGTTATCTGGCTCGATAATAACGAAAGCCAAGGAACGGCTTAGAGAAATGTTGGAAAAATTTAAAAAATAAGCAGGAATTAAAAAATTTAATTCGCTTAAACGTCGCTACAATGGTAGTGTTCATTTTAGCGGTAAGGAGTGAATCGTATGGCAGAAATGCTTTCTTATGCATTTATGCAAAAGGCCTTTTTAGCAGCACTGTTTATCTCAGTGATTGCCCCAATGCTCGGCGTCTTTCTAGTTATTCGCCGACAATCTTTAATGGCAGATACCCTTTCACATGTGTCATTAGCCGGTGTGGCACTAGGCTTCTTTTTTAATTGGAATCCTAATTTAATGACCTTAATTGTCGTGATTGTGGCTGCAATCATTCTAGAATATTTACGAATGATTTATAGCACCTATTCAGAAATTTCGATTGCTATTTTAATGTCAGGCGGTTTGGCTTTGGCGTTAGTTTTAATGAATTTAACAGGAGGCAATTCAGCTGCTAGTATTCAATCGTATTTATTTGGTTCCATCGTCACGATTACGTGGGATCAAGTGGTTATGTTGGCAATTTTATTCGTAGTTTTAGTTCTATTGTTTATGTTATTTAAACGTCCAATGTATGTTTTAACATTTGATGAAGATACTGCTCATGTTGATGGGCTACCTATTCATTGGATGTCGATGCTTTTTAATGTAATTACTGGTGTGGCGATTGCTGTGATGATTCCGATCGCGGGAGCCTTGTTAATTTCAGCAATTATGGTCTTACCAGCTGCAATAGGTATGCGAATTGGTAAAGGCTTTAACACGGTGATTATTATCAGTGTGTTTATGGGCTTGATTGGCATGCTAACAGGGTTGACTAGCTCGTATTATTTGGAAACACCACCGAGTGCAAGTATTACCCTAATTTTTATTGGTTTATTCTTATTAGTCAATATTTATCGCCGAGTGGTTGTTATGGTCCAACGAAAACAAAAAATGCAAAGAAACTAAGGAGAAAAACGAAAGTTTTTCTCCTTTATTTCTTTTTTTTAAAAGAAATGGCGAACTATTTTCAGTTATTTGAAAAAAATCCTCGAATTTTTCGGTTAAACCCCTTATAATAAGGAACGATAGAATGAAAAGGAGTGACGAATTTGAAAATTCGGAGAAGTGAACGATTAATCGATATGACCCAATATCTTTTAGATCATCCCCATACATTGGTTTCTTTGACATATTTTGCTGACCGATACCAATCTGCCAAGTCTTCCATTAGTGAAGATTTAGCAATTGTTAAAAAAACATTTAAAGAACGTGGAACAGGTATTTTAGAAACGATTCCAGGCGCTGCAGGCGGTGTCCGCTTTATCCCTGAAATTCCTTATGAGGAAGCGGAGCAGTTGATTATGGATTTGTGTGATCGTTTGTCAGAACAAGATCGCTTATTACCTGGGGGTTATGTTTATCTTTCAGATTTACTTGGGGAACCGAATTTATTAAGACAAGTGGGCCGGATTATTGCTTCTAAATATTTAGGCAAACAAATTGATGCGGTAATGACCGTTGCGACCAAAGGAGTGCCAATTGCGCAAGCTGTGTCTTATTACTTAAATGTTCCGTTTGTGATTGTTCGTCGCGATTCTAAGATTACTGAAGGTTCAACGGTGAGCGTGAACTATGTATCAGGGTCTTCAGAACGTATCGAAAAAATGGAACTTTCAAAACGCAGCTTAAAACGCGGCTCAAAAGTTTTAGTCGTGGATGACTTCATGAAAGGCGGCGGCACCGTCAATGGTATGAAGAGTATGATTGAAGAATTTGAAGCAGAACTTGTGGGCATTACCGTTTTTGCTGAGTCAAAATTCAATGGCCGTCGTGCAATCGATGACTATACTTCGCTATTGTACGTGGAAGATGTGGATACACAAACAAAAACGATTAGCGTAGTCCCAGGAAACTATTTCACAGAGAAATAATTTGAAAAAGAGCGTGGAAATGGTCCATTCCATTTTCAGGTTCTTTTTTTCTGTTTTATTCCTTTAAAAAAAGATGAGAAAATAAATTGGTCTACCTTTTAAATGCCTTATTTTGTTGAAAAAGACAAAAGAGTAAGATAAACTAGAAAAGGTATAATGAGGACGATTTAGAAGAAAATCAAACAATTTAGTTAATTTGAGGTGGCAAACGTGGAAAATAGATACGCAATTATTTTAGCAGCTGGTAAAGGAACACGCATGAAATCTAAACTTTATAAAGTATTGCATCCAGTTGCTGGTAAACCAATGGTCGAACATATTTTAGATCAAGTAGAACAAACAGAACCAACAGAAATCGTGACAATCGTTGGACACGGGGCGGAAATGATTAAAAGCCATTTAGGCGAACGTAGTCAATATGCCTTACAAGCTGAACAATTGGGAACTGGGCATGCAGTCATGCAAGCACAAGAGTTATTAGGTGGTAAACAAGGAACAACATTAGTTATTACAGGGGATACGCCGTTATTAACTGCGGAAACCTTGAAAAATTTATTCGATTACCATCAAGGTAAGAATGCAAGTGCGACTATTTTAACAGCGCATGCGGAAGACCCAACAGGCTATGGTCGAATTATTCGTGATCATGTGGGCATTGTTGAACGAATCGTGGAACAAAAAGATGCCAGTGAAGAAGAAGCACGTGTTCAAGAAATTAATACAGGAACCTTCTGTTTTGATAATGAATCATTGTTTGAAGCGTTAGCGAAAACAGATACAAACAACACACAAGGGGAATACTATTTAACAGATATCATTGAAATTTTGAAAAAAGAAGGCAAAGCTGTCGCTGCTTACCAAATGGCAGACTTTGACGAAGCAATGGGTGTAAATGATCGTGTTGCTTTATCCACTGCTAATAAAATTATGCATCGTCGTTTAAATGAGATGCATATGCGAAATGGTGTTACATTTATTGATCCAGATACAACATATATTGATGAAGGCGTGGTAATTGGTTCAGACACAGTCATTGAAGCGGGAGTCACTATCAAAGGAAAAACAGTGATTGGCGAAGATTGCTTGATTGGCGCACATTCAGAAATCGTTGATAGTCATATCGGCAATCAAGTGGTTGTTAAACAGTCTGTGATTGAAGAAAGTGTGGTTCGCGAGGGGGCCGATGTGGGTCCGTATGCACATTTACGTCCTAAAGCAGATGTGGGGGCAAACGTACACATTGGTAACTTCGTGGAAGTAAAAAATGCAACAATCGATGAAGGCACAAAAGTGGGCCATTTAACATACGTTGGTGATGCAACATTAGGCAAAGATATTAATGTCGGTTGCGGCGTTGTTTTTGTTAATTATGATGGCAAAAATAAACACCAAACAGTCGTGGGTGATCACGCGTTTATTGGCTCTGCAACGAACATTGTTGCGCCAGTCACGATTGGTGATCATGCGGTGACTGCTGCTGGTTCAACCATCACAGAAGATGTCCCTTCAGAAGATTTGGCGATTGCCCGGGCACGTCAAGTGAATAAAGAAGGCTATGCTAAAAAGTTACCTTACATGAAGGATTAACCTCAAATAAAAAAGAACGCTCTTTTGCTTAAGCAAAAGAGCGTTCTTTTTCCTCCTTAAATACTAGACCAATTGCTGCTAATATTTGTTTAGAGGCATTCAAGGACTAGACCAATGCTGTTTATTCGGTATTTTTAGTTATTTTTTTCAAAAAAATAGTTTTTGTTCTGCTTTTCCAATATAAAAAGACTTTCTTTTTTATAAAGTTCGTGTTTTGGTAAAAATTACTATTTTTTTCACAAACAAATCCGCTGTATTGTCCAAAAATAAAAACAATTTACAGGAAAAACATCTTATTTTAACGGAATTTACTGTTTTTTATTTAACGGATATATTATGATAGGAAAAGAAGAGCAGCGTGATGGGGGAAGGCTCTTTTTGTTGTTTGTTACTTTGACAATTGTTTGTTGCAAATGGGTTGAAACACAAGGAGGAAATTTGTGAAAAAGTTGAGCTTTAAAAAAGTGAAGTGGGGCATGCATTTTTTAATGGCTGTTGCGTTGATAGCGCCAAGCGTTACTAGTACGGCATATGCAGTAGAAACAACGAGTCAACAAAGTTCAGAAGCAGTAACAAGTACCACCGATTCAAGTAGAAAACAAGAACCAATCATTACACAGGAAACAACAGACATCAAACAAGAAGCACCAAATCAGGCTACGAGTGACAGTGTCAAGCAGTCACAAGAAACCACAGCACCAACAGAGACGACGAATTTAGAAACGTCAACCGCTGAAAAAGAAGAAACGAGCACGCCGCAAAAAATAACAATTTTAGGTACGTCAGATGTTCATGGTCAATTATGGAATTGGTCTTATGAAGATGATAAAGAACTACCAGTTGGTTTGTCCCAAGTAAGTACAGTCGTCAACCAAGTCCGGGCACAAAACCCAGCAGGCACCGTTTTAATTGATAATGGCGACAATATTCAAGGCACTATTTTAACAGATGACTTGTATAATAAAGCGCCTTTAGTGAATGAAAAGACCCATCCAATGATCACCGCCATGAATGTGATGAAGTATGATGCAATGGTTTTGGGAAATCATGAGTTTAATTTTGGTTTACCGTTAATCAAAAAAATTCAACAAGAAGCCACTTTTCCAATCTTGTCTGCGAATACCTACAATAAGGAAGATGGTCTTCGTTTTGTTGAAGGGACTACCACGAAGGAACTTGATTTTAATCAAGATGGGCAGCCAGATTTAAAAGTTGGGATTATCGGCTTAACAATTCCGCACATTCCTTTGTGGGATGGCCCTCGTGTTACTTCGCTTAATTTTTTACCTTTGAAAGAAGAAGCAGAAAAAGCAGTTGCTGAGTTGAAAACTAACGATCAGGCTGACATTATTGTTGCTTCGATTCATGCGGGACAACAAAATAGTGATCCGGCTGCCAGTGCCGACCAAGTAATTGAAAATGTCGCGGGGATTGATGCGTATATTCTAGGCCATGACCACCTTTCTTTTACCAAGCAAGGAGCAGCGCCGAATGGAAAAACTGTACCGGTAGGGGGACCGAAAGATACGGGGACAGAAGTTGTTAAGATTGATCTTTCAGTTGCTAAAAATGCCGATAAGTGGGAAGTGCAAGAAGGTACAGCAACGATTGTACCAACAACGAATGTTCCAGCAGATGAAGCAGTTAAGGCAGCGACAAAAGAATACCATGAAAAAACGCGAGCGTTTATTCAGAAGGAGATCGGCACAGCAACAGCTGATTTTTTACCAAAACAAGAAATTAAAGGAATTCCCGAAGCACAATTACAACCAACAGCGATGATTTCTTTAATTAATAATGTTCAAAAAGAAGTAACAGGCGCACAATTAAGTGCGGCAGCGTTGTTTAAATACGACAGTAAATTACCTGCGGGGAAGATTTCCTATGCCACGATTTTTGATATCTACAAATACCCGAATACCTTAGTGAGTGTTCCCATTAACGGTGAAAACTTACTGAAGTATTTAGAAAAACAAGGGGCGTACTATAACCAAACACAGCCAGATGATTTGACCATTAGTTTTAATCCAAACATTCGTGTATATAACTATGACATGATTTCTGGAGTGGACTACAAGATTGACATTTCAAAACCAGTGGGTGAACGAATTGTAGATGCGAAAATTGACGGCCAACCGCTGGATCCTGCCAAAGAATATACGATTGCTATGAATAATTATCGTTACGGCGGTTTAGCTAGCCAAGGGATTCAAGTAGGGGAACCTATTAAAAATTCTGATCCAGAAACCTTACGAGGAATGATTGTTGATTATATTAAGAAAAAAGGAACTCTTGATCCAGAACAAGAAATCGAACGAAATTGGTCAATTATTGGGACAAATTTTGATGAAAAATGGCGAGCCAAAGCAATCGAATTAGTGAATGACGGCACTCTTCAAATTCCGACTTCTCCTGATGGACGTACACCAAACGCCGCTGCTATTACGAAACAAGATGTCCGTAATGCGGGCTTTGATTTAGATAATGCATATACCATTATGCACACAAATGACGTTCATGGCCGACTAGAAGCAGGGAAAGGCGAATTAGGTATGGCGCGTCTAAAAACCTTTAAAGACCAAGAAAACCCAACCTTGATGGTGGATGCAGGAGATGTTTTCCAAGGATTACCAATCTCCAATTTCTCCAAAGGCGCGGATATGGCCAAAGCAATGAATGAAGTTGGTTATGATGCCATGGCGGTGGGAAATCACGAGTTTGATTTTGGTTTAGAGATTGCACTAGGTTATAAAGATCAACTGAATTTTCCGATTTTATCTAGTAATACGTATTACAAAGATGGCAGTGGACGGGTTTTTGATCCGTATACTATCGTAGAAAAAGCCGGGAAAAAGTTTGCCATTGTAGGTGTGACGACCCCAGAAACAGCAACGAAAACACACCCGAAAAACGTGGAGAAGGTGACATTTAAAGACCCGATTCCAGAAGTAGAAGCAGCGATTAATGAAATTAAAGAGAAATACGCGGATATTCAAGCTTTCGTGGTTACTGGGCATTTAGGCGTAGATGAAACGACGCCGCATATCTGGCGTGGTGATACGCTAGCAGAAACCCTTAGTCAAACATATCCTGAGTTAGATATCACTGTGATTGATGGCCATTCGCATACAGCCGTCGAAAGCGGCAAACGTTATGGCAAAGTGATCTATGCTCAAACAGGTAATTATTTAAATAATGTTGGGATCGTCACAGCACCAGAGAGTGAACCAACTAAGAAAACAGCAAAATTGATTTCAGCAGCAGAGTTGCTAGAATTGCCAGAAAACCCGGCAGTTAAAGTCATCGTTGATGAAGCACGTACGAATTTTAACGCTGAAAATGAAAAAGTAATTGTCGATTATATTCCATTCACATTGGATGGACAACGAGAAAATGTGCGCACACGAGAGACCAACTTAGGGAATTTGATTGGTGATGCGATTATGTCATATGGCCAAGACGCGTTTAGTCAACCTGCTGATTTTGCAGTAACTAATGGTGGCGGCATTCGCGCTGATATTAAACAAGGGCCAATTAAAGTTGGTGATGTCATTGCTGTGTTACCTTTTGGCAATAGCATTGCGCAAATTCAAGTAACCGGCGCTCAAGTTAAAGAAATGTTTGAAATGTCTGTTCGTTCGATTCCACAAAAAGATGAGAATGGCACAATTTTACTAGATGATGCTGGCCAACCAAAACTTGGCGCAAATGGTGGTTTCCTACATGTTTCAAGCTCCATTCGTATCCACTATGATTCCACAAAACCAGGTACTCGCTTGGCTAGTGACGAAGGCAATGAAACAGGACAAACGATTGTCGGTAGTCGCGTATTAGGAATAGAAATTAAAAATCGGCAAACACAAAAGTTTGAACCATTGGATGAGAAGAAACAATACCGGATGGCTACCAATGATTTCTTAGCTGCTGGTGGTGATGGTTACGATATGCTAGGTGGTGAACGAGAAGAAGGGATTTCACTAGATGCTGTCTTAATTGAATACTTGAAAAGTGCAACCAGCTTGCGGTTGTATCGTGCAGCAACGACGATTGATTTAGCACAATATAAAGAACCATTCCCAGGCGAACGAATTGTTTCTATTTCGGAAGAAGCTTACAAAGAGTTAATCGGTGGAGGAGAGACGCCAAAACCAGATCCAAAACCAGATCCAAAACCAGATCCAAAACCAGATCCAAAACCAGATCCAAAACCAGATCCAAAACCAGATCCAAAACCAGATCCAAAACCAGATCCAAAACCAGATCCAAAACCAGATCCAAAACCAGATCCAAAACCAGATCCAGACCCGAAACCAGACCCAACATCAGATCCAAAATCAGACCCGAAACCAACACCAGAAACACCAGTAGCAACCAATAAACAAAACCAAGCGGGAGCAAGACAGAGCAATCCATCCGTAACAGAGAAGAAAAAGTATGGCGGCTTTTTACCTAAAACGGGTACAGAAACAGAAACGCTTGCATTATATGGTTTACTGTTCGTTGGACTTTCTTCTTCTGGCTGGTATATTTATAAACGACGTAACAAAGCTAGTTAGTCATTTTTTAAGAACCGTCCTTCGGGATTGGTTCTTTTTTTATTTTAATGCTTGCCATTTGTTTTTAATTTTAGTATTATAAGAATATTCTAAAAATTAAAAAATGAAGAGTTTTTTCTGTGAAGGGAGAAAGGCATGAAAAGTAAACGTATAAAAGGACTTATCGGGTTAAGTTTAACAACGCTATTAGTTTTAGCTGCTTGTGGTGGTGATGGGGGAGCTGGCGCCGAAAAAGCAAAAGGCGGATCAGAGAAAACTGCCGCTAAACAAGAATTTAAAGTAGTAGTTCAACAAGAAATGCCTTCTGCAGATTTATCTTTAGGAACAGATACAATTAGTTTTACGGCACTGAATAATGCGTATGAAGGAATTTATCGTTTAGATGATAAAAGCAAGCCGCAACCAGCAGGGGCTAAAGAAAAAGTGCAAGTCAGTGATGATGGTCTGACGTACACAGTGAAACTAAGAGAAGAAGCAAAATGGTCCAATGGTGATCCTGTCACAGCTGCCGATTATGTTTTTAGTTGGCAACGTACAGCAGATCCTCAGACTGGCGCTGAGTATGCTTATTTTCTAGAAATGATTGAAAACGGCGCAGATATTGTAGCTGGTAAGAAACCAGTTTCTGAATTAGGCATTAAAGCAAACGGGGATTATGAGCTAGAAATTAAACTGGCAAAACCAACACCATATTTTGATTATTTACTGGCCTTTCCACTATTTTTCCCGCAACATCAAGCAACCGTAGAGAAATATGGCAAAGATTACGCTGCTTCCAGTGAAAAAGCAGTCTATAATGGTCCGTTTGTCTTAGCTAACTTTGAAGGGGCTGGCTCAGATACCAATTGGACTTTGGAAAAAAATGAAAACTATTGGGATAAAGACAATGTCAAATTAGATAAAATCAATTTTGATGTCGTCAAGGAGGCACCAACTGCCTTGAACTTATTCCAAGATGGTCAAGCAGACGATGTTATTTTAAGTGGCGAATTGGCCCAGCAAATGGCGAAGGATCCAGAATTGGTTATCGAAAAAGAAGCACGAACCAGCTATTTGGAATTTAATCAGCGAGATAAGAATTCACCGTATAATAATGTGAATTTACGCAAAGCAATTTCAGCAGCGATTGATCGCAACGCATTAGTAGATAAAATTTTAGGCGACGGCTCAGTAGTCGCTACAGGCTTAATTCCAGAAGGGATGTCGTATTCGCCGACAGATGACAAAGATTTTGCTGATGAAAATAAAAAAATTGTTGAATATAGCCCAGAAAAAGCAAAAGAATATTGGGCAAAAGCGAAGAAAGAATTGGGCATAACAACACTCAAAATGGATATTGTTGCCGATGATGTCGATTCTACGAAAAAGTTAGCGGAATATATTCAAGGTACGTTAAAGGATACTTTAGAGGGCATTGATGTAACAGTGAGCCCAGTGCCGTTTTCAGTTCGAATTGATCGAGGTAGTCGCGGCGATTTTGAGACAATCTTAGGTGGTTGGGCTGCGGATTACGCAGATCCAAGTAGTTTCTTAGACCTTTTTGTTACTGGTAATAACTATAATCGCGGGCGTTTTTCAAGTAAAGCCTACGATGAGTTGATCGAGGCTTCAGCTACAAGAGATGCTTCAGATCCTGAAAAACGTTGGGAAGACATGGTTAAGGCTGAGAAGTTATTGATTGGTGAAGAGACCGCTTTAGCACCACTTTATCAAAAGGCGACTGCCCATCTACGCAGTAAAGAAGTGAAAGGCGTCGTTGCCCATGGTGCTGGCGCACAATATGATTATAAGTGGACATATGTGACAGAAGAGTAGTTAAAAAGAGACACAGAATAGTCAAATCGACTGTTCTGTGTCTCTTTTAATCAAAATATTTCTGCTGTTCTTCTTTTAATTTTTCTGGGGTTACATCTTCACCAGTAGGATCATAAATAGTGACGCCCATTAATGTTTTATTGAATTGTTCACGAATGGTCCGCAAATATTCTTGTCGCAAATCGACACGAAGAGCTTGTTCTTCAGATGTTAAACCTTGTTCACGCTCTTTTTGTGCAAGCGTATTAATTCTTTTTAAAACCTCTAACATTTCTCATTTCCTTTCTATAATAATTCTTTTGCTAGGCGTTCAAACGATTGAAAGCGCGTTTGTTTGTCATAACCTGGGGTGATTAGCATCGCTTCTGTCAACCCTAGTTCTTCTTGTTGGTGGAAAAACTCCGCAACTTCTTGGCTACTGCCAATGACAAAGCGTTGTTTATTTTGTTCTAAAACCAGTTTGTCCATTTCACTGTAAGGGAAAGCTAGGGCTTCTTCTGGCGATAAAAATTTATTTGGAAGCCCATGTTCGGTGGCAAAGATATAATGCTCGAAACTAGCCGCATGGTATTCTGCTTCTTCTTTCGTGTCGGCGGCGAAAGTGAAATACGCAGCGCTCACTTGAGGCTCTTGTTGTTCAGTTACTGGTCGGAAATGCTTGTAATATGCTGACAATACTTCTTTGGGCAAATGTCCATGAATAAACTGCGCAAAGGAAAAATTAATGCCATATTCACCAGCTGAACGTGCGCTTTCTTTACTAGCACCTAGTAACCAGGGTTGTGGTAATAGAACTTCCCGCGGAACAGCTGAAATTTTAGAATATAAATGATCTTCAGGAAATTCCTCTCTTAAAAAGAGTAAAATTTCAGGTAATTTATCAAATTGGTCTAGCTGTGGTGGCTGACCATTATTTAACGCCAACGTAGTTAAAGGTCTGCCGCCAGGCGAGCGGCCCATGCCTAAATCGATTCGATCAGGATATAAAGCTGCTAATGTTTTAAACGTTTCTGCGACTTTAAATGGCGCATAATGCATGGTCATGATGCCACCCGCGCCAACACGAATTTTTTCGGTGGCGCTAGCAATATGTGCAACTAAAATTTCTGGCGTTGCACTGGCAAAGGCGTCTGAACCGTGATGTTCGGCATACCAAATTCTTGTGTAGCCAAGTTTTTCCGCTAATTGAGCGAGCTCTTTGGCTTCTTGTAATGTGTCGCTTGCTGATTGATTTTTAGGAACCGTTAATTGATCTAAGATACTTAATTTCATGTATGTAGTCTCCTTTTTGGTTATTTTTTTGAAGCTACCGCTATTATCACGCAAGCATGTCAAAAAAAACAGTACGCACTTTTTAATTCCCTAGTGAGCGAAAAGTAACAAATAGATGTAGCCAAGATCGATGATAAAAAATTCTCCGCTATGGCTTTTTGATGCTTTGTGTTAAAATGGAACATATGTACGCAATCAGCAATTGGAAAGGTGACAACATGTACGAATATATTATTGGAAAAGTAACGTTTGTTAGCCCATACTATATTGTCGTTGAAACAAATGGCATTGGCTATCAGATTTCAGTCGATAACCCGTATCGCTATTCAGGAAAAATGGATACGGATATTAAACTATATCTTCACCAAGTCGTGCGGGAAGATGCACAACTTTTATTTGGTTTTGGCAGTTTAGAAGAAAAACAATTGTTCTTAAAATTAATCAGTGTCTCTGGAATTGGACCTAAAAGTGGCTTAGCTATCATGGCTTCTGTGGCTGATCATGGTGGTTTAATCAATGCAATTGAAGGGGAAGATGTTACATATTTAACGAAGTTCCCAGGTGTTGGCAAGAAAACAGCCCAACAAATGATTTTAGATTTAAAAGGAAAACTAGGCGAATTAGAGTCTTCCGAAGCAGCGGTGGCGGCCATGACCGCAACCGAAGTAGTGACAACAAGCAATCAAGCATTGGCAGAAGCGTTAGAAGCATTAAGTGCCCTAGGCTACAGTGACCGAGAGATTAAGCGTATCACTAAGCAATTGGAAGCGTTAGGTGAGACAACGACAGATGTTTATTTGAGCAATGCGTTAAAATTCATGATGAAACGCTAAGGAGGAATAACGATGACAGAAGAAGAACGGTTGCTTTCAGCTGCAAGTCAAGAAGCAGAAGCTTCAATTGAAAAATCGTTACGTCCACAATTTTTAGCACAATATATTGGTCAAGACAAAGTAAAACAAGAACTAACGATTTATATTGAAGCGGCGAAAAATCGGAATGAAGCGTTGGATCATACCCTTCTTTATGGTCCGCCAGGTTTAGGGAAAACGACAATGGCGATGGTCATCGCCAATGAAATGAATGTGAACATTCGTACCACAAGTGGACCAGCCATCGAACGGGCGGGAGATTTAGTCGCTATTTTGAACGAATTAGAGCCTGGTGATGTGTTATTTATCGATGAAATTCATCGTTTGCCGCGAGTTGTGGAAGAAATGCTGTATTCCGCAATGGAAGATTTTTACATTGATATCATGGTCGGTCAAGGAACCACGGCACATCCCGTTCATTTTCCATTACCGCCTTTTACTTTAGTGGGCGCTACCACACGGGCAGGGATGCTTTCAGCGCCATTACGAGATCGTTTTGGGATTATTTCTCACATGGAGTATTATCAAGAGCAGGATTTAAAAGAAATCGTTCTTCGTTCCGCGGATATTTTTCAAACGGAGATTTTTGAGGAAGGTGCCTTTGAAATTGCGCGCCGCTCAAGAGGAACCCCCCGAATTGCTAACCGTTTGTTAAAACGTGTCCGTGATTTTGCCCAAGTCCAATCAGATGGCAAAATCGACCGAGCGATTGCAGACAAAGCGTTAACCTTACTGCAAGTGGACCATCAAGGCTTGGATTATGTCGATCAAAAATTGTTGAAAACAATGATTGATTTATACGGTGGCGGTCCGGTTGGTTTAAGTACCTTGTCTGTAAACATCGGTGAAGAAACCGAAACGGTGGAAGATATGTATGAACCCTATCTTATTCAAAAAGGTTTCATTAAACGAACACCGCGAGGACGAATTGCAACGCCATTTGCGTATGCACATTTTGGGTATGATTATTTAGAGGGTCGTAAAAATTAAAAATAAGTCAAAAGAAAGCAAGCCTTAACCGCTTGCTTTCTTTTGTTTCACGTGAAACGTTTGTTCTTATTTAGAAGAGTGGCATATTTCAGCTGTTGTAGTTATACTGTGTTTGTAATCGCTTTTAAATTGGAGGGATCAATGTTGAATAAAGAAATCAAAGGGGCATTAATTGTTTCTTGCCAAGCGTTGGCAGACGAACCGTTGCATAGTTCTTTTATCATGTCCAAGATGGCTTTGGCCGCTAAACAAGGAGGGGCTAAAGGTATTCGAGCAAATTCTGTGGTAGACATTCGAGCAATCCGGAAAGAGGTTGATTTACCAATCATTGGGATTATTAAACGAGATTATCCTGATGCAGAAGTATATATTACTGCAACTATGCGTGAGGTAGATGAATTAATGGCTGTTCAGCCAGAAATTATCGCTCTCGATGCAACCCATTCGAAACGACCAAATGGCGAAACGTTAGCCACATTTTTCAAAAGAATAAAAGAAAAGTATCCTAACCAAGAATGGATGGCGGATTGTTCCACACTGGAAGAGATGATTGAAGCGGCGGAGTTAGGTTTTGATTATATTGGCACAACGTTAGTCGGCTATACGCCGCAAAGTGAAAATCAGCGGATTGAACAAAATGATTTTGAACTGTTAAGAGAAGCAAAGAAGCATTTTACTACACCAATTATTGCAGAAGGAATGATTGATACGCCAGCAAAAGTCCAACGTGTTCTGGAGCTAGGTGCTTATAGCGTGGTGGTGGGATCTGTTATTACACGACCGCAAAAAATTACTGAAAAATTTGTGGAAGCTACGAAAATAAAACAGAATCAAGCATAAACTAAATACACTATCGATACACTCGTTATTTTTTGATCAATACACTTCGATACGGTCGCTTTTTTTCTAGAGAAAGTTGAATCTTTCAATAATAAAAAGGGATACACTCCATTTGGCATAGTCCTTGCTGATAATAAATCAGTGTATAAAGCGCTATCATTTTATAGGAGGGGTTTTATGAAGGGTTTATCAAAAAAGAAACGGGTGTCTACTTGGTTAGCGTTAGGAATCACCGTAGTCAGCTGTTTTGCGTTAAGCGGGGAAGTGCAAGCAAGTGTTGAAAGAACAAAAGTTGATGAATTTGCAAATGTTTTAGATGTGAGTGCATCACCAACCGAACGGACGAATGGCGTATACGATACCAATTATTTTAATAATTTTTCTGATTTAGGTGCATGGCATGGCTACTATTTACCTGAAAAAAGCAATAAAGAGCTACTGGGTGGTTTTGCGGGGCCATTGATTATTGCGGAAGAATATCCAGTAAACTTGGCGGCAAGTTTAAACAAATTAACGGTCAAAAATAAAAAAACGGGAGAAACCTATGATTTAAGCCAAAGCAACCGCATGGACCTGTCTTATTATCCTGGGCGCCTAGAGCAAACCTATGAATTAGACGATTTAACGATTCATTTAGCTTTAATTTTTGTCAGCAATCGAACGGCGCTTATCCAAACGACACTTGAAAACACTGGTGAAGAGCCCTTGTCACTTGGAGCAAGCTGGACAGGTGCGGTCTTTGACAAAATTCAAGAGGGAACGGAAACCTTAGATATTGGCACTCGTTTAACTGCTAAAGACAATGACATTCAAGTGAATTTTGGTGAAGTCAGAGAAACGTGGAATTATTTTGCTACGAAAGACACAAAATATACGATTCATCATGCGGATAAAGTTTCAACAAAAATTGATAATCGGAATTATACAGCAACCGCTGAACCAATTGAATTGAAGCCTAAACAAACGTACAACACCTATACGACAGAAAGCTATACTTTTACAAAAGAAGAAGAGGCAAAGGAACAACAACAAGCACCCGAATATACCAAAAATGCGGCGCGCTATTTCAAAGAGAACAAGCAAAGATGGCAAGGATATCTAGATAAAACGTTTGATCAAAAGAAAACAGCAGAATTTCCTGAATATCAAAATGCGCTAGTCAAATCGATTGAAACGATTAATACCAATTGGCGAAGTGCGGCAGGTGCCTTTAAGCATGACGGGATTGTTCCGTCCATGTCTTATAAATGGTTTATTGGTATGTGGGCTTGGGATTCGTGGAAAGCGGATGTAGCAACGGCTGATTTTAATCCTGAGTTAGCTAAAAATAATATGCGGGCCTTGTTTGATTATCAAATTCAAAAAGATGATACCGTACGTCCACAAGATGCAGGAGCGATCATTGATGCTGTCTTTTACAATCAAGACAGTGCGCGTGGTGGTGAAGGTGGCAACTGGAATGAACGAAATTCTAAACCACCATTGGCTGCATGGGCAGTTTGGCATATTTATCAAGAAACCAAAGATAAGGAATTTTTAAAAGAAATGTATCCCAAACTTGTGGCTTATCATAATTGGTGGTATACCAACAGAGACCACAATAAAAATGGGATAGCAGAATATGGAAGCATGGTCAGTGATGCTCACTGGCAAAAAGACGACAAGGATCAAATCATTAAAGATAAAAATGGCCAACCTAAAGTGGATGATGATGCTGTTATTGAAGCAGCCGCGTGGGAAAGTGGCATGGATAACGCTACACGGTTTGACAAAGAAGGTGTGGGCAAAGGCGACGTTGGAGTTAAAGTTTTTGAAAACAAAAATAAAGGAAAAGTAGTGGGGTATTCGATTAATCAAGAATCAGTGGATTTGAATGCGTATCTCTACGCTGAAAAGGGCTATTTAGCTTCGATAGCAGAAGAACTAGGCAAAAAAGAGGACTATAAGAACTATCAAAAAGAAGCGAAGAAACTAAAAAAATATATTCAAGAAAATATGTTTGATGAAAAAACAGGCTTCTTCTATGACTTACAAATAAATGAAGACGGCTCGAAAACAAAATTGTTAGTCAATCGTGGCAAAGGAACAGAAGGCTGGTTGCCGCTCTGGGCAAAAGTAGCGACCAAAGAACAGGCGGCGGCAGTTAAGAAAAACATGATGAATCAAGAAATGTTCAATACCTTTATGCCATTCCCAACGGCATCCAAAGACAATGAAAAATTTGCTGCAACGAAATATTGGCGGGGACCAGTTTGGCTTGATCAAGCCTTGTTTGGTGTAGAAGCTCTTCAAAACTATGACTATACAAAAGAAGCGAAAGAAATGACACAAAAACTCTTCTTACATGCCGAAGGATTGATGGGAGAAGGCCCTATTCATGAAAATTATGATCCACTGACAGGGAAGGGCTTAAGTACGAAAAACTTTAGTTGGTCAGCAGCAGCGTACTATTTATTGTATAAAAACACCTTATTAAGTAATAACCCCACAACGCAAACTGCTTTTGAGATAAAATAGAAAAACAGCTCTTGAGAAAATATCTCTCAAGAGCTGTTTTTTTCTTCACTTGCTACAATCTGTTTCCCTCTGATTTAATTAAATGTAATTTATTTGTTTAAATAAATATATTCCGTATAATTAAATAAAACATCTAAAAATAAACGATATGTACTTTTATTAAAAATGTTATTTAATAAAAATGAAATAGATATTCAGTGAAATTGATTGTACAATGGTTAGTGAAGAGTGGGTTTAACGGAATAGTGTAATAAGGAATAAGCTGATATCAAAACCAAACATATGCAAAACCTCCTTCTTTGTTAGCTATATTGACTTCTATTATAGAACATTTCTTTTGGTTTTTTCAAGGGAAGTTAAGTATATAAGTTTTTATGATTATCAAAATATTACAATATTATAATTACGGAAATAATAAAAATGAATATTTTGAAATATTTATTAATGTTTTCGCTGATTTTGTTTAATTTGTACAGGTATTGTTGGATCTTTAAGTTAATAAAAAAATAATATTTAATATTATTTTTATTATAAAAGGGGGATATTATGGATGTTCTAGGTGCTCTAAAATATTTTAGAAAAAAGAAAAAAATTGCTCAGAAAGATGTTTTGCCAAAAAAGGGGAAACAAACCTATCGAAGAATCGAAATTGGTGAAGCCAAGCTAAGTTACGAGGATTTAATGACGGCATTACAGTCATTGGGGATTACTTTTAATGAATTTTTTTTATGGTATCTGATACGAGAATCATGGCTTCTTCAGAAGTCAAACATCAAATTGAATGTTGTCAAATGGGGTTGAACAATACAAGTGAAAAAAAGAATCTGATTCATTATTTTTATCAATTAGAGCGCAATCCTCATAAAAATGCGTTGGAAATGTCTATTTACACAGATATTAAATTAACGTTTAGTAATGATTGGGAGGAAATTCCAGAATTTGATGAAACCGATCGAATGGTAATTCTCGCGCTTATCTCTAGCAAAAGCTACTATACATACTACGATTATCAAATGGTGACTAATCCTGCCGCCTTGTTTTCTGAAAATGAAGTCCTTCAGATTCTTGAGCAGATGTTTCCTGTCAAAGATGCTGAATTACGTGATACCCAAACACTAAATGTTGCCTATGGTTTTTACCTAAATATCATTACTGGGGAACTTTATAAGAAAAATTATGCGAAAGCTCGGGAATATTTAGCGCTAGTGAGTGTTACCACGATTCCTGCTGAAATCTACTATATTCATTTTAACTTACGTTACTTAAAAAACCTTACGTATTATCTGTACACTGGCAAAATGAGATATTATAAAGAAGTAATCGCCGTTATTGATATGATTGAAAGCTTTGGCGATGTACGTTTGGCGGAAGGCATGAAAAAAGAAATGCTTCAGCTGACGGCTGGTCGGACATTTAATTTAGAAAAAGGTCAGTTTCCATTGAATATTGTCACTGAAAAATAAAAAGCACCCCCCGCAAGGTCAAACTTGCGGGGGGTGCTGATGTTAAACAATAATGTTATCTCTAATCATATCTAAATCTTTAATCAAAATTTTGCGGTTACGTAGTTCAATTGCCCCTAACTCTTTTAGTTGCTGCATCATCCGGTTAACGCTACTAGCAGAAGTTATCCCACAAAAATGTGCAATTTCTTCATTGGTCACCACGAAATCAATTAAAATACCTTCCTCTGTTTCTACGCCAAATGAATCGTACATTTCATAGATTTGTGTACAAACGGCCCCAAATTTGCCATTCATCAACATTTGCTGCATCTTTTTCATGGAATGCATTAAACGGTCCCGATAGTATTCTTTGACATACATTTGCAAGTCTTTACTATTATTGATATCCCGCCAAAATTGAACACGGTCGATTTGGTAAAGTTCTGCTTGTGGAGATTCGATGCGAATATTAAAAGGTGCATCAATAAATTCTGAATATTCATCACGTAGCAATGAAACAATTTCCAAATTGTTGATATAACGTAAATTAAATTCACGACCGTCTTTGGAAATAACGCTAGTTTTGATGATGCCACTTTTTAAAATATAGGCATAACGATCTTGCAGTCCTTCATAAGTTAAATAATTTTTCTTCTTTTTTACAACGACTCGAAAGGAATGTTCATCTAAGTAGTCTTGTAAAACATTTCTCATTGGCGGTAACTCCTCAATTATCTCTAAATATTTTTGTTTTTGCCTGTTGGGCTTCTTTCTTATTTAAGCGAATTGGACATCATATGTCAATAACAAATGTTGATAAAAAAGGTCAATTAAACGCTATTTTGAAAAATAAAATCAGCTTTTAGATAATTTTGCCAAAAATTTCGCTTAATGAGTATTAAAAATATTTTTTTTATTTTATGTGCTCAAATATTTTTCAAAAAGAAAAAATTGTATTAAGGTAATAGTAGAAAGGGAGGAGATTTAATGACAGAACCAAACTTAAAAGACCCAAGAAAGTTATTTTATAGTGATGGATTTCCGCAACAAGATCAAGAAACTCCCGCATTACAGGACAAAATGGTCCCTAAACCAGATTGTGGGGAAGACAGCTATGTCGGAAATCACAAATTAGAAAATCGTCGGGTATTAATTACAGGCGGTGATTCTGGGATTGGACGAGCTGTGGCGATTGCTTTTGCTCGCGAAGGCGCAGATATCGCATTACATTTTTTCCCAGGTGAAGAAAAAGACGCCGAAGAAGTGGCGCACTATATACGAGAAGCTGGCCGAAAAGTCGTTCTTTTGCCAGCAGATTTAAGAGATAAACAGGCACCTGAAGAATTGGTTGCACAAGCTCGTGAATCTTTAGGCGGCTTGGATACCCTCGTTTTAAATGCAGCCCAACAAATTTCCTGTGCTGCTATTGAAGAATTGCCAATGGAACAAGTGATAGACACTTTCCATGTCAATATTATTGCGATGTTTGGCATTGTCAAAGCAGCAGTGCCTCACTTGCCTGCCGGAAGTAGCATTGTGACAACGACTTCCGTCCAAGCTTTTAATCCCAGTGAGCATTTGTTGGATTATGCAGCAACGAAGGCATCAATTGCCAACTTTACCGTTGGTTTAGCAAAACAACTGGCACCAAAAGGCATTCGGGTAAATGGCGTGGCTCCAGGACCAATCTGGACACCGTTACAGTTAGATCATGGACAACCAATTGAAGAGTTGCCAGAATTTGGGCAACATTCTTTACTGGAACGTGCGGGTCAGCCTGCTGAATTAGCCCCTGTTTATGTTTTCTTGGCGTCCAATGATGCAAGTTATGTTACGGCTCAAGTTTATGGCGTAACTGGTGGAGAAGCAATTAATCTTTAGGAGGGATGTTCCGTGAATAAAGTTGTTAAAATACTTTTGCTTCTAGGTTCACTGATTTTAATGGCATTATTTGGCGCGGTGGCCATTACCACTTGGTCAGCCGATACAGCTTGGCAACCACCAGATAATGTCCAATGGTTCTTGCAAGACAACGAGTACGCACGTCAAGCAATCTTTTGGGTAGCGCTAGTTTTACTAGGAATTATGCTCTTTCTCTTTTTATTCATTCTTTTATTCCCAAGAAGAAAAGGCACGTTTGAATTAAAAGAAGAGCAAGGAAAGTTAGTGTTACACCGTAAAGCCATCGAAGGATTTGTACGCTCTAGCTTGCAAGACAGTGACTTTCTGGAAGCACCAACCATTCGTGTAAAGGCGACAAAACGGCGCATTAAGGTCAATGTCAAAGGCACACTGAAACGAACGGCAGATTTAATTGGACAAACAGAAGCTTGGTCAAAAACAATGGAAGAACGGCTTGCTCGTTTGGTGGGAACTGGTCACAAGATTACGATTGATGTTCATTTTGAAGATATTCAATCAATGAAACGACCACAACAACAGCAAACACAAGCACGTGTGGAGTAGGAGGGATGTACAATGGTTGAATGGATAAAACAATATGCCGTTCCGTTAATTGGTGGCCTAGTCGGCTTGGTTTTTGCAATCTTGTTTCTGTCAATCGGCTTCTTTAAAACATTGTTAGTAGTACTCCTGACAGGACTAGGTATTTGGCTAGGTTTGTATTTGGAACAGACAGGCATTGTCAAAAATTATTTTCATCATAAATAGGAGGTTTTGGCTATGGAAAATGCAAATGTATCGATTGTTAAAGGTGAGTTGACGTTTGAGGATAAAGTAATCCAAAAAATTATTGGCATTGCTTTGGAAGAAGTCGACGGTTTGTTAACTGTGGACGGTGGTTTTTTCTCGAATTTACGAGATAAAATGATTAATAGTGAAGATGTTACAACAGGCATTCACACCGAGGTCGGCAAAAAACAAGTCGCAGTGGATATGGACATTGTAGCCGAATACGGGAAAGATATCGAGACCATTTATGATCAAATGAAAGAGGTTATTACTCGCGAAGTCCAACAAATGACTCACTTGGAAGTAATCGAAGTCAATGTCAACGTAGTAGATATCAAAACACAAGCAGAGTACCAAGAAGAAAGTGAAACGGTCCAAGATAAACTTGGCAACGCCGCTGAAGCGACAGGTAGTTTTATGTCAAAACAAACCAACAAAGCCAAACATGCGGTAACTAAAGGCAAGACAAAAGTCAAAGAAAACACGGCACCTCGTGTTCAATAATTGGTTATTATTTTATTAAAAATAAAGCAATAATAGAAGAAACTAGGAGGAATGAACCATGAGTAACGAAAAATTCAATAATGTACCAAAACCAGCAGGAAACGGACCACACACACCAGAAGATCATGCAATCAAAGGTGAATTAACATTTGAAGATAAAGTCGTTCAAAAAATTATCGGTTTAGCCTTAGAAAATGTCGATGGTCTATTAACAGTCGATGGCGGCTTTTTCTCAAATATTGCTGAAAAATTAGTAAACACAGATAACGTCACAGCGGGTATTGATACCGAAGTTGGTAAAAAACAAGTCGCTGTTGATATGGATATCGTGGTAGAATACGGCAAAGATATTCAAGACATTTACGAAAAAATGAAAGAATTAATCAGCCGTGAAGTGAAAAAAATGACCCACTTAGATGTGATTGAAGTGAATGTTAACGTAGTCGATATCAAATCAAAAGAAGAATACGAAGAAGATAGCGAAACGGTTCAAGATAAAGTCACAGGCGCTGCCAAAAGTACCGGTGAATTTGCTTCTGAACAAACAGAAAAAGCAAAAAAAGCTGTGAATAAAGGAACAGAACAAGTCAAAGAAAATATGGAACCACGTGTAGAATAAACAGTTAAAGGGAGGAAACAATCATGGGCTTTATTTGGGCATTAATTGTCGGTGGTGTCATTGGGGCAATCGCTGGAGCAATTACTAAAAAAGGATCATCGATGGGTATTATTGCCAATATCATTGCAGGGTTAGTTGGTTCAACAATTGGTCAAGCCATTTTAGGCACATGGGGACCAAGCTTAGCTGGGATGGCTATTGTGCCATCGATTATCGGGGCAGTGATTTTAGTTGCCATCGTTTCATGGATTTTAGGACGAAAATAGAGAAGATTTTTCAGAAGAGTTTGGGCGATTGTCCAAACTCTTTTTTTATATTCTTTAATATTATCCAGTTTATTAAAATTAGATTAAATATAACTTTCCTTTGATAGGTGGTTTTGTTAAAATTTAATTAAAAAATCGTTGCGTGGCAAAAAGGAGGTGAATCAGTGAAGCATAAAAAGCAATGGTTAATCGGACTACTCATTATTTTAATCATCGGAATTGGAGGGAAATGGTACATGGACGAACAAGAAAAAGCAAAATTACACGAAATCCAAACAGATTTAGCGAACTATTTGTATAATAACTATCGGTTATATACAGTGAACGAAAAAGAAGAAGAGAAAATTTTTAAAGAATTTAATAGAGGTAAAGGTTCCCTGACAGAACAAGAGTTTTTTGACAAGCTTGAAAAACTAAAAGAATACTCTGATATCAACAAAATAGAATTTACAAGTTTTTCAATAGGCCCAGTAAACACGTTGAAAGTTTATTTTACCATCAACGACGTGTATGAAGAAGAAGTGGATTTAGACACGATATCAGCAGAAACTGAAAAGTTCATTTATAGCATAACAAATGGTACAGGCAAAGGTCCCTATTACATTGAAAAAAAAGATAAACCTACAAAGGAAAGAATGCCAGAAGACTTAATTGTGTATGATGAAGGAGGGATAAAGTAATGGATAACTATCGTACATAAAGAACAAGGAGGTGAATCAGTGAAACATAGGAAGCAATGGTTAATCGGATTACTCATTATTTTAATCATAGGAATTGGAGGGAAATGGTACATGGACGAACAAGAAAAAGCAAAACTACACGAAATCCAAACAGACTTAGCGAACTATTTGTATAATAACTATCGGATTTATACGAGAAATCAAAAAAAAGTCGAAGAGATTTATCAAGAGTTTAATAAGGGAAAAGGAAGTATTTCAGAAGAGGAGTATTTTAATAAATTAAGTGCGTTAAGAGAATACTCCGACATTACCAAAATAGAATTTACAAGTTTTTCAATAGGGCCAATGAAAGGTTTAGAGGTCGAATTTATTATTAACGATGTGTATGAAGATAATACAACATTAAGTACTATCTCAGCAGAAACAGGAAAATTTCGCTATAGTTTGGATCCAGGAAATACGAGAAATAATTATGTTTTAGAAGAAAAAGAACAGCCAACTTCTGTAACAATGCCCAAGAATAAAATTATGTATTATGAAGGAGGGATAAAGTAATGGATAACTATCGTACATAAAGAACAAGGAGGTGAATCAGTGAAACATAGGAAGCAATGGTTAGTTGGAATACTCATTATCTTAATCATAGGAATTGGAGGAGCAATGTATATGAACGAAAAAGAAAAAGCAGAATTACACGAAATCCAAACAGACTTAGCGAACTATTTGTATAATAACTACAGACTTTACACAGTAGATGAAGCAAAGGATGAACAGCTAAATAAGGAATACAACAGAGGAGAAGGTAGTTTAACTACGGAAGAATTTTTAAAAAAATCAGATGAACTAAAAGAATACAGCGATATTAAAAAAATAGAATTTACCAGATTTTCGGTGAGTCCAATGAAGATGTTGAAAGTACACTATACAATAAATAATAAGCTAAATAAACAGACGTATCTCAACACTATTTCCGCAGAGACAAATAAGTTAGTATTTAAAATCGGTGTGCATGAGGGCGAAGGCCCCTATTATCTTGAGAAAAAGCCAATAGCAACCAATTTATCTGTACCAGAAAATTTAGTGACGTATGATGAAGGAGGAATTCGTTAATGGATCAGAATAGAATTTTATCAGATCAAGTGTATGGTGTCCAATATGAAAAAATTAAAATAAATACTAGAATAGAAAATACAAATCACATTGTAATAGATACCATCGATACCGATAAAGATACTCTCGGATACGAACATGAACCAAGAAGCAACAGCATGCAAGCTATGACAGTGGCTGAAATCAAAGATGAATATAAGTCATATAAGGATAGTAAATTAAAAGAAATCAAAGGCTATCCCCAATCCGTAATCAGTCAAAACCTCACCATTGTCTACGCTGGTACCAAATCATGGCAAGATTGGAAAACCAATTTTCGAGAAATTGGCTTTAATGACAAACACCAAGCTGGAGCGTTCCAATCTGCTTTAACATATGCCAGTCAGATTGAGCGCCAATATTCTTCTGGAGCTGGCTATACAATTAACACGACAGGTCATTCTCTTGGTGGTGCCGAAGCAATTTATGTTGCGGTTTTGAAAGGCTACAATGCCATCACGTATGGTGCGGCTGGTTCAGGATTGACAGACGAACAAATTAAAAACTACAAAGGTCAAATTATTAATTTCTATGATACTTCAGATGCGGTCACCAGCAGTTTTGTAACAGGTGGACAAGGGAAAATTCCTTTTTATAGTTTTGGAGTTGATAATTATAGTGGCGTAATTGTTGGCTGGGTTAAAAAGACGTTCGGCCATGATTTGGATATGTTTGAAATTGATGATGCCGGTAATTATATTGATAAATTTGGCGATATTGCTGTCTATTCAGATGGGCATGGTGGGGTTGCAATCGAGCAAACCATTCTGGCGCAGCAGATTTTAGAAAATAAAAATAGAATCCGTGGGCTGGAGACTTACGACGGCACGAATCCTGAGACATTGGCAGAAATCAACCGTTTAAAAAAAGAAAACAAATGGCTTCAAGAACAACTGAAACAATTTAATCAGTTGAATGAATTACGTGTTTCTTTAACGGCGAGCGGTGGCGGATTATCTAGTAATGAACGGATTTATTTAGAAGATAGTCAAGCCTTAGCGGTTGTTAAAGTCGCCGCATCACAATTTGATGTAGCGATGGAAGAGTGCCTACATATTTACAAAAAAGTGATGCAAGAATTACAAGAAGATTGGGAAAACGGATTGCAACTCATTCAACGACATACACCAGAACTTTCGTATGCAGAAATGAGAGAGGCGATGGATCAAGTCCAATGTACGAAACAAACGATGGTTGACCAAGATCTGGAATATTTCCAGCAAAAATTCAGCAAAATCAATCGTATTAGAACTTCATTTGTTCAATTAACCCAACAAATTACCGCTAAAATAAATGAATTGGTTCAGAGAGATCAAGAATTAGCGAACCAACTGAAAGGAGCCTTAACATGACGACAGCCGATGAGCTAGAAAGATGCCGCAGACAATTGCGGGAGTTAGATGAGCAAGAAATGATCTTAGCTTCTTATCAGAGAAAAAGCCAACAACTCGCTGAAGAAACCTATTATAACATTCAGTCTGCTATTCGAATGATTGCCGAAAATCAGCAACCACTACAACAAGCGAGACAAGAGCTTGGCCGATTAGAATATGACTTTTCAGAAGAAGTAAGTCATGCTAAGAGAAAACTTTACCGTCAGAGGGAAGAGCTAGAAATAACGTATAGAAAATTAAATGCACAGCGGGAAAGTTAACGAAGGAGGATGTTCATGGAGTTATTGGAGAAATTATGGAAAGAATACCAAAAGAATCTGCAAAAAGTAACAGCGCAGTCTCTCGGTTTATCGCTGTTACAACAACAGAGTAAAAAAGTACAGAAAAGCAAGCGAAGGGAAAAAAATGCTTTAGGACAAGCCAAACGCTCAATAGAAAATGCAAATACTGGCTTAGAAAAGTCGGTCCAAGGACAATTTGGTAAAAAAGTAACCGATGTCTTAGACATACAGAGTCAAACTATAGACAGTTTGTAATAGATGTGAACTTATTTTTAATTAAAAGAAAGAGTCCTCAACCATTCGATATTTTGAGAATAGTTGAGGACTCTTTCTTCAACAAAAATCAACAACATTTGTTGAAGTTATTTGTAGATAACGTTTATCATTCACAAATTTACATTTTTTTGTAACGGATATCTCGTATAGTAATAACTGCAAATGAATTTCAGAAAATTTTTTGATAAGTCATCAAAGTGAGGGGATAGCGGTCTTTTATTGAAAAATAGCAACACAAAATAAACAGAACAAAAGAGAGAGGAATTCAAAGAATTATGACAGAACAAACACCAACAAAGCTTTTGAATAAAGGCTTTATCAGTATTACAGTGATTAATTTCATTGTCTATCTTGTTTATTATTTATTAATGGTTATTATTGCGGTGATTGCGCAAGATAGCTTACACGCTACTTTAGGTCAAGCTGGTTTGGCCTCAGGAATTTACATCATCGGGACATTGCTTGCACGACTTTTCATGGGGAAACTCCTTGAACTGATTGGGCGCAAACAAGTCTTACGTTATGGGGCTTTGTTTTATCTTTTAACGACTGTTGCGTATATGTATATGCCAAGTATGGGCATTCTTTATCTGGTCCGTTTTTTAAATGGGTTTGGTTACGGAACCGTTTCGACAGCGACCAACGCAATTGTTACCGCCTATATCCCTAAAAACAAAAAAGGGGAAGGGATCAATTATTATGGTTTGAGTACTAGTTTAGCAGCCGGCATTGGGCCATTTATTGGGATGTTATTGTTAAATGTTTCCAACTTCCATGTCATTATTAACTTTTCAATTATTTTAATTTTGTTAACAACCATTGCTTGCTTCATTTTCCCAGTGAAAAATATTGAGTTAACACCTGAACATCGTGAAGCTTTATCTAAATGGAATTTTGATAGTTTTGTTGAAAAGAAAGTTTTATTTATTACATTTATCGCCTTTTTAATGGGTCTTGCTTATTCAAGTGTCTTATCTTTCTTATCTTCTTATGTCAAAGTAATCGATTTAGTTGACGTCAGCACCTTCTTCTTTATCGTCTATGCGGTCGTGATTACCTTAACACGTCCATCGACAGGTCGGATTTTCGATGTCAAAGGGGAACGCTACGTTATGTATCCGAGCTACATTTTCTTAACACTAGGCCTGTTCTTATTAAGTATGACTACGTCTGGTTGGATGTTATTAGTCTCAGGTGGGTTAATTGGCTTAGGTTATGGTACTTTCATGTCAAATGGCCAAGCGGTTTGTCTTCAAGAAAGCCCAAGTCCTCACCGTATCGGGATTGCTTTATCGACTTATTTCATCGGTTTAGACCTTGGATTAGGGGTTGGTCCGTACGTTTTAGGTGAATTACGTAACTTTATGTCATTCCAACAAATGTACTTCTTAGCAGGCTGTATCCCAATCGTTTGTACCATTTTATATATGGTCTTCCACAAAGCTAAAAATGATGCCAAAGATTTGTCTCTTGAAACGATTGAAGAGATTGAACACGGCTCAGAACTATAAATGGACAAGGAGTGATTTCAATGCCTAACGATGAACGGATTTTAAATGTTTTACAACAAACACTAACGGAAATTCAACGCATGAACACGCGTTTAGCTAAAATTGAAACAGAGTTAGCCGATGTCGATCAACATCACGCGACTTTGGATCATTACTTGCAAGAGCTAGAATTGGTGACAGAAAATAACAACGTCATGTAAAGTGAGTAGTTAGTAAATGAATGTTCTACGTTTCGGTATCACTAGAGTGGAACATTGAAAGTTTTCGTAAAAAACGCCAAAAGGTAGCAGTTTTTCTGCTACCTTTTGGCGTTTTTTGTAATTTCTATCACTTAAAATGTTTCACGTGAAAACTTTTAAAAGTGGCGTGGACTTTGTTTGGTGACAATTTGTGTATTTAAATTTTCTAAGCTTTGCGCTAGTTCACCAATGCTAGCGGAAAAATCAACATAATAAGTGGGAACCGTTGATTTGACACTAACTTCTGAAAAGATATCTGTAATAATTACATCGAAAGGCTTTTCTGGTGAAGCGACAAAAATTAATTTTTTATCCACGGCTTTACTTAGCTTTTCATAAAGGGTATCTAAAATTAAATTACTTTGATTGGTCCTTACTAAGACACGAATCGGTGGTAAAGATTTCGTTTTCAATGTACAAAAAAGAATAAACAAGCAGTCAACTAACAATTTTTCATTGCCAATCAATGTCGGAAGCATTTCAATTGTAAGGCGCTTCACATCTTTGTAGAGACTTGGATTTTTTTGAAGTGCTTCTTTTAAAAAGCTTTCTTGCACAAATGGATTGGCAATCGTGACAAAGGTCTTAAAAAAGACACTTAAATTTTGGATAGAAGTATATAGATAAAGATACTCGTGAAATGTCAATTTAATTTGATAAAAAGACGTTAGTTGATAAATGATCTCTTTAATGGGTGAGCCTAATAGCTGGACCATATGCATCCGTGCTGCAGGAATTTCCAAGACATCTTGTGTGGCGTAGCTGACACTAATCGTCAATAAGAAAAAGGCAAAAAGGCCTTCTTTTTGTATAAATTTTGTTGGAACTTGGTGTAAGGCTTCTTCTTTAAAAAACAATTCAAATTCACTCAGATTAACAAAGGGATTAACAATCGCTTCTTCCTCCACGAAAGTTTCTTTGATAAAAAAGCCCTCTTTCCAACGCGCTAAAATCACCGCAGAAAAAATCAAGTCTTTTGTAAAATCTTGTGTTGTATTGAAAGAAACAGAGTGTTTTAAACGTCGAAAGAGACTGTGGACTTCTTTTTTAGTAATCGTGTGTAACGGCCAATCCCCTTCAGAGTAATTGTTCCAAAAAAGCATCATAAAGAAAATCCGGATATCTTTTTCTTTGCCCACCAACACATTGGTACGTTTTAAATTGATTTCAATCTGATATTTTTGGAGCCATTGGTTTAATTGTCCAATTTTTCGTGTAAAGGTTGATGAAGAAATCTCTAGGACTTTTTCAAAATGTTTGCTATCAATTGCATTATGGTTAAAGGCATAGGTCAGTACTTGATACGCGAAACTTTTTTTTACAAAGTAGGGCATCAAAAACGACAGTTGGAAATAGGGTGCAAACCAAAATGTGATTTCTTTGGCATTTGCTGATAAAGAAAATAAGTTCTCCCAGCCGTTTTTTTCAATTTCTGTTTGGAGCAAAGCTACAGATTGTAGAATGGTATTTTGTTGCATTTTTAATTGAGTCGCTAAAGTAGAAATCGCCAATGTTTGTTCTTCTGCTTCACGACGTTCGAGTAACTCTTCTAAAAGAGCAAAACTTTTACGATAAGGTACATCAAGTAACCCTGTTAACATCCGATTCCCTCCAAACTGTTTTCCCCACGCAATTTAGCAAAATAAATTTTGCGAACTACTTGTTTTAGGTTATAGTATTCGTCTAAATAAGGAACGGGATGCCAATAAAAAGTTTTACTGGCGTGAAAAAGCGGATTATTTTTGTCAGTAATGACTAAGTCAGGCACTTCTTGAATATGATTAACAAATTTCAAAGGAACATCGCAATAATTATTGATTTCCTTCGCTAACCAATTTTCTTGTATCTGATTAATAGATGAATGAAGTAAAATTTTAACAGGAATTTGTTTATTTAATAAAACACTCCGAATAATTAAAAAAATGGTTTCTTTAAATAATGCATCTAGTGGATGTTGTTTGTCAAAAGGCAAACGCTTTAAGAAATAGTTGGTTGTTCGTGAAACATTTGGGTATTGTTTTTCATACAAAGAGACATTAGCAACCTCATAGCTCAATTCCTCTTCCACAGGGAAATGAATCAGTCGTTCACTGGCATTGGATAAATTAACCAACAAAAAGACCACTTCTATTGCGCTTAAATCCAACTGTAATTGCGTACATTTTTCAAAAATCCAAGTAGCGTGTGGACTGTTATCCATTCCCATGATCGCTAAGTTGGCAAAGTTGATGGTTTCCATTTGGACCAGAGAGTACATCGTTAATGTGCTGAAGAAATCATAATAAAAATGAATCTCAGCTTGCCAAGTGTCAGGCTCTTTTTGTTCATCAATAAAACAATCATTCACTAATAGTTGGAATTCTGAATAAGGAAAGGCCAAATTAATAGCAGCAACTTCTGGATAATTGGTGATTGTAAAACCGGATTGATAACGGAGTAAACCTATGGACATAATTAATTTTAATTTGCGTAAATCAGTATATGTAAAGTAAGGGTAACGGTTTTTGATGATTTCAATGAAGTTCTGCAATTGTGCTTGATTAGTCTTAGATAGAAATGGTACTAGAGAAGTTCCTGAAATGAAGAATAAGGAATAAAAGAAACTGCGAAAATCTTTCTCGTTACCACAAATTTTTTCTCGTCTTTTTAAGTTTAAATAACAATTAAATCTAGCTAGATGATTATTTAAACGGTCACTGACTTGTTTAAAAATAGAAAAGTTAATAAAGTGCTCTTCACAAAAATCTTTGGCTGAAGTGTAGCGTTTTAAAAGTAAATCTAAGGCTAACATATAGGTTAATGACCCGCGAACTACGGCTTCTTTCATTAACTCAATCGGGATATTTTCATCGGCGACTAATTCTATGGACTGTTGATTATTAATAATGCGAATATGTACATTTTCATGTGTATTGACTCGAGAAATTAATAAAGTCAATTGATTCAATAAATTGTTGATATTGTAATGGGAAAATTCATATTTTCGCCGAAGTACTTGCATGGGGACTTTTTCTTTACTGTCATACAAGTATTCAATTAGGGAAAGCAACTGAATTTCCTGTTTGGTTAATAAGTTATGCATAATAACCACCTTTCTAATTGGTTATGATTGTTTGATTTTTCAGATAATACAGATAGGGCATTCTTTTCTAAACGACATTTGACAATTGCCAGTGAAAGAACTAGTTGTTCTTATGCTACTGTATCTATTCTTAAAAATCAAGAAGAACTGAATGTGTCAAACGGAAGAAAACATGGACAAAAAATGGTAGAGCAAAAAATTATTAAGAAAAACAACCAGTTTATATAAAACATTTAAATAACAAAAATGATAATTTGAGTCTATTGATTTTTTAGCTTAAATAGCTTATACAAATAGGCTTTTTTGTCTGGTTAGTTCTTATGAAAAAAATTAAAAAAAAACGGTATAGTGGAAGAAGGAATAGTAAAAATAAGAAAGGATAAGGACGTGTTTTCATAAAGATGAAAAGGGTTTCTGGGATTTCATCAACTTTTTCTATTTGGAGGAGAAGTTGTTGATAATTTTTGCTGAAAAATCTCGTTATACTCTTCTTATTCTTATAGAAGAGTCTATAGGAAAAAGCAGAAAATGAATCCGCATTCGAAGTAAGAGTGCGTTTTGAGGAGATAAAAAGAAAAGGTGTGTTGGCTGTCTGTTTTAGCAAGGAAGAAAGACAACAGAAGAGCACTCACTTATTTGGTTTAAAATAAAAAATTGGTACGAAGTGAACGTTCTCTTCTATGTGTCGTTGGTAGAGGAAGGATGAAAGAAATGAGAAAGAATGGTCCAATGGTAAACCGTTGGCTCTACGGGTTGATGTGTTTGTTACTTGTTCTAAATTATGGCACACCACTCATGGCTTTGGCGGAAGATGTTAACAGCGATGGCCAGTTAACGTTAGGAGAAGTGAAGCAAACCAGCCAGCAAGAAATGTCCTTAGCGCTTCAAGGAAAAGCACAACCAGTAACACAAGAGGTTGTAGTGCATTATAGTGCCAATGTGTCAATCAAAGCTGCACATTGGGCAGCGCCCAATAATACGCGCAAGATTCAAGTGGATGACCAGAAGAAACAGATTCAAATTGAATTGAATCAGCAAGCGTTAGCAGATACGTTAGTCTTAACGTTGAACCCTACAGCTACAGAAGATGTGACGTTTTCTTATGGACAACAGCAACGAGCGTTGACGTTAAATACTGGTACTGATCCGACAGAATCAACGGCAATCACGAGTTCGCCAGCCGCATCAGCGAATGAAGGTTCAACAGAAGAAGCATCTACAAACTCCTCTGTTCCTCGTTCGTCCGAAGAAACTGTCGCCAGCACGACGAAGGCGGTAGAAAGTAAAACAACTGAATCGACGACTGTCAAACCGCGCGTAGCAGGACCAACAGATATCAGTGATTATTTTACAGGTGATGAAACAACGATTATCGATAATTTTGAAGATCCGATTTATTTAAATCCTGATGGCACACCAGCAACACCGCCGTATAAAGAAGATGTGACCATTCATTGGAACTTTAACTGGTCGATTCCAGAAGATGTGCGAGAACAAATGAAAGCAGGCGATTACTTCGAGTTTCAATTACCTGGCAATTTGAAACCTAATAAACCAGGTTCAGGTGATTTAGTTGATGCAGAAGGCAATGTCTATGGAACCTACACAATTAGTGAAGATGGTACGGTTCGTTTTACCTTTAATGAGCGAATCACGTCTGAAAGTGACATTCACGGGGACTTTTCTTTAGATACTCATTTGAATGATTCAGATGGGCGGGGCCCAGGAGATTGGGTGATTGATATTCCTACACAAGAAGATTTGCCGCCTGTAGTGATTCCAATTGTCCCAGATACCGAACAACAAATTGATAAACAAGGCCATTTTGATCGAACGCCCAATCCTAGTGCGATTACTTGGACGGTAGATATCAATCAAGCGATGAAAGATCAAACAAATCCAACTGTGACGGAAACATGGCCAACAGGGAATACCTTTAAGTCCGTGAAAGTCTATGAGTTAGTGATGAATCTTGATGGAACAATTAAAGAAGTGGGTCGCGAACTTAGTCCAGATGAATATACCGTTGATAAAAATGGCAATGTGACGATTAAAGGTGACACCAACAAAGCGTATCGTCTTGAGTACCAAACGACGATTGACGAGGCGGTTATTCCAGATGGCGGCGGCGATGTGCCTTTTAAAAATCACGCGACGTTAACAAGTGATAATAATCCAAATGGGTTAGATGCTGAAGCAACTGTTACCGCCACATATGGCAAAATGTTAGACAAGCGCAATATAGATTACGACGAAGCCAATCAAGAATTCACTTGGGAAATTAACTACAACTATGGTGAACAAACCATTCCAAAAGACCAAGCAGTCATTACAGACACAATGGGGGATAATTTAACGTTTGAACCAGATTCTTTACATTTATATTCAGTGACATTTGATGACAAAGGAAATGAAGTCGTTGGAGCAGAACTTGTGGAAGGAAAAGATTACAAAGTGGTAATCAACGGAGACGGTTCCTTTGCAATTGACTTTTTACATGATGTGAATGGCGCAGTCAAGATTGATTATAAAACCAAAGTTGATGGAATTGTCGAAGGCGATGTTGCCGTGAATAATCGTGTGGATGTTGGTACTGGTCAGCATTCAGAAGGTGATGGCACAGCCAGTCAACAAAATATTATTAAAAACACTGGTGCAGTTGATTATCAAAATTCAACGATTGGTTGGACGTTAGCTGTGAATCAAAATAATTATTTGATGGAAAATGCCGTGATTACGGATACGTACGAACCAGTTCCTGGCTTAACTATGGTACCCAATTCGTTGGTTGTCAAAGATACAACCACTGGTGCTCAGTTGACGTTAGGCAAGGATTTCATGGTAGAAATAACTCGTAATGCAGATGGTGAAACAGGCTTTAAGGTAAGTTTTATAGGGGCGTATGCCAAAACAAGTGATGCCTTCCACATAACTTATACTACCTTTTTCGATGTTACCGAGTTAGACGCTAACAATCCAGCGTTGGACCATTACCGAAATACTGCTGCCATTGATTGGACGGATGAAGCAGGAAACAATCATCATTCAGAAGATAGTAAACCGTTTAAACCTTTACCTGCTTTTGATTTAAATGCGCAAAAAAGCGGTGTTTACAATGCCGTCACCAAAGAAATCACTTGGACGATTGCGGTTAATTTAAGTAATAATCGTTTAGTCGACGCCTTTTTGACGGATCCAATTTTAACCAATCAAACCTATTTGGCTGGGAGCTTGAAAGTCTATGAAGGCAATACAAAACCAGATGGTTCGGTTGAAAAAGTGAAACCAACGCAACCGTTGACGGATATCACAATGGAAGAACCAAGCGAGAAAAACCAAAATACTTGGCGTGTTGATTTTCCTAATGATAGTCGTACGTATGTGATTGAATTTAAGACGTCTGTTGATGAAAAAGTTATCGAAGGTTCGGCTAGCTATGACAATACCGCATCTTATACAAACCAAGGTTCTTCACGTGATGTGACAGGAAAAGTTTCTATTCAACATGGTGGCGAATCAGTGAAAAAAGGTGGCGAATACCACAAAGATGATCCAGATCATGTGTACTGGCATGTAATGATCAATGGCGCCCAATCGGTTTTAGACGATGTGGTTATTACTGATACACCCTCACCAAACCAAGTGCTAGATCCCGAGTCATTGGTGATTTACGGTACCAACGTAACAGAAGACGGAACTATTACGCCAGATAAATCTGTTATTTTAGAAGAAGGAAAAGATTACACACTGGAAGTTACCACCGATAATGAAACAGGACAACAAAAAATTGTCGTTAAAATGGCCCATATTGAAGCACCTTATTATATGGAATATCGTAGTTTAGTGACTTCTTCAGCGGCGGGGAGTACAGACACGGTATCCAACCAAGTGTCAATTACTGGAAATGGTTCAGAAGTCGTTCATGGGGATGACAATGGCGATGTGGTCGTTGACATTGATCACAGTGGCGGGCATGCCACAGGGACTAAAGGCAAAATTCAGCTGAAGAAAACAGCCATGGATGGGACGACTATTTTAGCAGGCGCCCATTTCCAAATTTGGGACCAAGCTAAAACACAAGTCCTACGTGAAGGTACAGTAGATGCCACCGGGGTTATCACATTTGGTGGGTTGCCGCAAGGGCAATACATTTTGGTGGAGACAAAAGCACCAGAAGGCTATACAGTTTCGGACGAATTAGCTAAAGGTCAAGTCATCACTATTGATGAAGAAACTTCAGCCGAAGGAGCACAACCAACCATTATTAAAAACGATGTCAGTAAAGTATTTTTAGAAAAAACAGATGAGAAGGGTAAAAAGTTAGTCAATGCTCGCTTTAAATTAGAGCATGCCGTAACCACGCCGTTTACTCATTGAGAAGAAGTTCCCCTTGCGCCGGATCGAACCAACGCGAATGGCCAGTTAGAGGTGGATAGTTTAAAACCGGGGCTTTATCAGTTCACAGAAATCGAAGCACCGACAGGCTATCTTTTAGACACGACACCCAAACGGTTCATTGTGACACAAAACACGAGCGGACAAATTCGTGATGTTCATGTTAAAATGCTTAATTACCAAGGTTCTGCTGAACTAATTAAAAAAGACCAAGCAGGCAATCCATTAGCAGGTGCTGAATTTTCAGTCCTTGATACCACAGGACAAGCGGTTCGAGAACACTTAGTTTCGGATGCAAACGGAAAAGTCACAGTGACGGATTTAGCCCCAGGCAAATATCAATTTGTGGAAACCAAAGCGCCAGCAGGGTACCTTTTAAACACTGAACCAAGTGCTTTCACGATTGCAGCAAGCGATCGGGGCAAACCAGCAACAGTTATAGCAACGGCTAACTTTGTTAACTATCAAGGCGCAGCTAAATTAATCAAAAAAGATGTGAATGGACACTTATTAAGTGGTGCGACATTTAAAGTACTTGACGCGAAGGGACAAACGATTCAAACAGGCTTGACGACAAATAATCAAGGGGAAATTGTTGCAGAGCACTTAGCCCCAGGTAAATATCGCTTTGTAGAAACCAAAGCGCCAACAGGCTATTTATTAAATACCACGCCAGTCCCATTTGAAATTGCTGAGAAAAATGCTGGTAAACCAGCGGTCGTTGTTGCTAGTGACAACTTTGTGAATTACAAAGGGGCTTTCCAAATCGTGAAAACGAATAGCGCAGACCAACCATTAGCAGGTGCTGTTTTTGAACTATATGATCACAATAAACAATCATTAGGGATTACAGCAACGAGTGGCAAAGATGGCAAAATTATCTTTAGAGACTTGGCGCCAGGTACCTATTATTATAAAGAAATCAAAGCACCAAAATTACCAGATGGCGCAGATTATATTATTTATCCTGAATTAGTAAAAGTAGAAATTCGTGGTGATTTCAAAGGCGATCCGGAGATCTTCCAATTAGGGGCCTTCGCCAATTTCAAAGGACGCGCCGTCTTTAAGAAAATTGATGCCAATGCGAACCCACTTCCAGGAACGATTTTTAAATTGTATCGAATCGAAAACGGGGAAAAAATCTTTGAAAGAGAAGTAACTGCTGAAAAAGATGGTTCATTGGCTATGGAGGATTTAGGCGCTGGTAGCTATGAATTAGATGAACTGGATGCAACGGATGGCTATATCGTCAATAAACAACCCATTTATTTTGTAGTGAAGAAGAATTCAAATGATAAACAACCACTAGATGAGTTAGAGTTTGTAAATTATCAAGCGGAAGTAACGGGACGTAAAGTCAATGAGCAAGGTCAAACCTTAGCGGGTGCAGTTTTTGCAATTTACAATGCCGATGAGCAGAATCAGCCACAAGGTTCACCGATAACATTCTTGAATCGTACAGGAGAAAAAGTTTCTGAAATAACAACGGATAAGACTGGCGAAATTTACGCTAAAGGGCTGAATGAAGGGCATTACGTTTTAGTGGAAACGAAAGCACCAACAGGCTATCTGTTAGACACAACGCCACATCCATTTGATGTAACCGCCCAATTAGGAAAAGAGCAGCCAATTGCTTTAGGCGATCTTATCAATTATCAAGGAACTGCTCAATTAACCAAAGAAAACGAAACAGGTGAAGCATTGGCAGGTGCGGTGTTTAAGATCATTGATGAAACAGGGCAAACTGTAGCTGGACAAACCAATCTGATGTCTGACAAGCAAGGCAAAGTCATTGCGAAAAATTTAGCACCGGGAACGTATCGTTTTGTGGAGACACAAGCGCCAACTGGCTATCTTCTTAATGAAACGCCAAGCGCAAGCTTTACGATTGCCAAAGACAACCAAGGCAAACCAGCCACTGTTGTACTTAAAGCACCTTTTATTAATTACCAAGGTGCTGCCAAGCTGGTGAAAATTGATCAGCAAAAGAATGCCTTAGCAGGTGCTGAATTTAAAGTGACAGATGCAGAGACAGGTAAAACTGTCGCTCGTTCATTACGTTCTGACAACCAAGGGTTAGTTCAAGTGAACCACTTACAACCAGGAAAATATACCTTTGTGGAAACAAAAGCACCGGATGGTTACCAACTGTCTAAGCAAGCTGTCGCATTCACTATTGCAGCAACAGCGAAAGACAAACCTGAACTCGTGGATGCGGGCACGTTTGTTAACGAGAAACAACCTTTATCCAAAAAAACAAAACCAAATCAGCCAACAACGAAACAAGCAGCTAGAGAGACAGGTTGGCTTGGTTTACCGAAAACCAACACACAAGTCAATTACTTCTTTGTCTTTATCGGCCTCCTGTTGGTCAGTTTGGCAAGTTGGCTCTTCTATAAAAAGAGCAAGAAATAAGCAAAAGCTATAAAAAAACAGGCCATCCGTTCTTTCGACGGATGGCCTGTTTTTTCATCTTAAGCTAATCAACTGAACAAAAGCAGCTCCTTCTTATTGACATTCTCAGGTAACCCTTCATCGCAGTTTAGCCTTTGAACAGAACTTACTGAGTTCTTGGAGCAAACCGCTTGTGCCTCAGCCTTTGTTTTTCGATGCTATCTTTAGGTATTTTGGCTAAAATATTGTACACTTTACATGTGCAAGAAATTTAGTTAGAGATATGAGGATAGAATGATGGAAAAGATGATGGTTTTATACAACGAAACTTCAGGAAGTAGTGAAAGTAAAGAGATTGCAGAACGCTTTAAAAAAGCTGCAGAAGCGAAAGGGGAAGCGGTTATTTTGCAACCTTCCAATCCAGACATTGATCCTGAAGAAATGCGGAAAAATGCCAAAGAAAATCAAGTGGGTGTCTTGGTCGTCATTGGTGGTGACGGGACCATTCATCATGCCGTTCAAAATTTTAAAGACACCATTCGTGACTATCAAATAGGGATTATTCCAGGTGGAACAGTCAATAATTTTGCGCGTGTGTTAAGTATTCCTTTGAAAGAAGAAGACGCCTTTGAGACCATTTTGGCAGGACAGACCACGCCAGTTGATTTTGGGATGGTAAATCAAGATGTGATGATTTCGACCTTAACGATTGGACTATTGGCGGACACAGCAGCAAATGTGACCCAACAGGAGAAACAAAAATATGGTCCTTTAGCCTTTACAAAGCAATTTTTCCGCTTATTAATGAAAAAGAAAAAATACAAACTAAAAATTGATGGCGATGAAAGACGTTGGCATGGCAAAGCCCAATTATTAACGATGACCATGACGAATTCTGCTGGCGGCTTTACCAATTTCGATGCCAATGCCACGCCAGATGACGGCGAAGTCCACATTATCATTTTACCTAAGTTAGTTTTTTACAAGTTTGTCTATTATTTACCTAAAATTATCAGAGGACAATTAAATGAAATTCCTGGTGTCGTGTATTTCTCTGGGAGTCAATTTAAAATTAGTGGCGAAAAAGACAAGAAAGTCCAAACACGAACAGATGGCGACCCTACCGATGATTTACCGATTAAAGTAACGGTGGAAGCTGGGGGACTCAACGTGTTTGTTCCTGAAACGTCCACATCTACGAAAGAATAAAAGAAACAACTGTTATTTTTTCGTGGAATAGATTTCTCATTTTGTGTACAATAGAACAGAAGAGAGGCAGTTGAGTGAACAGTGAAATGGGATGAATATGTTGATATATTCGATACAGATGTCGTTTCTAAAATTATTATTTTAAGAAACTTGCCAATTAATGAAGGCTGGATTGACATCAATGAGTTAGCAGAAGAATTACAATTAAACAAAAAATCAGTCAAAAAATACGTAGAACTTCTAAAAGATGACATTACGTATTATGCTGTGGATAATGATGCTTCTTTGGCTTTTGAAAAGGGGCATGGCTATCGCTTGAACTTGGCGTCCAGTCAAGCATTCCAGAAACTTTATACAGCAATTTTTCGGGATAGTTTAACTTATCAAGTAATGGAAGATTTATTCTGGGGTCGATTTAATGGAATTGTGCCAGCGACAGCAAAGTATCATACCAGTGATGCCACGATTCGGCGCTTGCTTAAAGGGTTTACAGAAATTTTAGCGCCATTGGGGTTAGTGATTAATAAAAGCACCTGGAAAATTGAAGGCAATGAAGCGTATTTGCGCCATTTTGCTTACACTATTTTTATGGACTTAATCCGTGATACTTGGCCTTTTGACTATATACAAGAAACGGAAGTCGCACAAACTGTCCAAAAAATGATGGCTTTTTTCAACGTAGAAGTTGCGGAAACGGTGATACGCCGAGTTAAATATATGGTCGCTATCTCAAAAGTCCGTAGTGCGCAAGGCGCCGAATATCGACCTTCAGCCGAGCAAGAAACTTATTTAGAAGGTAATAAACATTACCAAGCCTTTATAGAAGAAATGACAGCTACAACCCTTTTCCTTAACAAAAACGATTTAACTTTTGTGTACTTTTTCTTGTTAGCCAATGACCAATTTTATCAAGACGAAGCCACTGCACAAGCAATTTTAGCGCATTTTGATGAGTCTGAAGCGCCTGTTTATATGTTGACTCATTTAGTCCAACATTTCTTATTAGAAGAAATACACATGACGCCGCAATTGGAGAAAATTCGTCCGCAAATTTTTTATTATTTGTTTGCTACACATTTATTTGCCGAACTTTACTATGTCCAAAATGTGAAAATGTACAATGTCTTTTGGAATAAAGTTAAAGAAAAATATCCAGTTCTTTTAGAAGAATTAAGCCAAGGCTTAAATCAACTTTACGAACAAACAGGCAATGAATTATTTACAAATAAAGAATTTTTGGCTTTGCGTTATTCTAGTGTTTTGGCGCTTTCTAATGATTTAATTCATCGTGAACAAAAAATTGTTTTAGGGTTAAAATCAGGCTTGCCAGTACTGGAAGAAGAACGGGTGAAACTTTCGATTGAAAATAATTTTCGTCGGTTTTATGCATTGGAAGTCTTACGATACAGTGAAGCAAGCAAAGAAGAATGGCAAAATATTGATTTACTATTAGTGACTTCTTTGGCAGATGTAGAAACGGGCCATCCAGAGATCTTTTTACTTTCAAGTGAGTTAACGTTTGAGCAATATAATCGTTTGAACCAAAAAATAGTAAAAATTAACGAGAAAAGAACCACGTCACTTTAATAAAAAATCAAAAAAATGGGCTTTTTTGAGGTATATGTCCGATAAATTGTAAAAAAATTTTTCTAAAAAGTAAAAAAAGACAAGAAGAAAACGTCAATAAGTAGGTAATCAACACCTACTTATTGACGTTTTCTCGTTGTTTTTTAATAAATACTGCGTCAATTCTTCTGAAAATTATGTCAAAAAGGTACTTTTTTTGCTTTTTTTATCGTAAATAATAGATGATTAGCTATTGATAGTAAAGGAACTACTACTTTTTTTAACAGTCAGTTAAAAAATATTGAGGGTTCTCACAAGAATTTTTCTATATAATAGAAAGAGCAAGGGAAGGAAGGCGGGATAGAATGAAAAAACGGATGGAACAAATTGAAGAAATCTTAAGTTGTGAAGAAAATAGTGCCGGTGTTCGATTAAAGGAATTGGTTGAGGCCTTAGAATTAGAAGTCACAAATCAAAACTTGTTAAAGGTAACAAGTATCTTACATATGAATCCAAAATTTAAAAAAATTTATGCATACGAAGACAGTCGTGTTATTACGCTGTATCAACTTTTACAAAATAAGCCGTTGGAAGTAACGGAATGAAAAGAGGAAAACACATGAAGAAAACAATACTTATTCTTCTATTTGGTTTATTGACGGTGGTGGGTCTACCAATGGTGACTGAAGCGGCTGAACCAGTTGATGCAACAGATGCAACAATTTTTGGTGCGCAAGCGATGGTACCTAATAGCACAGAGGATCAAACAGAGAAGTTACAGACATTACTGAGTCAGACAGCAAAGGAAGGACGGGCATTATTTTTACCACAGGGAAGTTATGCTCTGTCAAAAGATATTGCGATTTCTTCAAATTATCAATTAATTGGCGATACAACAGGAGCCACTATTTTACATAATGCTACAGGTGCACCGATTCAGCTAACAGACACAACGTACGGGACGAAAACCAATGTACGACTTCAAAATATTGCTTTTGACGGCATCAATGTGACCTTAAAATTGACGAATCAATTAACGCTAGCAAACAATATCTTTTATAATCCATTAAAAGGATTCGTGGTCAATTTAAATGCAGATATTGGCGTTAAAATTTCAGGTAATATTTTCATGCGAGACACAGCACATATGCAGCCAGGGATTGATTTTAACCGAGCGATTTACATTGGTGGTTATTCAACACCAAGTCGCTTCCAGTATATGTCAGATGTAGACATCGTGGACAATTTATTTGGGTTAAAAGTGACGGAATTAGATGCGATTAAAAGCACCAGTCGTTCAGACTTAGCAGCAACTATTACACGTTTACAAACAGCCATTGAAGCAGGTGCTATTTCAGTACCTAATGAACAAAATTATCTATCCACCGGGGTTAATTCTTTTAATATGTTGAAGGATGTAACTGTCCAACATAATTTTTTCTATTCACCCTATGACAATGAAAACTTAAACGGCTTAGGTGGCGATCATGCGATTTATTTCCGTGGTGCCCAAAATATCACGGTGGTGGGGAATCACTTACGTGGACTACAAAATGGTCCAGCTGGCGGATTTAAGTTTAAATCAGGCCGTAATATTACGATTATGAATAATTATTTGCGAAATACAGGTCTCATTATGTATGGAACACCAGAGATTGGTTTGGCAGAAACGCAAGCAGAGGGTGCTATCTCAGAACTCTCTAACTGGTTAGTGGCTAATAACATTTTTGATTGGAAGTATTGGAACAATCAATATGCAATTGGAATGGAATACAATCGACATACAGGAAATAACAATGTGTTCAATGGCGTATTTATCAACAATCAGTTTGTTAACTACCACAATATTCCACAAAACCGACGTCGGGAATTGTTAATCGCTAGTGGCGGTGGTTTCCGACCAGAAACGAGTTTTGTGAAAGACAATACTCGAGATGATGGCCTTAAAAACGGCCAATTATTGGTAGAAAATTGGACAGAGGCGGACTATCGCTTAATGCCAGCAACATGGGAATCGTTAATTTCACCAACACTTTATGAGCAATATAAAAATACGCCAATTCCGGTTAGAAATACTTTAGCAACCCCTGTGGCTACAACGATTGTGCAAGGACAATCAATCGATCCGCAGCAACTGGTTGCTAATACAAATGACGCGGATGAAGCAGTCCCAGCCGCTAAAATCGTCAATCCAGAGGTCTTAAATGAAATCGGCCAACAAAAAGTGACTGTTCAATTAACTTATGAAACAGGGTCATTGGTAACAGTGAACGTACCGGTGACGGTAGAGGCCCCTGCAAAAAAGCTTGATTTGTCCCAGCTACAAACCGTTTATGCTTCGATTGGTGAAGCAAACCAATATACAGTTTACTCTTGGCAGCTATTCACTGCCATTGGGCCTAAAACAATTGTTCCTTCCTATTATCAGCAGGCGACACAATTGTTAGCAGAAGGTCAGGAGAGTCAGGACAAAACCCAAGAGCAAGTGGATCAGTTAACAAGTAATTTGCAATCTGCAATGAAAGTATTAGTCAAAAAAGCCGATATCACGCTAGAGCGTACAGAAGCAGAAAATGAACTGGCAAGCGTCCATAAATTAGACGAATCTGTATATACCACAGACTCTTGGCAAGCCATGCAAGAAGCCTTAATAGATACAACAACTGGCGAAGGAAGCTCTAAGCAGTTACAACAACTGCTTGCTTGGTCAGATGAAGAATTATTAGAGCCAATACTTGGTGGCTTTAAAACGCCTGCAGATGCACAAAAGCGTATTAATCAATTAACACAAACCATAAAAACGGCGTTACTTCTGTTAGTTGAAAAATCAACAGAGACAACTAGTAACACAAGCGAAAGCAGCACCTCAAGCACAACCAGTGAAACCAGTAATACAAGCGAAAGCAGCACCTCAAGTACAACAAGTGAAACAAGCAATACAAATGAAAGCAATACACCAAGTACAACCAGTAAAACCAGTAATACAAGCGAAAGCAGCACCTCAAGCACGACAAGTGAAACAAGCAATACAAATGAAAGCAACACACCAAGTACAACTAGCGAAACCAGTAATACCAGCGAAAGTAGTACCTCAAGCACGACAAGTGAAAGCAGTAGTACCAGCGAAAGCAGCACGCCAAGCACGACAAGTGAGAGCAGTAGTACCAGCGAAAGCAGCACCTCAAGCACGACAAGTGAAACCAGTAATACCAGCGAAAGCAGCACGCCAAGCACGACAAGTGAGAGCAGTAGTACCAGTGAAAGCAACACGCCAAGCACAACCAGCGAAACCAGTAGTACCAGCGAAAGTAGTACCTCAAGTACGACAAGTGAAACAAGCAATACAAATGAAAGCAACACACCAAGTACAACCAGTAAAACAAGTAGTACCAGCGAAAGTAGTGCTTCAAGTACGACAAGTGAAAGCAGTAGTACCAGCGAAAGCAGCACGCCAAGCACGACAAGTGAGAGCAGTAGTACGAGTGAAAGCAGCACGCCAAGCACGACAAGTGAGAGCAGTAGTACGAGTGAAAGCAACACGCCAAGCACAACCAGCGAAACCAGTAGTACCAGCGAAAGTAGTGCTTCAAGTACGACCAGCGCAACCAACAGTACAAGTGAGAGTAGCACCCCAAGCACTGTAAACGAAAGCAGTCAAAACAAAGGCCAGAATTCTGTCATTTACGCGGTAGAGTCTAATCAAGATCCTAATGACGCTCAAAGTAATTCAAAGCCCTCTGCCAAGGCTAGTCAAACAAAGGAATCAGTAGCAGAAAACCAAGCAACTAAACAGATACAGACAAATCAAGAATCGTCAGGAACAGTCAAAAAAGCGGATAATACGACCAAAATTGCCAAGAAAAAATTCCCCAAAACAGGGGAACAATCTTCAGCAGTTGTGAGCTTCCTAGGCCTAAGCTTTTTATCGTTAGCCATAGCAACCTATTGTTTTAAAGTGAAAAGATAACTCTTTAAAAACGGATAAGTAAGCATCCTGAAACAAGAAATAGGACTTGTTTCAGGATGTTTTCATATAAAATTAAAAGAACTACAGTTTTTAGTGAAAAAATACACAAAAGTACTTGAATTTCTGTGATATAAGGGTAAAGTAAAGGAGGACAAAAAACAAAGGAAGTGAAATGTTTGTATACACCAGATGAAATTTTAAGTATTAGTATTGAAAATGGTCAGAAAAAAATTCAAAAGCCTTTGGTAGCAAAACTCATTTTAGGATTTATCGGCGGTGCCATGATTTCCCTCGGCTATTTGGCTTATGTGCGTGTTTCCGCCTCTATTCCAGCAGATTTAGCCAGTGTTCAAGCTTTAGTGGGAGCTGCGGTTTTCCCGATTGGTCTAATTGTTATTTTAATGGCTGGCGGTGAGTTAATCACAGGAAATATGATGGCGGTGAGTACGGCTTGGTTTGCTAAAAAGGTCTCTTTCAGAGAATTACTCGTGAACTGGGTCACAATTACATTGGCAAATATGGTTGGCGCCCTATTTGTTGCCTATTTTTTTGGCCATTATTTAGGTTTAACCAGTAGCGGCGCCTATTTAAATCAGGTTCTTTCTCTTGCAGAACATAAAGTTGCAGCAACTTGGCTTCAAGCAATTATTTCAGGTATTGGCTGTAACTGGTTCGTAGGTCTGGCCTTATGGCTTTGTTATGGTGCGAAAGATGCAGCGGGGAAACTATTAGGCATCTGGTTTCCAGTAATGATTTTTGTTGCAATTGGCTTTCAGCATAGTGTGGCGAATGCATTCATCATTCCAGCCGCAATTTTCGAAGGCGGCGTTCAGTGGGGGGATTTTTTCCGTAATTTTGTTTTTGTTTATTTAGGTAATATCATTGGTGGCGCTATTTTTGTTTCTGGCTTTTACTATTTAAGCTATCGCAAACATTAAATCCATTTAGCAGATAAAAACCTGCACAAAGGCTAAATACCTTTGTGCAGGTTTTTTCTTTTTAAACAAAAAGGAAAACGGTTGAAAAATTATTGCTAGATTTTTAAAACAATGTTACATTAATGTTACAAAAAGATTTCTGGAGGTAACGAAAAATGAAAAAAATTGCTTTGTTCAGTATGTTAACGTTCAGTGTATTGTCTTTAAGTCTAGCAGGATGTGGAAACAAAAAAACAGCAAGCACAAATGATTCTAAGCCAAAGCAAGAAACAAAGAAAGCCACGCAGAAATCCTCTAGCCAACAAGAAATGAAAAGTAGTCATTCGTCTGTCACGGGTCAAAATTCTAATGTGACAGGGGAAAATCCGTCAGAAAATGCCACGCAGCCTTCTGCAGGAACTGATGAAACGAATGAAGTCCCTCAAAACCAAGCACCTGATACAAACATTACAATTACCAATGTTGTTTTCAATCCTGAAAGAAATGAAATTAATGGTACTACATTACCTAATGCAACCATTACAGCAACGGTAGTCGGTGATGCTTCTGCACAAGCAGGTGTTTTTTATGCGGATGCCAATGGCAATTTTACAGTAATTAGTCCCAGAGCGGGAGCGACTACTCAATTAATCGCAACCGTTGATCAACGGAATAGTGCACCTGTCCAAATTGATATTCCAAGTTCAGGACAAGAAGCAGCGCTTTCTTTTAGCAATATTACGATTGATCCGAAACAAGGGACAATTTCTGGTAAAACAGCACCGAATGCAACTATTTTAGTGTCACGTGCAGATGATGCGCGGGTGATTTTAGCAAGTTTTACTGCGGATGCCCAAGGGAATTTCACAGCCAGTAATTTAGTTCCCGGCACAAAAAATCGCTTAGATGTTACGTTAAATGGAGAAATAGGGACACCTTACTTGTTTGATTTACCAAATTAAAATAGAAGAGAAGTGATCAAAGCCACCAACGCTAGTTAGCGTTGGTGGCTTTGATGGTTTAAGCTTCTTCTTTTTTATGATTGCGGATATGTAAATAGATGGTATTTTTTGAAATACCTAATCGATCGGCAATCTTTATGACAGAATCTTTGAGATTAAAAATTCCTTGATCATATAAACGAATAACAATTTCTTTATTTTGATTCAAATGTGATACATTTGGATCGCTTTCTACTGCTTGTTTTACTTTTGTCAGTGAAGTAGTGATTAATTCGTCAATATTGTCAGAAAAATGTTCAGAATTTTTAAGCTCTTGGGACATATCATTTTGTTGTCCTGAAGGTAATAAGTCTTGCAAGTAATCAATTAATGGCATTTCTAAATGCATATTGATACAGATCAATCCAATAATACGATCATTTTCACCGATAACTGGAATGGTGGAAGATTTTAAAATAACCCCTTTTTGATTTTTATTGTAGTAGGGTTTCACAGCGTAATCATGTTCCGACTCTACTTGACTTAACATTTTTAACGCCATATCAGTAATGGGGGCACCTTCCTTGCGGTTACTGAAATGGCCATTGATGACTTTGATAGCCGAACTTTCCAAATTTTCTAAACTATGAAGAATGACTTCATGGGTACTACCAAAGAAGTTCCCTAATCCATCAAGCATTAAGGCATGTGAATGTAAGATTTGTTTATCTACTTCACTTAAACGTAAATATGACTCCAAGTGATATCCTCCCCTACACTGAAATTAATTTTAGTGTAATACTTTTTTAATGGAAAAGCAATAAGATTCTTTACGTTAAAAAAATACATTGACTAAACTTTTGTTTAGTCGTATACTCTGAATGTGGAATGAAATTTTTGTTACTCATTGTACTTTAGTTCATCGGAATGCTCGCTCATTCTTTCACTTGTTGAGCAATAAAAATTTTATTCAGGAGTACCATCCGTTATAAAAAAATATAGTTGGAGGCAAAGAAATGAAAACGTTATCAGGAATCTTGATGTTAGTCTTAGTTTTATGTGGCATGTCCCTATTCTCTTTTAAAGCACCGCGAGGGAAAAAATCTTTAAGTGCTTTGTCTGGTGCAGCTTGTGCCACCTTTCTACCAGAGGCATTTTTGCGGTATGCAGTAGGCGGCGTTTTTCATTTAGATTATGTGTCGCAAATTGGTGAAACTATGGGTAGTCTAGGTGGTTTAGCAGCTGGAGCTCTTGTGCCGCTCGCTTTCGGGATTAGTCCAGTTTTTTCAATTATTTTAGGTCTGTCATTGATTAAAGTCAGCTTGTTACCAGCCTTTATTACCGCATATCTTTTATCTTTTGTTGTTGAGCAGATGCAAAAACGTATTCCAGAAGGGATTGACTTATTAGTCGTTATTTTAGTCATTCCAGTCGCTGCTTCGTTAGTTGCTGGTTTTATTCAACCCGTTGTATTAGGTGTCCTAGAAGTTATTGGGGGCACGATTTTAAGTGCAGTAGATGGCAATCCATATGTGATGGGCGCAATTTTAGGTGCTATTATCCCGATTGTTGGTATGACACCGTTAAGTTCAATGGTTTTAACTGCCTTGATTGGTTTGACTGGTGTACCAATGGCTGTCGGTGCGTTGACTTGTTACGGCAGTTCCATTGTCAATGCGGCGCTATTTAAAAAGTTAAAACTAGGCACAGCTTCAACCCCGTTAGCTGTGGCAATTGAGCCATTAACACAAGTCGATATCATCAGCTCCAATCCAATTCCTATTTACGCAACGAATTTATTTTCAGGAATGGTTAGTGGTATTGTAGTGACTTTCTTTGGCTTAAAAGTACCTGTGACAGGAATGGCAACGCCGTGGGCTGGTTTACTTGTGACATTAGGTAACAATGCCATTCAAACGACTTTACTAGCAGTAGCGATTATCACAGTGGTCAGTCTGATGTTTGGATTTTTAGGTGCGCTGGTCTTTAAACGTTACAGAATTGAAGCGGTGGATAATACACCAGAATTTGAAGGAACGACGGAAGTAACCAGTGAAAAAGAAAAAGAAGCAGTAAAAACCAAAGGAGGAGTTACGTATGAACACAGCTATGGCCATCAATAAACCTAAAAAAGTGAACAAAGTAATGAACTACAAAAGTTGTTTTGACATTATCGGTCCTATTATGATTGGTCCTTCTAGTTCGCATACAGCTGGGGCCTTAGCGATTGGCTTAGCGGCAAGAAAGTTATTCGGCGGAACGCCAGAAAAAATTGTGATTAAATACTATGAATCTTTTGCAGACACGCATAAAGGACATGGAACTGATTTTGCAATTATTGGCGGAATTCTTGGACTAGCAGCAGATGATGCCAACGTAACACAATCCATTGAACTTGCGGAAGAACAAGGAATCGAGATTCAATTTTTAGAAATGAGTGAAGAAAGTCCAGTGAAGCATGCTAATACAGCATGTGTGACACTCAGTGATGCAACGCACGAAATTCATTTAACAGGAATTTCTGTAGGTGGCGGCACTATCGAGGTGAAATACATTGAATTAGACGGTTTCAATGTCCAACTACATGGTCCTTTACCTATTTTGTTAGTCATTAATCAAGAAGAGCAGGCGATGCAAGCTTTTAAAGATACGTTACAAAAAAATAATATTCAAGTGAATGCGGTGTCTCGTTATGTGGAAGGGAATCAAATTTTATTCATCTTTGACTTAGATTCGGCACCAATTTCCTCGGTGAAAGAACAACTGTTTTCACTAGATGACACATCGAAAATAATCTTATTATGATAGGAGTTTGACATATGTATCTTTCGATTGAAGAATTTATCGATAAAGCTGAAAAAACAGGAAAAAAAATCTCTGATTTAATGATTGAGCAAGAAATGGAACGTAGCCAAAAAAGCTATGAAGAAATTTGGACACAGATGGGTCAAAATTTGGATGTCATGGATGCTGCTGTCAAACGCTCGCAAGAAGGAGCAGGCGTTTTTTCTCCTACTGGGTTAACGGGCGGTGATGCGGCTCGTTTAAAAAAATACCGCGCAGCTGGCAAAACGTTATCAGGTGATTTAATGATGTCTGCAGTTCAAGCCGCACTAGGTACTAATGAAGTCAATGCAGCAATGGGCGTTGTTTGCGCAACGCCAACCGCTGGTGCAAGTGGCACCTTACCAGGGGTTTTAACAGCGATTAAAAATACCTTGAATTTAACGCGTGATCAACAAATTCGTTTCTTGTTTACCAGTTCTTTATTTGGAATGGTCACAGCCAACAATGCGATGATTGCTGGTGCTGTTGGTGGATGTCAAGCCGAAGTAGGCAGTGCTTCAGCGATGGCCGCCGCTGCAGCTGTTGAAGCGGCTGGCGGAACACCACGCCAATCTTCTGAAGCTTTTGCTATGGCTTTAGGGAATTTATTAGGTTTAGTTTGTGACCCAGTGGCTGGGTTAGTCGAAATTCCTTGTGTTAAACGAAATACAGTAGGTGCAGGCAATGCGTTAATCGCTGCAGATATGGCTTTAGCTGGAATTGTAAATAAAATACCAGCAGATGAAGTGGTGGAAGCCATGAATAAAGTCGGCCGTCAATTACCACGAGAATTGAGAGAAACGGGTTTAGGTGGCTTAGCTGGCACAGCGACTGGCCAACGAATGAAGAATGAGATTTTTGAAAAAGTAAAATTCACCATTGTTTAAAATTTAATCATGAAGAGGGAAATAAGATGCTGGATATGAAAAAAATTCGCCAAAATGTAGAAGTGGTACAGAAAAAGTTAAAAACACGTGGTGTGGACGAGGAAGTTTTATTACGCTTTTTGGCTTTAGATGAAGAACGGAGAGCGTTACTTGTTAAAGTTGAAGAACTGAAAAAACACCGTAATCAGGTATCAGGAGAAATTGCACAATTAAAGCGTGCACAAAAAGATGCTTCACAACAGTTGCTAAATATGCAAGAAGTTAGCGAGCAAATTAAAGTTTTAGACCAAGAAGTTGTTCATTTGCAAGAACAATGCACAGCCATTGCAGAACGTCTGCCTAACTTACCTCATGAGAGCGTGCCTGTTGGCGCAGACGAAGCCGCCAACGTAGAAGTTCGGCGGTGGAGTACGCCGAAAACTTTTTCATTTGAACCGAAACCACATTGGGAAATCGGTGAAGCCTTAGGAATTTTAGATTTTGAAAGAGGCGCGAAAGTATCTGGTAGCCGTTTTCTTTATTACAAAGGCTTAGGGGCTCGTTTAGAACGAGCGGTCTATAATTTTATGTTAGATCAACATGTTAATGAACATGGTTATACCGAGGTGATTCCTCCTTATTTGGTCAATAGCAAAGCAATGTTTGGCACCGGTCAGTTTCCTAAGTTCAAAGAAGATGTCTTCCAAGTTGCAGAAAGTGATTTGACGCTGATCCCCACAGCGGAAGTCCCATTAACTAACTACTATAATAATGAAATTTTAGATGCGCAAGAGTTACCGATTTATTTCACTGCTTTAAGTCCTTCTTTTCGTTCGGAAGCGGGTAGCGCAGGCCGTGATACCCGAGGATTAATTCGTTTACACCAGTTCCATAAAGTAGAAATGGTTAAATTTAGTGATGCAGAACACTCTTATGAAGAATTAGAAAAAATGACCAACAATGCTGGAGACATTTTAGAAAAATTGGGCCTCCCTTATCGAGTGATTACTCTTTCGACAGGTGACATGGGCTTCTCGGCAGCGAAAACCTATGATTTAGAAGTTTGGATTCCGGCACAGAAAACGTATCGAGAAATTAGTTCTTGTTCAAACTGTGAAGACTTCCAAGCACGTCGGGCGTTGATTCGTTATCGTGATAAAACGGGTCATGTTCAATATGCCCACACTCTTAATGGGTCAGGACTTGCTGTTGGTCGAACAGTGGCTGCCATTTTGGAAAATTATCAAAATGAAGATGGCACCGTAACGATTCCAGAAGTTCTACGTCCTTATATGGGCGGTTTAACGAAAATAGATTAAAAAAGAAGGTTGATGTCACAACATCAACCTTCTTTTTTAATTCGTTAAATCCGTTAACCAATGCCCAATTTCTTGAAAAACTGTTGCTTTTTCCGTTTCTAATAAAATTTCATGACGCAATGTGGGAAATAGTCGTAACGTCACGTGCTGAAAACCTGCATGCTTTAATTGCTTTTGAATTTTCGCTGGCCCCTTGCTGAAATCACCAACTGGGTCTTCAGCGCCACTAATGATCAAAATAGGCAATTCTTTTGGGATCGCTTGGTACCAATTCTTTTGATTGGCTCGTTTAACAAGTGAAAAAAGGGTAGCAAAACCATTATTGGTAAATACGAAGCCCATTAATGGGTCATTTTCATAGTCAGCCACATTGGCTTGATTTTTAGAAAGCCAATTAAAGGAACTTGCTTCAGGAAATTTTTTACTAAAAGAACCAAATGCCAGCTTATCAATGAACGGAGCTGGTTTTTTCGGCTGTTTCTCGGCCATTTTTTTAATAAAAGGCAATGCTGCGGTTAAAGGTAACGGACTTGTTCCAGTGCCCATGAAAATGACTCCTTGCACAGTCACAGGATAGTCTTGCAGATAGTTGCGCAAGGCGAAAGACCCCATGCTGTGACCCATCATAAAATAGGGCAATTGTGGATAGCGATTCACAGCCCATTGTTTCACTTGATGAATATCTGTAACGACATTTTCAGGCCCTTGTTCTCCAAAAAAACCATAGATCGGTGCGCTTGGTTGTACAGATTCGCCATGACCTAGATGATCATGACCAATTACGGCAAACCCTAATTGATTTAAAAAACGAGCAAATTCATCATAACGTTGGATATGCTCTGCCATGCCGTGAATCAATTGAACTACGGCTTTGGGTGAAGGGCAGGGCCAATGACGTACATTGAGCTGAGTTTGTTGATCGTTTGAAGTGAGTATGAATTGTTCAGTCATAAGAAACCCTTTCTTTGCTTTTTGATTATTATACAAAAAAAAGACGGTGTTCAAAAGAAAAACTCATGAGAAAACGCCTCAGCTTTCACTGAGACGCCTTTTTTTATTTATCTTTAATAAAAATAGCAATGATGTCAAAAAATAGTCGATTTTACTAAGTGATGAATTATGGGTGGTACAAATACTGCTGGAAATAGTTGTTAACTTCAAGGGCATCTTCTTTATTTTTTGAAAGAATTAAGATGGTATCATCCCCAGCGATGCAGCCCAAGATATGAGGGTTGTGGATACGTATGCGATCAATTAAAACCCCAATGGCTTGCCCGTTGCCAGGTAAGACGGTTAAAAGATTTGTGAACTCTATTTGTGTTAAAGAAACACCAGTTTCAATAATAATGTCAACAAGACGTTCTTCATCTGTTTTATATTTTGGACGAAGGGCAGAATTATTCAAGATACGATAATAGGCTTCTCCTTGACCATTGTCTACTTTGTTTAAATTCAGCTCACGAATGTCACGAGAAATAGTTGCTTGTGTGGTGTGAATATTTTCTTTTTCCAATAATGCTAGTAATTCACTTTGTGTATGGATTTCATTTTCTGTGACCAATCGCTTAATCATCGTTTGGCGTTTTAATCGGTTCATTACTTTCCTCCAGTTCAGTTAATCATGCAAAAAAACATCATTGCTGTTATTTAAAACGGTGCCAGTAATTCCCTAAAATCACTGTACAACGTTTTACTAAATTGTGCAAGTCTCACTTTTTTAAATGCGAAATATCCGACAAAATCAATGAGAACCTTTTAGCTAAACGACCCTTTTTCTATTCTAATAAGAGAGATTCTGCTAGTATTGCTTTGTAAATGTCTGGAGGAAGGGTGTTATTTGTGAATAAGCAAACACGCCAAAGTTTGATTAAAGAAATCATTCAAACAACTGTAATTCATAGTCAAAATGAGTTGTTAAGAGAATTAAAAAAGCGCGAGATAAATGTCGCACAAGCAACGATTTCACGGGATTTATGGGAATTAAAAGTCGTCAAAGCATTGGATGAGTCTGGCGAGATGCGGTTAACGATTTTTGAACAATTCACTTCTTTAGAAGAACGAAAAAAAGAACAGTTGATACAAGCAATTCGTGAGGTAGTGACCAAAGTTGAACGTGTCGCCTTTTTACTAGTGGTTCATACATTACCAGACAACGCAACATTGTTTTCAGCTGTACTTGATGAAGTGTCTTTGTGTGAAAAGAAATGTTCTGTCGCTGGCTTCGACACTGTTATTATTGTTTCATCATCCGAGGAAAAAGCACAAGAACTAGAGCAGTATTTTCAACAATTTATTCAGCCAACACCTTTGTCAAAAAGTAACGCATAAAAGTAAGGGAGCCAGAAGTCGTTTTGACTTCTGGCTCCCTTACTTTTCCTTACTTTTACCTCTATAAGATTATAACTTTATGAAATGCATGGAGAAATATTTTTTTTTGAATAAATGCATTTTTTTTTATTTAATTATGCATTATTTTTTTAGAATATCTATGAAAGCGCATTCTTTTAGGCTTGAAATATACATAAGAAAGAATACCGTTGCATATTTAGTATTTTGTTTGGCAAATGGCTCACGTCCTAGGTTAATCAGGTCTGTTATTCTGTGTTTGTAATTAAGTTGAGGAGGTTATTTCACATGAGTCATCCAATTAATGTATTTTCTGAAATCGGGAAATTGAAAACAGTGATGTTACATCGTCCAGGTAAGGAATTAGAAAATTTAATGCCAGATTATCTGGAGAGACTGTTGTTTGATGATATTCCGTTTTTAGAAAAAGCACAAGCAGAACATGATGCATTTGCAGAGTTGTTACGATCAAAAGATATCGAAGTGGTCTATTTAGAGGACTTAGCTGCTGAAGCGTTGATTAATGAAGAGGTCCGCCGACAATTTATTGACCAATTCTTAGAAGAAGCCAATATTCGCAGTGAATCAGCAAAAGAAAAAGTTAGAGAGTTAATGTTAGAAATTGACGACAACGAAGAACTGATTCAAAAAGCGATTGCTGGCATTCAAAAACAAGAATTACCTAAATATGAGCAAGAATTTTTAACAGATATGGTTGAAGCGGATTATCCATTCATTATTGATCCAATGCCTAACTTATACTTCACGCGTGATAACTTTGCGACAATGGGGCACGGGATTTCTTTAAATCATATGTATTCAGTAACTCGACAACGGGAAACCATTTTTGGGCAATACATTTTTGATTATCATCCTCGTTTTGCTGGAAAAGAGGTTCCTAGAGTCTATGATCGTTCAGAATCAACCAGAATTGAAGGTGGCGATGAATTAATTCTTTCAAAAGAAGTGGTGGCCATTGGGATTTCTCAAAGAACGGATGCCGCGTCAATTGAAAAAATTGCGAGAAATATTTTTGAACAAAAATTAGGGTTCAAAAATATCTTGGCTTTTGATATCGGTGAACATCGTAAATTCATGCATTTAGATACCGTTTTTACCATGATTGACTATGATAAATTTACGATTCATCCAGAAATCGAAGGCGGCTTGGTTGTTTACTCGATCACTGAAAAAGCAGATGGAGACATCCAAATTACAAAAGAAAAAGATACATTAGATAACATTTTATGCAAATACTTGCATTTAGACAATGTTCAATTAATCCGTTGCGGCGCTGGAAATTTAACAGCAGCAGCCCGTGAACAATGGAACGACGGTTCAAATACATTAGCAATTGCCCCTGGGGAAGTTGTTGTTTACGATCGGAATACGATTACGAATAAAGCGCTAGAAGAAGCAGGCGTGAAATTGAATTACATTCCAGGAAGTGAACTAGTACGTGGCCGTGGTGGCCCTCGTTGTATGAGTATGCCACTTTACCGTGAAGATCTTTAAAAAACACCCAAAAATAGGAGGAATCATCATGAATTCAGTATTTCAAGGACGTAGTTTATTAGCAGAAAAAGATTTTACAAGAGCAGAATTAGAGTATTTGGTAGACTTCAGTATTCACTTAAAAGAATTGAAGAAAAAAGGGATTCCACATCACTATTTAGAAGGAAAAAATATCGCTCTTTTATTTGAAAAAACTTCGACACGGACACGCTCTGCATTTACTACAGCAGCGATTGATTTAGGGGCACATCCTGAGTATTTAGGCGCCAACGATATTCAATTAGGTAAAAAAGAATCTGTTGAAGATACAGCGATTGTTTTAGGTAGTATGTTTGACGGGATTGAGTTCCGTGGGTTTAGTCAAGAAGTAGTGGAAGATTTAGCGAAATATTCTGGTGTTCCTGTTTGGAATGGTTTAACGGATCAATGGCATCCAACACAAATGATTGCGGACTTTATGACAGTGAAAGAAAACTTTGGCCGTTTAGAAGGAATCACTTTAGTATATGTCGGCGATGGCCGTAACAACATGGCAAACAGCTTGTTAGTGACAGGTGCTATTTTAGGCGTAAATGTTCGCATTTGTGCACCAAAAGAATTGTTCCCTTCTGATGAAGTCGTTAATTATGCAAAAGAATTTGCGAAAGAATCTGGTGCAGAATTAATGATTACAGACGACGTTGCTAAAGGTGTTAAAGGAGCCAACGTGTTATATACAGACGTTTGGGTGTCCATGGGTGAAGAAGATAAATTTGAAGAACGTGTCAATCTGTTGAAACCTTATCAAATTAATATGGCTATGTTAGAAAAAACCGAAAACATGGATGGCGATTTAATCGTATTACACTGTTTGCCAGCCTTTCATGATACGAAAACACAATACGGAGAAATGGTTGCTGAAAAATTCGGCATTACTGAAATGGAAATCACGGATGAAGTCTTCCGCAGTAAATATGGTCGTCAATTTGAAGAAGCAGAAAACAGAATGCATTCTATTAAAGCGATCATGGCAGCTACTTTAGGCAACTTATTCATTCCTCGTGTGTAGGAAGCAACTGAAAAAACATTGAAAAAAGAATAGTTGTTTCGCCCTTTAAGAGATTCTTTTGAAGGGCGGCCTATTCTTTATTATGATAGGAAAGAAGGATTTGTAATGGGGAAAAAAATGGTCGTTGCACTAGGCGGAAATGCCATCCTTTCAAATGATGCTAGCGCACACGCACAACAGCAAGCATTAGTTCAAACATCTGCCTATTTAGTTCATTTAATTAAACAAGGGCATCGGTTGATTGTTTCACATGGCAATGGTCCACAAGTCGGTAATCTATTATTGCAACAACAAGCAGCTGATTCTGAAAAAAATCCAGCGATGCCGCTAGATACGTGTGTTGCTATGACACAAGGAAGTATCGGCTACTGGTTGTCCAATGCGCTTAATCAAGAATTAAACAAAGCAGGAATCAAGAAACAAGTGGCTACTGTTTTAACACAGGTGGTCGTAGATCCAGCAGATGAGGCATTCAAAAATCCAACAAAACCGATCGGTCCATTTTTAACAGAAGCTGAAGCCAAAGAAGCAATGCAAGCAGGTGCTATTTTTAAAGAAGATGCAGGACGTGGCTGGCGCAAAGTCGTTCCAAGTCCTAAGCCAATTGACATCCACGAGGCTGAGACTATTAATACCTTAATAAAAAATGATATAATTACCATTTCATGTGGTGGTGGCGGCATCCCTGTCGTAGGACAAGAATTAAAAGGTGTCGAAGCAGTAATCGATAAAGATTTTGCTTCTGAAAAACTAGCAGAATTAGTAGATGCGGATGCACTAGTTATTTTAACTGGCGTGGATTATGTGTGCATTAATTATGGCAAACCAGATGAAAAACAATTAACCAATGTCACTGTAGCAGAGTTGGAAGAATACAAACAAGCGGGTCATTTTGCACCAGGTAGTATGTTACCGAAAATTGAAGCCGCCATTCAGTTTGTAGAAAGCCAACCCAATAAACAAGCAATTATCACTTCTTTGGAAAACTTAGGAAGTATGAGCGGCGATGAAATCGTAGGAACGGTTGTGACAAAATAAAGTATAGTATTTAGGAGAATTAAGATGATGATAGAGAAAATAATCACTAAAAATAATCAAGATTTTCAATACTTTTCTGAATCAGAACTAACAGAATTGCGCAACGAGAGTTTCGTTCGCTCCTATAAAAAAGGCCAAGTCCTTTTTTATCCAGGTGATCCGAGAAATCATTTGATTTTACTGGTTTCAGGTGTCATTAAAATTGAAAAAAATGATCGCAGTGGTAATTTTTCCTATCTGCATTTTATGAAAAAGCAGGCTCTTTTTCCGAGAATCGGACTGTTTCAAGATGAGGTTCATTACGACTCCGCGATTGCCTATACGGATATTGAGGTTGTGTTTGTGCCAGTTAAACTGTTTGAGCGTTTTCTCCAAAATAATCCCCAGCAATTGATTCATTGGATTCAAGAACAATCGGTCCTTTTAAAAGAAAGCATGATCAAAATCCAAAAAGGAACAACCAATGATGCATGTGAACGGATTGTGACATCACTGGCGATGTTATTAAATGATTTAGGAGAACGAATTGACAACAGGGAACGCGTTGCAATTACTTGTCCAATTACCATTAATGACATTGCACGGATGAGTGGAACTACGCGGGAAACAGCAAGCAGTGTTATGAAAAAATTAGTCCAAATGAACCGTATTAGCTACAGTCATAAATTCTTAACTTTTCTAGATACGCCATTCTTTATTGATCGATTGAGTAATTAATCATAGAGAAGGGAGATACAGGAAAGTAGGTTCCTGTATAAAAGGATATGGCAGAAAAAAAGAAGAAAAACAAAAAACAGCTTTCGTCTTTTAGTATTTTATTTATTATTTTAATTGTTTTAGGTATCGTAACGGTCTTGCTAAATGGCCAGCCATTTACCCCAAGAGAAATTGATGGCAAAATGGTTGACCACGTGGTAGGGGCCAAATTATCGGATATTATCATGGCTCCATTCAATGGGTTTAAAGATGCCATTGAAATTAATATTTTTATTTTAGTACTCGGTGGCTTTTTAAATATTGTGACACAAACTGGGGCTCTTGAAGCAGGGATTCAATCAGTCGTTAAAAAGTTAAAAGGGAACGAATTGAAAATCATTCCGATTTTAATGATTTTATTTTCTATTGGTGGTTCGACTTATGGAATGGCAGAAGAAACAATTCCTTTTTATGGTTTATTGAGTGCCACCATGGTCGCCGCTGGTTTTGATACGTTTGTCGCAGTGGGTACTGTACTATTGGGTGCAGGATCAGGTGTTATCGGTTCAACGGTTAACCCTTTCTCCACAGGGGTAGCGATGGATGCGTTGCGAGGTATTGGCATTCAGCCGAATACAGGAATTATTTTAATTGTCGGTGCTATTTTGTGGGCGGCCTCTACTAGCTATTCTATTTTCATTGTGATGCGTTATGCGAAAAAAGTGAAGGCTGACAAAGGTTCAACAATTTTATCTTTACAAGAACAAGAGGATATGGAAAAAACGTATGGACAAGCAGCGTCGAAAGAAATGCCATTTACGAATCGTCATAAAAAAATCTTAATGGTATTCGCTTTCTGTTTTGTCATTATGATTGTTTCCTTAATTCCATGGAACGACTTTGGAGTGACGATTTTCAAAGGCTGGACGTCTGTTTTAACAGGCAACAGTTTCGGTGACTGGTACTTTGGCGACTTAGCGATGTGGTTCTTCCTTTTAGGGATCATTGCTGCCTTGATTGGTCGCTTTACTGAAAAAGAAACCATTGAAGCATTTATCGACGGTGCCAAAGATATGTTATCCGTTGTTTTAATTATCGTAGTTGCTCGCGGGGCATCTGTTTTGATGTCTAAAACGTATTTAGATTCATTTATCCTTGATAAAGCGGCAGGCTTATTACAAGGACTCTCCCCAGTCTTATTTGTCATCGGTGCCTTTGTTTTATACTTAGGTTTATCTTTCCTAATTCCTTCAACTTCTGGTTTAGCGTACGTTTCTATTCCTGTAATGGGTGCGTTAGCTAAAAACATTGGTTTAAGTCCAGAAGTGATGGTTATGATTTTTGCTTCAGGTTGTGGCTTGATTAATTTGATCACGCCAACATCTGGTGTTGTAATGGGTGGTTTGGAAATTTCCAAAGTTCAATATGCCACTTGGACAAAATTCATGGCCAAACCAATGATTGTCTTAGGCTTAATTAACCTAATTATCTTAATTGGCGCGATGTTACTCTTTAGCTAATCAAAAATTTTTTATGTTAGGGCTTCGGCTTTCGGAAAAAAGAAGAAGCAATGAAACAACAGCGACTACCTAAAAGTAGTCGCTGTTGTTTCATTTTGATAGTTGTTGAATTAACAATTTTGCGACAGCGCGGACAGAAAAAGGATTTTGCCCAGTGATTATACGGCCATCTTGATACGCAAATTCTTTATAGGGACGCTTTTTCGCAAAAGTAGCACCATGTTCTTTGGCAATTGTTTCGTTTAAGAAAGGAACAACTGCTTTTTTCATGGCTAAAATTTCTTCTGCAGTTGTGAAGCCAGTAATGGTTTTATCTGCAATCAAATAATTTCCTGACGCATCTTTGACATTTAAAAGACCAGCAATTCCGTGACAAACAGAAGTTAGGTATTTGCCCTGTTCGTAAAGGCTACGAGTGATTGCTTGCAACTGAGGATTATCAGGAAAGTCCCACATAACGCCATGGCCTCCTGTAAAGTAAATCGCTGCGTATTCATCTGGATCAATTTCTTCAAGAGAGAGGGAATGCGCTAGCGCTCGTTCTTGAAAATCGGCACTTTCATAAACCGCCATAATGGATGAATCTACATATTTCATACTCCGGGGATCCAAAGGGACATAGCCTCCTTGGGGACTAACATAGTCAACTGAAAATCCTGCTTTGGTTACTTCTTCCACGAACTCCGTGGCTTCACCTAGCCAGAGGCCCGTTGGTTCTTCGGTGCCGTGATAACGGGAAACGTTTGTGAGGACCACGAGAATTTTTTTCATGCTTGCTTCCTCCCTGGCATAATCGACGTAATGTGGGTCAATAGTTGTTGGAGTTGCTCAATTTTGGTGGTATCGTGAGAAAGTGAGTAATAATTTTTAGTTCCTTCACTGCGACAATCAATTAATTTGGCTTGTTTCAAAATTTTTAAGTGGTGAGAAACAGCGGGACGTGAGAGTTGTGTCGCCTCTGTTAACTCAGTGACACGACGGCCAACACAGGCCTGGTCTTCTAACAGTGCAATAATAATTGCTTGGCGTTTTTCATCACCCAATGCGATTAAAAAATCACTAAGCGCAGTAAATTCTGTTTGAATTCCTTCTAATTCTTTCATATTCTTCCGCCTCTTTGGTTCGTATTTTTAAACGATTAAACCATTTTTCGTGTTTTTTGTCAATAAAATACGCTGAGGGCTGAAACTTGACGTGGATCCCATTTTTCGTTAAGATACTAATTGATTAAAGGTTTAAACTTTTAAACCAATAAAAGGGATAGAAAGAGAGGAAAGATTCAATGATGAAAGCCGCTTTAATTCATAAATACGGACAAAAAGAATTAGCAATCGAGGAGGTGCCCTTACCCACCATTCATGACAATGATGTTTTGGTCAAAATTATCGCTGCCAGTATCAACCCGATTGATTTAAAAACAAAAGATGGCAAAGTAAAGATGCTTTTAAATTATCAAATGCCACTGATTTTAGGCAGTGATTTTGCTGGGATTGTTGTTTCTGTTGGAAAAAATGTTCAAAATTTTAGGCTGGGCGATGCAGTTTACGGGCGAGTACCCAAAAATCGCGTGGGAACTTTTGCTGAATATATTGCAGTGGATCAAGCGGCTGTAGCTATGAAGCCGAAAAATTTAACGTTTGAAGAAGCTGCGGCCATTCCGTTAGTCGGTTTGACAAGTTATCAAGCGCTACATGATATTATGAATGTACAGCCAGGCCAGAAAGTCCTGATTCAAGCAGGTTCAGGAGGGATTGGAACCATTGCGATTCAATTAGCAAAACTAGCAGGCGCTTACGTTGCCACCACAACGAGTAGTAAAAATAAAGAATGGGTTCAAGCGTTGGGAGCAGATGAAGTGATTGACTATCGGACACAAAATTTTGAAGAAGTTTTATCCGACTATGATTATGTGTTTGATACAATGGGGGGGACAATCTTAGAAAAAGCTTTTTCAGTGGTTAAACCTCAGGGAAAAGTTGTTACATTGTCAGGCATTCCCAACGAACGTTTTGCTAAAGAGTATGGCTTGCCGCTTTGGAAACAATGGGCCTTTAAAATAGCTACCCGCAAGATTCATCGATTGGAGCAAGCCACAGATGTTAGTTATCATTTTTTGTTTATGCGTCCAGATGGCGAGCAATTAGCTTTACTCACTGAGCTCATTGAACAGGGAAAATTACAGCCGATAATTGACCGAGTCGTACCTTTTAGCCAAATTCAAGAAGCAGTGGACTATTCACTGACAGGGCGAGCACAAGGGAAAATTGTTGTGAAAATCGCCGATGTTGATCACGACTAAGTAAAGGAGACTTGCAAGAAAAACAGGCCTATTTTTCTTGCAAGTCTCAAAGTTTACCATTTAAACGCCGTCTAACAAAAGTGATTTTAGGCGGGAAAAGATTTTTATAGAAAATCCTCATTTTTCCAGTTTCTATTTTGCAAATTCGTTATTTTTTGTTATTCTATTGATGGTTGTGTATGCGCTTTCTTTTTTAGGTGGATACACAAAAATGAACGGAGTGCAGAAAGGAATGGTGTTCAAAGTGGGGAACAATTTATCGACAAGAAAAGGAGAAAACAGAGAAACAATTGTCAGTTGGCTGGGTCTTTCGTTATTGGTTGGCTTGGCGTTTATCTTATTTAGTCTGTTTCATCAACCAATGATCAGCCAAGCCAATGAGCCGACCCAAGAGAAACATTTTATGGTTTATTATCGGGCCTGGCGTGACAAAACGATGCAAGGAGTTAATACAACATTGCCAGATGAAAATTGGCTAACGATGCACGATATTCCTTATGGTATTGACATTGTGAATGTCTTTAGTTATGTGCCAAAAGGACAAGAAGCACTTGCACAGCCATTTTATGATACGTTAAAAAATGAGTATGCGCCAGCACTGCATGCACGAGGTGTTCGTTTAGTTCGTGGGATTGATTACAGCGAGCTATTAAAAGTTCCTTACGCAGGAACAACGCCTACAGAAGCAGAATTTGATGCTTATGCGAAAGAGTTGTTAACCAAATTTGTCGATGATTTAGGAATTGATGGGTTAGATATTGACATGGAAACTCGTCCAAGTGAAAAAGATATTGTTCTATCTAATGGTGTCATTCGTGCATTATCAAAATACATTGGACCGAAGTCGGGAACGGATCGTCCATTTTTGTATGATACCAATGCAGAATATTTACCACCTTTACAAGATGTCAGTGACTGTTTCGATTTTCTCGCGTATCAACAGTATGGTAGCGATGACCAACGCACGCAACGAGCATTAAATAATTTAAGTCCGGTTCTCAATGGGGAACGATTTGTTCCAGGATTAACTTTCCCAGAAGAGCAAGATCGCAACCGCTGGTATGACACAAAAGAGCCGTATATGGAAAGTAACATGTATAAAGTAGCTCGTTATTCTTATGAAAATAATTTAGGGGGCATGTTCCTCTATGCCTTAGATCGCGATGGTCGCACCTATAATGAAGACGATTTAAATCAGATAAAACCTTCTAATTTACTTTGGACAAAAACGGCCATTGCAGAGAGTAAAGGCGTTTCTCTTGCAGAGATGAAAGCGGCTGCGCAACACTATTTAAAACGAATTAGCTACGCCAACACAGACCTTGAAGCACAAAATAAAGCCGCAGAAGCAGTGACACAAGCAACGACGCTTTATGATGTGAATAAAGCTATTTTAGGTGGCGATTATGGCCAAGGGATTTCAAATACCTATGATGCTGAATTAGAAAAAGGCCTGTTAGCCATTGACTTAACCACTTTATATCGTGCGTTGGATCAAGCAGTTACAGCCATTGAAAAGGCAGAAAGCTATACACCAGAAACGATTCAAGCACTACAAACAACAAAAGAGACAGTCGCAACAGAACTTGCGGGAAAAACGTATACAGCCGCGCAAGTGACTACTTGGCAAACGGAGGTCCAAACAGCTTTGGATAATTTAAAAGAGAAACAAACACAACCTTTAAAAAGTGTCTTCTCCATTGATGCGGGAAGAAAATATTTTTCCGTGGAGCAACTGGAAGAATTAGTGGCCAAAGCCAGTCAAAATGGGTACACAGATGTCCAATTAATTTTAGGAAATGATGGCTTACGGTTTATCTTGGATGATATGTCGGTCAATGTGAATGGTAAAAAATACAACCACAACCGGGTTTCAAAAGCAATCCAACGAGGCAACAACGCGTATTACAATGATCCTAATGGCAACGCGTTAACACAAAAAGAAATGGATCGGTTGTTGGCTTTTGCGAAAGCGCGCAACATCAACATCATTCCCGTGATTAACAGTCCAGGACATATGGATGCCTTGTTAGTGGCCATGGAAAAACTAGCGATTAAAAATCCCGCTTTTGATGGCTCAAAACGAACAGTAGATTTAGGGAACCAAAAGGCAGTGAATTTCACAAAGGCGATTATCAGTAAGTACGTGGCTTATTTTTCCGCGCATAGTGAAATTTTCAATTTTGGTGGCGATGAGTATGCAAATGATGTCGACACAGGCGGTTGGGCGAAACTGCAATCTTCTGGGCGCTACAAGGATTTTGTCGCTTATGCGAATGATTTAGCTAAAATAATTAAAGATGCGGGCATGCAGCCAATGAGCTTCAATGATGGCATTTATTACAACAGCGACGATTCTTTCGGTACATTTGACCCAGAGATTATTATTTCTTATTGGACAGCCGGTTGGAGTGGGTATGACGTAGCCAAACCTGAGTACTTTGTTCAAAAAGGACACAAAATTTTTAATACCAATGATGCGTGGTATTGGGTAGCTGGCAATGTTGATTCTGGCATTTATCAATATGACGATGCTTTAGCAAATATGTCGAAAAAAGCATTTACAGATGTGCCAGCAGGTAGCCCGAATCTTCCAATTATTGGAAGTATTCAATGTGTTTGGTATGATGACCCTCGTCGTGACTATGATTTTGAACGAATTTATACGCTAATGGATACGTTCTCGGAAAATTATCGTGAGTATATGGTGGTTAAATAAAACTAGTTATAGCTAACGAGTTATCTATAAAGACTGGCACGAATCAAGCTTGATTCGTGCCAGTCTTCTTTAACTGAAGAAGATTTGTTTGAGGGCCAACAATCAATTTAGGAATGCCTTATTGAAATGTTCCTGTTCTTATTGTAGACTGAAAGAAGTGGTGGTGGAAAGCTATCACCATTAATAGAAAAGCAGGAAAATAAAAAGGATCTTGTTGGAAGTTTAATGTTTGAAAATGTAAGCGGAATCATTTTTGTTGGAATGCTAAAAAAGGGAGTAGAGTTATGAGTAATGAAAATATCGTCTTAGCAAGAAATACAGAGCGTGCACCAAAGCATCCTCTCGCAGCCCAAACAGTCGCATTTTCCCACTATAATCATTTGTCGGCACAGTTACCTATTGAGCCAACCTCTGGACAATTGGTAGAAGGTGGCATTCGGGCCCAAGCGACACAATGTTTGAAAAATATCCAAGCGGTTGTTGAAAGTATCAACCATGTGATGAGTGACATTGTCAGAATGACCATTTTTGTCAAAGATATGCGGGATGCTGCCGCAGTTGAGGAGGTCTATGCGGCCTTTTTTACCCATTATTATCCAGCTAAAACAGTGGTCGCCGTCGCAGATTTGCCGTTAGGCGCTTCTGTTCAAATGGAGGCACTTGTTTCAAATGGGGAAGGAACTATCCCTAATGCACCTCAAGCTGGGGATTTAATTAAATTAACAAATCAGACTGTTCAGGCACCAATTGATGCTCTAGCCAGTCAAACGGTCGCGTTTTCTCACTATAACAATCTGTCTGCACAATTGCCTATAGATCCTCAAACGGGCAGAGTTGTGGCTGGCTGTGTTAAAACGCAAACAAAACAATGTTTGAAAAACATAAAAGCCATTTTAACCAGTATTGATGTGCCTTTTGATGATATTGTGAAGGTCAATATTTATTTAAAAGATTTATCTAAGCTAGAAGCTGTCAATCAAGTATATGCCGCTTTTTTCCCAGATTCAGGAATTGCGCGTACGGTCAATTACATGCCAGCACGAACAGTGATTGCTGTTGCTGATTTACCAATAGGCGCGGCGGTTCAAGTAGAAGCGGTGGTTTCTCATGGGGATGGTACGCCACCACAAGCGATTGAAGATCGACATGGATTAATTATTGAAGCAAATAATACAGATCACGCACCGAAGTGTCCATTTTCGACACAAACTGTTGCTTTTTCTCATTACAACCATCTATCAGCTCAGCTACCATTGGCCCCTAAAACAAATGCGTTAGTCGCTGGCGGAATCAAGGAACAAACGACGCAATGTTTAGAAAACATCAAAGCGATTATTGAAAGTGTGGATCACAGCTTAGCTGATCTGGTGAAAGTGAATATTTTTGTGAAAGAGATTGAAGAGCTGGCGGTAGTAGATGACGTCTACCAAACGTACTTCCCTGAAGGCACGCCTGCCAGAAGAGTGATTGGTGTGACGGATTTACCAAAAGGTGCCCAGATTCAAATCGAAGCGATTGCTGGGAACGCAGAAGGTACGCCACCAATTGGCTAAACAGTAAAATAAACAAACGTCAGCTGGCTTCTGAAGCCAGCTGACGTTTTTAGTATTTAGATAAATCAGTAAAGTAAGTTAGTTGCCATTTTTGTGTTTTTTTGGCGGTTTGATTAAGGTTTTGGCACCAAGAAGGATAAAAACGGGCCGCCATTTTGCCTTTTTGTTGATGCGTTTTGAGAATTTTTTGTTGGATTAAACATTCTTTTGGCAGAAGAAAGAGACCTTGCTTTTCTTGATCAGCAATGACAATTGCTAACATTTCAGGGGCTTCCGTTGCATCAAAGGCTTCGTTCTGATTTTGTTGATTTTTTTCCCAGAAGGCTACAAAATAGCCTTCTTTTTTCGGCGTTTTTTTGGCTAAGCGACTGCGGATAAGTTGTTGCGATTCATTAACTTGGCATAAAAAGCCTTCATATTCGGCATTTTGTTTTTCTTCGGAAAGCAGGGTAATCGTGCCCACTGCTTTTTCAAGTATTGGCAATGAATTCATAGGGAATGTCCTTTCTTTTCGTTTAATGTCGGTAAGAGTTCTTGGATAATGGTTAATCCTTTCGCCAATACCTCAAGCTGATTGGAGGCCAAGGAAATTCGTAAAAAAGCATCTGGCTGATTTTGCACAGTAAAGCGGCTCGAGTGAAAAAGACGTACCCCATTTTGGAGAAATTCTTGTTCAATTTGCGGCGCCGTTTTTTCGGTAGAAAGGGGAATAGTTCGGTAGTACGGCAAGGGATTGCTAGGTCTAGCTAACCCAAAAATGGTATCAAATAAGTCATTGGCTTGTTTTGTTAAAGCCAATTTTTCTATCACTAATTCTTTTGCAACTGGTGAGCGTAAGACTTGGGTGACAATTTCAGCATCAAAGCCAGAAGTTTTAACGTTAATGTTAAAAATCGCACGCTCTATTTCTTGGCGAAGAAGCGGAGGGAAAACAAGGTACGCAATGCGTAAGCCTGTACAGACAAATTTTGTCATCCCCGCTAAGTAAATCGTTTGTTGAGGTAAGAGTTCTTGAAACGTTGGTAAAACTGCTTGCTGTGCATAAGTTGTTAAAAAAGAATGAATGTCATCTTCAATTACCCATAAGTGTTCTTGCTGAATGATTTCAGCTAAAGTCATTCGGCGGGCGCTAGACATTTGGAAACCAATCGGGTTATTACATGCGGGCATTAAGAAAATACCATGTATTTTTTTCTTTTTGCATTCTTGCAGTAAATGCTCTGGGTCCATCCCCTCGGAATCATAGCCAATCGGGACGATTTCTAAATGATAAAGCTGGGCGAGTTCAATAAAATTTGAATACGTGTATCGATCTACGGCAATCCGCTGACCTGGAGAAAAAGCGGCGGCTAACGTCACGGCCAGTCCATTCTGGACACCAGATACAATGGCAACTTCTTCGGCATTGGTCCGAACGCCTTGTGTCTGAAGCCATTCGGCAGCGGTTGCTCGTTGAAAGTGCGTACCTAAAGGATCGCGATAATTTAGCAAACTGTTAAGGGCCGCATTTTTACTAACGGATTCAATAAAAGGTAAAATCCGCTGATTACACATATCAAAGGAACTAACCAGCCCTAAATCAATTAGATGGTCCGCTACTTGGTTGGTAGAGATTGTAATTGAGTGAAACGCGTTGGGAGAAACGAAAGTGCCGCTACCGATGTTGGTATAAAGTAAGCCTTTTTCCATAGCGTGTTTATAGGCTTGACCAATCGTCGTGAAATTCAGATCCAAGTAATCAGCTAATTCTCTTTGCGAAGGCAATTTCACATTTTTTTGAAGCGCACCAGATAAGATATCCGCTTCTAATTGTTGAACCAATGATTGGTAATAAGGTCTTGTTAAACGTTCTTTAACAGGGCGCCATGACAACACATAGTTCTCATAGGAATTAATCGGCATGAGGGGAACTTCCTTTCTATAAAATTGTATTCCATACAATTATAGCATTGAGTGTATTGTTTGTCTGGTTTATGATAGCGCAAAGGGAGGAATTCAGATGGACATTATTTCTTATGAGAGGGTTATTCAACAATTGTCGTTTTCCGAAGCAATTCAAGTGATGAAACGTTGCTTTGCAGAGTTGCAAAAAGGAAAAATTTCGCAAAGTGAGCGCCATGTAGAGGTTTTACCAGATGGGAAAAATCAAAATCTTTTTGCATTAATGCCTGCTTACTTAGGAAAAAATCGCTTTTTTGGGGCAAAAATCATTACAGCTTTTCCAGAAAATCCACAAAAAAATTTGGCCTCGCATCTTGGTCAAATTTTATTGTTTGATAGTTCTACTGGAAGACCAGTCGCGATGATGGACGCCAATGCGATTACGTGGCTTCGCACGGCAGCTGTTTCTGCTTTGGCAACCGATTATTTAGCAGCTCCAAAGGCAAAAAGTATCGCTTTGATTGGTGCAGGTCAACAAGCTTCATCTCATCTCGCAGCGCTACAAAGCGTTCGGGCGATTGAAAAGGTTTTTATATATGACCGCACAGCAGAACGTGCACGAAAATTAATCGCTAAGCAACAGCACAATTACCCCGAATGTACCTTTATTGGTTGTTCTTCTGTCCAAGAAGCCGTCCAGGAAGCGGAAATTATCTGTACACTAACTTCCAGTCAGGACGCATTTTTAGAAGAAAAAGACGTTTTGCCGAATGCCCATATCAATGCAATTGGTACATTCACGCCGACTTCCAGAGAATTAACAAGCGACCTTGTTAAAAACAGTCAAGTGTTTGTAGATGAGTATGCGGCTGCATTAAAAGAAAGCGGGGATCTTTTAATTCCGATTTCAGAAGGTGCCTTTTCAGCTGAAAAAATTGTAGGTTCTCTCGGCGAATTAGTCACTGGCAAAGTTAAACTAAAGGCGGAGCAGAAAGGCCGCACGATTTTTGATGCGGTTGGCTTAGCAGTTGAGGATTTGTGTTGCGCGGAATACATTTATCAAAAAATACAAGGAGAGAATTAAAATGAGTTATCCCTATTATATTGTCGATGCTTTCGCGGAGGAAGTTTTTAAAGGCAATCCCGCCGCTGTTTATGTTTTGGAAAAATGGTTGCCAGAAGCGGTGATGCAAAACATTGCGATTGAAAATAATTTGTCAGAGACTGCTTTTACGGTCAAGGAGGGACAAAGTTACGCCCTGCGCTGGTTTACGCCGGAACGAGAAATCGATCTCTGTGGACATGCTACATTAGCGACGGCTTTTGTGTTGTTTAACTATTATTCCGTTGCGGAAGAAACACTCCATTTTACTAGTCAAAGTGGACCGCTCGCAGTGACCAAAAAAGAGGAATACTATTATCTAGATTTTCCTTATATCCTACCGGAAAGGATTCCAATTTTGCCAGAGTATGAAGCCGCTTTAGGCACGAAAATTTATGAAGCTTATTTGGGTCGCGATTTATTTTTTGTCTTAAAAGACGAAGAGACAGTGGCAAAAATCACACCAGATTTTTCTGCATTAAAAGCATTGGATTTAGGAGTAGGAGTCATTGTAACGGCATCAGGAGACTCGGTGGATTTTGTTTCACGGACTTTTTTCCCGAAACTAAGAATTAACGAAGATCCAGTTTGTGGTTCTGCGCACGCCAATTTAATTCCTTATTGGGGAAAACGGCTCAATCAAACGACCCTTTCCGCCTATCAAGTGTCCCCAAGAGGCGGCTTTTTAACTTGTGAAGTGAAAGAAAATCGAGTCATTATTGGTGGTACTGCTAAACTATTTGCAAAAGGGGAAGCGTACTTGCCTGTATAAAAAGTACACCGACCGCTAGCAATTCGTCGTTAGCGGTCGGTGTACTTTTTAAATAGAATAGTTGCGAGAAACAAAGGGGACTTCTTCACCATTTTCGAGCTGATTTAGATACAAAGCTAACATGAAAAAGTAACCTGAGAGTAAGTTGACTACATCATACAGCTGCGGATCAATTTTTTTACCACCATAGTCCATGCGATAAAGTAAACGAACAATATCTTTGGCTTTGGCTCTTAAAATGTGTGCATAAGAGGAACAGATTGTGCCCATCGGTAAAACAAAAGGACGATTTTCTTCGTATGTCAGTTCATTCATAGCATTGACACGTTCCAAAAGCCAGGCTATTTCGTCCTCTGTGACTGTTAATTTTGTTCGGGTCGTTGGATTGACATGGTAGATTAACTCGCAAATTTTGGCTAGTTCTTCTGTTAGTGCAGGCTGTTCAGGGACGTCTAATTGTTGCACATATCCTCGTAGAAGACCTGTCATCGAGGCCAACTCATCAGTCATTAATTCAAAATCACATCGTAAATCTTCTGGTTTAGAAGATAGATACGGGTACGCTTCATACGGACTGCGGTACATTTTTTCCATTCAATTTCCCTACTTTCTAAAAATAAAAAGCCCTCAAAAAGAATGCACGAAAGCCAATCTTTTTGAGCGCCGTTGCTCGACTGTTCACAGTACACCATTGTACTTGCTAAGGTAATCATAGCCAAGAGTGAAGGGAGAGTCAAGGGGGAATCAAAGTTGGAGAAAGAAAATGAAGCTAAGAATTACCAGAAGTAAACCAATCAATAAACTGACAAGACCAGAAAGTTGACCTAATCGTTGTTGGGTAGAAGAAGGCTGGTCGGCAACTGTGAGCAAACTTGAGAAAAAGTTCATTTTTTTCACGAGTATTAAATACGCAACAACAAGCAAAAGAATACCCGAAAAAAGGTACGAAAGGGGCTCAGAAATAAATTTTTGGGCACGAAGTAAAAAAATTCCTATGAAGAGGACAACAAAACCATACTTAAGAAAAGTTTCTTTTGACATGTTGAAATCGCTTCCTTTTAATTGATGAATTTTATTAATAGTCACTATTCTTATGATTAAATTATAGGACTTTGAGGGCGGTGGAGCAAAGGAAAATGGAGAATGGTGGGAGGAAAGTGTGACCAATAAAAAATAAACCCGCTAGAAAACCTATTTTATAGGTTTTCTAGCGGGTTTATTGTTATTCCCACTCAACAATTGTATAAATTGAGATAAATGGAAAAGACTATTTTTAAAACGTTTGAGATGTTTGAAAGACGTTGAAAAACATATAATACAATAAGGATAGTTACCAACAAGTTACCGAATTGACATATCTCGAAAATAACATATAATTTATTTACGGGATAAAATTCAATTGTAGGAGGTGTTAGTAATGAAAAAAGAAAATGTAAGAATGCGATTGTCATCTGAATCTAAAATCTTGTTAGATGAATTACAAAAAAATTTTAAAACTAAATTTGGTTTAGATGTTAGTTATTCTAGTATAGTAAATCAAGCTATAAGAACTGAATATAAAAGGAGACCGGAGAGTTATTGGATTAGTATTAAAGATAAAAAGCTTGAACTTGGTGATTTAAATTCAGAAAGTGATTGGGATTATCAAACTTCATTTATGTTAGAACAAGATGTTTTGGAATTTCTTTTAGAATTACAAGTATATTTTAAAGATGTATTTGGAGCTAAACGTATTCATAGAGCTTTCTGTGTACGATTATGTATTAAATCGTATTTTCTCAACAATGTAACTTGACATTCTATTTAAAATAAATTATATTGAATTTACGGGGTGTTTATATCCCGTAAAACTTTAGTTTTAACGGGATATAAAAATCCCTTTAAAAATCTGGTTTACGGGATAGTTTTCAAACTTAATTTAAGGAGGTGAAAAGATAGAAACACATCAAATCTATAAAGTTATAACCGCTTAAAAATGTGGAGGTTTACTGCAAACTGTAACTAAAAAAAGAAGTGAGGTAATTAAAAATGAGAATAAATGTTAATCAATTCAATAAAATTATTAAAGAAAAAGAAGGTATTTCTTTTTTAGCATATCAAATCCCTTTACATACGAAGACGTTATATGTAACAAGAACTTTTGATGGTAATATCTCAATTCTCTTTTCTGAATTGTGCTCTATGTTGAATGGGATAGAATACCGAGTGAAGCATGATGATTTTGAAGAAGCCATAAAATTGATAGATGAGGCGACTAATTTTATTAATAAATATGATGAGTTTGATACGTATCAGAAACAGGAATTAAAAAAAGACAATGAAGCCTTTGTACCTTCAGATATTTTGGAAATGCTACAAGAGTTAGAGGAGAAGATTATTGAATTTTTAAAATTGAAATAATTGCATATTTGATGTAAGTAGGAAATGTATATGCTTTATAACTAACCAACAAATTTCCCCGTATGTAATGATTGTATTTTAAATGCCTGTAAGGCATTTAAAATGCAATCAATATATAGGGATAAGGTTTTGTGATAAAAAGTTATTAATAATAGAAGTAACAGACTGAGTCTAAAATCTAATTTACAATAAAAAAATGAAAAGAGGAATTAATCATGGCAGTAGAAATTAGAGATCTAATCGAACAAAGCAGTAATTTATTTGGTACGGAATTCATGGCAATCAAGGGGTACTGTGATGTATTAGATTTTGAAACAAAGATGTTAAGTGCGTATAAATTACGTGTACTTATTGCTTCGGATAATAGCCCGTTCTTTTATGAGAATTTAGAAATCAAGGTGAAGAATTTATCACCGACAATTTCAGTTAAACAATTAGAAAATAATAAGACTATGCCTGTGCGTTTAACAGGATTTACGATTTCGGAGTACAAAGGAAAGTTATACTTTAGTTGTGATGATGTCTTACCCAGTTTGGATAACAAAATAACGCTAGGAAAATAGTTTTGTAATTCTTAATCAATTTGAGGGCATGCCGAAGTTCCAACGAAGGCAAATAGTCCTCAAGTTGATTTAGAATTACGGAAGCAATTTATTGGTTCCTAGTTTATTTAATATATAAAACATAGTTTGGCGAAAAAAGCCACCAAAAAGAAATAAACGTGCTGAAAGTAAATGGTTGGAAAATGGGTAGCTATAATAAAAAAATAATTACTTCACTAAATTCTGGCTTCATGGAAATATGGGAATATGACAAGCCAATTTTTAATAGAGGTGAAAAGTTAAAAGACAAAGAAGCAAGTAGCGAATCTTTTAAACGTCGAACATTTGAAGAGTTATCAGACGAGGAGCAAACTGAACGACTAACACAAATGAGCAAGGTTAGGATTAAATCTAAGTGGCGATTAATGCGTTTAATTGATACAAATGTTGACAAAAGAACGTCTTTCGTGACTTTGACCGTAACTGAAAATATTCAAGATAGAGAAGAATTCATGTCTATGGTGAAAGATTTTATAAAGCGATTCAACTATCAAATTTATAAAACAAAAAAAGCAGAACTTAAATGGATATACGTTATTGAAACGCAACGTAGAGGTGCTTATCATGCTCATTTCTTAATGTTTAATGTTCCGTACATTCCACACGATACATTAACAACTCTGTGGGGGAACGGCTTTGTGTTCATCAACCGTTTAGACACGTTAGACGATATTTCGAACACGTCTAGGTATGTAGCGAAGTACATGGAGAAAAGCTTAGGCGAAGAACTGATAAATAGCTTTGGAAAGAAATCATTTTTCTTTTCAAGGAACTTAAAGAAAATTGATGAAACAAAATTTTATTCAGAGGAAAAACTTGATTTTGATGATTCAACAGTTCTTTATGAAACAAACTACGTCTCTAAGATTTACGATAAGAATAAAAATCAAATGATTGATAACCCTGTGAAATACCGAAAAATAAAATTGAGTGAGGGAGTTGAAGGAAATGAGTAGTACAGTAACAAAAGATGATTTGGTAGCTTTAGGCTATCCGAAGTCTACAGCACAATCAATTATAAGACAAGCAAAAGTAATGCTTGTAGCAGAAGGGAAAACGCTTTATTTAAATAAAAGGTTAGGTGTAGTACCTAGACAACAAGTTGAAGAAATTATTGGCGTGAAAATTGGAAATTCAAATGAGTAAAAAAGAACAAACTAGGAAAACTAAATATACAGGTGTCTATCAGGATTTAAGTAATAAAACTTTTGGTTATAGGGTAAAGTTAGGAACCGACAGAGCGACGGGAAAAGCGATAACTGAACATCGCAGAGGGTTTAGAACAGCAAGCGAAGCTCATGAAGCAAGAACATCAGCATTGAAGAAAAAGCATGATCTAGGAGCATTAACGAATGCTCATATGCTTTATGAACAGTTCATGGATAAATACTATATACCAGAGTATAGAAACGGTGTAGAGACTTCTACGTGGAAATCTAGGGAAGGTGTTTTACTTGAATTAAAAGAGGTGTTTGGGAAAAAGAAACCTAGAGACATCACAACTTTAGATATTTTAGATTATAAAAATAAACTATTGGAAAAGCACTCACAGAATTATGCTCGTTTAAAATTTGGAATGTTTTCACGTTCTTTGAAGCATGCTAAAAAACACGGATTGATAAAAGAAAATTTAGTTGAAATTGTGGAAGGTATACCAAAAAAGAAACCCGAAGTAGACTTTTGGACAAAACAAGAATTTGAAAAAGTTATTGAAACATTCAATATAAAAGATTTTTATGAGCATATGTCATTTACAATGATTTTTATGTATTACATGACAGGATTGCGTGTAAATGAATTAACAGCACTATATTGGAGTGATATTGATTTAGAAAATGCTCAAATTAGAGTTTATCATAATCTAGATTTTATCAATAGTAATATTTGGACAAGAAAAACAAAAATGAAAACAGAAGCAGGTCGTAGAATAATTTCATTAGATGATGATACTATATCTGTTTTAAAAGCATGGAAAAAACATCAAGAATTTATGGGGAAATATGAATTTGTTATTTCTTATACGGGTGCACCGTTGGGAAAATCAACAATAAATAGGATTGTAAGAAGACATGCTAGATTGGGGCATGTAAAGGAAATACAGCCAAAGGGATTAAGACATAGTCATGCGAGTTTGTTGATTAATGAATTGAATGCTAATCCTTTAGCAGTTCAAAAAAGACTGGGACACTCTGATATACAAATAACACTAGGAACGTATTCACATCTATATCCAACTATTGATAGAGAAGTTGCAGACAATTTGAAAAATATTATTAAGATTAAAACATCTACTAAATCATTGATAAATTGGAATGGTAATCAATATACAAAAAGATAAGAGAAAAATCCTATGAATCTAGATTATTATTCTTGATTACATAGGATTTTTATTTTTATAAAACATAAATTTTGTAGAAAATATTACAAAGAGATCATCTTCTATTTTAAGTTTTTCACTATATCTATATATTTTGTTAGTATATCTGCGTTTCTTTTTTCTATATCTTTAGCGTTATCAAAAGTATTATACACCGTGAAAAAATTTTTTGTAGAAGTTATTTCAGATAAAGAATACATCTTTTTCTTATCTTGACTTTTTGAATGTTTACTTCGTTCTAATAATAATATGTTTCCCAAACTCATAACGTTGTTTATAGAGTCTTCTTTTTGATCAATAATATGTTCTAGAGTAGACTCATAAATAAAGTTAAAGCCATTATTTCCAGAAACAGTTTCCGATGATTGTGTGTCACAAGCTATAGTTGAAAGAATATGCTTAATCATAAACATATTTTTTTTCTGATTAGAGGTCATATCATCTATTTTTATTTTATGATCATAGGTCAGGTTGGCTTTATTTATTATAGTTTCTCGAGAAGGTAATATTTTGTTCAGGTCTGTAATCAGATTATTCACTTCTGAATTAATTTTGTTTTTTTCAACGGATCTAAAAATTTTTGAATATTTTTTGTAAATAGGTGTTAAACTATTCGCTGATGTACTAGCTAATACATGGAGTGCCTGGTGAGCAGTAATAATATTAGCAATTTTTTTTAATTGAGTGGAAGTAATTACTCCGTTGTCCATAGCAGAAAAAAGACCTAAAAAAATAATTCTAACTTGAGTTGTATCCATAATATTTAAGAAAATTAATTGTCTTTTTAAATTAGGATTGCTATCTCTTTTGAAAAAATTACTTGTACCAAATAATTTTTCATCTTCACTAGGTGTAATAATAGATTTATAATATCTAGAACTTTTTACAATATCTTGCAAGAACTTAGAATATGCATCAGGAGAGTCTTTAATATGTTTTTTAAAAGCTTTAAATAATGAATTTTTTGTTCCTGTAGGATATTTTGATACCATATAATGAAATAGAAAAGTATTTATGGATTCATCTACAGAAAAAATATTGTTCTCAATCTCTTTCCATAATGTCACTGCAGAATCTGTATCGTCATCTAAAGCTGAAAGAAGTTCATTTTTTATTAAATCTGATTGACTAAGAGGGATACCTCTGTAGTTAAAATTACGATAAAGAATATTTGCTTGACTTTCAGAAGCAGAATATATAGATATTACTGTAGAATTAAGAATTTGATCACCTAAATTACCTAAGAATTCAATGTAATTTTCTTCACAAATATTTTCGAAGTCATTTTTTTTTCTAGATTGAGACAGCCTTTTTGCCAGTTCTTTTTTACCAAGCATTTTTCTTATAATTTCATAGGCTTCCAATAACCAATTTTGTGATCTGTTTAAAGCATTATGTTCAATGCCGTTTTCCTTATGGTCATTAACGTTTAATATATTAACGGGAAGAACAGGATTGAGTGCTTTATTTTGTAAACGAGCATATTCTTGACTCCTTCCCTTAATTTTAACTTTTTTAACTAAAGCATCGTTAAAATCATGTTCATAAGATGGATCAAAATTTTCTATAATATTTTTTATAGCAACAAAAAATAAAGTCATAGTTGTTAATCTTTGCTGGCCGTCAATTACAATATAAGGTTTCGTTACACTAGATTTGTTTTCTTCACCTACTATTAGTATAGTACCAAAGAAATAATCGTTATCCTTTCCAGAGGCATTTGAAAGCTTTTTAGTTTCTATATCATATTCAGCTTTATTTACTGAAAGGATGTCATTGATAAAATCTTCATAATTTTTTTTATCCCAAGAATAGTCTCGTTGAAAGTTAGGAATAATGTATGAATTGTTACCACCTAGAACGGCTTCTATTTTTTTTGAAAAAGGGTCAAATTTCATGAAAGTAATCTCCTTAATTTTTTTGGGTACCGAAAGGGGTACCGTAATGTATATAAAAAGCCTAGATTAGTGTATTACCAACTTCTAGGCTTAACTTTTATACTATTCCCACTCCACAGTTGCAGGTGGTTTTGAAGTAATATCGTACACGATACGGTTTACATGTGCAACTTCGTTCACGATGCGCACAGAGATTTTTTGTAAAACATCCCAAGGGATACGGGCAAAGTCAGCGGTCATGCCGTCGATAGAAGTCACAGCACGGATACCGACTGTGTAATCGTAGGTACGGCCATCGCCCATAACACCTACTGAGCGGATGCCAGGTAAGACAGTAAAGTACTGCCAAATGTCACGATCTAAGCCAGCTGCTGCGATTTCTTCACGTAGGATAGCATCTGAATCACGAACGATTTGTAATTTATCTTCTGTAATTTCACCAAGCACACGAATACCTAATCCTGGTCCTGGGAATGGTTGGCGCCAAACGATTGCATCAGGCATGCCAAGTTCAGTTCCTAAGGCACGAACTTCGTCTTTGAATAATGTATTTAAAGGTTCAATTAATTCAAATTGCATGTCTTCAGGAAGACCACCAACGTTGTGATGTGATTTAATTGTTTGCGCAGTTTCTGTACCAGATTCGATGACGTCTGTGTAAAGAGTTCCTTGTGCTAGGAATGAAACGCCTTCTTCCCCAGCAAGTTTAGTTGCTTCGTCATCAAAAACATACACAAATTCGTTACCGATGATTTTACGTTTTTGTTCAGGGTCAGAAACGCCTGCTAATTTACTTAAGAAGCGTTCTTTCGCATCTACTTTAATAATGTTTAAGCCAAATTTACCGCCTAAACTTTCCATTACTTGTTCTGCTTCACCTTTACGTAATAATCCATGGTCAACGAAGATACAAGTTAATTGGTCGCCAATGGCTTTTTGTAAAAGCACGCCGACAACACTTGAGTCAACGCCACCTGATAAACCAAGTAAGACTTTTTTATCGCCTACTTGTTCACGGATTTTAGCGACTTCCATATCGATGAAGTTTTCCATGCTCCAGTCACCAGTACAGCCACACACATCAAAAGCAAAGTGACGTAATAAGTCGTTACCATATTCTGAATGACGAACTTCTGGGTGAAATTGTACGCCGTAGAATTTGCGGTTGGTATCTTCGATAGAAGCGATTGGACAATCATTGCTTGTCCCAACTTTTTCGAATCCAGGAGCGATTTCTGTTACTAAATCACCGTGGCTCATCCAAACGGTTTGTTTCGCAGGTGTTCCTTGGAATAATGTCGCATCACCAAGGATTTCTAATTCTGCTTTTCCGTATTCACGGTTTGCGGCAGGTTCTACTTTTCCGCCTAAGTTATGAGTCATTAATTGCATACCGTAGCAGATGCCAAGAATGGGAATTCCTAACTCATAAATTTCTGGATCAATGCTAAAAGCATCTTTGTCATACACGCTGTTTGGTCCACCTGAGAAGATGATTCCTTTAGGCGCGATTTTGCGAATTTCTTCTGCCGTAGTTCGGTGGCTTAATAACTCAGAGAATACGCCAAATTCACGAATACGACGAGTAATCAATTGGTTAAACTGACTACCAAAGTCTAAAACAATAATTTTTTCGACAGATGTCAAATCGGCAACGTTAGTCACGTCTATTACCCCTTATCCATTTAAATTTATCTAAAGAAAAGGCGGTTAAAAAGTGGTCAGCACCAAGAATTAAGAAAGGATTTTCAAAAATTGTTTTACGATTTTTAGAAAATTTTGGCTTAATTCCGCAGGGGCTACTTTTAAACAGCCGAGAATCAGGCGGTTAAAAAGTGGTTCACTTTTGTTCCGTACTCTTCTTTGTCTAGCTATACTTATTAAAACATTTTACTCCTTGAAAGTCATGCATTCTGCTGAAAATTTTCAAGGATATTTCTACAAAAGATACAGGATATTTCTTAGCTCGTCAACCCTTAATATTTACGTAGATAGATTTGGTCAATCAAATGATTTTCCGTTTTATGCAAAATAATGTCCGCACGTCCGCGCGTTGGCAAGATATATTCCTCCAAGTTCGGTAAGTTCACGGTTTTCCAAACATTCCGTGCCATGGCGAAAGCATCTTCTCGTTTGCCAATTGCATATTGGTAATAATAATTATTAGGATCTAAGAAAGCCGTATCTAATAAGGCCCCAAAACGTTCTAGGTACCATTTTTCAATTAAGGCTGGATCGGCATCTACAAAAATAGAAAAATCAAAAAAATCACTCACATAAATTTGTTGATTGGCGGGTAACTGTAATGTGTTAATGCCTTCAACAATCAGAATATCTGGTTGTTGTATCAACTCATATTCGCCTTCGATAACATCGTAGACACTGTGAGAATAGACAGGTGCTTTAATTTCGTCTTTGCCGCTTTTGACTTCGTTTAAGAAATTAATTAGCTTCTCCATGTCATAACTTTCAGGAAACCCTTTTCGGTCCATAATTCCTTGTTCTTCTAACACTTTATTGGGATACAAAAATCCATCCGTTGTAATGAGTTGAACGTTTCTTCGTTTAAACGTTCGGGCCAGAATTCTTTGCAAAAGACGAGCGGTGGTGCTTTTGCCAACGGCGACACTGCCGGCAATTCCAATGATGAATGGTGGTACAGAGACATATTCATGTAGGAATAATCCTTTGCTAAGTGTTAGCGATTCAAATTCTTTCATGTACAAATGAATAAGATGCGTTAAGGGTACATAAATTTCTTGTACATCTTTTAGTGAAATTTGGTCGTTCACACTTTTAATGTTATCCAATTCTGCTTCGGTTAACGGTGCTTTGCCGTCATGATAAAACCCATGCCATTCTTCTCTGGAAATTGGGTAGTAATTCATTTTATCGTCCATTGTTCCTCCACCAAACCCTGTTCAATCTTTGTACATTTTACCATAATTTCACAAGGGAAACACAGGATTTTACAAAAGAATTCCCTTCTTCGCCAATTTATGATGAAAATGGTATCATGAAAAGAGAAAACTGTTAGAAAAGAGGGGAAAAGCCATGAGAAAAATTGTATTATTTGGTGATAGCATTACTGCTGGTTATTTAGACGAAGCCGTCTCACCTGTTCTTGTTGACTTAGTGAAACGGGATATTGTTGCGATGGGTCTAGAAGAAGTGGCTGTTATTAATGCTGGAATGCCTGGCGATACAACAGAGGATGGTTTAAAACGATTAAATAAAGAAGTACTAATTGAGAAACCTGATGAAGTGGTGATTTTCTTTGGCGCCAATGATGCATCACTGGATCGAAATATAACAGTAGCCACGTTTAGAGAAAATCTTGAAACAATGATTCACGAAATTGGTTCAGAAAAGGTGATTTTAATTACGCCACCATATGCGGATAGTGGCAGACGTCCAGAACGGCCACAAACGCGTATCAAGGAATTGGTCAAGGTTGCACAAGAAGTCGGAGCGGCACATAACTTGCCAGTTATTGATTTGTATAAAGCGATGACTGTTTATCCTGGAACGGATGAATTTTTACAAGCGGATGGTTTGCATTTTTCACAAGTGGGCTATGAATTATTAGGTGCCTTGATTGTTCGAGAAATAAAAGGTAGACTAAAACCAAAACAAGCATAGATAGGAAGAACAAAATGGCGAATCATTATTATACAGAAAATCCAGAATTAGCACATGATTTAGAAAGCTGGTCTTTTCCATTACGTGGTCGGACCTTTCAGTTTACGACCGATAGCGGGGTCTTCTCAAGAGGAACAGTGGATTATGGTTCTCGTGTGTTGATTGATGCCTTTGAATGGGAAAATTTACCAGCAGGCCGTTTGTTAGATGTTGGTTGTGGCTATGGACCAATTGGGTTGTCCTTAGCAGCGGCGACTGGTCGACTGGTGGAAATGGTGGATGTCAACCAACGGGCGGTTGGGCTAGCTCAAATGAACGCCCAACGTAACCAAATTACTACTGTGGATATCCATTCTTCCAATGTGTATGAAACCTTAAACGAAACGACCTACGCGGCGATTGTTAGCAATCCGCCCATTCGTGCAGGCAAAAAAGTTGTCCATGGCATTTTAACAGGGGCTTTTCCGTTGTTGAAAGTTGGTGGCACACTAACGGTAGTTATTCAAAAGAAACAAGGTGCACCTAGTGCAGAAAAGAAAATGGCTGAAGTATTTGGCAATGTTGAAATTGTGACAAAAGACAAAGGCTATTATATTTTACGAAGTGTTAAAGAAGCAGAGTAAAAAAGAACCGCCACTTTAGTGGAGGTTCTTTTTTAGAATAGATATGCTTGATCAATTTTTTGGTTCAACAGTTTTTTTTCGTCTGGCGATAAAAAAGCACCTGCAAGCGCATTTTTAGTGAGTTGCTTCATTTCGTCATAACTTAATTGATACCAAGTGGCCAATTTCATGAATTCCTTCGTTAACGTAGTATCTGAAACAGTGCGATTATCGGTATTGATGCAGACGGCTAAGCCAGCCTCTATAAATTGTTGAAAAGGGTATTCAGCCAATGTTTTGACGGTGCCTGTTTGGAAGTTGCTAGTTGGACACATTTCTAAAAGAACCTTTTTTTCTTTTAAGAGCGCCAAGTATTCGGGTGTATCTTTCAAAGCAATACCGTGGCCAATCCGAGTAGCACCTAAAGTGACAGCATCAGCGACGTTTTTGCCACAGCCGCATTCCCCAGCGTGGAGTGTTAATGGAATTGACAATTGGTTGGCTAAAGCTAATACGTCTTCAAATGTGTATGGAGGGAAATCGACTTCATTGCCAGCTAAATCAAAGCCGACAACGCCTGTCTCTCTGAAATCATGCGCTAAGTGAACGATTTTTTCTATGGCTTGTTGTTGGTCATGCCGCATGCCGCATAACAGTGCATTGCTTTTTACACCAAAATCTTCTTCGCCTTGTTTTAAGCCAGTTAAAACAGCGGTCACGATTTCAGGTAACCGTAAGCCTTTTTCTGTATGTTGCGAAGGCGCAAAACGTACCTCTATGTATGCCACGCCATCTTCTGCAGCTTGGCTAATCACGTCATACGCCGCTGCTTGCAAAGCTTCGGCCGTTTGTAGACAGGTTAGCACGAAGTCGAACCGAGTTAAATAATCATTCAAATCGGTGCATTTTTCAGGGGCAACCACTAACTCTTTCAAGGCTTGTTCGTCTTGGGGTAATGGAATGTTTTGTTTTTCAGCAATGGTGCGTAAAGTGGTTGGTCGAATCGACCCATCTAAGTGACAGTGCAGCTCGATTTTTGGTAATTGACGGACACGGGATTCTTCCATGAAAAAAATAGCCTCCATTTTCTTTTGTTTTTTAATCTTTTTAGTCTATTTCTTTTGTCTTTTTTTTGTTAAAATGTAAAAGATTCGATAAGTATTTTGAAGACTGTAACACGTCTACAAATGTCTGTCAATGCAAAAGGAGACGTTGGGAGGGGCGCGATGAAACTAACGATTAAAGAAATTGCTGATATGGCTGGTGTTTCTGTCACAACCGTCTCACAAATTCTGAATAATAAAGGGAGTCGTTTCAGTGAAAAAACCCGCAACAAGGTGTTGGCGGTAGTCGCTGAAAATCATTACAAACCAGATTACTTTGCTTCGAATGTAATCAACCGTCATTCCAAAACCATTGGTATGATTGTGCCAGATGTGACGGATTTCTTTTTCTCAAAAGTGATTGAAGGTGTAGAAACATATTTAAATTCGTTAGGCTACATGATTTTGTTATGCAATTCAAAGCATGATTCCGAGCAAGCGATGCAATATGTTAGCGAGTTGATTCATCGGTCGGTGGATGGCATTATTTTTGCCACGCCGAATGTTTTGCCAGAAAATCATATTTTAAAAGACCGACGAGAACATCCGATTCCTGTCATTCTTGTCGATCGTGGGATTAATCCACGAGATAGTGGACGATTAATCGTTAAAGAGTACGAAGGTGCTTATCAAGCGGTCCATCATTTGATTCAACAAGGGCATCAGCATATTGGCATGTTGCGTGAAAGTGCCGGCTATTATCGTTTAACGGAACGAGTGACGGCGTATCAGCATGCGTTACAGGACAACAATTTACCTTTTCGTCCGCATTATGTTTGTGCTGGGGAATTGAACTTGCATGGCGGCTATGCTGCGGCGAAAGAAGTTTTGAAAAATGAAGAAATCACAGCAATTTTTTGTGGCAATGATGAAATGGCGATGGGAGCTTATCAAGCCATTGAAGAAGCGGGCAAGAAAATTCCTGACGATATTTCGGTGGTTGGCTTTGATGGCTTGGAAATTTCCGAATATTTGGTGCCGAGTTTAACAACCGTCTATCAGCCGAGTTTTGATATTGGCTATTATGCAGCAAAATTTTTGGTGGAAGCTATTGCAGATCCAACAGGGAAAGTTCCGAATAAAGTTTTTGATGCGACGTTTATTGCTAGAAAAAGCACAAAACCGATTTAAAAAACAGCTTAGAAATAGAACGTTCGTGTTGTTTGCGTTTTCACAAGAAAAAAATAATAGTAAACTGGTTTACTAAATGGTTTAAAGCTGAACGATTTTGTTGTATAATACATTATCGGGAAATCGGAGGGAACGAATTCATGAGAATGGTAGACATTATTGAAAAGAAACGTGACGGGCATCAACTAACAAGCGAAGAAATTCAATTTATTATCAACGGATACACAGATGGTTCAATTCCAGATTATCAGGTAAGTGCCTTTTTAATGGCTGTTTTTTACCAAGATATGACAGACGAAGAAATTACACAAATGACGTTAGCAATGGTCCATTCAGGCGAAATTGTGGATCTTTCTTCTATAGAAGGAATCAAAGTCGACAAGCATTCTACAGGTGGCGTAGGCGACACTACGACGCTTATTTTAGCGCCATTAGTTGCTAGTGTCGGGGTCAATGTAGCAAAAATGTCTGGTCGTGGCTTAGGCTACACGGGCGGTACGTTGGATAAATTAGAAGCGATTCCTGGTTTTAAAGTTGAATTGACAGAAGAACGTTTTATTCAATTGGTGAACGATACAAAAGTGGCAGTGATTGGTCAGTCAGGTGATCTAGCACCAGCAGACAAAAAACTTTATGCGTTACGTGATGTGACCGCCACTGTTGACTCAATTCCATTAATTGCAAGTTCCATTATGAGTAAAAAAATTGCCGCAGGGGCAGATGCGATTGTCTTAGACGTGACTACTGGTGAAGGGGCCTTCATGAAAGACCTAGCAAGTGCTCGTCGATTAGCGGAAACAATGGTTCGCATTGGAAAACTGGCAAATCGCCAAACGATGGCAGTAATTTCAGACATGTCACAACCTTTAGGGGAGGCCATCGGAAATAGTTTAGAAATCGTTGAAGCAATCGAGACCTTGCAAGGAAATGGACCAGAAGATTTAGTGGAGATGTGCTATGTCTTAGGAAGTCAGATGGTCGTTTTAGCTAAAAAAGCCGAGACGTTAGACGAAGCACGGGCTTTATTGGAAGAAGCATTAACAAGCGGTCGAGCGCTCGCGAAATTTAAAGAAATGATTGAAAATCAAGGCGGCGACAGTTCCGTTGTTGACCAGCCAGAAAAATTATTAACCGCAACTTATCAATTTGATTTACCTGCCAAAGAAACAGGCGTGGTACAAAAAATCGTTGCCAATGAAATTGGCGTTGCCGCAATGTTGCTGGGCGCTGGTCGGGCTACGAAAGAAGATACGATTGATTTTGCAGTTGGCTTGAAACTTCACAAAAAAGTAGGGAGCCCAGTTGAAAAAGGCGAATCATTACTAACCATTTATGCCAATCGTGAAGACGTGACAGAAGTCGAACAATTGCTTTATAAAAACATTGAAATTGGACCAACCGGCGAAGAGCCTATTTTGATTCACGATATCATTACGGAATAAAACAAAAAGAAAAGAGGAATTCTCATCATGGAATTAAACCGCATGATTGACCACACTATTTTGAAACCAGAAGCGACAGAAGCCGCTGTCCAAAAAATTATTGACGAAGCTAAGGAGTACAACTTTTTCTCTGTATGTATCAATCCTTGTTGGGTCGCTTTTGCTAGCGAGCAATTAGCAGATACCGACGTCGCTGTGTGTACCGTTATTGGCTTTCCCTTGGGGGCAAATACACCAGAAGTTAAAGCATACGAAGCAGCTGATGCGATTAAAAATGGTGCGAATGAAGTGGATATGGTGATTAATATTGGTGCATTAAAATCACAACAATACGATTACGTACGTCAAGACATTCAAGGCGTAGTAGATGCAGCCAAAGGAAAAGCGTTAGTCAAAGTGATTATTGAAACAGCATTATTAACAGATGAAGAAAAAGTTAAAGCTTGTGAGTTAGCCAAAGAAGCAGGTGCCGATTTCGTTAAAACATCTACTGGCTTCTCAACAGGCGGCGCTAAAGTAGCAGACATTCGTTTAATGCGTGAGACAGTTGGTCCTGACATGGGCGTTAAGGCTTCTGGTGGCGTGCATAATGCAGAAGAAGCGTTAGCAATGATTGAAGCTGGGGCAACACGCATCGGTGCAAGTACGGGTGTAGCAATTGTTTCTGGCGCAACTGGCGAAGGGTATTAATTCGTATTTCAAATTAAACGAAGGTGTGGCGAAAAAGATGACAGTAAAACAAGAATGGCTTGATTGTGCCGTAGAAGCATTGGCACACGCCTATGTACCGTATTCTAACTTTCCTGTGGGCGCTTGCTTAGTGACTGCAGACGGGAAAATGTATCAAGGAGTCAACATTGAAAATGCCTCCTTTGGTTTAACAAATTGTGCAGAAAGAACGGCGATTTTTAAAGCCATTTCAGAAGATGAACGGACCTTCCAACATTTAGTTGTAGCAGGTAATACAGAGGCACCCATTTCTCCATGTGGCGCTTGTCGTCAAGTAATGGCTGAATTCTTTGATCCACAAATGCCGGTCACGCTAGTTGGTAAAGATGGCGCGACTAAAACAATGACAGTTGAGGCATTATTGCCCTATTCATTTACAGATAAAGATTTTTAAAAAAAGGACATAAGGTTTCGTTGGGCTCAAAGTAGATTTCAATAGCATAAATGCGAATGAAATAATAGATAAAATAGTAGGGGGCTTTTCGGAAAGTGAAACAAGCAAAATTTTTAGGTCTAGGATTGGCAGCAGTTGCCTTAACCATTGGGTTAGCTGCATGTGGCGGCAATAGCAAAAAGAACGCCAACACAAAAGGTGATCCACAACATAGTGTCGTAATGGTCACAGATACAGCCGGCATTGATGACAAATCTTTTAACCAATCTGCGTGGGAAGGAATGCAAGAGTGGGGCAAAGAGCACAAACTTCCAGAAGGACCTCAAGGGTATGCGTATATTCAATCAAATGAAGCATCTGATTATACATCAAACATTGACCAAGCCATTTCAAGTCAATTTAAAACGATTTTTGGCATTGGCTATTTACTAAAAAATGCAGTAGTAGATGCAGCGGACGCCAACCCAGAAACGAATTTCGTTCTAATCGACGATACAGTTAATGGGAAAAACAACGTCGCTTCTGCAACATTTAGAGATAATGAATCTGCGTATTTAGCAGGTGTGGCAGCAGCTAACACTACGAAAACCAACAAAGTAGGATTTATCGGCGGGGTTGAAGGACCCGTTATTGGCCGTTTCCAAGCTGGTTTTGAAAAAGGTGTAGCAGACGCTGGCAAAAAATTAGGCAAAGATATTCAAATTACGTCTACTTATGCAGGGACATTTGCAGACGCTTCAAAAGGACGGGCCTTAGCTTCTTCTATGTATCAAGCAGGTGCCGACATTATTTATCACGCAGCGGCGACTACAGGACAAGGAATCTTCCAAGAAGCCAAAGCGCTAAATGAAACAGGTTCAAAAGATAAAGTTTGGGTGATTGGTGTTGACCGTGACCAAAACGAAGACGGTAAATATACAACCAAAGATGGCAAGGATGATAACTTAACGTTAGCTTCAACCATTAAAGGTGTAAATATTGCTGTGAAAAAAATCTCTGATCTTGCATTAGAAGATAAATTCCCTGGCGGCGAACATTTAACTTATGGATTGAAAGATGGCGGTGTTGATTTAACAACAGAAGCCTTAAGCGATCAAGCCAAAACGGCAGTTAAAGAAGCCAAAGAACAAATCATCTCTGGTGACGTAAAAGTCCCAGACCAACCTTAGAAACAACTTAGTTGTTTAAATACATTAAACTATTTTTAGGAGGCTTTACAGAAATGAAAAAAGCAAAATTATTCGGTTTTAGTTTGATTGCATTAGGTTTATCAGTTTCACTTGCAGCATGTGGTGGTGGCAAAGGCAAAACCGCTGAAAGCGGCGGTGGCAAAGGGGATGCAGCGCATAGTGCTGTAATCATTACAGATACAGGCGGCGTGGATGACAAGTCGTTCAACCAATCTTCTTGGGAAGGATTGCAAGCTTGGGGTAAAGAACATGATTTACCAGAAGGTTCAAAAGGGTATGCATATATTCAATCGAATGATGCAGCTGACTATACAACAAATATTGACCAAGCGGTATCAAGTAAATTCAACACAATCTTTGGTATTGGCTACTTGCTAAAAGATGCAATTTCTTCTGCAGCAGATGCCAACCCTGATACAAACTTTGTTTTAATCGATGATCAAATCGATGGCAAAAAGAATGTCGTTTCTGCAACATTTAGAGATAATGAAGCAGCTTACTTAGCCGGTGTTGCTGCTGCAAACGAAACAAAAACGAACAAAGTCGGTTTTGTTGGTGGTGAAGAAGGGGTCGTAATTGACCGTTTCCAAGCTGGTTTTGAAAAAGGTGTGGCTGATGCTGCGAAAGAATTAGGTAAAGAAATTACTGTTGATACAAAATATGCGGCTTCATTTGCTGATCCTGCCAAAGGGAAAGCTTTAGCTGCTGCAATGTACCAAAACGGCGTTGATATCATCTTCCATGCTTCTGGTGCGACTGGACAAGGGGTCTTCCAAGAAGCAAAAGACTTGAATGAATCAGGTTCTGGCGACAAAGTTTGGGTAATCGGTGTTGACCGTGATCAAGATGCTGATGGCAAGTACAAAACAAAAGACGGCAAAGAAGACAACTTCACGTTAACTTCAACCCTTAAAGGTGTCGGCACAGCGGTTCAAGATATTGCCAACCGTGCGTTAGAAGACAAATTCCCTGGTGGCGAACATTTAGTTTATGGATTAAAAGATGGTGGCGTTGACTTAACAGACGGCTATTTAAACGACAAAACAAAAGAAGCTGTTAAAACAGCAAAAGATAAAGTAATCTCAGGTGATGTAAAAGTCCCAGAAAAACCAGAATAATTTAAGCTCCTAAATGAAAAAAGAAGGGCTCATTATTGTTCCTTCTAAAAATAAAGTGGTCCTTGGCAGCGACGGCTGCCAAGGAAACCCTTTATGATGTTTGGATTTTTAACTAAATAGTTGAGGTTCTTCAACTACTTAGTTAAGGGTCAAAATTACCCTCTAAAGTATTGCCAATATAATTTTGTTAGGAAGTGAATAGACCTTGTCTCAAGAAGAAAACGTAATTGAGATGCGTAAAATCACCAAAGAATTTGGGACGTTCAAAGCCAACGACCAAATTGATTTACAAGTAAAACCTGGTGAAATCCACGCACTGCTAGGTGAAAATGGTGCAGGCAAGTCGACCTTGATGAATATCTTATCAGGGCTATTGGAACCGACCTCAGGTGAGATTTATATGAATGGCGAAAAAGTCAACATTACAAGTCCTACTGCAGCCAATCGTTTAGGAATCGGAATGGTCCATCAGCATTTTATGTTAGTTGAAGCCTTTACTGTGACTGAAAATATTATCTTAGGTAGTGAACCTACCCATGGCGGTATTTTAGACCGGAAAAAAGCGAAAAAAGAGATTGAAGAAGTGTCTAAGCAATACGGGTTGGATGTAAATCCCAATGCCTATATTCGCGATATTTCTGTGGGTATGCAACAACGGGTTGAAATTTTAAAGACCTTATATCGTGGTGCGAACGTTTTAATTTTTGACGAACCAACCGCAGTATTAACGCCACAAGAAATTGATGAATTAATGATTATTTTGAAAGAACTAACCGATGAAGGCAAATCGATCATTTTAATTACACATAAGTTAGATGAAATTAAAAAAGTGGCGGACCGTTGTACGGTTATTCGCCGGGGGCAAAGTATTGGCACCGTCAATGTGAAAGACGTTTCTTCGCAACAGTTAGCCGATATGATGGTGGGTCGTTCTGTTTCCTTCAAAACAGAGAAAAAACCAGCGCAACCGAAAGAAACAATTTTATCAATTAAAGATTTAGTAGTGAAAGAAAGCCGCGGCTTAGATGCAGTGAAAAATCTTAGCTTAGATGTCCGAGCAGGGGAAGTTGTTGGAATTGCGGGGATTGATGGCAATGGACAAACAGAATTAATCCAAGCCTTAGCAGGATTAACCAAAGTCGAAAACGGGTCCATTCATTTGAATGAAAAAGAGATTACTAATCGCAAACCTCGGGAAATTACGGAAATGGGTGTCGCCCACGTTCCTGAAGACCGACATAAATATGGCTTGGTATTAGAGATGACATTGGCTGAAAATATTGGCCTACAAACGTATTACCAAAAACCATACAGTTCAACAGGTATTTTAAACTATCGAATGATTAACAAACACGCCCGTGAATTAATTGAAGAATATGATGTACGGACTCCTAATGAACTAGTACCAGCTCGGGCGCTTTCAGGTGGGAATCAGCAAAAAGCAATTATTGCCCGAGAAGTTGACCGCGATCCAGATTTGTTGATTGTTTCTCAACCAACACGCGGTTTAGATGTCGGAGCTATTGAATACATTCATCGTCGACTAATTGAACAAAGAGATAAAAATAAAGCTGTTTTATTAGTAAGTTTTGAATTAGACGAAATTTTAAATGTTTCTGATCGTATCGCTGTTATTCATGCGGGGGAAATTGTCGGAATTGTTGATCCGAAAGAAACGACAGAAAATGAATTGGGCTTGTTAATGGCTGGCTACTCATTGGAAGAAGCCCGTGCTGAGTTATCAAAAGTAGAGGCAGGTGAAACTGTTGAATAATCGTTCTGAAAAAATAAGAAATATTTTAGTCCCTGTGTTATCTGTTATTATGGGTTTCCTCTTAGGGGCAATTATTATGGTTATCTTTGGCTATGACCCAGTGGCTGGGTATCAAGCGATGTTTGAAACAGCTTTCCAAGGAAAGAAAAGTATTGGTGAGATTTTTGTCACCGCAGCTCCGTTGATTTTTACCGCTTTAGGATTCTCGGTGGCAAATTCGGCTGGATTCTTTAATATCGGGCTTTCAGGACAAGCCTTATGTGGTTGGGTGGCTAGTATTTGGGTCGCTTTATCCATGCCTGATGCACCCCGGATGATTGCGTTGCCGGTGGCGATTATTGTTGGCGCAGTTGCAGGAGCTTTAGCAGCAGCCATTCCAGGTTTCTTGCGTGCCTATTTTGGGACGAGTGAAGTTATTGTTACGATTATGTTGAATTATATTTTATTGTACACAGGAAATCATATTGCTAATAATGTCATGAAACCAAGTATTATGGCGAACAAAGGGATCACCAAAATGATTGGTGCGAATGCATCATTACGCTCACCGTTTTTAACAAGTATCAGTGATGGCTCTCGTTTGAACATCGGCATTTTCTTGGCCTTCATTTTCCTTATTCTTGTGTGGTTCTTGATGAAAAAAACAACGCTTGGTTTTGAAATTCGGTCGGTGGGGTTAAACCCATTTGCTTCTGAATATGCTGGAATGAGCAGCAAGCGAACAATTATTTTATCTATGATGATTTCAGGAACGCTGGCTGGTTTAGGTGGTGCGGTCCAAGGATTGGGGACTTTCCAAAACTTCTTTATTCAAAACACATCGTTGAGCATTGGGTTCGATGGTATGGCCGTGTCTCTATTAGGAGCAGGTAGCTCAATCGGGATTTTACTTTCCGCATTACTGTTTGGAATGTTAAAACTTGGTGGACAAGGAATGCCGTTGATAGCTGGTGTACCAACAGAATTAGTTGATGTTGTTATTGCAGCGATTATTTTCTTTGTGGGAATTAGTTATTTAATTCGTTTCTTGTTAGCAAAAGCGTCTGGTAGTAAAAAAGAAGTAGCGATTGTAGAAACAATTGAAGCGGCGCCAGACAAAAACAATCAAGAGGGGGGAGACATCTAATGGATTTAGCAACAATTTCCTCAATCATCACGCAAACATTAGTGTATGCAACTCCGCTCATCTTGACAGCATTAGGCGGAACGTTCTCAGAACGAAGTGGTGTGGTTAACGTTGGTTTGGAAGGTATTATGGTAATGGGCGCTTTCAGTTCGGTCGTTTTTAACTTGACGTTTGCTGATACATTTGGCGCGGCGACACCATGGATTGCTTGTTTAGTAGGAGGCGTTGTCGGGATTGTCTTTTCTCTCTTACATGCCGTTGCAACTATTAACTTACGAGCAGATCATATTATCAGTGGTACTGTCATTAACTTGATGGCACCGGCGCTAGGGGTTTTCCTAGTAAAAGTTATTTATCAAAAAGGACAAACAGATATGATTACACAATCATTTGGCTATTTTTCTTTCCCAGGATTGTCAAAAATTCCAGTAATTGGTGAACTATTCTTTGCAAAAACCTCTTTGCCAGCTTTCGTAGCAATTTTGATTGCGATTTTAGCTTGGTTTGTCATTTATAAAACACGTTTTGGCTTACGGTTACGTTCTGTGGGGGAACATCCACAAGCGGCAGATACATTGGGAATTAATGTCTACTTAATGCGTTATTCTGGCGTCTTGCTATCCGGCTTCTTAGGCGGTATGGGCGGAGCTGTCTTTGCTCAAAGTATTGCGGGTCGTTTTGGGATTACCACAATTGCAGGACAAGGGTTTATTTCAATGGCCGCAATGATCTTTGGTAAATGGAATCCACTTGGGGCAATGGGCGCAGCCTTATTCTTTGGCTTTGCACAAAACTTAAGTATTGCTGGGGAAAACCTACCAATTATTTCAGAAATTCCAAAAGTTTATCTACAAGCAGCACCATACGTATTGACCATTTTAGTCCTAGTTGTGTTCTTCGGAAAATCATCGGGACCAAAAGCGAACGGGAAAAATTACGTCAAAACGAAATAGATTTAAAACTGTCCGTTGTAAAATAACGGGCAGTTTTTTTGATTGTTCTTCAAACAACTTTAGCGAGAGAACTTTTCCTAGTACTTATTTTCTCAATTTTTTCTAGTGAAGTACAAGAAATTGAAAATTCATTTCTTTTTGCTATGTTAAACTAAAAAGTAAAACGCTATCAAAGTCTCGATTCTAAATAAAGAAAGGAGGAGTCATGAATAAAAAAGGAATTAGAGTAGGTATTTTATTGGTGTTAGGAATTATCCTAATCGGCATTGGAGGGAAAGTATTTATGGACAAACGGGCAGAACAAAAAGAACAAGATTTACTAGCAGTAGAGAAACAATCAGTGAAAGTACTGAAAAATACCTTTGCGGATATTAAGGAAGTCAAATTCCATGAAGCAGGAAAAAACGAAATGACAGGGTCGTATGGAATGTATGTGACAATGTTTAATAAGAATAACGACTCTGTAAAATTTGATTATGGATTTTGGAAAGAGAGGAATGAATTGGGAGATTATGGAGTAGAAGATGAAGCGGTACAAAAAGAAGGAGTCACAACTACTTCAGTAAAAGTAACATACACTAATGGGAAGGAGGAGTTGATTTAATGATAACTGACCAAGACTATAATCAATTAAGTGATAGAGTTTATTGGCTAGACCCTAAGCATAAAAGATATACACCGAGTATTAAAGAAGGAAGAATACGTAAATTTGGAAATTTAAAATTCCAAATCCTCAAAATCCAAGAGAATTCTCAGACGGATGGGATGCAAGCGATGGCTGTTGTGTCAAACATAAATATCAGATGAAGATACATAGGTTAAGCAATTAACTATGAATAAATAAAAGGAGGAGCTATGAATAAAAAAGGAATTAGAGTAGGTATTTTATTGATTTTAGGAATCATCCTAATTGGCATTGGAGGGAAAGTATTTATGGACAAACGGGCAGAACAAAAAGAACAAGATTTACTAGCAGTAGAGAAACAATCAGTGAAAGTATTGAAAAATACCTTTGCGGATATAGCAGAGGTAGAGATTGAACGAACAGGATTTAATACTATGACGGGATCGTACAGGATTGTTGTGACGTTGAAAAATACTACTGGTAGCACTGCTTATTTTGATTATGGATTTGTAAAAAATAGTAATGAAATTGATGATTATGGAGTCGTCGACAGAGAAGTTCAGAAAAAAGGAATAACTAAAAATGTTGTTAGAGTGACATTTTCTAATGGACAGGAGGAGCCAATTTGAGTATAACAGACAAAAGTTATAATAAAATAAGTGGTGCTGTTTATTGGCTGGATCCAAAAGATAAGAAATATTCTCCTACAATAAAAGAGAATGTTATTCATAGTCTTGGTGGTACTGAATTCCAAATCCTCAAAATCCAAGAGAATTCTCAGACGGATGGGATGCAAGCGATGGCTGTGGCTCCTTTAGATAAGCAAGGGGTTCCTGATTTGTCGCAAATTGTGATTAGTTATGCTGGCACCAATCCTGGTGATTGGAAAGATGTGGAAACGGACTTGCGCACGATTGGTGGTTTTTGGGACAAAACGGCATCTCCTGGTTTTTCCAATGCACGGAGTCCGCAACGTTTGGCTGGGCAACTGAGTTCGGCGGTGGCTTTTGCTGAGGCAGTCAAACAAGAATACAGCGAGGCCACTTTTTCTACTACCGGACATTCTTTAGGGGAATATTTAGCGTTGTATATTGCCGCGGAAAATCAATGGAAAAATGTCGGTTTTAATGGGCCAGATCCCTATGAGGTGTTGACACCAGCTGCTAAAAAGTGGGTCGCTGAAAATCCTGGCTGGTTAACCAATTATCGCAATCAGGCGGATATTGTAGGTAATTTAATGGGCAATGGCACCGGCGCCGAAATCAAAGTGGCTTTGCAAATAGGCTTACAAAATCCGTTGAAGTCTCATGATTTAGCCAATTGGCTCTTTGATGCAGACGGCTATTTAGTTATTCCTGATAATGAACACAATTTAGAAGCGAGCCTTCAAGGACAAGAGCGAAAAGCCATGACAGTTTTTGCCAGTGAATTGGCAAATTTACAAATTTTGAAGAAAAAGTTACTGAAAAATGGTAGCGGTTTATCAAGTAGTCAACAAATTTATTTAGAGGATGCCCAAGCCAGAGCTGTGGTTCAAACAGCAGCTCGCAATGCAAAATATGCCATGGAACGAGTGATTCGCATTCATCAAAAAGCGATTCGAACCTTGAAGCAAAATTGGGAAGTAGGACTTCGTGCGGCTAGAAATTCCGTTCAGATGTTAACTGAAGCTGAAATTATGGAAGCCTTAGCTAGTGTGGGTGTCACCAAGCAAAGTCAGGTGTTTCAACCAAAAGAAACCCATGAACTGCGTATTCAACAAGCCAAAGAAAAAAGCGCCACCTTTGATGCTTTAGAACGGGAAATCACCGCCAAATTAGCAGAAATCGTTGCCCGCGATAGCGAACTGGCTAATCAATTTAGATAGGAGCAAAAAATGACATTGGATGAATTACAAGCGAATTATCGCAGAGAACGGCAAGGATTAGAAGAACAAAGTGACGATTTACGACGAGCACAGTCGCACGGAGAACAAATGGTAATGGAAGCTGAGCAACGTTTAAGAAGTGCCTTAAATAGCTTGGCGCTAGACGGAGAACCTTTGCATCGAGCGAAAAGGGACTATTCAACAATAATTGAACAGTTTCAAGAAACGATTCAGTTAGAACGACGAAAAATAAACCATAAAATAGAGGATTTAGAACAAACTTATCGAAGTGAGTATCAAAAACGAAGCAATGAAAAGAGGTAATTTAGTGGACGAAATGATTCAACGGTTGTTAAAGGAGTTAGCTAGAAGTGCAGATAAAGCCAATGTTCGTTCTGTAGGAGTAGCAATGCAACAACGGGTTGCTCAGGAGAAGAATCAGGCAAATCAAAGGCATCGCAAGCTAGTCGTCGAAGCAGCAACAAGTTTTGGGACAAGGCAGCAACAACTAGGAACGGCTCTTAAAGGACAGTTTGGTAATAAAGTAAAAGAAGCCTTTCAAAGACAAACAATTAGTTTGAAGCAGTTCTTGTAGGAATATTACAATGACAAAAGGATTTTATGCGTTCATTTTTAAGAAGAAAATTGAAGGAATCTCAGCAATGCTCTAGGGAACAGCCTGGGGCTTTTTTAGTGTAATTATTTCTTTATATTTTAGAAAAAGTTGCTTTTTCTAAAATATAAGCCAGTCTTAAACACGCAATAATAGCGGATTCATGGTATAATTGAAGAGCTGAGAATAAATAGATTATTCTGTTTGATTCTCGAGACTATTTAAAAGGCTAGCGTAAAATAATTGTCATTCTTGACGTATTTACGACCTTAGAGGAGGAAGCAAGTGTGTTTAAACGTGTTCATTTAATCGTACTAGATTCAGTCGGTATTGGTGAAGCACCAGATGCTGAAAAATTTGGAGATGTCGGCAGTGATACACTGGGTCATATTGCCAAAGAAGCGGGACTAACCATTCCTCATTTAGAAAAACTTGGATTGGGAACTATTGCTCCTTTAACAGGTGTCAAAGCAGTGGCAGACCACGATGGCTATGCCACCAAATTAGAAGAAATTTCTGTTGGAAAAGATACTATGACCGGTCATTGGGAAATTATGGGCTTGAACATCAAAAAACCTTTTCGGGTATTCCCAAACGGCTTTCCTGAAGAATTACTGAAACAAATTGAAGATTTTTCTGGGCGAAAAGTTGTTTGTAACAAACCATATAGCGGGACAGCGGTCATTGATGATTATGGCGAACATCAAATGAAAACAGGGGATTTAATTGTTTATACTTCAGCAGACCCTGTTTTACAAATTGCGGCGCATGAAGACATTATTCCATTAGAAGAATTGTATAAAATTTGTCAATATGTTCGTGACATTACGAAAGACGAACCTTATATGATTGGTCGGATTATCGCTCGCCCGTATGTTGGTGAACCAGGTAATTTCACTCGAACCAGTAACCGTCATGACTATGCTCTAGATCCTTTTGGCCATACTGTTTTAGATTCGTTGAAAGAAAACGGCAATGATGTGATCGCTGTTGGGAAAATTAACGACATCTTTAATGGACAAGGAATTACTGAAGCTATCCGCACGAAGAGCAATATGGATGGGGTGGATCAATTATTAACGGTCATGAACAAAGATTTCACAGGTTTAAGTTTTACTAACTTAGTGGATTTCGATGCGCTGTATGGCCACCGTCGTGATGTGAAGGGCTATGCAAAAGCCATCGAAGATTTTGATGGTCGTTTGCCAGAGATTATGGCAGCTATGGCCGAAGATGATTTGCTTTTAATTACAGCAGATCACGGGAATGACCCAACTTTCCCAGGAACAGACCACACACGTGAATATGTGCCTTTATTGGCTTATAGTAAAAAAATGACAAAACAAGGCAGCTTGCCACAAGGATTTTATTCAGATATTTCAGCAACGATTGCTGAAAACTTTGAAGTTCCTGCAACGGAAAACGGTCAAAGCTTTTTAAATCAATTACAATAATTCGAGGAGGCAACACATGACAACGTTAACGAACCATTTAAACGAAACAACTGAGTTTTTGAAAGAAAAAGGGGTGCAACAAGCAGACTTCGGTCTAATCTTAGGTTCTGGGTTAGGTGAATTAGCTAATGAAATAACCGATGCGATTGCTATTCCTTTCTCTGAAATTCCCCATTTTTCTGTTTCAACAGTCGTTGGACATGCTGGACAATTAGTTTACGGAACGCTTTCTGGAAAAAAAGTTTTGGCGATGCAAGGACGTTTTCATTATTATGAAGGACATTCGATGCAAACGGTCACTTATCCCGTTCGTGTGATGGCTGCTTTAGGCATTCATTCAATGATTGTAACCAACGCAGCTGGTGGCGTAAATGAAACATATACACCAGGGAATTTGATGTTAATCAATGACCACATTAATTTTACAGGCGATAATCCGTTAATTGGTGAAAATGATGAAGAAATCGGGCCGCGTTTTCCAGATATGAGTCATGCTTACACGCAAGAATATCGGGAAGTGGCAAAAAAAGTGGCTGCGGAACAAAATATTGATTTAAAAGAAGGCGTGTATATGGGCTTTTCTGGCCCGACATATGAAACGCCTGCAGAAATTCGGATGTCACGGACGATGGGTGCGGATGCAGTTGGCATGTCAACTGTTTCGGAGGTCATTGTAGCTGTGCATAGTGGCATGAAAGTACTAGGCATCTCTTGTATTACGAATTTAGCAGCTGGTATGCAAAGTAGCTTAAATCATGCAGAAGTAGTTGAAACAACTGAACGCGTTAAAGGACAATTCAAAGAGTTAGTGAAAGCAACACTAGCAGCTTTATAAAAAAGGAGTAAACCAGAATGAGTGTGCATATCGAAGCAAAACCAGGTGAAATTGCCGATAAAATTTTACTACCAGGGGATCCCCTCCGAGCAAAATATATTGCGGAAACTTTTTTGGAGAATCCTGTCTGCTATAATCAAGTTCGTGGGATGTTAGGTTACACAGGAACATATAAGGGACAGCGTGTTTCGGTCCAAGGAACAGGGATGGGGATGCCTTCAGCAGGTATTTATGCCCATGAGTTAATTAACTCTTACGATGTGAAGAAGTTAATTCGTGTTGGTACGTGTGGTTCTATTTCAGAAAAAGTCAACGTTCGTGAATTAGTTATCGCACAAGCAGCAGCGACACCTTCTTCCGCGATTCGCAATGATTTTCCTAAATATGATTTTCCACAAATTGCGAGCTTCGACCTTTTACTCAAATCTTACGAAATTGCTAAAGCAAAAGGCTTTACTACCCATGTTGGTAACGTATTGTCAGATGATGTTTTTTACAAAGATAGCTTAGATGATGTCTTTCGTTTAGGTCGATACGGGGTATTAGCGATTGAAATGGAAGCGGCAATGTTATATTATTTAGCAGCAAAATTTGATGTAGAAGCATTGGCGATTATGACGGTGAGTGATAGCTTGGTGACAGGCGAAGAAACAACGGCAGAAGAACGCCAAACGACGTTTAATGAAATGATTGAAGTTGGTTTAGAAACGGCAATTGCTAATTAAAAAAATGCTTGGATGAAAACAATCATCCAAGCATTTTTTTAATTTAAGAGCGCTTTTTTTACATCTTCAACAATTTGAGTATTCGCAATAGGTCCGTTGTATAACCAACTACTTTTTTTATCATAGGTATGAACTTGGTTATTTTTCACAGCAGGTAAGTTCTTCCAAATTGCTTCTTGGAAAAGAGGTGCTGATTCATCGCTGTTTACAAGGAAAATGTGGTCTGCGTCAAGCTCAGCTAATTTTTCTAAAGAAACTTGATTCCAATCCGCAGTAGCGTTTTTAGAAATTTCTTCCACTAATTTTGGAACTTGGAGGCCTAAGTCCTGATAGAGCACGGTTCCGCTTGAGCGATTATCGCTAACCATAAAGACTTGGTTGTTGGTTACCCATAAGACTGCCGCAGATTTGCCAGCATCCTTTTTGCCGAGGTCTTCTTGGACGCCTTTGGTTAAGGTATCATAATCTTCTAACACTTTTTTCGCTTGTTCTTTTTTATCTAAAACAGTGGCAATATCTTCCAATTGATCACGCCAGGTGACATTTTCGCCGTTTTTGACTACATAAGTTGGCGCAATTTTACTGTATTCTTTGTATTTACCGCCTTCAACTAGAGCAGATGAACTGATTAATAATAAGTCAGGTTCAAATTTTAGAACCGCTTCATATGGCAAGTCATAGGAAATAGTGGGGACATCTTTCAATTCTTTCGCTAAATAATCTTGAATGCTGCCTTGTCCAACTGTCCATTGTGCCACTGGTTTTTCTCCTAATGCAACTAGATAATCTTCTAAATAACTCGCAATAATCCGTTTGGGTTTCGCGGGGACGGTTACTTTATTGCCTAAGGTATCTGTTACTTCATGTGTTTTGTCAGCGTTGTTGGCTTCTTTATTCGTATTACCACAAGCTGCGAGTAAGAATGAACCAAGAAGAAGGGTTGTACCAATTAGGACCGTCTTTTTTAAAAGTTTCATTGTGTAACTCCTTTATTTTTAGTTGATAACGATTCTCATTATCAGTTAAAAACGACCGTTTGTCAATCATCGCTTGCTTTTTTGAGCAAATAAGTTGCATTTTTTAGATAATTCGTTTTTTTGATTGGAAGAAACATTGCTTTTTAAGGAAGGGTCTTTTATAATCAAGGAACAATGAGTGAGAACGATTCTCAATAAATGTAAAATAACGACAGAAAAATTAAAGAGGAATGGTTATGAATTATTTAGAGGCAGAGGACTTAACTACAGGATATGGTCGTCAAGTGATTAGTGAAGCGCTGAACTGTTCATTTGAAGCGGGAACTATTACAAGTATTATTGGACCAAATGGTTGTGGCAAATCGACCTTGTTAAAAACACTTGCGCGTATTTTGCCAGCTGAGAAAGGCAAGGTGTTCATTAAGAACCAAGAACTTCAACATTTTTCTTCAAAAGAAGTGGCGCAAGAACTAGCGATCTTATCACAAACGCCAGAAAATACAATCGATTTATCTGTTTTTGACCTCGTCTCTTTCGGGCGGTATCCATATCAATCGGGCTGGAAAAGTGTCACCACAGAAGATCAAGAGTACATACAATGGGCATTAGAATTAACAGGCTTAACTGAATTAGCTAGAGAGTCTGTGGCGATTTTATCAGGTGGACAACGTCAACGGGTTTGGATTGCTATGGCGCTAGTGCAGGATACAGATATTTTAATTTTAGATGAACCGACCACCTATTTGGATCCAGCGCATCAGCTAGAAATTTTAAATGTGTTAAAACGAATTAATCAAGAACATCAGAAAACTATCGTGATGACGATTCATGATATTAATTTAGCTTCTCGTTTTTCTGATCGCGTGATTGCGATGAAAGAGGGAAAGATTATCAATGAGGGAACACCGCAAGAAGTGATTACTGTTACTGGCTTAGCAGATGTTTTCGCTATTCAAGCAGAAATTAGTTATCATAGTCAGACACAGCGGCCACTAGTGCTTTCTTATGAGTTGATGGAAATGGAGCTGGATGGATGAAAGGCATAAGCGGATTTTATAGACACCAATGGCAAGTGTTGCTTGTCTGTCTTTTTTTGCTACTGGGGACAATGCTTCTGTCATTGATGTTTGGTGCGACGTCGGTTTCGATTCAAACGATTATTGATTCATTTACGCACTTCGATGCGACCAATCAAGCGCATCAAGTCATCCAAACGGTTCGGTTGCCGCGGATTTTAGGGGCCGCTTTTGTGGGGGCAAGTTTAGCGGTGAGTGGGGCGTTAGCGCAAGGGATTACACAAAATCCATTGGCAGATTCTGGCTTGCTGGGTATCAATGCTGGGGCTGGCTTGGGCTTGGCGCTTGTTTTTGCTTTCCTCCCTCAGGCAAGTTATTGGTGGCTTTTAGTTGTTTCTTTTCTTGGTGCCGGCGTGAGTGTGGCACTGATTTATTATCTTTCTAATCATTCAATTCGAGGAGCAAGCCCCATGCGTCTGACCTTAGTGGGAGCTGGTATTAGTGCCCTTTTTTTATCATTTAGTCAATTCTTAGCCATTCAGTTCAATTTGAGTCAAGAGTTAACGTTTTGGTTTCTTGGCGGTGTCAGCGTTATTTCTTGGGCACAATTAAAAATAGTCGTCCCTATCTTTCTGGGCGCATTTGCATTAGCAATTCTGATTAGTCCGTCGGTGACTATTTTACGGTTTGGCGATGATGCAACAATTGGTTTGGGGCGAAATCCGCAGCGTATTCGGTTGTTTGCCAGTATAACGATTTTGCTTTTATCAGGATTGTCTGTGGCGCTAGTTGGCTCGGTCAGTTTTGTTGGTTTGGTGGTGCCTCATGTGATGCGAACAGTTTCTGGAGAAAATTACCGGCGCTTGATTCCGTTCTCGGCGTTAGGTGGTGCGCTCCTCGTTTTGGTGGCAGATTTAATCGCTCGAATGGTGAATCCGCCTTTTGAAACACCATTTGGGATTATCACGGCCTTAATTGGCATCCCATTCTTTCTTTATTTATTTCGTAAAGGAGGGCAACTAGGATGACACAGAAAAAAGTGTCCCGTTGGGTGGCTATCTTAATAGTTGGGATTATCCTAACTGCTTGTATCAGTTTAACGCAAGGGGAATTATCTGTTTCCTTCATGGATTTAAAAGCTCTTCTTTTGGGACAGGGAAGTCAGGCCAAACAACTGTTAGTTTGGGATTTTCGGTTACCACGGATTGTGCTTGCGGTCCTAGCGGGCGCAGCTTTAGGCTTAAGCGGCGCTATTCTTCAAGGGATTACTCGGAATCCGTTGGCAGATACTGGGATTTTAGGCATTAATGCGGGTGCGGGTTTGGCAGTGATTTTGTTTATTAGTTTTATTGAAACGACAAGTATCACGATGTTTGCACTTCCGCTCGTGGCCTTAGTTGGCGGCTTGCTAGCGGCTGTTGGGATTTTAGTAATCGCGTATCATCATCGTTTAGGATTGACGCCAGTTCGAATGGTCTTAGCGGGTGTCATTTTGAGTACGGGTATTTCAGCACTCACCTTATTAATTACATCAAAAATTGACACTGAAAAGTACCGTTTTGTTACAATGTGGCAAGCAGGCAGTATCTGGGGCAGTAATTGGTTCTTTGTGGGCGCTTTGTTGCCTTGGCTAGTCATTGGGTTCTTTTTTGCGATGAAGCGTCATCGTCTGTTGGATATTTTACAATTGGGGGACGAAACAGCTATTTCTGTAGGTATTGCTGTGAAAAAAGAACGAATCGTTTCGTTGCTGTTAGCGGTGATGTTGGCGGCTTCAGCGATTTCCGTTACAGGGGGAATTAATTTTTTAGGTTTACTTGCGCCACATATTGCTCGCAAATGTGGTTTTACGCAACAAAAACAGGTATTGCCATTGGCGGCGTTGTTTGGGAGTTTACTTTTATTGGTTAGTGATACGATTGGTCGGCTATTGCCTGGCAATGGAGAAATGCCTGCAGGGATTATTGTTGCGATCATCGGTGCGCCTTATTTTCTTTATTTGTTAATCAAAACAAGCGATTCGTTATAAAAAAGAATCAAAAGCTGGGTCAATTGGTCGTTGTGAAAGCAACTGTCATTTGCTCGGCTTTTTTATTGGCGGATTTTTGAAAAAATAGTATGATAAATGCGTAAGAGGATTGAATGGAGGATGAAAGAATGGAAAACTTTAATTTTTATGTACCAACAGACATCCGTTTTGGGAAAGATCGTTTAGACGAATTACCTGCTGTGTTAGATCAATTTGGTAAAAATGTCTTACTTGTTTATGGTGGCGGTAGTATCAAACGTAATGGCTTGTACCAACAAATTACTGATTTGGCCCAAAAAAACGGGCATACACTGATTGAGTTGAGCGGTGTCGAACCAAACCCGCGCATTGAAACCGTTAGAAAAGGAATTGAGTTGTGTAAAGAAAACCAAGTCGATGTTATTTTAGCAGTTGGCGGTGGTTCAACCATTGACTGTTCCAAAGCAATAGCTGCGGGCTTTTATTCGGAAGAAGATATCTGGACAGTCATTGCAGCCAGAAAAGGGTATACTGGTCCTGCTTTACCAATCGTGACCATCTTGACTTTAGCAGCAACAGGTAGTGAAATGAACGCAGGTGCTGTCATTTCTAACTTAGAAACCAATCAAAAATTAGGCTTTGGTGGTCCGAATATGATTCCAAAAGTTTCGTTCTTGGATCCAACGAATACTTTTACGGTTCCTCAAAATCAAACAGCAGCTGGCTCAGCGGATATTTTCAGTCATTTGATTGAAAACTATTTTAGTATTTCGACAGGCACAGACGTCCAAGATTTTGTGTCAGAAGGCTTAATGCGAACGGTTATCAAAAATTGTCCTATTGCTTTAGAAAATCCAGAAGATTATGATGCACGTGCTAATTTAATGTGGGCAAGTAGTTTAGCCTTAAATGGCTTAACAGGGCGCGGCAAACAAGGTGTTTGGTCTTGTCACCCAATGGAACATGAATTAAGTGCGTTTTATGACATTACGCATGGGATTGGCTTAGCAATTTTAACGCCTCGTTGGATGAATTACGGTTTGTCTGAACAAACCGTAGGCAAGTTTGCACAGTTTGCTCGAAATGTTTGGGGAATAGTCGAACAAGAAGAGGAAGTAGCAGCGAAAAAAGGTATTCAAGCATTATATGATTACTTTGTGGCTTGTGGCATTCCAATGACATTACCAGAAGTTGGCATCGAAGCAGATAAATTTGAAGAAATGGCACAACAAGCTGTGGCCCATAGTGCAATTGCCGAAAAGGCTTATGTACCATTGGATGCAGCGGATATAGTAGCGATTTATAAAGATTGTTTAACCGAAAGTCAATTTATTTAATCCATAAAAAAGCGGTTTGCCTTGGCAAACCGCTTTTGTTAATAAGAAACAAGTTCTTATAAGTAGTATTTTTCTTTCACAGTTAAATCATCGTTTAATTCATAAACTAATGGTTTACCTGTTGGGATTTCAAGATCCATAATATCTTCATCAGAAATGCCTTCGATGTGTTTAGCTAAAGCACGTAATGAATTACCATGAGCCGCTACTAAGACAGTTTTGTTGTCTTTTAAAGCTGGCGCAATTTCATCTTGCCAGAATGGTAATGCACGTTCCAAAGTAACTTTCAAGTTTTCGCCACCAGGAATATCGCGTTGGTCTAACATTGCATAACGACGGTCGTTTGCTGCAGAACCTTCATCTGTTGCTTCCATTAATGGAGGAAGAGTATCGTAAGAACGACGCCAGATGTGGACTTGTTCGTCTCCGTATTTTTCAGCAGTTTCTTTTTTGTTTAGTCCTTGTAATTTACCATAGTGACGTTCGTTTAAGCGCCAAGATTTGATTTGAGGTACCCATAATTGATCTGAGTATTCTAGTAAATAGTTACAAGTTTTGATGGCACGAGTTAAAACAGAAGTATAAGCAACGTCGAATTCGATGCCTGCTTCTTTAATTTTACGGCCGCCTTCTTTTGCTTCTTCAACACCTTCAGGTGCTAAATCTACGTCAGCCCATCCAGTAAATTGGTTTAAGGCATTCCATTCGCTAAGTCCATGACGAGAAAAAACTAATTTTGGCATGTATAAGCTCTCCTTTGAGTTTAGTTTTCTGAAAATAAGATTTCCACGTTTATTGTACACCGTTTTGCGCAAGATTTCCAATGGAAAATAGTAAAAAAACGTGAAAGTTGCTGAAAAATTAGAGTGAAATCGAATCAAAAAAGAAGCCCCATCTGAAGGACTTCTTTTTTATTCTTAGGAATACAGCCGTTCGACATCTGTCTCAGGTAAATTGATGTACTTATAACAAGTGCCCACCGAAACGCCGCATTTATTAGAAATAAATTGGATTGTTTCTTTGTTTTCATAATATAATGCACGGATTTTACGGACGGTACGTCCATCAATTTTTGGACGTCCACCTACTTTTCCGTTTTCACGAGCTTTGTGGAGCCCAACGAGTGTTCGTTCTTTAATTAGTGCACATTCCATCGCAGATAAGCTCTCCATTAATTGGAAATAGGCTTCACCTGTTGGAAGGTGAGTATCAATTCCTTCTGAAATGCTGACAAAATCAACTTGTTTTTCCTTTAACATTTTCATAAAGTCTGTTAATTGGCGGGTTGTTTTACCTAAATGGTGCAATTTACAAACAATAAGTGTATCCCCAGCAGAAAGAAGTTTTTCGACTTCGTCTAAGACACTGATCTCCGCTTGAGGATCAAATGTCTCTTGGAAAATATCATCACAACCAAACGATTGGAGAGTGGTTAGTTGATTTTTTAAATCGTCTTCAATAATAGTTGTGCGTGCATAACCAATTCGTTTCATATATTATCCTTCCTATATAAATAATCTTTTTTCACACATTCTTAACGTGCGGGAACATGTAAGGTTTTCGGTCCATCTTCATAACCGACGATTACCATAGAAACCATATTTAAAAATAAGCCGTGTTCAACGACGCCAACCAAGTTGTCTAAATAAGAACCTAAAGCTTCTGGATCTGTAATTTTTTCTAAATGCAAATCGATGATATGGTGGCCTCCATCTGTTATTAATGTTTCGCCAGCAGCGTTTAAACGAAGTGTTGGGTGATAGCCTTTTTCTTCAAATAAATGCACTAGTTGGCGGCTGCCATAAGGAACAACCTCAACTGGAAGCGGGAAAGCCCCTAAATCGTCCACCATTTTTGATTTATCCACAATCCAAATACATTTCTTTGAATAAGTGGCCACAATTTTTTCAAAAAGTAAGGCAGCGCCACCGCCTTTGATTCCTTGAAAATCAGCGCTGATTTCATCGGCGCCATCAATCGTAAGATCCACATACGGAACCTCATCAATACTTTTTAAAGGAATGCCCAAGGCCAAGGCTTGTTTCTCTGTTTCTTTTGAAGTAGTAACCCCTACGATTGACAATCCTTCTTCTTTTACGCGACGACCAATTTCGTCTACCATAAATTTTGCTGTTGAGCCAGTACCCAAACCGACAATCATGCCGTCTTCTACATATTTTGCAGCTTCGATTCCTACCATTTGTTTCAGATTCATCGCTGTTTTCCGCCCCCTTCAATAGTCAAAGATATTGTACCGTTATTTAACTAAAAAAGATAGAAAGTTTTTGAAAAAGTCATAAAAATTTTTAAAGGAAAAGTGCGTTTAAATAGAAGGAAAAGCTTTTTTTCGAAAGGCGAAAGAAGAGGGTTGACAGCTGATACTTATCGTGGTATCCTAACAAAGGTGCTTTATCTACAGGTTCCTTATAGGGACGTGCTGACTGTCTATCAAAGCATATTTGATAAAGAGTGCAGAGATTGCATTATTTTTTATCGCGAAAAAAGAACCACCTGGATGTGTGGAACTAGAAGCGAAGTAAGGAAGGAGGAGAACAAGGAATGCCTACAATTAACCAATTAGTACGTAAACCTCGTAAATCTAAAGTAGAAAAATCTGATTCACCAGCCTTAAACAAAGGATATAACAGTTTTAAGAAAACTCAAACAAACGTTAACTCTCCGCAAAAACGTGGAGTTTGTACACGTGTGGGTACGATGACACCTAAAAAACCGAACTCAGCTTTACGTAAATATGCCCGTGTTCGTTTGTCAAACTTAATCGAAGTTACAGCTTATATCCCAGGTATCGGTCACAACTTACAAGAACACAGCGTGGTATTATTACGTGGTGGACGTGTAAAAGACTTACCAGGGGTACGTTACCATATCGTTCGTGGTGCGCTTGATACTGCCGGTGTTAACGACCGTAAACAAAGCCGCTCTAAATACGGTACAAAACGTCCTAAAGCTTAATTATAATAAGACAATAACAACTTGAAAAATCATATTTCGGAAGGAGGAGTTACGGATGCCTCGTAAAGGTCCTGTTGCAAAACGTGATGTTTTACCAGATCCAATTTATAACTCAAAATTAGTAACTCGCTTAATCAACCGTGTAATGGTTGACGGTAAACGCGGGATTGCTGCTAATATTATCTATAATTCATTTGATATCATCAAAGAATCTACAGGTAACGATCCATTGGAAGTTTTTGAACAAGCAATGAAAAACGTTATGCCTGTTCTTGAAGTTAAAGCACGTCGTGTTGGGGGTTCTAACTACCAAGTACCAGTTGAAGTTCGTCCAGAACGTCGTACAACTTTAGGTTTACGTTGGGTAGTTAACTACGCACGTCTACGTGGTGAACACACAATGGAAGAACGTCTAGCGAAAGAAATCATGGATGCTGCTAACAACACTGGCGCTTCTGTTAAAAAACGCGAAGACACACACAAAATGGCAGACGCAAACCGCGCATTTGCTCATTATCGTTGGTAAGATCCTCTCTGTCTGTCGCGTAAAGTGGCAGCAGAAAGTCAATTTACAATCGATTTAAATAAAGAGAGGAGTAAACATACAAAATGGCAAGAGAATTTTCACTTGAAAAAACTCGTAACATTGGTATCATGGCCCACGTTGATGCTGGTAAAACAACAACAACTGAGCGTATCTTGTACTACACTGGTAAAATCCATAAAATCGGTGAAACCCATGAAGGTGCTTCACAAATGGACTGGATGGAACAAGAACAAGAACGTGGTATCACGATTACATCCGCTGCGACAACTGCACAGTGGAAAGGCTACCGTGTAAATATCATCGATACTCCAGGACACGTGGACTTCACAATTGAAGTACAACGTTCTCTACGCGTATTAGATGGTGCGGTAACAGTTCTTGACTCTCAATCAGGTGTAGAACCTCAAACAGAAACTGTTTGGCGTCAAGCGACTGAATATAAAGTTCCTCGTATTGTATTCTGTAACAAAATGGATAAAATCGGTGCGGACTTCTTCTATTCAGTAGAATCATTACATGATCGTTTACAAGCAAACGCTCATCCAATTCAAATTCCAATCGGAGCTGAAGAAGACTTCACTGGAATCATTGACTTGATTAAAATGAAAGCTGAAATCTACACAAATGATTTGGGAACAGATATTCAAGAAACTGATATTCCTGAAGATTATTTAGAAAAAGCGCAAGAATGGCGCGAAAAATTAGTTGAAGCTGTTGCTGAAACTGACGAAGACTTAATGATGAAATATCTTGAAGGTGAAGAAATCACTGAAGAAGAATTAGTCGCTGGTATCCGTCAAGCAACAATCAACGTTGAGTTCTTCCCTGTATTAGCTGGTTCAGCATTCAAGAATAAAGGGGTTCAATTAATGTTGGACGCTGTTCTTGATTACTTACCATCTCCATTAGATATCGATGCTATCAAAGGGATCGATACTAAAACAGACGAAGAAACAACTCGTCCAGCTGATGACGAAGCACCTTTCGCTTCATTAGCATTTAAAGTTATGACTGACCCATTCGTAGGTCGTTTAACTTTCTTCCGTGTTTATTCTGGTGTCCTTGAAAGTGGTTCATACGTATTGAACGCTTCAAAAGGCAAAAAAGAACGTATCGGTCGTATCCTACAAATGCACGCCAACACTCGTCAAGAAATTGACAAAGTGTACTCTGGTGATATCGCTGCTGCTGTTGGTCTAAAAGACACAACAACTGGTGATACATTATGTGCATTAGATGCACCAGTTATTCTTGAATCTATTGAATTCCCTGACCCAGTTATCCAAGTCGCTGTTGAACCTAAATCAAAAGCTGACCAAGATAAAATGGGCGTGGCTCTACAAAAACTTGCTGAAGAAGATCCATCATTCCGCGTTGAAACAAACGTTGAAACTGGTGAAACAGTTATCTCTGGTATGGGTGAATTGCACTTAGACGTTTTAGTAGACCGTATGAAACGTGAATTCAAAGTTGAAGCTAACGTAGGTGCTCCTCAAGTATCTTACCGCGAAACATTCCGTGCTGCGACTAAAGCAGAAGGTAAATTCGTTCGTCAGTCTGGTGGTAAAGGACAATACGGTCACGTATGGGTTGAATTTACACCAAATGAAGAAGGTAAAGGCTTCGAGTTTGAAAACGCAATTGTCGGTGGTGTGGTTCCTCGTGAATACATCCCAGCAGTTGAAAAAGGGTTAGAAGACTCTATGAACAACGGTGTTCTTGCTGGTTATCCATTAGTTGATATCAAAGCAAAACTTTACGATGGTTCATACCACGATGTCGATTCAAATGAAACGGCCTTCCGTGTAGCTGCTTCTATGGCATTGAAAGCTGCGGCTAAAAATGCAAACCCAGTTATTTTAGAACCAATGATGAAAGTTACAATTACTGTTCCTGAAGATTACTTAGGTGATATCATGGGACACGTAACAAGTCGTCGCGGACGTGTTGAAGGTATGGAAGCACACGGTAACTCTCAAATCGTTAATGCGATGGTACCTTTAGCTGAAATGTTTGGTTATGCTACAACATTACGTTCAGCAACACAAGGACGCGGTACATTTATGATGGTATTTGACCACTATGAAGACGTACCTAAGTCTGTTCAAGAAGAAATCATCAAGAAAAACGGCGGCAACGCATAATTTTCCTTGAGAATAAAAGGTTTGTTTTTAGAACTATCCTTTTTTCAAGATTTCGTGTAAAATAGCTTATGATGATCAGACGATTTTTAGTAGCGTCTATCACATATAAAACAAACAATAAAATTTATATTTTTAGGAGGAACATTCAAAATGGCAAAAGAAAAATTTGACCGTTCTAAATCCCATGTTAACATTGGTACTATCGGACACGTTGACCATGGTAAAACTACATTAACAGCTGCAATTGCTACTGTATTATCAAAACACGGTGGCGGGGAAGCACAAAGCTACGATTCTATCGATAACGCTCCAGAAGAAAAAGAACGTGGAATCACAATCAACACTTCTCATATCGAATATGAAACTGAAACTCGTCACTATGCACACGTTGACTGCCCAGGACACGCGGACTACGTTAAAAACATGATCACTGGTGCTGCTCAAATGGACGGAGCTATCTTAGTAGTTTCTGCTGCTGATGGTCCTATGCCTCAAACACGTGAACATATCTTATTATCACGTAACGTTGGTGTACCATACATCGTTGTATTCTTAAACAAAATGGATATGGTTGATGACGAAGAATTATTAGAATTAGTAGAAATGGAAGTTCGTGACTTATTATCAGAATACGATTTCCCAGGCGATGATGTTCCAGTTATCGCAGGTTCTGCTTTGAAAGCTTTAGAAGGCGACGAGTCTTATGAAGAAAAAATCTTAGAATTAATGGCTGCAGTTGACGAATATATCCCAACTCCAGAACGTGATACTGACAAACCATTCATGATGCCAGTCGAAGACGTATTCTCAATCACTGGACGTGGTACTGTTGCTACAGGCCGTGTTGAACGTGGTGAAGTTCGCGTTGGTGACGAAGTTGAAATCGTTGGTATTAAAGACGAAACATCTAAAACAACTGTTACAGGTGTTGAAATGTTCCGTAAATTATTAGACTACGCTGAAGCAGGCGACAACATCGGTGCTTTATTACGTGGTGTAGCACGTGAAGATATCGAACGTGGACAAGTATTAGCTAAACCAGCTACAATCACTCCACACACAAAATTCAAAGCTGAAGTATACGTATTATCAAAAGAAGAAGGCGGACGTCACACTCCATTCTTCACTAACTACCGTCCTCAATTCTACTTCCGTACAACAGACGTTACTGGTGTTGTAGAATTGCCAGAAGGTACTGAAATGGTAATGCCTGGTGATAACGTTGCTATGGACGTTGAATTAATTCACCCAATCGCTATCGAAGACGGAACTCGTTTCTCTATTCGTGAAGGCGGACGTACTGTAGGTTCAGGCGTTGTTACTGAAATCGTTAAATAATTAACTTTTTAACTATAGTTTTAACCAGCGTGAAAAACTGGGGTATTCGGACGTAAGACCAGAGAATTTATTCTCTGGTCTTTTTTTTGTTTAGAAATTGGCTGGCTAAAAAATAAGCCAATTGGCTGTTTTAGCTGACTTGTTTCTTCCGTATACTTGGAGAAAAAGGGTAGGTGATTTAATGGAAAAAGTATTGACGATTGCAGGCTCCGATTCAACTGGAGGGGCAGGGATTCAAGCAGATTTAAAAACATTTGAAGAGTATGGAGTTTTTGGATTTTCAAGTTTAACCTCGATTGTGACGATGGATCCTACGACAGGCTGGTCACATGAAGTAACTGAATTGCCAGAAACGCTCTTAGAAAAACAATTGATTTCGGTTTTTGCAGGCGGTCCAGTAGCGGCCTTGAAAACAGGGATGATGGGCAATGAACAAAATATTAAAATGGCTAGCAAATACATTAAACAAGAGAAAATTCAAAAAGTCGTGATTGACCCAGTCATTGCTTGTAAGGGCACGGCACAAATTCTGCAACCCAAAAGTGTGGAAGGCCTAAAAAACGATTTACTGCCATTAGCATTAGTGGCCACGCCTAATTTAATTGAAGCGGGCATCTTATCTGGTTTAGGCGAAATTTCTTCCGTGGCGGAGATGGAAGAAGCGGCAAAACGAATTGTACAAATGGGAGCCGAGCATGTCGTGGTTAAAGGGGGACATCGCTTAGCTGGTGAAAAAGCACTGGACTTGTTTTACGATGGTCACACCGCGCATCTTTTGGAAAATGAATTATATCCAACTGATTATAATCATGGTGCAGGTTGTACTTTTTCAGCGGCAATCACAGCTGGCTTGGCGAAAGGTTATTCGGTGTTAGAAGCAGTAACTTTAGCGAAAAAATTTGTAGCAGCGGCGATTAAACACGGTATTCAAGTTAATCCTTATGTGGGGCACGTGTGGCATGGCGCTTACACTCATGCGGAACAACGGATGCGTAAGAAAGCATAATGTTTAGAACTAGAGGAGTCTGTCAAGGACTGGCTCTAGTTTTTTTGTGATAAAGAATAACAATAGTAGGTATTACGTTAAAAGAATGTTCAAATTTTTAAAAGAGGAGTAGAATAGAACTGTAATTGCAAAAAAAGAAGCGGAACATAGAAGGGGTGATAACTTTTCTGTGCTTCAGTTTAGAACGGACTGTGGTGTTTGTTTTGACGAACTACCGGAAAGCGACTTCTTTTTGTTTTGGCTTCAAATGGTATTTAATGGAGGGAATGCAATGTTAGAAAAAGAAACGTACAGTCAACTGTTTAAATGGTCTTTTTCAAAAAAGACACAAGTCACATACTGGGATGGTACCGTCAAAGAGTATGGGCAAGGGTCGGGGGATCCGGTTTTTAAAATTGTATTCAATGAAAAAATTCCTGTGAAGGATTTACTGAATAACGCTTCGTTAACTTTAGGGGAAGCCTACATGGATCGCAAAATTGAAATCGAAGGCGATATCCAAGCGCTGATTTATGATGTGTATAACCAAAAGGATAGCTTTTTACACAATGCTAAATTTATTAAATGGCTTCCTAAAGAAAGTCATTCAAAAAAACGTTCGCAAGAGGATATTCACAGCCATTACGATCTAGGAAATGATTTTTACAAAAAATGGCTTGACCAAACAATGACGTATTCATGTGCTTATTTTAAAACGCCTGAAGATACATTAGAACAAGCGCAAGTGAATAAAGTTCATCATATTTTAGATAAATTGTTTATCAAAGAGGGCGACACTTTACTGGATATTGGCTGCGGCTGGGGCACGTTAATTTTAACTGCGGTGAAAGAATATGGAGCCAAAGCAACTGGGATTACATTAAGTGAAGAGCAATTTCATCATATTCGCCATATTATAGAAAAAGAAGGTCTACAAGATCGAATGACTGTCAAATTGATGGATTATCGTGATTTAAAAGGAGAGTCTTTTGACCATATTACGAGTGTTGGGATGTTTGAACATGTCGGTGCGGAAAATCTACATGAATATTTTGATGTCGTTCAGCGGAATTTAGCGCCTAAAGGTACGGCGTTGATTCATGGGATCAGTCGCCAACAAGGTGGGGCTAAAAATGCTTGGATCAATCGTTATATTTTCCCAGGTGGCTATATTCCTGGTGTCACTGAGCTAGTCGGCCATATGACAGAAAACGACTTGCAAGTGATTGACTTGGAAAGTTTGCGCAGAGATTATCAATTGACGCTGGAACATTGGACAAAAAACTTCCATAATATAGAAACAGAAATTGTTGACGAAAAAGGCGAGCGCTTCTATCGAATGTGGGACTTATATTTGCAAGCATGTGCAGCCTCATTCCAAGCAAGCAATATTGATGTTATTCAATATTTATTGGTTCATCCAGATAACAATGATATTCCAATGCGCCGGATTGGTTAATAGAATAAAAAAGAGAGAATTTGAGATTCTGGTAAAAAAGGAATCTCAAATTCTTTTTTTATAAAAATAGAATGAAAAGAATTGAAAAACAAAACAAATGCTTTTCAAAACAAGAAAAAATTCTTTCAAAAAAACGCAGAAAATCCTTGCTAACACTATCCTTTCATAGTATAATCAAAAAGGTGCTGTTTACAGGAGTGTAAAAAGCATTGGTAGATCAACGATTTGATTTGCCGGCTGTGAAGCGAGAGGTTGCGACACGCTCGGACGCTTTGCCATGAACGAGCATGCCGGATAAATTTTCGTGGAGCTATGTCTACTTTTAAAATAGGCGAAGGAGGGAACAAGATGGCAAAACAAAAAATTCGTATCCGTTTAAAAGCGTATGAACACCGTATTTTAGATCAATCAGCGGATAAAATTGTGGAAACAGCAAAAAGAACTGGAGCTGACGTATCAGGTCCGATTCCATTACCAACAGAACGCTCACTTTACACAGTTATTCGTGCGACTCATAAATACAAAGATTCTCGCGAACAATTCGAAATGCGTACTCACAAACGTCTAATTGACATTGTGAACCCAACACCAAAAACAGTTGACGCTCTAATGAAGCTTGACTTACCGTCTGGTGTTAATATTGAAATCAAACTATAAAATTAAGATGGAGGTGTACTCATGACCAAAGGAATCTTAGGGAAAAAAGTGGGAATGACACAAATCTTTACTGAGTCTGGTGAATTAATTCCAGTAACAGTAGTTGAAGCTACGCCAAACGTAGTTTTACAAGTAAAAACTGTTGAAACTGACGGATACGAAGCTATCCAAGTTGGTTACCAAGACAAACGTGAAGTTTTATCAAACAAACCTGCGAAAGGTCATGTTGCAAAAGCAAACACGGCTCCTAAGCGCTTCATTAAAGAATTCAAGAATGTTGAGCTAGGAGAATATGAAGTAGGTAAAGAAATCAAAGTAGATGTTTTCCAAGCAGGAGACGTTGTTGATGTTACAGGTACTACGAAAGGTAAAGGATTCCAAGGGGCAATCAAACGTCACGGCCAAAGCCGCGGACCTATGTCTCATGGTTCTCGTTATCACCGTCGTCCTGGGTCAATGGGTCCAGTAGCGCCTAACCGTGTATTTAAAAATAAACGACTAGCCGGCCGTATGGGTGGCGACCGCGTAACAATTCAAAACCTTGAAGTTGTTAAAGTGGACGTAGAAAGAAATGTTATCTTAATCAAAGGAAACATTCCTGGAGCGAAAAAATCTTTAATCACAATTAAATCAGCTGTGAAAGCTAAATAAGTGTAGGGAAAGGAGGAACTAAGGAATGCCGAATGTAGCATTATTCAAACAAGATGGAACTCAAAACGGTGAAATCACTTTAAATGAAGAAATCTTCGGAATCGAACCTAATGAAAGTGTTGTCTATGATGCAATCATCATGCAACGTGCTTCATTAAGACAAGGAACACACGCAGTTAAAAACCGTAGCGCTGTTCGTGGCGGTGGCCGCAAACCATGGCGTCAAAAAGGAACTGGTCGTGCTCGTCAAGGTTCAATCCGTTCACCACAATGGCGTGGAGGTGGCGTAGTCTTTGGACCAACACCGCGTTCATACAGCTACAAACTTCCTAAAAAAGTTCGTCGCTTAGCAATGAAATCTGTATTATCAGATAAAGTTGCTGAAAATAACTTGGTAGCAGTAGAAGGTTTAAGCTTCGATGCACCAAAAACAAAAGAATTCAAACAAGTTCTTGCTAACTTGTCTATCGATACTAAAGTATTAGTTGTTTTAGAAAATGGTAACGACTTTGCAGCTTTATCAGCTCGTAACTTACCAAACGTTTCTGTAGTAACTTCTGATAACGTTAGTGTGTTAGATGTTGTGTCAGCTAACAAAGTCTTGGCAACACAAACAGCTCTTACTCAAATTGAGGAGGTGCTTGCATAATGGAATTACTAGACGTAATCAAACGCCCAGTGATCACTGAAAAATCCATGTTAGCTATGGACGAAAAGAAATATACTTTCGAAGTGGACACTCGCGCAAACAAAACTTTAGTAAAACAAGCTGTTGAATCAGCATTCGATGTTAAAGTAGCAAACGTAAACATCTTAAACGTGCGTCCAAAATTCAAACGCATGGGTAAATATGCAGGTTATACAAAAAAACGTCGCAAAGCGATCGTTACATTAACTGAAGATTCAAAAGAAATTCAATTATTCGAAGCTGCTGAATAAGCAGTCCTGAACAATATCAACGTAGGAGGGAAATAAGACGTGGCGATTAAAAAGTACAAACCTACCACAAATGGCCGTCGTAACATGACAAGTTCTGATTTCGCTGAAATCACAACTTCAACACCAGAAAAATCATTGTTACAGCCATTAAAAAACAATGCCGGTCGTAACAACAACGGTCGCATTACGGTTCGTCACCAAGGTGGCGGTCACAAACGTCAATACCGTGTGATTGACTTCAAACGTAATAAAGATAACGTCGCAGCGGTTGTTAAAACGATCGAGTACGATCCAAACCGTTCTGCTAACATCGCGTTAGTTCATTACGAAGACGGGGTTAAGGCATACATCTTAGCACCAAAAGGATTAGAAGTAGGCATGCGCCTAGTATCTGGTCCAGAAGCAGATATTAAAGTAGGTAACGCATTACCATTGGAAAACATTCCAGTTGGTACAGTTATCCACAACATTGAAATGAAACCTGGTAAAGGTGGACAATTAATCCGTTCAGCTGGAACAAGCGCGCAAGTACTTGGTAAAGAAGGCAAATACGTATTAATCCGCTTAAACTCTGGCGAAGTTCGTATGATCTTAGCAACTTGCCGTGCAACAATCGGTTCAGTTGGTAACGAACAACACGAATTAATCAACATTGGTAAAGCTGGCCGCTCTCGTTGGATGCGTAAACGCCCAACTGTTCGTGGTAGCGTAATGAACCCTAACGATCACCCACACGGTGGTGGTGAAGGTAAAACACCAATTGGACGTAAAGCGCCAGTATCTCCATGGGGTCAACCAGCAATTGGATACAAAACACGTAATAAAAAAGCTAAATCAGACAAACTTATCGTTCGTCGTCGTACTAAATAATTTTTTTGACCATGTGTCGTACATTTTGAGAGGAGGTTCACCATGGGTCGTAGTTTAAAAAAAGGACCTTTCGTCGATGATCATTTGATGAAAAAGGTCGAAGCACAACAAGGTGCCGAAAAGAAAAAAGTAATTAAAACTTGGTCTCGCCGCTCTACAATTTTTCCATCATTCGTAGGTTTCACAATCGCTGTATATGATGGACGGAAACATGTCCCTGTTTACATTCAAGAAGACATGGTAGGACATAAATTAGGTGAATTTGCACCAACTAGAACTTATCGTGGCCACGTTGCTGACGATAAAAAAACTAAACGCTAATTTTGAGGGGAGGATATGCAAATGTCAGAACAAATTACATCAGCTAAAGCAACTGCAAAAACAGTTCGCACTTCACCTCGTAAAGCACGTTTAGTAATCGATCTTATCAGAGGGAAAAGCGTTGCGGATGCAATTTCAATCTTGAAATTCACACCGAACAAGTCTGCTGGAATCATTGAAAAAGTTTTAATGTCAGCAGTTGCTAACGCAGAAAACAACTTTGACTTAGACGTTGAAAGCTTAGTCGTATCTGAAGCATTTGTTAACGAAGGACCAACAATGAAACGTTTCCGTCCTCGTGCAAAAGGTTCAGCTTCACCAATCAACAAACGTACTAGTCACATCACAGTAGTTGTAACAGAGAAATAAGTCTCATGAAATAGGCTGTTTTCTTTATGAAAACAGAGCTTAAACATTTAAGAGGAGGGACAATCAGTGGGTCAAAAAGTACATCCAATTGGAATGCGTGTAGGCATCATCCGCGACTGGGATGCGAAATGGTATGCTGAAAAAGAGTATGCTGAATTCTTACACGAAGATTTAAGAATCCGTAAATTTATCGCAACAAAACTTGCTGATGCTGCTGTATCTACAATTGAAATCGAACGCGCTGCAAACCGTGTTAACATTTCAATTCACACAGCTAAACCAGGTATGGTTATCGGTAAAGGCGGATCTGAAGTCGAAAACCTAAGAAAAGAATTAAACAAATTAACTGGCAAACGAGTTCACATCAACATCGTTGAAATCAAAAAACCAGATTTAGATGCAAAATTAGTAGGCGAAGGAATTGCACGTCAATTAGAAAACCGTGTTGCTTTCCGTCGTGCTCAAAAACAAGCTATCCAACGCGCAATGCGTGCTGGCGCTAAAGGAATCAAAACTCAAGTATCAGGTCGTCTAAACGGTGCGGATATCGCTCGTTCAGAAGGATACTCTGAAGGAACTGTACCACTTCACACATTGCGTGCGGACATTGATTACGCATGGGAAGAAGCGGACACTACTTACGGAAAACTAGGAGTTAAAGTGTGGATCTATCGTGGAGAAATTCTTCCAACGAAAAAAAACACTGAGAAAGGAGGGAAATAATCATGTTAGTACCTAAACGTGTAAAACACCGTCGTGAATTCCGCGGAAAAATGCGCGGTGAAGCTAAAGGCGGAAAAGAAGTAGCATTTGGTGAATGGGGTTTACAAGCAACTGAATCTCACTGGATTACTAACCGTCAAATCGAAGCAGCCCGTATTGCAATGACTCGTTACATGAAACGTGGCGGGAAAGTATGGATTAAAATTTTCCCTCACAAGTCTTACACAAGTAAAGCTATCGGCGTACGTATGGGTAAAGGTAAAGGGGCACCAGAAGGCTGGGTATCACCAGTTAAACGTGGTAAAATCATGTTTGAAATCGCAGGCGTTCCTGAAGAAGTAGCTCGTGAAGCTCTTCGTCTTGCATCTCACAAATTGCCGGTAAAAACTAAGATCGTAAAACGTGAGGAAATGGGTGGTGAATCGAATGAAGGTTAAAGAAATCAGAGAATTAACCACTGCCGAAATGCTAGATAAAGAAAAACAATTAAAAGAAGAATTGTTCAACTTAAGATTCCAATTAGCAACAGGTCAATTAGAAAACACTGCACGTATTAAAGAAGTACGTCAATCGATTGCACGCATCAAAACAGTATTGCGTGAACAAGCTAACTAATAGTGGAAGGAGGCCAAACGCGTATGACTGAAGAAAGAAATCAACGTAAAGTTTACCAAGGTCGCGTGGTATCAGACAAAATGGATAAAACAATCACAGTTGTCGTTGAAACAAAGAAAAACCACCCTATCTATGGCAAACGTATGAAATATTCTAAAAAATATAAAGCGCATGATGAAAACAACACAGCGAAAGTTGGAGACATCGTAAAAATCATGGAAACTCGTCCATTATCAGCTACAAAACGTTTCCGTTTACTAGAGGTAGTCGAAGAAGCAGTTATTATCTAATAAAACGAGAATTTCCTAATAGATTGAAGCACAAAATCTGAAAGGGGGATACACATCGTGATCCAACAAGAAAGTCGTTTAAGAGTCGCTGACAATTCTGGCGCACGTGAAATTTTAACGATCAAAGTCCTAGGCGGATCTGGTCGTAAAACTGCTAACATCGGTGACGTTATTGTTGCTACTGTCAAACAAGCAACGCCAGGTGGGGTTGTTAAAAAAGGTGAAGTAGTTAAAGCCGTTATCGTTCGTACAAAATCTGGCGCTCGTCGTGCTGACGGTTCTTACATCAAATTTGATGAAAATGCTGCGGTAATTATCCGTGACGATAAAAGCCCACGCGGAACACGTATCTTCGGACCAGTTGCACGTGAATTACGTGAAAACAACTTCATGAAGATCGTTTCTCTAGCACCAGAAGTATTATAATCTCGAGCCCACGTTAAAGGAGGTGCGAAACAGTAATGTTTGTTAAAAAAGGCGATAAAGTAAAAGTTATCACTGGTAAAGATAAAAACAAAGAAGGCGTTGTCTTAGCAGCGTTTCCTAAACAAGACAAAGTTATCGTTGAAGGTGTCAACGTCGTTAAAAAACACCAAAAACCAAACCAAGCAGCCCCACAAGGTGGAATCCTTGAAGTGGAAGCGCCAATTCATGTTTCTAATGTAATGGTGATTGATCCTTCAAACGGAGAAGCTACTAAAGTTGCGTTTAAAGAAGTCGACGGCAAAAAAGTCCGCGTTTCTAAAAAAACAGGTGAAGTTTTAGATAAATAAAAATTGCGGAAGGAGGGCTTACTGAATGAACCGCCTGAAAGAAAAATATATTAAAGAAGTAACACCATCATTGGTGGAAAAATTTAATTACAGCTCAGTTATGCAAACACCTAAAGTTGATAAAATCGTTATCAACATGGGTGTGGGTGATGCAGTATCAAATGCTAAAAACTTAGACAAAGCTGTTGAAGAATTAGCATTAATCACTGGTCAAAAACCACTTATCACAAAAGCTAAAAAATCTATCGCTGGATTCCGTTTACGTGAAGGAATGCCAATCGGTGCGAAAGTAACGCTACGCGGCGAAAGAATGTACGAATTTTTAGATAAATTAGTAACAGTTTCTTTACCTCGTGTACGTGACTTCCACGGTGTCAGCAAAAAAGCTTTCGATGGTCGTGGTAACTATACTTTAGGTATTAAAGAACAATTAATCTTCCCAGAAGTTGATTATGATTTAGTAGATAAAGTACGCGGTATGGACATCGTAATTGTTACAACAGCGAACACTGACGAAGAGTCTCGCGAATTGTTGGCACAATTAGGTATGCCATTCCAAAAATAATATAAGGAGGCGAACTACGTGGCTAAAAAATCAATGATTGCTAAAAACAAACGTCCTGCTAAACATTCAACACAAGCTTATACTCGTTGTGAACGTTGTGGACGTCCACATTCAGTTTATCGTAAATTTCATCTTTGCCGTATTTGCTTCCGCGAACTTGCCTATAAAGGTCAAATTCCCGGCGTGAAGAAAGCTAGCTGGTAAACAAGTAAACTCGCATAAAGGAGGTAAATAGTTCAATGGTCATGACAGATCCAATTGCAGATTTTCTAACTCGCATTCGTAATGCGAACATGGTTAAACATGAAACTTTAGAAGTACCTGCTTCAAAAATCAAACGTGATATCGCAGAAATCCTGAAACGTGAAGGATTTATCCGCGACGTAGAATACATCGAAGATGACAAACAAGGCGTAATCCGTGTTTTCCTAAAATATGGTAAAAACGAAGAACGTGTTATCACAAACTTAAAACGTATTTCTAAACCAGGTTTACGTGCATACGTAAAAGCTGACGAAGTACCAAAAGTATTAAACGGTCTAGGAATTGCAATCATCTCTACATCAGAGGGTGTAATTACTGACAAAGAAGCTAGAGCGAAAAATATCGGCGGCGAAGTAATCGCCTACGTATGGTAATTCTAAAAAATACACAAGGAGGTGTCTCTAAGTGAGCCGTATTGGTAATAAAGTTGTTGTTCTTCCTGCTGGTGTTGAAATCAAGCAAGACGGAAACAACATTACAGTTAAAGGACCTAAAGGTGAATTAACACGCGAATTTTCTTCTGATATCAAAATGAACATCGAAGGAAACGAAGTGACATTCACTCGTCCAAACGATTCAAAAGAAATGAAAACAATCCACGGAACAACTCGTGCAAACTTCAACAACATGGTTGTTGGTGTTTCTGAAGGTTTCCAAAAAGCACTTGAACTTATCGGGGTCGGATACCGTGCCCAAGTACAAGGCAACAAATTAACTTTAAACGTTGGTTATTCTCATCCTGTCGAAATGACAGCACCAGAAGGCGTAACATTTGAAGTACCTGCGAACACACAAGTTATCGTTAAAGGCATCAACAAAGAAGTTGTTGGTGAATTAGCTGCTAACATCCGTGGCGTTCGTCCTCCAGAACCTTATAAAGGCAAAGGGATTCGCTATGTTGGTGAATTTGTACGCCGTAAAGAAGGTAAAACTGGTAAATAATAACAGCTGTGTAGAAAACAGAAGTCAACAACAAGCAACTGTCATTTTATGGGATTTTTCCAATAAAATGCTTTTGTCTTGTCTGCCAGCTTCTCTTTTCCGTAATCTGCTGACTGCTTGAAATATTAGTAGTAAACATTAAATCAAAGAGGTGAAAATTGTGATTACAAAACCAGATAAAAACAAAACACGTCAAAAGAGACATCGTCGTGTACGTAACAAAATCTCTGGTACTGCTGAGTGCCCACGCTTGAACATTTTCCGTTCTAACAAAAACATCTACGCGCAAGTCATTGATGACGTAGCGGGTGTGACGCTAGCAAGTGCCTCTGCCTTGGATAAAGAAATTTCAGGTGGAACAAAAACAGAAACAGCTGCAGCTGTTGGTAAACTAGTTGCTGAACGTGCCGCTGAAAAAGGCATCAAAAAAGTAGTCTTCGACCGTGGTGGATACCTTTACCATGGCCGCGTGCAAGCTTTAGCTGAAGCTGCTCGTGAAAATGGACTAGAATTTTAGGAGAAGGAGGAACACCATTCATGGTTTATATTGATCCAAAACATTTGGAATTAGAAGACCGCGTTGTAGCGATCAACCGTGTAACAAAAGTTGTTAAAGGTGGACGTCGTTTACGTTTCGCAGCTTTAGTTGTTGTCGGTGACAAAAACGGACACGTTGGTTTCGGTACTGGTAAAGCACAAGAAGTACCTGAAGCTATCCGTAAAGCAATCGAAGACGCGAAGAAAAACTTAGTTGAAGTGCCTATGGTTGGTTCTACTATCCCGCACGAAGTAATTGGCGTATTCGGTGGCGGCCGTATCCTTATGAAACCTGCAGTAGAAGGTTCTGGGGTAGCTGCTGGTGGACCAGTTCGTGCCGTATTGGAATTAGCTGGTGTAGCAGATATTACATCTAAATCACTAGGTTCAAACACACCTATTAACGTTGTTCGCGCAACTGTTGAAGGTCTAAAACAATTAAAACGTGCCGAAGAAGTGGCAGCACTTCGCGGTAAATCTGTAGAAGAAATTATCGGTTAAGGAGGACAAAAATAATGGCTGAATTAAAAATTACTTTAAAACGCAGTGTTATCGGACGTCCTCAAAACCAACGTGCTACAGTTAAAGCGTTAGGTTTAGGTAAAGTGAATAGTACTGTTACAAAACCTGCCAATGAAGCAATCAAAGGTATGGTTAACACTATTTCACATTTAGTGGACGTAGAAGAAGTTTAAGATTTATAGATTTGTAATAGAAGATTGCTTAAGGAGGTGCCAAACCTATGAAACTTCATGAATTAAAACCTGCTGAGGGCTCACGCCAAGTACGTAACCGTGTTGGACGTGGTACTTCATCTGGTAATGGTAAAACAGCTGGCCGTGGACAAAAAGGGCAAAAAGCCCGTTCAGGCGGTGGTGTTCGTTTAGGATTTGAAGGGGGTCAAACTCCATTATTCCGTCGTTTACCAAAACGTGGGTTTACAAACATTAATCGTAAAGATTACGCTGTTGTAAACTTAGATACTTTAAACCGTTTTGAAGATGGAACAGAAGTAACTCCTGTTGTCCTAAAAGAAGCAGGAATCGTTAAAAACGAAAAAGCGGGAATCAAAGTTCTTGCAGATGGTGAGTTAACGAAAAAATTAACTGTGAAAGCAGCTAAATTCTCGAAATCAGCACAAGAAGCTATCGAAGCTGCTGGTGGTTCAATCGAGGTGATCTAATTGTTCAAGCTATTAAAGAACGCCTTTAAAGTCAAAGACATTAGATCAAAAATCTTATTTACAGTTTTAATCTTGTTTGTATTTCGCCTAGGTGCGCACATTACTGTGCCCGGGGTGAATGCAAAGGGATTGTCTGATTTAAGTAGCTTACCCTTTTTGAATATGTTGAATATGGTGAGTGGTAGTGCCATGCAAAACTTCTCTATCTTCTCGATGGGGGTTTCGCCATACATTACAGCCTCTATTATTATTCAACTATTGCAAATGGATATTGTACCTAGATTTGTAGAATGGTCAAAACAAGGGGAAGTTGGGCGTAAGAAATTAAATCAAGCAACAAGATATCTAACGATTGTCTTGGGTGTGGCTCAGTCAATGGGGATCACTGCTGGTTTTAATAGCTTAAGTCAAACTGGGATTGTAAACAATCCAACCTTAGGTACCTTTGTGATGATTGCAGTTATTTTAACTGCTGGGACGATGTTTGTGACTTGGATGGGTGAACAAATTACAGAAAAAGGAATCGGAAATGGTGTTTCAATGATTATCTTTGCCGGGATTATTTCTCGTTTGCCAGGAGCAGTCAAAGAAATCTATGAAGATTACTTCGTCAATATCGAGTCTTCTCGTATTTGGCAATCTGTTATTTTCATTGCAATCTTAGTTATTGCTATTTTGGTGATCGTTACAGTCGTAACGTTCTTCCAACAAGCAGAACGTAAGATTCCAATCCAATATACAAAACGTGTTTCTGGTGCACCAACAAGTAGTTATTTACCGTTAAAAGTAAATGCTGCTGGGGTTATTCCAGTTATCTTTGCCAGCTCGTTAATTGCAACACCAAATGCCATTTTACAAGCTTTCTCATCAAAATTCGCTGGTGAAAATTGGTATGACATTATGACAAAAATCTTCAGTTATAACACAGTTCCAGGGGCAATCATCTATACTGTCCTAATCGTTGCGTTTACGTTCTTCTATGCATTTGTTCAAGTAAACCCTGAGAAATTAGCGGAAAACTTACAAAAACAAGGAAGCTACATTCCAAGCGTGCGACCAGGTAAAGGTACAGAAGAATATGTATCTGGCGTGTTAATGAGATTAAGTGTTGTCGGCTCAATTTTCCTAGGACTTGTTGCTTTACTTCCAATCATTGCGCAAATGGTTTGGAACTTACCTCAATCAATCGGTTTAGGTGGAACAAGTTTACTAATCGTTATCGGGGTTGCATTAGAAACAACGAAACAATTAGAAGGATTAATGATGAAACGTCAATATGTCGGCTTTATCAATAAGTAAGAATCGAGTGTTGAGGTTTTACCTCAGCACCATTCTCACATATGGCTAGCTTCATAAGCCGGTCTTTAAAATTAGGAGGAGAATATATGAACCTCATTTTAATGGGATTACCTGGAGCAGGTAAAGGCACCCAAGCAGAAAAAATCATTGATACGTATGGCATTCCACATATTTCTACTGGAGATATGTTCCGTGCAGCAATGAAAAATGAAACTGCCTTGGGCCTAGAAGCGAAATCTTATATCGATAAAGGTGAACTGGTTCCTGACGAAGTAACAAACGGAATTGTTAAAGAACGCCTTGCTGAACCAGACACAGACAAAGGATTCCTATTAGATGGTTTCCCACGTACACTGGATCAAGCAAAAGCATTAGATACAATGCTTAAAGAATTAAACAAAAAAATTGATGCTGTCATTGACATCCATGTAGAAGAAGATGTATTAATCGAGCGTTTAGCTGGACGATTCATCTGTCGCACATGTGGCGCAACGTATCATAAATTATTCAACCCGCCAAAAGTTGAAGGCACTTGTGATCGCTGTGGCGGACATGAATTCTACCAAAGAGAAGATGATAAGCCCGAAACGGTTAAAAATCGTTTGGCAGTCAACATTGAAAGTAGCGCACCAATCTTAGCTTTCTATAAAGAACAAGGCTTGATGCATACAATCGATGGCAATCGCGAAATCGATACTGTTTTTTCTGATGTGAAAAAAATCATTGACGAAAACTAATTTCCAATTGCCCGCAGTTTAACCCTGTTGTTGTATTCAGTTTCTCTTGCCAAAACATAACTAAATATGGTAGAATATATCAGTCCGACTTCTACAGTTTTGTGACATCAAAATGAATAACGAAGTTAGTTGAGAATTTCTAGGTGGGAGCTGGAGTTTCCGCCGTTTTATCGTGTGAAAACGCGAAACAAGTACAAGGAGGTACTGTGCGTGGCAAAAGAAGATATGATTGAAGTCGAAGGTACAGTCGTCGAAACTTTGCCGAATGCAATGTTTAAAGTCGAACTAGAAAATGGACACCAAGTTCTTGCTACTGTTTCAGGTAAAATCCGTATGCACTACATCCGTATCTTACCTGGTGACAAAGTAACAGTTGAATTATCACCGTATGATTTAACGCGTGGCCGTATTACTTATCGCTTTAAATAATTGTACTCCGTAAAACCACAGGAGGTATTATCATGAAAGTAAGACCATCAGTAAAACCAATGTGTGAACATTGTAAAGTAATTCGCCGTAAAGGACGTGTTATGGTTATTTGCCCAGCAAATCCAAAACATAAACAACGTCAAGGATAATTAGGAGGTGTAACGAATAATGGCTCGTATTGCAGGAGTAGACATCCCTCGTGACAAACGTGTAGTAGTTTCTCTTACTTACATTTATGGTATTGGTAACACTACAGCTAAAAAAGTTTTAGCAAACGTTGGCGTATCTGAAGATGTTCGTGTACGTGATTTAACAAACGAACAAACAGATGCGATTCGTGCGGAAATTGATAAGTTAAAAGTTGAAGGGGATCTTCGTCGTGAAGTGAACTTAAACATCAAACGCTTGATGGAAATCGGTTCATACCGTGGAATCCGTCACCGTCGTGGATTACCAACTCGTGGACAAAACACGAAAAATAATGCACGTACTCGTAAAGGCCCTACTAAAACAGTAGCAGGCAAGAAAAAATAATTCCTAAGTGAAGGAGGTTAGAACTTCATGGCAGCAAAAAAAGTTAGTCGTAAACGCCGTGTCAAAAAGAATATAGAATCAGGTGTAGCACATATCCATTCTACATTCAACAATACAATCGTAATGATTACTGATACACATGGTAATGCATTAGCATGGTCATCAGCAGGATCATTAGGCTTTAAAGGAAGCAAAAAATCAACTCCTTTTGCCGCTCAAATGGCTGCAGAAGCCGCAACTAAAGTGGCAATGGAACATGGACTTAAAACTGTAGACGTAACAGTTAAAGGACCTGGTTCTGGACGTGAAGCAGCAATTCGTTCATTACAAGCAACAGGTTTAGAAGTGACTGCAATTCGTGACGTGACTCCAGTTCCTCATAATGGATGCCGCCCTCCAAAACGCCGTCGTGTTTAATGAGCGCCACTCATTCTGAGTTTGAATTAGGAACGTCATTGAACAAGACACTTTTCGTTTTGAAAGGGGTATAGATAAGAATGATTGAATTTGAAAAACCAAGAATCGAAAAAATTGATGAAAATAGAGATTATGGTAAGTTCGTCGTTGAACCATTAGAACGCGGTTACGGAACTACTTTAGGTAACTCTCTACGTCGTATTTTATTGTCTTCTTTACCAGGAGCTGCAATTACGAATATTCAAATCGATGGTGTTTTACACGAATTCTCAACCATTCCAGGTGTACGAGAAGACGTAACACAAATTATTTTGAATATTAAAGGCTTAGCATTGAAATTATATGCTGAAGAAGAGAAAACCCTTGAGATCGATATTACAGGACCCGCTACCGTGACTGCCGGCGATATTATCGTGGACAGTGATGTTGAGATCCTAAATAAAGATTTAGTTATCTGTAGTGTTGCTGAAGGAGCTACTTTCCATGCTCGCTTAACAGTGAAACCTGGTCGTGGCTATGTTCAAGCAGACGAAAACAAAAAAGAAGATATGCCAATCGGTGTACTTCCAGTTGATTCCATCTACACACCCGTTCGTCGTGTTAACTACCAAGTAGAAAATACACGTGTTGGTCGTCGTGATGATTTCGACAAATTAACAATGGAAATATGGACAGATGGTTCAATCATTCCTCAAGAAGCACTAAGTTTAGCTGCGAAAATCATGACTGAGCATTTAGATATCTTTGTAAACCTTACTGACGAAGCGAAAAACGCTGAAATCATGGTGGAAAAAGAAGAAACTCAAAAAGAGAAAATGCTAGAAATGACGATTGAAGAACTTGATTTATCAGTTCGTTCATATAACTGTTTAAAACGTGCAGGCATTAATACTGTACAAGAACTTACAAACAAATCTGAACCAGAAATGATCAAAGTACGTAATTTAGGTCGTAAATCTCTTGAAGAAGTAAAACTTAAATTGCATGATCTAGGATTAGGATTACGTAAGGACGATTAAGACTTTTACGAAGTTTCCAGTCCTGCTTAACAGCAGTGGCTCGTGAGAACAGAAACGAAGGAGGGAACCCAACGTGAGTTACCGTAAATTAGGACGCACATCAAGCCAACGTAAAGCTATGCTACGTGATATTACAACTGATTTAATCATCAACGAACGCATCGTAACTACTGAAGCTCGTGCGAAAGAAGTACGTTCAACTGTAGAAAAAATGATTACTTTAGGTAAACGTGGAGATCTTCATGCACGTCGTCAAGCAGCTACTTTCGTTCGTAATGAAGTTGCTAGTGTTCGTGAAGAAGATGAGTCTATCGTTGTTGAATCAGCTTTACAAAAGCTATTTAACGATTTAGGACCTCGTTTCGCGGAACGCCAAGGTGGTTACACTCGTATCTTGAAGACAGAACCAAGACGCGGCGATGCAGCACCAATGGTAGTTATCGAATTTGTTAAATAATTAATAAACCGATCACTTTATAGATGTTTCTTTTAGAGTGTTATGATGTTGGAGGCGACTCCGAGTCTAGCTCTGCTTTCCCTGCTAAAGATGGCTTTAGCAGGGGAGCACTCATCATATAAAGGTGATTTTTTTTTGCTTTGGGAAAACGCTGTTTTCTCAAAGCTTTTTTGTTTCTTAAAAGCATTGCAGAAGCTTTTCCGGTTTGTTATACTGATTATTAATTGGAATTTTCAGATAATTAAACATCAGAGTTAGTAGAAGGGGGAATTATATGTCGCAAATGTTTGCTTTTTCGTTGCTGATGGTTATTTTATACATTGGTGATGTAGTTTCTATCAAAACAAAAGCTTGGATTCCATCTGTTTTTGTTTGTGGTGTTTTATTTATTCTTGGTTATTGGACTATTTTTCCACAAAATATTGTGGAAGTGGCAGGGATTCCTACAGTGGTTGCCACTTTATTAATGTATCTGTTGATTACTAATATGGGCACTCTGCTCTCTGTTAAAGAATTGGTTAATCAATGGAAAACGATTGTGATTGCTTTGTCAGGTATTCTGGGCATTATTGCCTTGTTGTTAGCTGTGGGGACTTTTGTTTTTGACTTAAAAACAGTTTTAGTTGCAATCCCGCCGTTAGTAGGAGGTTTAGTTTCTTCATTAGTAATGTCAGAAGCGGCTCAATCAGCTGGTTTAGCCTCACTTTCAGTTTTGGCAATTTTAATTTATGTCATTCAAGGGTTTGCAGGTTATCCCTTAACTTCAATTGTTCTAAAAAAAGAAGGAAAGCGGAAGCTTCAAGAATATCGAGCAGGGACATGGCAGCCGGTTCATGAACAAGAGGGGCAAGAAACAGGAGCAGAACCAGATGTGCCTAAACTATTTGAAAAAGTACCCAAACGATATCATACAGATTATTCACGAATTTTACGTTTAGCCTTAGTTGCCACACTTGCTTATTATGTTTCTGTGTGGACGGCACCGTTTGTGACGATTAGTCCTTTTGTGCTGTGTTTATGTTTTGGCGTGATTGCAACGTCTTTAGGCTTTTTAGAAAAACAACCATTGCAGAAAGCAAATAGCTTTGGTTTTGCGATTTTAGGGTTAATGCTTTTTGTCTTTGATGGCTTAAAACAAGCCACACCTGAAATGTTGATGGATTTATTTTTACCAATGATTGGGATTATTGTGATTGGTGTTATCGGGATGTACATCTTTTCAGCAATTGTTGGTCGTGTATTAGGTGTGAGTAAAGAGATGGCATTCGCAGTTTCATTGACAGCTTTATATGGCTTTCCAGCCGATTATATTATTACGAATGAAGTGATTCAATCATTGACAGAAGATGAACAAGAACAGGCGGCTTTAACGAGCCATTTAATGCCACCGATGTTAGTGGCAGGTTTCGTAACAGTCACCATTGTTTCGGTTATTTTAGCGGGTATTTTTTCAAGTATTTTATTAAGTTTGTAGAAACGGGGCGTAAGTATGAAAAAAATCAAAGCACTAGTCAAGCAGCATTCACAAGAAATGATTGCTTTTCGACGGGATTTACACCAACATCCAGAATTACAATTTGAAGAATTTCGAACGACAGAAAAAGTCGCGGCAGTTCTTGATCAATTAGGAATTACTTATCGCAAAACAGAACCGACGGGTTTAATTGCTGAAATTGTGGGCGGCAAACCAGGCCGAGTGGTTGCGCTGCGGGCTGATATGGATGCCTTACCTGTACAGGAATTAAATGAAGATTTAGCTTATAAATCTTTAGAAGCTGGCAAGATGCATGCATGTGGGCATGATTCCCATACCGCGATGTTAGTAACAGCGGCTAAAGTATTAAAAGAAATTCAGGAAGAACTTCAGGGAACAGTAAGATTAATTTTTCAACCATCTGAAGAAAATGCGCAAGGTGCTAAAGCAATGGTTGCGCAAGGCGCAATGACCGGTGTTGATGATGTATTTGGCTTACATATCTGGTCACAAATGCCTGTAGGAACCGCTTCGTGTCGAGTGGGCTCAAGTTTCGCATCCGCAGATATTTTTTCTGTTGATTTTAAAGGCCGTGGTGGCCATGGTGCCATGCCAAACGCTTGTATTGATGCGGCAGTCATAGCTTCTTCTTTCGTGATGAATCTGCAAACGATTGTTTCTCGGGAGACAGATCCTTTAGATCCAGTAGTTGTCACGATTGGACGGATGGATGTGGGGACCCGTTTTAATGTGATTGCTGAGAATGCACGTTTAGAAGGAACGGTTCGTTGCTTTAGTGTAGCAACGCGTAATCGAGTAGACCAGGCGCTGCAACGCTATGCGGAACAAACAGCCGCTATTTACGGTGGGACGGCTTCGTTAGATTATCAATATGGGACGTTGCCAGTGATTAATGATGAGCAGGATGCCTTGTTTGCCCAAACACTAATTAAGGAAAATTTTGGTGAAGCGGCCTTAAGACAAGAAGAGCCGACAACCGGTGGCGAAGACTTCAGTTATTATACTGAACATGCTTCTGGTTGTTTTGCCTTAGTGGGAAGTGGTAATCCAGAGAAAGATACGGAATGGGCACATCACCATGGTCGTTTTAATATTGATGAAGATGCGATGGCAATGGGTGCTGAGTTATATGCCCAATATGCGTTTGAATATTTGAAGACACATTTTTAAAAGAAAATCAGTAACTTCTTGTTTTATGAGAACAAGAAGTTATTTTTATGAAAAATAGACCTGTCAAGACAGATAAGAGCTCCCATAATGACCGTTCTTTTGGTATAATAAAAAATAGTGTGAAGAATCAGAACAGATGATTGAAAAAACGCTACTTTTTTGGTAGTGTTAGAAAGAATAAATAGATTGAGGGAGTACGCGATGCAACCAATCATTGAACTAAATAATATCCAATTTAATTATCAACCAGAAGATGCTTCTCCCGCTTTAAAAGATGTGTCTTTTTCCATTCAACAAGGCGAATGGGTCGCTATTATTGGCCATAATGGTTCTGGTAAATCAACGTTAGCCAAAACGATCAATGGTCTGTTACTGCCAGCTGCTGGGACTATCAAAGTTGGCGGCAAAGAATTAAATGAAGCAAACGTCTGGGATATCCGGCGTATGGTAGGAATGGTTTTTCAGAATCCAGATAACCAATTTGTCGGTTCAACAGTCGAAGACGATGTGGCTTTTGGTTTAGAAAATCAAGGTATTCCGCGTGATGAAATGGTCGAACGTGTTCACGATGCATTAGAACGGGTTCGTATGTTAGATTTTGCCAAGCGAGAACCTGCTCGGCTATCTGGCGGCCAAAAACAACGAGTAGCTATCGCTGGTGTGGTTGCTTTGCGACCAGATATTATTATTTTAGACGAAGCGACAAGTATGTTAGATCCAGAAGGTCGTGCAGAAGTAATTGCTACCATTCAAAAGATTAAAGAAGAAAGCAATTTAACAGTTATTTCTATTACCCACGATATTGATGAAGCGGCTAATGCGAATCGTATTTTAGTGATGCGCCAAGGACAATTGACAAACGAGGGAACACCAGAAAAGATTTTTTCTGCAGGAGAAGCGCTTGTTGAAATGGGCTTGGATTTACCGTTTCCTGAAAAATTAAAAGTAGCTTTGAAAGAGCGTGGCGTTGTTGTGCCAACGAATTATTTAACAGAAGAAGGGATGGTGGATTGGTTATGGACATCCGTTTTAAACAAGTAGATTTTACTTACCAACCCAATACTCCTTTTGAGCAACGGGCATTATTCGATATTAATTTAACGATTCAAGACGGCTCTTATACAGCGATTGTCGGTCATACTGGCAGTGGCAAATCAACGTTATTACAACATTTGAATGCTTTGGTGAAACCAACTAAAGGCCAAGTGACAATTGGAGAGCGTGTAATTACGCCAGAAACTGATAATAAGAATTTAAAACCAATTCGTAAAAAAGTTGGGATCGTTTTTCAATTTCCAGAAGCACAATTGTTTGAAGAAACAGTGGAGCGAGACATCGCTTTCGGACCGAAAAACTTTGGTGTTTCAGACGAAGAAGCGAAAAAATTAGCTAAGAAAATGCTTGATTTAGTCGGCTTAGATGAAAAATACTTACAACACTCTCCGTTTGAGTTATCAGGTGGTCAAATGCGCCGTGTCGCAATTGCTGGTGTGCTAGCGATGGAACCAGAAGTCTTAGTATTAGACGAACCGACTGCTGGTTTGGATCCTAAGGGTCGTAAAGAAATGATGGAGATGTTTAGTCGTCTGCATAAGGAACATAATATGACCATCGTTTTAGTGACACATTTGATGGATGACGTGGCTAATTACGCAGATCATGTGATTGTTTTAGAAAAAGGACAAATCGTCCGAGCGGGAGCACCACAAGAAGTGTTTCAAGAGACACAATGGCTGAAAGAAAAACAATTAGGCGTGCCAACTGCAGCCGAATTTGCTGAAAAATTAGTGGCAAAAGGCTTTTCTTTTGAGCAATTACCATTAACGGCCGATCAATTAGCCGATCAGCTTCTGAAAAAAATGCAGGAAGCAGGTGAGGCAAAATGATGAATAAATTGATTTTTGGGCGCTATATTCCAGGTGATTCTTTTATCCATCGTTTAGATCCGCGCGCAAAATTATTAGCTAGTTTTTATTTTATTGGAATTATCTTTTTAGCAAATAATTGGCAGAGTTATGTTTTAATAGCAGCCTTTACTGCTTTTGCTATTTCATTATCAAAAATCAGCGCCCGCTTCTTTATCCGCGGTGTTCGGCCATTATTATGGCTAATTCTGTTTACTGTGGCTCTTCAAACCTTGTTTACACAAGGGGGAGAGGTGTACTTTCAGTGGGGAATTATTTCCATTACCCAGTTTGGTGTGACGAATGGGCTGTTTATTTTCTGTCGTTTTGTTTTAATTATTTTCATGTCAACGTTATTAACTTTAACGACGGCACCATTAGAGTTATCAGATGCGATTGAATATTTGTTACGCCCACTTCGTGTGGTGAAATTTCCAGTTCATGAAGTTTCATTGATGTTATCAATTGCCTTACGTTTTGTCCCAACATTAATGGATGAAACGGAAAAGATTATGAATGCCCAACGTGCCCGTGGTGTTGATTTTGGTGAAGGAAACTTACTTCAAAAAATGAAAGCTATTGTTCCACTTTTAATTCCGCTTTTCGTAAGTAGTTTTAATCGTGCGGAAGACTTAGCGACTGCCATGGAAGCAAGAGGTTATCAAGGTGGCGAAGGACGGACAAAATACCGCATTCTTCATTGGCACCTACGAGATACAATAGTAATGTTTGGCTTTGTCTTGTTAACCATTGGCTTATTTGTATTAAGAACTTAGAAAAGGTGAAGAAAAATTATGCCCCGCTATAAAGCAATCATTGCCTATGATGGCACTCATTTTCATGGCTTTCAAAAGCAGCCTAATGAGCGTACCGTTCAAGAAGAAATAGAAAAAACGTTAGCACGCATGAATAACGGACACTCCGTGACGGTTTTTGGTTCAGGACGAACAGATGCAGGTGTTCATGCAATGGGCCAAGTGATTCACTTTGATTATCCGCAGGAACGTCCGTTGGAAAAAATGCGCTTTGCGTTAGACACACAAACACCAGAAGACATTGCTGTGCGCAGCGTGGAACGTGTTTCAGAAGACTTTCATGCACGTTATCACGTGATCGAAAAAACCTATCAATTTAAAGTGGATATTGGCAAACCGCGAAGTCCATTTCGACGTTTTTATGCTAGTTATTTTCCGTATCCCATTGATCTCGAAAAAATCCAACAAGCTTTGCCTGATTTATTAGGCACCCATGATTTTACCTCTTTCTGTGCCTCAGGAAGTTCGGTAGAAGATAAAGTCCGAACTATTCATGAAGCCAGTGTTCATGTCAATGAAACGGGGGATGAATTAACATTCACTTTTCGGGGCGATGGTTTCTTGTACAAAATGATTCGGATTTTAGTTGGTACGCTATTGAAAATCGGCAATGGGCGGCTGGAACCAACCGCGATTCCAGCAATTATCGCAGCCAAAGATCGAAATTTAGCAGGTCCGACTGCTCATCCAGAAGGATTGTATTTAGCAGAAGTGAAATATGAAAACTAAAAAGACGCAGACCTTACAAGAAAAGGTCTGCGTCTTTTTAGTTGCAAAATTTAGATGTATTTAACAGCTGTTCCGTAAGCCACGACAGATTGCATGTCTGTGCCAATTGTGCCAGAATCAAAACGCATCATCACAACGGCATCTGCACCTAATTTAGAGGCTTCTGCTTTTAAACGTTCGATTGCTTGGTCGCGTGCTTCTCGTTGCATATCAGTGTAACCTTTGATTTCACCGCCAACTACGCTTTTTAGTCCAGCACCTAAATCTTTAAACATATTTTTAGAACGTGTGGTTAACCCGAAAACTTCTCCAATAATTTCATATTCTTGACCGCTAATTCTCTCGGTTGTTGTAACTAACATGGGCAATTTCCTCCAGTACTTGTTGGTAACTTCAATTTACCATAGTCAAGAGTTTGGTACAACGAATATACATAAAAACGACACTAGAAAAGATGCGCTTCCGCATTTTTTCTAGTGTCGTTTTGGTAAGAATTAATCAAGAATAGGATCTTTTTTAGAAATCATGACCCAAACCCAACTAATTAGAAAAGCAACCGTTGCTGGAACGACCCAGCCCATGCCAATAGTGAACAATGGTAAGTATTGGCCGGCTTTTTCTAAAAGCGTTGTTACAAACGCCGTATCTTTGATAAAGGCAGGCGCGCTATTTAATGCATCTAAAACAGCAGCAATCAATGTGATATAGGTCGTTGCTTGATAGACTTCCCGTCGATGTTTGAAAATAGGACTGATGATTACCAAAAGCATTAAAGTAATCGCCAATGGATAAAGGAACATCAAGACTGGAACGGCAAATTGAATGATGTTGGTTAAGCCGACATTTGCAAAAATAGCTGGTAAAATAACAACAATTGCCAAGAATTTTTGATAGGAAACTTTCGGAAACATTTCTTCAAAAGTCTCAGAAAAGGCTGTGCTTAAGCCGATACCGGTTTTTAAACAAGCAAGAACTACGATAAAAGCCAGTAAAATACTCCCTGGTAGGCCTAAATAGTAATTAGCAATTTGGGCTAAGGCAATCCCGCCGTTTTCACTGATTGGAAAAGCCCCGATACTCATTGTTCCCATATAAGCAAGTAAGGTATAGATAACCCCCATCAATACAACACTGAAAGCACCTGATTTAATCATTCCTTTAGCGATATCTCCTGGTTTTTCGACGCCCATATTTCGTAAAGTGGAAACGACAACAATCCCAAAAGCTAATGAAGCTAAAGCATCCAACGTATTATAACCTTCTGTAAATCCTTTAAAGAAAGGACTTGAAATATAATTTTCACCAACAGCGGCACTGGCCACATGACCTAATGGTTTTACAAAGGCTAAAACAATCAAAATTCCTAGCAATGCTAAAAATAACGGATTTAAAAATTTACCCACATAATCTAAGATTTTACTTGGCTTTCTAGAGAAGAGCCAAACAGCTAAGAAAAATAATGCGGAAAAACCAGCAAGAACCAGCCATTGCAAGTCTTTCGGAACAAATGGTGCAAGACCAATCTCAAAAGAAGTAGTTGCTAACCTTGGTAAAGCAAAGAAAGGACCAATCGTTAAATATAATAGTAAGGTAAAAATAAGAGCATAACGACGATTAATCCGAGAAGCTAAGTCAAAAACACCTGAACTTTTAGAAACACCCATAGCAATGACACCAAGAAAAGGTAAGCCAATTCCAGTGGCTAAGAAGCCCAAGTTTGCTAAAAAGACGGAAGCCCCCGCTTCTTGTCCCATATGTACAGGGAAAATTAAATTTCCAGCACCGAAAAACAAACCGAATAACATTGAACCAACGTATAGATAATCACGCCAAACTAACTTTTTTTGCATAGATTCACACTCCTTAATATTGTCTTATTATTTAAAATAACAGAAGAAGAAACAGAGAGCAACCAGTTTTTATAGAAAACATTGGTTTTCTTATTTTTCTATGAAATAAGCATACTGATAATCATCACAATAGTGTCCATTTATATAAAATTCTTCTTTAAAATGTGCTTCCTGCACAAAACCATGTTTTTCATAGAATCGAATGGCTTCTTGATTGGTAGCCATTACTCGCAAACTCAGCTTATGAATCCCGCTTATCTGGGCCATATCTTTGACATACGACAGCAAAGAACCGCCAATCCCTTGACCTTGGAAATCTGACGAAACGCCAATACTTAGTAACCATTGCTTTTGATGAGCTGCTAACGAAGTGGGCGGATGGACTTCAATAAATCCAGCGAGTTGTTGTCCGCTGATGGCAACGAAAATCGTTTCATCCTTCATTTTTTCCTGATATGCCGCAAGCGAGAGTGGTTGTATCTCGGCAGGGGTATTCTTTTTTGTCCAAATGATTTGATCCAAGGCATGTAATGCGGGCCAATCTGCTTCGGCAACTAAGCGAATAGTGAGTGAGGTAGACAAGATAATAGGGCTCCTTTTTCTGAAATTTTAAAATATAAAAAGACTATAGCATTTATTGTCTGAAAATTCAAATACTTTTAAAACGAAAAGAAAAATGGCTGCACCTTTTCGAGAAAATCAAAATATGCTACCATAGCTACCAGAGGATAGATGGTAAAAAAGAATCTATCTAAATGGAGGGTATGTTTGTGAAAAAAATGGCAGTATATTGTGGCGCCAGTCTGGGGAATGAGCCAATCTATCAGCAAGCTGCAGTAGCGTTAGCCGCTTGGATGAAAGAAAATCACTATGATCTAGTTTATGGCGGTGGCAATGTTGATCTAATGGGTACGGTGGCTGACACGCTTTTAGCAGAAGGTGGAGAGGTAATTGGTGTCATGCCCACTTTTTTAATGGAGCGGGAGATTGCACATAATGGCATTACAAAGATGCATACAGTCAGTGATATGCATGCGCGTAAGAAAAAGATGATTGAATTGGCAGATGTGTATTTAGCTTTACCCGGTGGTCCCGGCACGCTAGAAGAAATTAGCGAGGTGATCTCTTGGGGCCGAGTCGGTGAACATATGAATCCTTGTATTTTATACAACGTGAATGGTTACTATGATTTATTAGCTGCTTTTTTTGATAAAATGGTAGAAACTAATTTCTTAACAGCGGCGGATCGAGCTAAAATTTTCATTTCAGATTCCTTAGAAGAAATTGGTGCATTTATTGATTCCTATGAACCGCCAATGATTCGTCAATACAAAAAATAAAAAAAGAGGCAGTCACTCTAACCAGAATGACTGCCTCTTTTTTACTAGTTTTTCGTTAGAATCCGATGTAAGAACTCTTTTGTCCGAGCTTCTTTTGGATGGACAAAAATATCTTCAGCGGTCCCTTCTTCGGCAATGACACCTTTATCCATGAAAATAACACGATCGGATACGTCCCGCGCAAATTCCATTTCATGTGTTACAATCACCATTGTTAGCCCTGTATGGGCAAGATTTTTCATCGTTTTTAGCACTTCGCCAACCATTTCAGGATCCAATGCAGAAGTTGGTTCATCGAAAAGTAAAACATCTGGATCCATTGATAATGCTCGAGCAATGGCTACCCGTTGCTTTTGTCCACCAGACAATTGAGCAGGTTTGGCATCAATAAAACGAGCCATGCCAACTTTTTCTAAATTTTCTAAGGCAATTTTTTTGGCTTCTTCTTTGTTTCTTTTTAGGACAGTCACCTGACCAGAAGTACAGTTTTCTAAGACATTCATGTTATTAAATAAATTGAATGATTGGAAAACCATGCCTAAATGGGTCCGATATTTGGGCAAACTATAACCACGTTCTAAAACATTTTTACCATTATAGATGATTTTGCCATCTGTTGGTTTTTCTAACAAATTAATACAACGTAGTAACGTTGATTTACCAGAACCAGAAGAACCGATAATGGTGACAACTTCTCCTTTATTGACGTTCATATTGATATCTTTTAATACTTCGTTTTCGCCAAAGCTTTTTCGTAAATGTTCAATTTCAATAATTGCACTCATCTGTTTGCCTCCTAGCTTTCTTTTCCTTCTTCAGTTAATTCTTCTACTTTAACGTAAGCAGAAGGGCCATCCATTTTACGTTCCACAACACGTAAGATTCGTGTAATCACAAAAGTCATTACCAAGTACATGATGCCGACAATTGTAAAGGTTTGGAAGAACTGGAAGTTTGCGCCAGAAGCAGCATTCCCTTGGAAGAATAAATCTGCAACACCGATAACACTTAACACGGCCGTATCTTTGATATTAATGACAAATTCATTCCCTGTTGCAGGTAAAATATTACGTAATACTTGGGGAATAACGACTTTACGCATTGTTTGTCCATGGGTCATCCCAATCGCTTGTGCTGCCTCGAATTGTCCTTTATCTACTGCGAAAATACCTCCGCGAACAATTTCAGACATATAGGCACCAGTATTCACAGAAACGATAAATAGTGCGGCCACTGTTCGGTCTAAAGAGATGCCAAAAGCTAGAGCTAAACCATAGAAAATAACCATTGCTTGAACCATCATTGGTGTACCACGGAAAACTTCAATATAAATAGAAAGAATTAAATTTCCTAATTTTTGGAAGAAACGAGCGACTGGGTTTTCAGAATCTGGAATTGTACGGAAGACACCAATTAGTAAACCAAGGGTTGTTCCGACGACCGTCCCAATTAACGCGATAAATAGCGTTAAACCAGCACCACGTAAAAACATGTCGCCATATTGATTCCAAATATTTTTGAAATCGTTAATAAGTCCTGTTTTTTGTTCATCACTATCTGTTGCTGCAGGTTGATCCTTGATTGCTTGGTCCATAATTTTTGTCCGTTCATCTTGAGAAATACCTGCTAAAATTTTGTTTACTTTTTCAATGTCTGGATCGCCTTTACGCATGCCGACTGCTACTTGTGAGTCTTCAGCGCTAGCATCAAAGCCATTTTCTTTTGGAAATTCTAACATTTTTAATTCTTTATTGACACTAGTTGCTGTTATGCCTTCGGGGCGTTCACTAACATACCCATCAATCATGCCAGAAGCAAGTGCTGTTCGCATAGCTGAAAAGTTATCCATTGCTTGCTGTTTATTGACATTTGGAATTTGATCAATTAATCCGTAGTGGAATGTATTTAGTTGAGCTGTAATTTTAGCATCAGCTAAATCTTTCAAGTTTTTTGCATTAGCGTATTTGCCATCTTTTTTTACAATTACGACAAATTGTGATTCATAATAAGGGTTTGTAAAAGCAATTTCTTTTTTTCGTTCAGCGGTTGGGCTCATTCCGGCGATAATGGCATCAATTTTTCCAGATTGTAAGGCGGGCGCCAAGCCATCCCATTTGGTTTGGACGATTACTAATTTACGACCTAAACCATCGGCAATTTTTTTAGAAATTTGAACATCATAGCCGCCTGCATAAGAGTTGCCTTGAATAGGCACTGCGCCATGTGCGTCATTTTTCTGTGACCAGTTAAAAGGGGCGTAGCCAGCTTCCATGCCGACACGAAATTCACCATTTTCCTCCGCCGAAGCGTTGGTTGTCATGCCAAGTAACGAAAATAGCGTGACAAGTAGTAGACTGAATGAAAAAACTTTTTTGTTCATCTTTTTCTCTCCTTTAAATTTCTTGTCTGATTGATCGTTTTGTCTTTTTTCAATCAACAAGCTTTGATAATCAGCTGAGCAAAAGCGATTCTGTCTTTTTAAAGGAGAATACTTCTGTCACAACCTATTTTTGAATACAAAAAAACAACCAAACAGATGTAAGGTTGCTAGGTAATGTCGAAAAAAATTCCTCAACGAAACATAGCACAACTTAGCATCACTACTAAGACAGTCCGCAAGCTCTTAACTTACGTCCCAACACACAACAGAAGAGGCTCCGTTATGCATTTCGGCGATTGATCCTAAACTTGCTTCCCAGTGTCCTCTCACTCCACAAGCGTAATAAAAACCGCGACCTCTACCTCTTTTTTGAGGCACTATTCAGTTATTAAATTCAGTTATTAATTTTAGGATAAATCCAGAAGAAAGTCAATATGTTCCAGCAAAGGAATTTATCAAGAGGACACAAACACCATGAAATTAGCGTAACATTTTCCCTACGAAATAGAAACTAATACGAAAAAAGCAACCATTCCTAAAGGAACAGTTGCTTTTTACTTAAGCTTTGACAGCTTTTGGTTCACGACCTAAAATAGCTTGAAGAACAGTCAATACACCTAAAGAAGCTAAAATTGTATAAATTAGACTTGAGTAAGTTAAGATACCGAAATCCCAAGTTTTGTAAACTAATAAAACAATTGCTAAGGCGATAATAGCGATAACGTTGAAGAACGCAAAAGCCCAAAGATTTCCGTTTTCTTTACGAGAAAGATAAAAAACAGAGAACCAAATGCTTAAAACGCCCCAAGCGATGCAGGCAATAATTGCAGCCCAATAAATAATAAATGCGACCATTGTTGTTTCACCTCACTTTTACTCATGCATATTTTACCACGAGTTGAGAAATTTGTCACAAACTCTTTCAAGATAAATCAATATATAGGTAAGAAGTTTTCAAAAAGTGGAAAAACTTTTGGTGCTAATGTTAAAATACGTTATAATATAGAAGATTAGGAGCTGAATCGATATGCAAGATATCACGCAAGCCGAGGCAATTCATTGGTTGGCAACCCAACAAAAAATCACATTTTTAACAGGTGCGGGTATCTCGACAGCCTCAGGTGTGCCAGATTATCGTTCCTTAAAAGGTGTCTATCAAGGAATCCAGCAACCGGAATACTTATTGAGCCGGACTTGCTTAAAAACAGAGCCAGAAAAGTTTTATCAATTCGTTAAAACGCTCTATCATCCAGACGCACAACCTAATATCATTCACCAGAAAATGGCCCAATTAGAGCAAATGAAACGGGGAAAAATTGTTTCACAAAATATTGATGGGCTTCATCGAAAAGCAGGTAGCCAAGAAGTGGTGGACTTTCATGGTAATTTATATGAATGTTATTGCCAAACTTGTGGTGCAACGGTTCCTTGGCAAGACTATTTGCTTAGTGATCGGCACGCTGATTGTCATGGACAAATCCGTCCAGCTATTACTTTGTATGAAGAAGGACTATCCGAAGAGGCAATTGAAAAAGCCATTCAGGCCGTTGCTTCTGCCGACTTAATCGTGATTGTCGGCACGAGTTTTCAAGTGCATCCATTTTGCGATTTGATTCATTATAAACAACCAACGGCAACTATTTTAGCCATTAATCAAACGCCGCTATTTTTACAACAACCTTATTATTTTTTAGAAGCGAAAGCCGAAACGATATTTGCAGAATTAACGATAAAGGAGTAACGGAATGGAAGAATTTAAATCAGAAAAAGAAAAAATGATCGCAGGTGCACTATATTTTGCCTCAGATCCTGAATTAGTGGCTGATCGCAAAAAAGCCCGTGAACAAATGGCGTTAATTAACCAACAACCAGACACTTATATTCGTCGTCAATTAATAGAAGAAACGTTTGGAAAAGTGGGTGTCGGGACGTACATCGAACCGATGATTCAATTTGATTATGGCTACAACATTTCTGTGGGAAAAAATTTCTATGCCAATTTTAATAACGTTTTTTTAGATGTTTGTCCAATCGAAATTGGCGATAACTGTATGTTTGGACCCAATGTGCAACTTTATACAGCCGAGCATCCATTACAAGCGGCCAAGCGTAATAGCGGAATGGAATCAGGGAAACGAATTATCATTGGCAACAATGTTTGGATTGGCGGTGGAGCGATTGTCCTTCCTGGCGTAACATTAGGCGATAATGTAGTGGTGGCAGCAGGTGCTGTTGTGACCAAATCGTTTCCAGAAAACTGTGTGATCGCAGGTAATCCAGCACGGATAATTAAAGAATTGACTGAAGATGACGCCCCAACAACTTCTTTAGAACAACAACGAGCAAAGATTAACCAAATCGATAAGGAACTGGTCCGTTTATTAGAACAGCGGATGGACGTCGTCGCAGAGATTGCTGCAGTGAAAAAGAAAGCAGGTCATGCGGTTTTTGATTCTGAAAGAGAACAACAAGTATTAGAAACTATTCTGAATCATGTTGAAAATGCCGAGTATGAAGAAACATTATCTGAGACTTTCCAGGGAATTATGGACGCCTCTAAACGTTTCCAAGAAAAACATTTAGGAGAGTGAGGCGAAGGTCGTGGATGGAGAAATCAGAAGAAGAGAGATTGTTAAAAGATTAAGAGAGACCGAAAAGCCAATTAGTGCCACTCGTTTTGCAAAAGCTTTTGATGTCAGCAGACAAATTATTGTAGGAGATGTCGCTCTATTACGGGCGACAGGGGTCGAAATTGTCGCAACAGCTCGAGGGTATATGCTGGAACAACCTTTAGAAGGAATTGAACGGAAAATTGCTTGTCAACATACACCTGAACAAACGAGAGAAGAATTGTCAGTCATTGTTGCCAAAGGTGGAGAAGTGGTAGATGTGAGTATTGCACATCCGCTTTATGGGGAATTAATCGGCAGTTTGCGTATTCAATCAGAGAAAGATATTGATAAATTTATGGACAAGTATCAAAAAGAGCATGCTACATTACTATCAGTTTTAACAGGAGGCGTCCATCTGCATACTATTCGCTGTGCAGACGAAGAAACTTTCCAAGAAATCAAAGAGGCGCTTCGAAAAAAAAGTATTTTGTTTGAAGGATAACGAGAAAAAGAGAGGACATTGATGTTTGTTCAAGCCCTTTCTTTTTTTTCTTAGAAAATTACCAAAAAAAGATAGAAGAATTTGTGAATTTTCTTCTATTTTTTTAACTTTTTGCTAGAAATTTTTTATGAAACAGTATACTATTAAAAAAGGAGCCATTTAAACAATAACTATGTCAATTATTATGTTGGTACATAAAAATAAATGGAGAAAAATAAAAAAGGAGAATGAGTATGAAAAAACAATTTGCCCTGTTCTCTACCTTATTACTTTTAGGTTCATCAATGCCAGTAGGTGCATTTGCAGAAGGTAATAACTTGGTAGCTGAAAATAGTTCTGTTGCAGAAACAACCGCAGAAGCAACAACTGCTGAAGACACTGAAACGACAGCGACTAGTGAAACAACAGAAGCGACAGAAGAATCAACAACTGAAACAGAAAGTTCAACCGAATCAAGTGAATCTACAACCACGGAGTCCACGGAAACGTCAGGAACCGAAACGACAGATTCCACAACGGATTCAACATCCACAAGTACGACAGAATCGACTACTGACTCCACCTCAACGAGTACAACAGAGTCAACCACAGATTCTACGTCAACAAGTACAACTGAATCAAGTACCACGCCGACGACCACACCAAGTTCTTCTAAAGAACAGCCAAAACCTGGTACGAGTACTTCTGAATCAAAACAGCCGGCGAAACCAGTGACACCAACAGCGCCAGCTGAAAAGCCAGTAGAACAACCAGCAGCGTCAACACCGCAGCCCGAAATAGTCCCACCAGTTACAAATGCAACGGTTGGGTTAGTGGAAGACGATGAGACGTTTACGGTCAGCAAAACGAAGAAGACAGAAGAGTTTATTCAAGAAATCGGTGAATCTGCTCGGAAAGTGGCCAAGGACAAAAACTTATATGCTAGTGTGATGATTGCTCAAGCAATTTTAGAAAGTGGCAGCGGCAATAGTAAATTAAGCCAGAAACCAAACTACAATTTGTTTGGTATTAAAGGCGATTACAAAGGTCAATCTGTTTCTTTTATTACCTATGAAGACAATGGTTTCGGTAACCTATACACAGTAGAAGCAAAATTCCGTCAATATCCAACGTATAAAGAATCAATGGAAGATTATGCGAAATTATTGAAAAATGGTTTAGATTCCAATAAAGATTTCTATCATGGTGTCTGGAAAACGGAAGCCAAATCATACAAAGAAGCGACACGTTTCCTAACAGGAAAATACGCAACGGACAAAGATTACCATAAGAAATTAAATGCGTTAATTAAAACATACGATTTAACTTATTATGATAAAGAAAAAGCAACCGTTGAACCAATGGAATCAAATTTCCCAGCCTATAATGGCAAAAACTATGACACCTTTAATAGTTATGCTTGGGGCAACTGTACACAATATGTCTACAACCGTATTACGCAATTAGGTAAACGTGTGGACTTAACAATGGGGAATGGTCAAGATTGGGGCGAAACAGGTCGTGCACGCGGGTACAAAGTAAGTCGTACACCAAAAGCAGGCGCAGCGGTTTCCTTCCCAGCTGGCGTTTTAGGCGCAGACAATACTTATGGTCATGTCGCATTTGTGGAAAAAGTCTTTAAAGATGGTAGCATCTTAATTTCTGAAATGAACGTGAAGGGATTAAACGTTGTTTCGACACGTACAATCTCAGCCGATGAAACACATTTGATGAACTATATCGTTCCAAAAGATAAATAAAAAAATCAGCTCTTTGTCAATAAGAACGGATGAGTTGGAAAAATCAAAGCTAGCACTGAAGAAGCAATTTTAATTCTTCAGTACTAGCTTTTTTTGTGGCAAAAGTTCTCTCCAATAAAGTTTAATACATTCAGTTATTGCCAGGAGGATTCAGGTCGGGATGAGTTAGCAACAGTCGCTGATAGCTATATTTTTTTTAGGTAGAATTATTTACTTTTAGGTGGAAGATGTCTTATAATTGTAAGCGGATACAAAAATAAAAAAAGAGGTGGGTAAATGAGTAAAAAAGAAATAAATCAAGTAGTTGCCAGTAGCTATCAATTGTATATTAATGGAGAGTGGACAACAGGTAGTGGTAACAAAATGATTGCTAGTTACAATCCTAGTAATGGTGAAAAATTAGCAGAATTTGTAGATGCCACAAATGCAGATGTGGATCGAGCTGTAGAAGCAGCTCAAGAAGCGTTTCAGACATGGAAAGATGTTGACGTTGTAACAAGAAGCAATCTTTTATTGAAAATTGCTGATTTGATTGAAGAAAATCAAGAACATTTGGCTATGGTGGAGACTTTAGATAATGGAAAACCGCTTCGGGAAACGCAATCGATTGATGTCCCTGCCAGTGCAGACCATTTTCGGTATTTTGCTAGTGTGATTCGTGGAGAAGAAGGATCTGTCAAAGAATTTGATAAGGATACGTTATCCATTGTTGTGAAAGAACCCATCGGTGTTGTGGGTCAAATTATTCCGTGGAATTTCCCCTTATTAATGGGTGCTTGGAAATTAGCACCAGCGTTGGCAGCAGGTAACACGGTTGTGATTCATCCGTCCTCGAGCACATCATTAAGTCTGTTGGAATTGTTTAAAATTTTTGATCAAGTCTTGCCGAAAGGAGTAGTGAATTTAATCACCGGTCGTGGTTCTGATTCAGGAAATTATATGTTGGCACATCCAGGGTTTGATAAGCTAGCTTTTACAGGTTCAACAGAGGTGGGGTACACTGTCGCTAAAGCGGCGGCCGACCGCCTAATTCCAGCCACTTTAGAACTTGGCGGAAAATCAGCCAACATTATTTTTGAAGATGCCAATTGGGAACGTGCATTAGAAGGCGTGCAGTTAGGGATTTTATTCAATCAAGGGCAAGTTTGTTGTGCTGGGTCTCGTGTGTTCGTTCAGTCAGGTATTTATGATCAATTTGTAGAAGCTTTAAAGGAAAAGTTTGAACAAGTGAACGTTGGTTTCCCGTGGGAAAAAGATGTTGAAATGGGCGCTCAGATCAATGAGCATCAATTGGAAGAAATTTTAAAATATGTCGAAATTGGTGTGAAGGAAGGAGCTACGCTGATTACTGGTGGGCAACGTTTAACAGAAAATGGGCTAGACAAGGGGGCGTTTTTAGCACCTACGTTATTAGCGAATGGTACGAATACAATGTGTGTGGCCCAAGAAGAAATCTTTGGTCCTGTTGCAACAGTGATTAAATTTGAAACGGAAGAAGAAGTCATTCGTTTAGCTAATGATTCTGAATATGGTCTAGGTGGTGCCGTCTTTTCTCAAGATATCAATGTGGCATTACGGGTTGCTCGTGGTGTACGGACAGGTCGGATGTGGGTCAACACATACAATCAATTGCCTGCGGGCGCGCCATTTGGCGGTTATAAAAAATCAGGAATTGGTCGAGAAACGCATAAATCAATGCTAGATGCTTATACGCAAATGAAAAATATTTACATTGTGACAAAAGAAGAAGCAGATGGACTGTATTAAGTAGTGTAGTGAATTTTAGATAACAAACTTATTTTTGGTTATTGTTATTTTTCGAGCTAAACAAAACAATAATTTTTTTAAAAAGTTGAGTGATGAGTAAAGTAAAACAGATTAAAAGTAAAGCCTGGTACAAAAATCACTTTGGATTTTTGTACCAGGCTTTAAAGCGGAGTAACAATAGTGTTCACTCTTGGTTGTTTTTAATTTTTGACTATTGTAGAAGGAGTTATTTTGCTTCTTCTGCTTCAAATTTAGCAAAAGCTGTTTCAATAACTTCTTTTAATGCAGAAGCAGAAGCTTCCATTTTTTCTTGTTCAGCATCTGTTAATGGAATTTCAATGACTTGTTTAACGCCTTGGCGGTTGATGATCGCTGGTGCACCGATATAAATATCGTTTTGACCATATTCACCTTCTAAATAAACAGATAGTGGTAACACAGAGTTTTCATCGTTTAGGATAGCTTTAGTGATACGCGCTAGTGCAACCGCGATTCCATAGAAAGTAGCTCCTTTTTTCTCGATGATTGTGTAAGCAGCGTCGCGTACGTTGAAGAATAAATTAACCATTGCTTCTTCATCGACGTCAGGATTATTTTTCACCCATTCGTAAATTTGTAAGCCAGCGACATTCGCATGTGACCAAACTGGGAATTCTGTATCTCCGTGTTCCCCTAAGATGTAGGCATGGACATTTCGTGCATCAACATCAACTAATTCGGCAATTGCTTGACGGAAACGAGCAGAATCTAGTGAAGTTCCTGAACCGATTACTCGTTCTTTCGGGAAGCCAGAGAATTTCCAAGTTGAATAAGTCAAAATATCAACTGGGTTTGCGGCAACTAAGAAGATACCGTTGAAACCAGAATCAACAATTGTTGTAACGATTTCTTTATTAATTTTCAAGTTTTTATGAACTAAGTCTAAACGAGTTTCGCCTGGTTTTTGAGGCGCACCAGCTGTTAAGACAACTAAGTCTGCATCATGGCAATCGTCATAAGTAGCAGCATAGATTTTTTTAGGAGAAGTAAATGCTAATGCGTGAGATAAGTCCAACGCGTCTCCTTCAGTTTTTGGTACATTAATATCAATAATCCCAACTTCTTGAGCAATATTCTGAGTTACTAAAGCAAAGGCATAGCTAGAACCTACGGCACCGTCCCCGACTAAAATTACTTTTTGGTGATCTTTATTCCCTGCGGCTGCAGTCATGTGTACCATTCCTTCCTCTACATTCTTTTTCATGAGCAACGAGTTTTTATTTCCTGTTGCTAAAGTGATAGTAACATGGTTTGTAAAAAATGTCACGAACTTTGATTGTAAAAATGATACAGTTTTCAGACCTGTTTCAAAATGGTAGCTCTTACATGTGCGTAATTTCACTATCTTACGCATATTTAAATTTCTAAAAAATTTTTTTACATCTTTCTTAATCTTCAAAGACTGCGAGTTTTTTTATTTCTATGGTATAATGAATAAAACTGGGTAGCGCATACGCTTCCCAGCCATTTTGTGTTGGCAAGCTTATAATCCAAGGAGAATGAAAGATGAAAGTAATCGTAGGACTGGGAAATCCCGGTAGTAAATACAAAGAAACAAAACACAACATTGGCTTTATTACGCTAGATGAAATTGCGTATCGGCAAAATGTTTCGTTTAATAATAGTAATTTTGAAGCAGATATTGCAGAGTTTTTTATAGGGACTGAGAAAGTATTGTTAGTGAAACCATTAACATTTATGAATGAATCAGGTCGCTCTGTTGGGCCGCTGTTGACCTACTTTGGGGTAGATGAGGAAGACTTGATTGTTATTTATGATGACTTAGACTTAGAGGTCGGTAAAATTCGTTTACGGCAAAAAGGTAGTGCTGGCGGCCACAATGGGATAAAAAGTCTGATTGCCCATTTAGGAACTAATGTCTTTCCTAGAATTAAAATTGGCATTGGTCGGCCCTCAAAAAATGATACAGTTATCCACCATGTACTAAGTACTTTTCCCAAAGAAACACACGAAGAGATGTTACTTGCTGTAAAGAAAGCAGCCGATGCCGCTTTATATGCATGCGAAGGACATACGTTTGTTGAAACAATGAATCAATTTAATGGAAAATAGCAGAAAGGAGGGCCCTTGTTTGAATATTATCGAACGAATTAGCCAAACAGAAATTGCTAAATCATGGCGCAGTCAACTAATGACAACAGGAACGCGCCAACTAATTACTGGGTTATCAGGCTCTGCTAAAACATTACTGATGGCAGGCGCTTTACAAAAGACGCATCAAAAAATTGTTATTGCGGTCCCAAACCTATACTATGCCAATCAATTAGTAGATGATTTTTTAAATATTTTACCTTCAGAACAAGTTCATCTATTTCCAGTAGATGAAGTGTTATCCGCCGAAATGGCCTTTTCTTCACCAGAAGCGCGCGCAGATCGAGTGAGTGCGTTAAATTTCCTGATGACAGCGAATGCAGGAATCGTGGTCGTACCAGTAGCTGGACTACGAAAATATTTGCCAACGAAAGAAACGTGGCAAAATGCGCAACTTCATTGGGAAATCGGGACGGAAGTAGAACCTGAAATCCTCGCGCAACGCTTAGTGTTAATGGGCTATGAACGCCAATCGATGGTCGGGAAGCCTGGCGAATTTAGTATTCGCGGAAGCATTATTGATGTCTATCCGCTAAATGCCGAATACCCTGTTCGGGTGGAACTGTTTGATGTTGAAATTGACTCCATCCGTTATTTCGAAGCAGATACCCAACGTTCATTAGAAAATCTTGAAGAAGTAACGATTTCACCAATGACTGATTTAGTATTCTCAAAGGCAGATATGAATCATGGCATGATGAGGTTACAAGATGCTCTAGAAAAACGTTTAGCGACAGCTAAAGATCAAACGGAGACCGATTTTTTAGAAGAATATTTTGGTCAGTTGCTGTCTTCTTGGGAACAAGGGATTCCTACAGAAAATGCTCACTATTATACAGATTTTCTGTACCAACAAAAAACTACGCTGTTAGATTATTTACCAGAAAATAGTTTGCTTTTTGTGGATGATTATTCTCGTATGATGGAAACGGAGCGAGAAATCGCTAGAGAGGAAGCGGAATGGCAAACCCTGAAAATTGAAGAAATGCGCGTGTTTTCTGAACAAACTTTTGGCGTAGACTTTCATGATCAATTGCGAAAAACTGCACGAAATACGACCTTCTTTTCACTTTTTCAAAAAGGAATGGGGAATCTTCGTTTCCAAGAAGTCCATAATTTCCAATATCGTTCAATGCAACAATTCTTCGGTCAAATGCCGTTGCTAAAAGCGGAAGTGGACCGTTGGCAAAAGCAAAACCAAACGGTCGTTGTTTTTGTTCCTACGAAAGAACGGATTCAAAAAGTCGAAGAGCTATTTCAGGACTTTGACATACCTAGCGTAGTAAGCAATTGGGATCAGTTGTTAGATGGGCATGTCCAAATTGTCCAAGGGGCATTACAAACAGGGTTTGAATTACCTAAAAACAAGCTCGTGGCGATTACGGAAAAAGAAATTTTTCATACAACGACCAAAAAACGGGCACGTCGTCAAACAATCTCTAATGCGGAACGTTTGAAAAGTTATAGCGACTTAAAAACGGGCGATTATGTCGTTCATGCGAATCACGGGATTGGTAAATATATTGGTATGGAAACCTTAGAAGTTGATGGGGTCCATCAAGATTACATGACTATCTTGTACCAAAATGATGACAAGTTATTTATTCCAGTAACACAATTGAACTTGATTCAAAAGTTCGTTGCTTCCGAGTCTAAAACGCCGAAAATTAACAAGCTAGGCGGCAGTGAATGGACAAAAACCAAACGAAAAGTTGCTTCGAAAATTGAAGATATCGCGGATGATTTAATCTTACTTTATGCGACAAGAGAATCGGAAAAAGGCTATGCTTTTCCGCCAGATGATGCGTATCAAAAAGAATTTGAAGAGGCTTTTCCGTATTCTGAAACAGATGATCAATTACGTAGTGCTGCCGAAATTAAACACGACATGGAAAAATCTCGACCAATGGATCGTTTGTTAGTTGGCGATGTAGGGTTTGGTAAAACAGAAGTGGCTTTACGAGCGGCTTTCAAAGCTGTTAGCAACAATAAACAGGTTGCCTTTTTAGTGCCAACAACTATTTTAGCGCAACAACATTACGAAACGATTCAAGAGCGGTTTGAGGGCTTTCCTGTAGAAATTGGTTTATTAAGTCGTTTCCGCACGAAAAAACAGCAAAATGAAACAATTGAAAAAATTAAACATGGCCAAGTAGATATTGTGATTGGTACCCATCGTTTATTGTCGCAAGATATTAATTTTAGTGATTTAGGCTTGTTGATTATTGATGAGGAACAACGGTTTGGAGTGAAACATAAAGAACGACTAAAACAATTGCGTTCACAAGTGGATGTCTTGACGTTAACAGCAACGCCAATCCCAAGGACCCTTCATATGTCGATGTTAGGTGTCCGTGATTTATCCGTCATCGAAACCCCACCAGAGAATCGTTATCCAATCCAAACGTATGTCATGGAAAATAATCCTGGGGCGATTCGGGAAGCGATTGAGCGAGAAATGGCCCGAGATGGTCAAGTCTTTTATTTATACAATCGAGTAGATACGATTGAACGAAAAGTTGAAGAGTTACAAGCACTAGTTCCAGATGCACGAATTGCGTATGCACATGGTCAAATGACAGAAGTACAACTGGAGAATACTTTGTTTGATTTTATTGAAGGACAATATGATATATTAGTCACTACAACAATTATTGAAACAGGAGTAGATATTCCTAATGCTAATACCTTGTTTGTAGAAAATGCGGACTACATGGGCTTATCTACGTTGTATCAATTACGTGGTCGTGTGGGGCGTAGCAATCGAGTGGCCTATGCTTATTTTATGTACGAACAGCAAAAAATCCTAAACGAAGTTAGTGAGAAACGTTTAGAAGCAATTAAAGACTTTACGGAATTAGGTTCTGGGTTCAAAATTGCGATGCGTGACCTTTCCATTCGAGGGGCCGGAAACCTTCTTGGTGCCCAACAACATGGCTTCATTGATTCGGTTGGGTTTGATATGTACTCACAGATGTTATCTGAGGCAGTTGCTCGTAAACAAGGAAAAAATATCCAAGACCAAAAAACGTCTGTTGAAATTGATTTGGGCATTGATGCTTATATTCCAGGAACGTACATTACAGACGAACGACAAAAAATTGAAATTTATAAACGGATTCGTCAATTAGAAAATATGGATATGTACGAAGAATTAGAAGCGGACTTGTTAGACCGCTTTGGAGAGTATCCTGACGAAGTGGCGCATTTATTAACCACTGGCCGTATCAAAATGGATGGCGACCGTGCCTTGTTAGAAAGTATTCGTAAACGCGATCAAAAAGTCAAGTTTGTGTTAAGTAAAATTGGCACAAAAACATACTCTGTGGAGCAGTTGTTTGAAGCGTTATCGGCAACCAGCTTAAAAGCGGATCTAGCAGTTGAGAAAGAACAAATGACTATTTCCTTGAAGTTGCCGAAAGATTGTAAAGAAGCTGTTTGGATTCAAGAAATTGCTGCTTTTACAACCGCATTGCGACAAGAAAAATACAAACATTCGCAAGAAACGGATTCCCTTTAAAAGGAGGCCTAGAAGATGGCACAAAAAGAAATGCAACGAATGATGCAAGGTGCCGTTGTGTTAACCATTGCTTCCTTCATTGCAAAAGTGTTGAGTGCGTTTTATCGCGTTCCTTTTCAGAACTTTGTAGGGGATGAAGGATTTTACGTGTATCAGCAAGTTTATCCAATCTATGGGATTGCGATGACATTAGCATTGTCAGGCTTACCGCAATTTATTTCCAAAATTGTTGCTGAACAACCAGATATTCGGAGTCAAAAACAAGTGTTGCGCCAACTATATCCCTATGTGTTATGGTTAGCGATTGCTTGTTGGGCCTTCTTTTTCTTTGGTAGTCAAGAAATTGCTATTAGTATGGGGGATGCTGCACTCCAACCATTAATGGAAGTTGTTTCCTTTACCTTTTTACTCGTTCCAATTCTTTCCTTCTATCGTGGGAATTTTCAAGGTCATTTGTTGATGGTGCCTAGTGGTATTTCACAGGTGATGGAACAGTTTGTGCGTGTCGGGGTTATTCTAGTAGCTGCGTTGTCCTATCATTACTTTGGTGGCTCCATTTACCAAACGGGGACGGTGGCTATGAGTGGTGCGTTGGCTGGCGGTGTCTTAGCGGTACTTGTCTTATGGTACTACAATCGAAAAATTCTTAGTGGAAGTACGGAATACTTGCATCAATGGAAGATTATGCCTCAAACCACAGGACTATTTAAACGTTTAATGATTGAGGGTGGTTTGGTCTCTTTATATAGTGCTTTTCTGATTCTATTTCAATTAATTGATTCCTTTAAAGTAAAAAATGCCCTCATGCTTTTCGGGCTCTCTGATTTAGCTGCGAAAGTGGACAAAGGGGTCTATGATAGAGGACAACCACTAGTTCAATTAGGATTGGTAATTGCTTTAGCTTTAAGCTCGACCTTTTTACCAGGTTTGACAAAATATTTTATGAAAAAAGACCGTCAACAATTTTTACAAGTTGCAAAAATCTTTTTGCGTCTTACCACAACCTTGGCATCGGCGGCTTCGATTGGTCTGATGATGTTATTGCCGTACATGAACTTTACGCTTTTTAAAGATTATAAAGGCAACGATGTTTTAGGGGTGTATGTTTTATCCATCGCTTTTATGGCCATTATTCAGGCCTACCAAAGTATTGAACAAAGTCGCAATCGTTTTAAAGGTCCTTTAGTGGCAGCTGGTGTGGGCTTATTAGTGAAATTACTGACAACGGGCTTTTTCACCATTCGTTGGGGAACATTAGGTGCTAGTTGGTCTACTATTCTTGGGTTACTAGCGACGTTATTCGTTTTAGTCCGACAATCGGATGCAGCGATTAATTGTTTTGTTCGAGAACGAAACTTTTTGAAAAAACTGTTGCTTAGTTTAGCAATCATGATGCTGTCATTACTGGTCTATCAAGGAATTATCTCCATCTTGTTCCAAGGTGTGCATCACCGAAGTCAAGCGTTTTTCGTTACAGTTTTAGGTGTTGCAGTGGGTGGTACAGTTTTTATTAGCACCATCATTAAGTTAGAATTATTTACGATACGTGAATGGTTAAGTTTACCGTATGGCGCAAAAATTTTACGGATGAGACAAAAAAAATAAAAGAGGTGAATGTGATGCGGTTAGATAAATTTTTAAAAGTTTCTCGCATTATTAAAAGAAGAACAGTTGCCAAAGAAGTCGCTGATAAAGGTCGGATTCAAATCAACGGAGTCTTAGCCAAATCTTCTAGTACTGTGAAGATTGGTGACCTTGTCAAAATTCAATTTGGGAACAGAATTTTAGAAGTAGAAGTCCTGCAACTAAATGACTCTACGAAAAAAGAAGATGCCACAAAAATGTATGAAATAAAATCAGAAACACGTGTCTCTGAAGAATAAGAAGGTGAGGATGGAGCGCTTGGCAAGTTCATTGAAAAGATGAATATTCCAAGCGCTTCATCCTTTCAGCGTTTTAATGAAACAGACGCGCCGCTTTTGAAAAAAATTAATAAATCAACCGCTGTTATTTCAAAAGCAAAGAATATTTTAGAAAAAAGCTTGATTTTCTTTAACTTCTCTGAAATTAACATTAGACAAGGTTCTTAGATGTTGGTATAATAAAACGGACAATCCAAAGCGAGTGGAGCGAGACGATGGGAAAGAATGAAAAAAACTCGAAGAAAGTTGCGGCATTGGAAAATGACTACACGAAAGAACAGTATGTCGAATTCCAAAAACAACAGAAACAATTGATTTTTAGACGCAGACGCTTGGCAGCGATTTTTCTCGTGGCCTTCATTATTTTTGCCTTTTCTGGCATCCAATTGATGAAAGATTATCATCGCTTAGGTGCTTTCAAACAAGAACGAGCAGATGCAATTGCTGAATCCGTAGCAGTTGATAAGAAGGTCAAGGATCTAAAAAAAGACGTTGCTTTGTTAAAAGATGATGATTATGTGGCAAAATTAGCACGTAGCCGTTTCCTTCTCTCAAAAGAAGGCGAACAGATTTATCCCACACCAGAACAAATGAAAAAAACACAGACTTCTGGAGCGGAAGAAAGCAAGAGCAGTTCAGAAAAAAATAGTCAATCACAGTCTTCAACTGAAACAACTAAGTCTTCAGCTGAATAAACTGCAATTATAATTAGGGAAAAAATAGGAGGAACAATTTTTTTATGTCAATCGAAGTAGGAGCTAAATTGCCAGGAAAAGTGTCAGGGATTACTAACTTTGGTGCATTTATTGATTTAGGAGAAGGAAAAACTGGGTTAGTACACATCAGTGAAGTGTCTAATGGATTCGTTAAAGATATTCATGATGTATTAACAGTAGGTGACGAAGTAACAGTGAAAGTAACCTCAGTTGGTGACGACGGCAAAATTGGCTTATCGATCCGTAAAGCACAAGAGCCAGCAGAAGGGCAACAACCAAAACGTGAATTTCAACGTCGTGAAAACAATTATGAGAATCGTGACCGTAATCCACGCGCAGGGGGCAAAAAGCCTTTCAATAAACCACAAGCAAATAACAATAACAATAAACAAGATTTTGACTCATTGATGAGCTCTTTCTTGAAAGATAGTGATGATCGTTTATCTTCATTAAAACGTAATACTGAAGGCAAACGTGGCGGACGTGGCGGACGTCGCGGCTAAGCACAAACAAATAGGGGGACTGGGGATAACGAAGGGGTTATTTCTCGGTTCCTCTTTTATTCTAAGGAAGAAAGAAGGGCGAACAATGTTTTGGCAGTTTTATAAACGAGGAAAAGAACAAGGATTTTGGCAACCGCATCAAACAATCGTGGTCGCCGTTTCTGGTGGTGTAGACTCCATGGCCCTTTTGACGTTAATGGAACAGGTGGCAGAAAAAGAACAATTACAATTGGTTGTTGCACACGTCAATCATCAATTGCGAGAAGCGTCGGCACAGGAAGCGCAATATCTCGCTACCTATTGTCAGCAGCGAGAGCTAACGTATTATGAAACACGTTGGGAAGACCCTGAAAAGCAACGAAATTTAGAAGCAAAAGCGCGCACATTTCGTTATGAATTTTTTAAAGAAGTCATGGAAATTGAAGGTGCGGCGGTCTTAATGACGGCACATCATCTAGACGATCAAGCGGAAACGATTTTAATGAAGCTGATTCGAGGAACTAATTTTTCCCATTCCGCAGGCATTAAAGAGAGACGTCCTTTTGCGACAGGGGAATTGATTCGTCCGTTACTTATTTATCCAAAAGAAGAATTGTATCAATTTGCACAGCGCCAAGCATTCGTTTATTTTGAGGACGAAACGAACCAAACCAATGAATATTTGAGAAATCGGCTCCGTAATCAGGTTTTGCCGCTATTAAAGCAGGAAAATCCGCAATTCTTAGATCAGATTGCTTCTTTTAGTAATGAACAACGTTTTGCCCAAGAATTTATTCAAGAACAAATTGAGCCTCAATTATCTGAAGCCGTAGAACCGACCAAACAAGGATGGCGCATTCCTTTGAAGAGATTATTAAAAGAAACGCCTGCGTACCAGCACTTCTTTTTAACCGCGTTTTTCCAAAAAACATTAGTGCCATTAGGGGTTTCGTTAAACCAACGCCAGATGACACAAATTTTAAAAGTTTTGAATGATGAACGCCAACCGCAAGGCTCGGTTATGTTAGAACAGCAATGGCAACTAGCTAAAAGTTACGATTGGCTGTGCTTAGAACAAAAACAGGTTGCACTGCGAGAAGAAGTTACACATTTATTAGTACCTGGTGCGGGGATTTATTTATCGGAAACCGAGTGGCTAGGATTAATTGCGACAGACAAACCGTTTCCTCTTCCTGAAGAGATTAATCAATGGGCGGGCCAGTTGTTGGCAATCCCGTTGACCACAGCCACACCTTTGACCGTTCGTCATCGCCAAAGTGGTGATCGGATTACATTAAAACTAGGGTTTACGAAAAAATTAAGCAGAGTTTTTATTGATCAAAAAGTGCCAAATGAAGCGAGAGAGAGTGCTTGGGTCATTACGGATGAGCAAGAGGAAATCATTTGGGTACCAAAATTTGCAAATTCCTATTTGAGTATTCCTTTAGAAACTGATAAAATACACTACAGACTCCTTTTTAAGACAAAGGAGTAATGCTGAAAGGAGCGCACTATGATAGAAAAAGATATTGAGAAAGTCCTAATCTCCAAAGAAGAAATTCTTGCGAAGTCTGCAGAGCTTGGCAAGCAACTGACAGAAGAATATCAAGGGAAAAATCCTTTAGTGGTCGGTATTTTAAAAGGTGCAGTACCATTTATGGCTGATTTGACTCGTGAAATCAATACTTATTTAGAATTGGACTTTATGGATGTATCTAGCTACGGCAACGCGACAGTTTCTTCAGGCGAAGTAAAAATTGTCAAAGACTTAGACACAAATGTCGAAGGTAGACATATTTTAATCGTAGAAGATATCATCGATAGTGGTCGTACATTAGCGTATTTAGTAGATTTGTTTAGATACCGTAAAGCTGCATCTGTGAAAATTGTTACCTTATTAGATAAACCAGAAGGCCGTGTAGTAGACATTAAAGCTGACTACGTAGGGTTTGATGTGCCCAATGAGTTTGTGGTCGGTTACGGATTAGACTATGCAGAAACGTACCGCAACTTGCCTTATATTGGCGTTTTAAAACCTGAAGTTTACGAATCAAATTAATATCTATCAAGGAATTAATTGTGTTACAATGTAAAGGTCAGGATTGATAAAAGAATAACATGAATTGTAATGATGAGCATAAGGAGGACAGGCATGAACAAAAAGAATAATGGCATGAAAAATGGTTTATACTACGTCTTAGTAGTACTTGCCATGGTCATGGTTGTCTATTTCATTTTTGGAAATAACAACCAACAATCGCCAGACATCGATTACTCAACCTTCCAACAACAATTGGAAGACGGAAAAGTCAAAGACATGACCATTCAACCAACCAATGGGGTTTACCGGATTGAAGGTCAGTATAAAGAAAAACAAGAAGTGAAAGACACAGGTGGTCTGTCATTGTGGGGCTCAACGCAAGCGTCGTCAAAAGGCTTCACAACAACCGTTTTACCTAGTGATACAACCTTAGCTGGCATTCAAGATGCGGCACAAAATAACAAGGTGAAGCTAGTTGTCAAAGAACAATCAACAAGTGGTGCTTGGTTGTCACTGTTGTTTAGTTTCTTACCATTAGTGATTATTTTCTTCTTCTTCTACATGATGATGAGCCAACAAGGCGGTGGCGGTGGCGGCGGTGGCCGTGTGATGAACTTCGGTAAATCAAAAGCCAAAGAAGCCGATAAAAAAGCTAACCGTGTCCGCTTCTCAGATGTAGCTGGTGCGGAAGAAGAAAAACAAGAATTAGTTGAAGTAGTGGAATTCTTAAAAGATCCACGTCGTTTCGCTGAATTAGGCGCACGGATTCCTGCGGGCGTACTATTAGAAGGACCTCCAGGGACTGGTAAAACGTTACTTGCTAAAGCCGTAGCAGGTGAAGCAGGTGTGCCATTTTACTCAATCTCAGGTTCAGATTTCGTTGAAATGTTTGTCGGGGTCGGTGCTAGCCGTGTCCGGGATTTATTTGAAACAGCGAAGAAAAACGCACCTGCGATTATCTTTATCGATGAAATCGATGCAGTTGGTCGTCAACGTGGTGCTGGTATGGGTGGCGGACACGACGAACGTGAACAAACCCTTAACCAATTATTAGTTGAGATGGATGGTTTTGATGGCAATGAAGGAGTTATCGTAATTGCTGCAACGAACCGTTCAGACGTGTTAGACCCAGCGTTGTTACGTCCAGGTCGTTTTGACCGCCAAATCTTGGTAGGACGTCCAGATGTCAAAGGTCGTGAAGCGATTTTACGTGTTCATGCGAAAAACAAACCGTTAGCTGATGACGTTGATTTGAAAGTTGTTGCACAACAAACACCAGGTTTTGCTGGTGCTGATTTAGAAAATGTCTTAAACGAAGCAGCCTTAGTTGCTGCTCGTCGTAACAAGAAAAAAATTGATGCTTCTGATGTGGATGAAGCCGAAGACCGCGTAATTGCTGGTCCAGCTAAAAAAGATCGCGTGATTAATAAAAAAGAACGCGAAATGGTGGCTTACCATGAAGCGGGACACACAATCGTTGGTTTAGTCTTAAGCCGTGCCCGTGTTGTCCATAAAGTAACAATTATCCCTCGTGGTCGCGCAGGCGGTTATATGATTGCTTTACCAAAAGAAGATCAATTCTTAATGACTAAAGAAGATATGTTTGAACAAATCGTTGGCTTACTTGGTGGACGTACAGCAGAAGAAATTATCTTTGGCGTTCAATCAACAGGGGCTTCAAATGACTTTGAACAAGCAACAGGGATTGCCCGTAGCATGGTAACTGAATATGGAATGAGCGACAAATTAGGACCTGTTCAATATGAAGGAAACCATCAAGTCTTTGTCGGTCGTGATTATGGTCAAACAAAAGCTTACTCAGAACAAGTGGCGTTTGAAATCGATCAGGAAGTTCGTCGTATCTTAATGGATGCTCATACGAAAGCGCATGAAATTATCGAAGCGCACCGTGAACAACATAAACTAATCGCTGAAAAACTATTAGAATATGAAACATTAGATGCAAAAGCAATCAAATCATTATTTGAAACAGGTAAAATGCCTGAAGGTACTGACAGCGACTATCCTAGTGAAAAAGAAGCGCAAACATTCGAAGAAGCAAAACGTGCTTTAGAAGAAAAAGAAGCGCAAAAACAAGTTGAAGAAAAGCAAGACTTTGAAGAAGCGAAAAAAGAATTACATGATGAAGCAGAAGAAGTCAAAGTAGAAAGCGAACAAACAGAAAAAGAAGTCCAATCTGAAGAGAAAAAAGATTCAGATTCCAATTCTGAATATGATCGCAATAACTACGAAGATCGTTATAAATAACCAATTAGTAGAAGGTGCAGTATTTGTCGAGTTGACGAATACTGCACCTTCTATAATATTAAGATATTCTATAGAAGGAAGATTATTTGGTTGAAAAAACACCTGATTCCTAGTATTATCTGACTAATGGACAAAAAAGCACCAAGAGAAGAGGAAAAAGAATGGAAGATTATTTGGTAAAAGCCCTTTGTTATAAAGGTTCAATTCGAGCATATGCCATCAGTGCCACTGAAACTGTTAGCGAAGCGCAAAGAAGACATGATACATGGAGTTCTTCTACCGCAGCGTTAGGGCGCACATTGATTGGAGCCCTTTTACTAGGAGCGACTTTAAAAGGTGACGATAAATTAACTGTAAAAGTACAAGGAAATGGCCCAGCTGGCGCTATTATTGTCGATAGTAATGGCCGTGGAGAAACAAAAGGCTACATTAAAAATCCACATGTCAGCTTAAAGTTGAATGCAACAGGTAAAATTGATGTACGTGGCGCTGTCGGTAACGAAGGAATTTTCACAGTCATTAAAGATTTAGGATTAAAAGAAACCTTTTCTGGACAAACACCTATTGTTTCTGGTGAAATCGGTGAAGACTTTACATATTTTATGGCGGTCTCTGAACAAGTTCCTTCAGCTATCGGTTTAGGTGTATTGGTGGACACGGATGAATCGGTGAAAGCAGCCGGTGGTTTTATGATTCAAGTAATGCCAGGTGCCGATGAAAGTACCATTGATTTTATTGAACAGCGTCTAGCGGAAGTGCCACCAATTTCACAATTACTAGAAAATGGAGAAACACCTGAACAAGTCTTGTATCGCTTATTGGGAGAAGACGAAGTAGAAATTTTAGAAAAAATGCCTGTACAATTTAAATGTGACTGTTCCAAAGAAAAATTTGCGACCGCTTTGATTGCCGTTGGGATCGATGAATTAAATGCGATGATTGATGAAGATCATGGAGCAGAAGCAGTTTGTCAATTCTGTAACAATAAATATCACTATAGTGAAGAAGAATTAATTGAACTTCGCGATGAAGCGATTCGCAATACGAAACAAAAGTAGGAGGAAAGACTATGTGGAAAATTGGAGACGTTGAAATCCCCAACCGTGTTGTCGTAGCTCCGATGGCGGGTATTAGTAACGCCGCTTTTCGTGTGACTGTAAAAGAATTTGGCGCAGGATTAGTCGTTTGTGAAATGATTAGTGATAAAGGAATTAAATTAAGAAACAAAAAAACCTTAGAAATGCTATATATTGATGAGCGGGAATATCCTTTAAGTGTACAAATTTTTGGTGGAGATAAGGAAACATTAGTGGAAGCTGCTAAGTTTGTTGAAGAAAATACGCAAGCGGCGATTATTGATATTAACATGGGCTGCCCTGTCAATAAAATAATTAAAGCTGAAGCTGGTGCGAAATGGTTGCTGGATCCGAATAAAGTGCATGAGATGGTTCACGCAGTCTCTTCAGCAGTTTCTTTGCCTGTCACTGTAAAAATGCGAACAGGCTGGGATGAAGATCATCTATATGCTGTAGACAACGCTTTGGCTGCCGAACAAGCAGGGGCTTCGGCAATTGCTATGCATGGTCGGACGCGTGTCCAAATGTACGAAGGGACAGCCAACTGGGACGTTTTAAAGGAAGTGAAAAAGCATTTAAGCATTCCTTTTATGGGAAATGGCGATGTCAAAACGCCTGAAGATGCTAAACGCATGTTAGAATATGTTGGAGCGGATGGTGTGATGATTGGTCGAGCTGCTTTGGGCAATCCTTGGATGATTCAACGGACGAAAGAATACTTGGAAACGGGCGAATTGATGCCTGAGCCTTCACCAGCTGAAAAAATCAATATTGCAAAAGTTCATTTACAACGATTAGTGGATTTAAAAGGTGAAAAAATTGCGGTCCGTGAGTTTCGCCAACATGCTTCTTACTATCTAAAAGGAATCTCGCGAGCAGCTAAAGTGAAAGTTGCGATTAACCAAGTTGAAACACAACAAGCAGTTGTCGATTTACTTGATGCCTTTGTAGAGAAGATTTCCAAAGTTGCTGTAACTACTATAGAAGAATAAAAAATTCAAGCCGAAAGTAAAATTCGGCTTGCTTTTTTTCGAATTACTGTGGCATTATTAGGATAGGTTAAAATCAAGAATGGAGGAACAACAGTGGCAGAAGAACAACAAGCGCATTTAGAGGATTTAAATGATCAAATGCTCGTGCGCCGCGAAAAAATGGAAGCTTTACGTGAAGAAGGGATTGATCCTTTCGGTAAACGTTTCGATCGCACTCATAATTCAGCAGAACTTCATGAACAATATGATAATCATACAAAAGAAGAACTTAGTGAAATGAATACAGAAGTCAGCGTTGCTGGACGTATGATGACAAAACGTGGTAAAGGAAAAGCTGGTTTCGCCCATTTGCAAGACCGTGAAGGCCAAATTCAAATTTATGTTCGGAAGGACCAAGTTGGAGACGAAGCCTATGAACTATTTAAACATGCTGACTTAGGCGACTTCTTTGGTGTGACAGGTCAAGTAATGAAAACCAATACGGGGGAAGTTACTGTTAAAGCTCAAACAATTACGTTATTAACTAAAGCTTTGCGTCCATTGCCAGATAAATACCATGGATTAACGAATGTGGAGCAACGCTATCGTCAACGCTATTTGGATTTAATCAGTAACAAAGAAAGCTTTGATCGTTTCATGAAACGCAGTCAAATTATTAGCGAAATCCGTCGTTATCTAGATGGCAATGGCTATGTCGAAGTAGAAACGCCTGTCTTGCATAACGAAGCAGGAGGAGCTGCTGCTCGTCCATTTATCACACACCATAATGCATTAGATATGGACTTATACTTACGCATTGCCCTAGAGTTACATTTAAAACGTTTAATTGTCGGTGGCATGGAAAAAGTATATGAAATTGGTCGTGTCTTCCGTAATGAAGGAATCGATACCACTCATAACCCAGAATTTACAATGCTAGAAGCTTATACCGCTTATACTGATTATCAAGATGTGATGGATTTAACAGAGGGAATTATTCGTAATGCTGCGGAAAAAGTCTTAGGAACTACTGATATCACGTACGATGGTCAAGCGGTTGACTTAGGAAGTCCTTTCAAACGTCTACACATGGTAGATGCGGTCAAAGAACAAACGGGCGTAGATTTTTGGCAAGAGATGACGATAGAAGAAGCCCGTGCGTTGGCTAAAGAACATAATGTTGAAATTACAGATGCCATGACAGTCGGTCATATCATTAATGAATTTTTCGAAACATTTGTAGAAGATACGTTGCAACAACCAACATTTATTTATGGTCACCCAGTAGCTGTTTCACCATTAGCGAAGAAAAATCCAGAAGATGGTCGTTTCACTGACCGCTTTGAACTATTTATTATCGGAAAAGAGTTTGCTAATGCATTTACAGAATTAAATGATCCAATTGACCAACGTGAACGTTTTGAAGAACAAGAAAAAGAACGGGAACAAGGAAATGATGAAGCACACGGAGTAGATGAAGATTTCATCGAAGCCTTAGAATATGGCTTGCCACCAACCGGAGGATTAGGTATTGGGATTGATCGACTAGTTATGTTATTAACTGATGCACAATCAATTCGTGATGTCTTGCTATTCCCAACAATGAGATAAAAAAAGATGCCTTAAGGGCATCTTTTTTTTGTATTCGCAAAAAATTAAATAAAAAAAGAATAGAAAAACAATTGAAACCAATTCTTTTTTTCTAAAAAAATCGAAGATGGGTAATAAAAAGAATGGGTAATCTGATAAAAAAACGAACTTTATCTAATCGGATAAGAAAGAATAATCGGTATTGAAAAAAAGTTTAAAAAAAGTGAAAATAATGATTGACCAATGCTTGAAATCTTGGTATATTATTACATGTCGCAAGGCGAGTCACACAGCTGAGCGATTCAGAAATCAATAATTAAATAACAATTCTTGATTTCGAATCTCTCGAAAAAAGTTTGAAAAAACAACAAAAAAGTTGTTGACAAATAACAAACGAGATGATAAGATATAGAAGTTGTCACAACAGACAACAACAACCGAGCAAAACAACTTAAAAAAACTTTTTTAAAAAAGTTCTTGACATTCAAACGAAAGTTTGTTATGATATAAAAGTTGCTGCGAGGTAACGTAGACCTTTGAAAACTGAACAAAGAATAGACGAACCAAATGTGTAGGGCGTCTTGATTCAATTCAAGACAACAAACATTTTTAACAAGCAAGCAATATGCTAGCAAACAAATTGAGCTTAACAATCGTAAGATTGTTCTAACTTTTATTATGAGAGTTTGATCCTGGCTCAGGACGAACGCTGGCGGCGTGCCTAATACATGCAAGTCGAACGCTTCTTTCCTCCCGAGTGCTTGCACTCAATTGGAAAGAGGAGTGGCGGACGGGTGAGTAACACGTGGGTAACCTACCCATCAGAGGGGGATAACACTTGGAAACAGGTGCTAATACCGCATAACAGTTTATGCCGCATGGCATAAGAGTGAAAGGCGCTTTCGGGTGTCGCTGATGGATGGACCCGCGGTGCATTAGCTAGTTGGTGAGGTAACGGCTCACCAAGGCCACGATGCATAGCCGACCTGAGAGGGTGATCGGCCACACTGGGACTGAGACACGGCCCAGACTCCTACGGGAGGCAGCAGTAGGGAATCTTCGGCAATGGACGAAAGTCTGACCGAGCAACGCCGCGTGAGTGAAGAAGGTTTTCGGATCGTAAAACTCTGTTGTTAGAGAAGAACAAGGACGTTAGTAACTGAACGTCCCCTGACGGTATCTAACCAGAAAGCCACGGCTAACTACGTGCCAGCAGCCGCGGTAATACGTAGGTGGCAAGCGTTGTCCGGATTTATTGGGCGTAAAGCGAGCGCAGGCGGTTTCTTAAGTCTGATGTGAAAGCCCCCGGCTCAACCGGGGAGGGTCATTGGAAACTGGGAGACTTGAGTGCAGAAGAGGAGAGTGGA
>NZ_CP172952.1:230000-842500 GCF_050546705.1 Enterococcus sp. AZ104
ATTCTTATTTTAATATAAGAGTTTCGCGGTGTAGCTCAGCTGGCTAGAGCGTCCGGTTCATACCCGGGAGGTCGGGGGTTCGATCCCCTCCGCCGCGATTATACATTTGGAAGAGCCTGGACCTTTAGCTCAGTTGGTTAGAGCAGACGGCTCATAACCGTCCGGTCGTAGGTTCGAGTCCTACAAGGTCCATTGTGACGTTGTTTATAGTTTTATTTTTATCATGGAGGATTACCCAAGTCCGGCTGAAGGGAACGGTCTTGAAAACCGTCAGGCGGGTAAAACCGTGCAAGGGTTCGAATCCCTTATCCTCCTTTCTTAGGAATTAAATTTCCTTGGTCTAATTATCGCGGGGTGGAGCAGTCAGGTAGCTCGTCGGGCTCATAACCCGAAGGTCGTAGGTTCAAATCCTGCCCCCGCAATTGCTTTTGATTTCAAAAGCACATAAAAAGAAAAGTATGGTTTGGTAGTTCAGCTGGTTAGAATGCCTGCCTGTCACGCAGGAGGTCGCGGGTTCGAGTCCCGTCCAGACCGCCATGCGGGTGTAGTTTAGTGGTAAAACCACAGCCTTCCAAGCTGTTGTCGCGAGTTCGATTCTCGTCACCCGCTTTTCTTTTTGGGCCTATAGCTCAGCTGGTTAGAGCGCACGCCTGATAAGCGTGAGGTCGATGGTTCGAGTCCATTTAGGCCCATAATTTTATAAAATGGCCCGTTGGTCAAGCGGTTAAGACACCGCCCTTTCACGGCGGTAACACGGGTTCGAGTCCCGTACGGGTCATAGTTTTGTTACGGAGGATTACCCAAGTCCGGCTGAAGGGAACGGTCTTGAAAACCGTCAGGCGGGTAAAACCGTGCAAGGGTTCGAATCCCTTATCCTCCTTTCTTAGGAATTAAATTTCCTTGGTCTAATTATCGCGGGGTGGAGCAGTCAGGTAGCTCGTCGGGCTCATAACCCGAAGGTCGTAGGTTCAAATCCTGCCCCCGCAATTGCTTTTATTTTTTAAAGCATACATTTGCATAAAGCAAAAACGAATTGGTTTGGTAGTTCAGCTGGTTAGAATGCCTGCCTGTCACGCAGGAGGTCGCGGGTTCGAGTCCCGTCCAGACCGTTTTTGGCTCGGTAGCTCAGTTGGTAGAGCAATGGATTGAAGCTCCATGTGTCGGCAGTTCGATTCTGTCCCGCGCCATCCAAGAAAAATTTGCGGGTGTAGTTTAGTGGTAAAACCACAGCCTTCCAAGCTGTTGTCGCGAGTTCGATTCTCGTCACCCGCTTTTTTCTTATTTGGGGCCTATAGCTCAGCTGGTTAGAGCGCACGCCTGATAAGCGTGAGGTCGATGGTTCGAGTCCATTTAGGCCCATTTATTTCTTGGGGAAGTACTCAAGTGGCTGAAGAGGCGCCCCTGCTAAGGGTGTAGGTCGGGAAACCGGCGCGAGGGTTCAAATCCCTCCTTCTCCGTTTTTTCTTTTTAATGGCCCGTTGGTCAAGCGGTTAAGACACCGCCCTTTCACGGCGGTAACACGGGTTCGAGTCCCGTACGGGTCATAGTGAAGCATACAAACAATGTTTGTATGCTTTTTTTATTTTTATTACAAAAAAATGTCGTTGAAAGCGTTGACATTTGTTGTAAATATGTTATTCTTTGGATGTAGGGATAAGTAAATAGATGGATAGTGATTGTTTAAAGACAAGCTAAACCTAATTTTTTCATGAAGCGACAGGTGTGTCGTTCTTTTTGAAGAAATTGGGTTTTTCTTTTTTCAACGAAACACAAAGGAGGTGGGGCATTGATTATTCACAAAATTTTAAACAATAATGTGGTTATTACATTAGATGATGATAAACGAGAGCAAATTGTTATGGGCAAAGGAATTGCTTTTAAGAAACGCATTGGTGATTGGGTTCCTGATGAAAGTATCGATCAAGTTTTTTATTTAGCCAATCAAGAAACATCACTTAAGTTTCAAGAATTGTTAGGAAATATTCCTTTAGAGATGATGAAACTCTCGGATGACATTATTGTTTATGCAAAATCAACGTTGAAAAAGAGTTTGAATGATACCATTTATATTTCTCTGACGGATCATTTGTACACAGCTTTAGAAAGAAAAAAACAAGGAATTGCAATTAAGAATTTATTATTATGGGATATTAAACGTTTTTTTCCTGAAGAGTACGAAGTAGGAGTAAATGCTTTAAAAATGGTACAAAAGCGCGTAGGAATGGAATTGTCAACGGATGAGGCAGGTTTTATCGCATTGCACTTGGTAAATGCGGAGATGGAGGAAGAAGTCGGTAATATTTACGAATTGACAAAGTTGATGCAAGAGATTACAAATATCGTCAAATACTATTTTAAGGTAAGTTTTGATGAAGACTCTGTTTACTTTTATCGATTTAGCACACATTTAAAATTTTTCTGTTATCGCTTATTACACCAACGTGAAGTTGTCGAAAATGATGATGAAGAACTGTATGCGGTAATTAAAAAGAAATATCTCAACGCCTATCGTTGCGTGGAAAAGATCAGCTTGTATTTAAATGAGAACTATGACTATCAAGTTTCAAATGAAGAACGCTTGTACCTAACGATTCACATTGCACGAATTGTACAAACAACGGAACAATAAACGCACCACTTTGGATAGTGACATTCAGTTGGCTAAACCTTCAAATGAAAATAAATTTTTGGAGGAAAAAAAGATGGGAAAATATCATGAACTAGCAGAAAAAATTGTAAAAAATGTCGGTGGGCAAGAGAATATTAATAGTTTGACACATTGTATCACACGTCTTCGCTTCAAATTAAAAGATGAGAGTCAAGCGAATGATGATGTCTTAAAAAATATGGATGGTGTGGTAACTGTTATGAAAAGCGGTGGACAATACCAAGTCGTTATTGGGAACCATGTTCCAGCCGTTTATGAAGAAGTAGTTAGTATTGCAGGCTTGTCAGGAGAACGTGAAGAAGAAGCTTCCAGTGGGAATTTATTTGATCGCTTAATAGATATTTTAAGTGGTTGTTTCCAACCCTTTTTAGGGGCGTTAGCAGCGGCTGGGATGGTCAAAGGGTTAAATGCCTTATTGGTTTTCTTAAAGCTCTATACGGCTACGTCAGGGACTTATACCATGTTAAATGGGATTGGCGATGCAATTTTCTACTTTATGCCAGTTATTTTAGGTTATACAGCAGCTAAGAAATTCCGGTTGCATCCAATGGTAGGGATCGTGATTGGCGCAGCTTTATGTTACCCAACGATTCAAGGAAGTGCATTACAAACGGCCTTTGAAACAACAGCGGGTGCCGGAGCCGCAGCACCGTATAATTTATTCGGTTTACCTGCCTATAATACATTTATGGGGATCCCTTGGGTCGGTGCGAACTATACAAGTAGTGTCGTACCAATCATCTTCATTATTGCTTTTGCGGCACAAGTTCAAAAAGTGTTTAAACGTATTATTCCAGAAGTTGTTCAAACGTTCTTAGTACCGTTTTTCGTCTTGTTGATTGCCTTACCAATTGGTTTCTTAGTAATTGGGCCAATCGTTAGCATGCTAACAGATTTATTAAGCGCTGGCTTTACAGCATTAATGAGTTTCTCACCAGCTTTGTATGGTTTGATTCTTGGTTTCTTCTGGCAAGTCTTAGTTATTTTTGGTTTACATTGGAGCGTTGTGCCATTAGCTATTATGCAAGTGACACAAGAAGGTTCAAGCCAAGTATTAACGGGATCATTTGCAGCTAGTTTTGCGCAAACAGCGGTTGTTTTAGCGATGTTCTTCAAATTGAAAGATAAAAAGTTAAAAGCTTTGTGTCCGCCAGCAATTATCTCTGGTATTTTTGGTGTAACAGAGCCAGCAATTTATGGAATCACTTTACCAAAAAAATGGCCATTTATTTATTCAATGATTGGTGGCGCTGTCGGTGGTTTATATTTGATGATCAACAATGTGACAGCTTATACAATGGGTGGTTTAGGAATTTTCGGTGTGCTAAACTTTATCAATGGTGATGATGCAAGTGGGATGATTCAGTCCTTTATTGCAATTGCCATTGCAGCGGTCGTTGGTTTTGGTCTAACATTCTTCTTCTGGAAAGACAATACAGTTGAGGAAGAAGAAGTGATTATTGATAAAACAACGATTAAAAAAGAAAATATTACAAGTCCAGTCAAAGGACGAGTGTTATCTTTAAAAAATGCAGAGGATCCTGCTTTTGCAAATGGAGCATTAGGAAATGGGGTCGTGATTGAACCAACGGAAGGCAAAGTGGTTGCACCCTTTGATGGAACGATTGTCACACTATTCCCAACAAAACATGCATTAGGTTTGATTTCAGATAACGGCACAGAATTATTGATTCATATTGGGATTGATACAGTTCAATTAGAAGGCGAAGGCTTTGAAGCTTTTGTAAAACAAGGTGACCGCGTGAAAAAAGGTCAAACATTAGTAACCTTTGATTTAGAAGGAATTAAAAAAGCTGGGTTTAGTACACAAATTCCAATCGTTGTGACGAATACAGCGGATTATTTAGATATTTTGGAAGTCGGCAGTAATGAAGTTTCAACAAGTGATGATTTGCTGACCGCTTTAATATAAAAAGATGTGGAGGAAGAGAATTTATGGCATTTAGAAAAGACTTTTTATGGGGTGGCGCAACAGCAGCCAATCAATGTGAAGGTGGCTATAACGAAGGCGGACGCGGTTTGGCAAACGTCGATTTAGCGCCAACGGGTCCAGATCGTTTTCCAGTAATCACTGGTGAAAAGAAAATGTTTAACTTTGATGAAGAACATTTCTATCCTGCACAAGAGGCAATTGATATGTATCATCGCTATAAAGAAGATATCGCCTTATTTGGTGAAATGGGTTTTAAAACATACCGTTTATCCATTGCTTGGAGTCGAATTTTTCCAATGGGAGATGAAACAGAGCCGAATGAAGAAGGCTTGAAGTTCTATGAAGACTTATTCAAAGAATGTCATAAATATGGGATTGAGCCACTAGTAACGATTACACACTTTGACTGCCCAATGCACTTAGTGGAAGAATATGGCGCTTGGCGTAGTCGTAAGTTAGTAGGTTTCTATGAAAATCTTTGCCGTGTAATTTTCAACCGATATAAAGGATTAGTCAAATATTGGTTAACATTTAACGAAATTAATATGATTTTACATGCACCATTTATGGGAGCAGGTCTATACTTTGAAGAAGGCGAAAACAAAGAACAAGTGAAATACCAAGCGGCCCATCATGAACTACTAGCAAGTGCAATTGCGACAAAAATTGCTCATGAGGTAGATCCTGAAAACCAAGTAGGTTGTATGTTAGCGGCTGGTTCCAACTACGCTTATACTTGTAAACCAGAAGATGTTTTCGCTGCTCGACAAGCAGATCGTGAAAATTATTTCTTTATTGATGTCCAATCACGTGGGGAATACCCTGCGTATGCTTTAAAAGAAATGGCCCGTAAAGGTATTCAAATTGAAATGGAAGAAGGCGACGAAGAACTTTTAAAAGAACATACGGTGGACTTCATTTCGTTCTCTTATTATTCTTCTCGTGTCACATCAACAGATCCAGAAATTAATGAACAAACAGCTGGTAACATCTTTGCCTCTGTGAAAAATCCTTATTTAAAAGCCAGTGAATGGGGTTGGCAAATTGATCCACTTGGTTTGAGAATTACGATGAATGACTTATATGATCGTTATCAAAAACCACTATTCATTGTTGAAAATGGCTTAGGAGCGGTAGATACACCAGACGAAAATGGTTATGTAGTCGATGATTATCGTATTGATTATTTGGCGGCGCATATTCAAGCGATGAAAGATGCCGTTGAACAAGATGGTGTCGACTTGTTAGGCTATACGACTTGGGGCTGTATTGATTTAGTATCAGCTGGAACAGGTGAAATGAAAAAACGCTATGGCTTTATCTATGTGGATCGCGATAACGAAGGAAATGGTACGTTAAAACGAAGCAAGAAGAAATCGTTTGATTGGTACAAAAAAGTAATCGCAACAAATGGTGAAGATTTAAGTAATTAATAAAATTAGCAACTATTAAAGGGCGTTTGACGTTGGTAGAAAAAACAAGGACTCTTCTGCCAGCGTCAATTCCCTTGATGGTTTCTTTGTTATGCCTAAAAACAGAGGGAAAGAGGGATTTTATGGGATTTCCAGAAAATTTTTTATGGGGCGGTGCAACAGCTGCTAACCAATATGAAGGTGGCTACCTTTCAGGAGGCAAAGGTCTGAGTACATTAGATGCAATTACTGGTGGTAGTCAAACAGAACCGCGACGGATTACGTATTTAACTAAAGAGGGCCAAAAAGCTTCGTGTACGCGCGATCAAGCATTACCCGAAGGAGCGATTGGTTATATCGATGAAGAGTTATACTACCCTAGTCATGTAGCGACGGACTTTTACCATCATTACGAAGAAGATATCGCCTTATTTGCAGAAATGGGTTTCAAATGTTTTCGGCTGTCTATCGCCTGGAGCCGGATTTGCCCAAATGGAACAAAAGAGATTAATGAAGAAGGCTTAGCCTTTTATGATAAAGTTTTTGATACTTTGCTGCGCCATGGAATTGAGCCCGTTGTGACGATTAACCATTTTGATATTCCGATGTATTTGGCCGATGAATATGATGGTTGGAAAAATCGTGAAGTGATTGATTTCTTTGTTTTCTTTTGCGAAACCATTTTTACACGTTACCAGGATAAAGTGAAGTATTGGATGACTTTTAATGAAATTAATTTTTTAAGAAGTTGGACGCAAATTGGGATTCACAATAATGATAAACAAAGTAAATATCAAGCAGTGCATCATCTATTTGTAGCAAGTGCGAAAGCAGTTGAATTAGGACATTCCATCAATCCAGATTTCCAAATTGGTATGATGGTGGCTTATATTCCAAGTTATCCTTTGTCCTGCAAACCTGAGGACGTGATGGCAGCTGTTCAATTTAACCGAGAGCAAGAATTTTATATGGATGTCCAGGCTAAGGGCTATTATCCAGCGCATAAGCTCAAAGAATTTGAGCGTGAAGGAATGACAATTCAAATGGAGTCAGAGGATTTAGCGATTATTCAAAAAGGAACAGTTGATTATATCGGGTTTAGTTATTATATGTCGACCGTTTCGACTGCTTATCCCGAAGAAGTAAAATATGTCGGAGGCAACCAAATGCCTGCGGTTAAAAATCCTTATTTGCAAGAATCTGAATGGGGCTGGGCTGTCGATCCTTTAGGGTTAAGAATTTCATTGTGTCAGTTGTCAGATCGTTACAATATGCCATTGTTTGTGGTTGAAAACGGGTTTGGTGCGGTGGATACATTGCAAGAGGATGGCTCGATTGTCGACGATTACCGCATTGATTATTTTAAACAACATATTGAAGCCATGAGAACCGCAGTAGAAGAAGACGGGGTTAACTTAATTGGTTATACGCCATGGGGTTGTATTGACTTAGTTTCAGCAGGGACTGGCGAAATGAAAAAACGTTACGGCTTTATCTATGTAGACATGGATGACCAAGGTCAGGGAACCTTGAAACGAACTAAGAAAAAATCATTTAATTGGTACAAACAAGTTATCGCTAGTAATGGTGAAAACTTAACAACTGAGTAGAAAATGAGGGGAAATAAAAAATGAAAAAACGATTGACGATTGTGGGGATGCTTTTTCTGGCCATTTTAGTAATGGTTGGTTGTGGTAAAAATCAGCAAGCAACGACAAAAGAAAAAGAGACAAAACCTGAAGAACTAACTCTTTACATTGTGCGCCATGGAAAAACCATGTTAAATACGACGGACCGCGTACAAGGATGGTCAGATGCGGTCTTAACACCAGAAGGTGAAAAAGTTGTGACAGCAACTGGGATTGGCCTGAAAGATGTTGCCTTTCAAAATGCATATAGTAGTGATAGTGGCCGTGCCTTGCAAACTGCTCAACTTATTTTAGATCAAAATAAAGCAGGCAAAGACCTTGAAGTCGTGCGTGACCCAGATTTACGTGAATTTAATTTTGGTAGCTATGAAGGGGATTTAAACAAGACAATGTGGCAGGATATTGCTGATGATCAAGGTGTTTCCTTAGAAGAATTTATGAAAAACATGACTCCTGAATCCTTTGCCAACAGTGTAGCTAAACTGGATCAACAGCGCGAGGAAAGCAAGAATAACTGGCCTGCAGAAGACTATGCTACAATTACCAAACGTTTGAAAAAAGGCTTAGATAAAATTGTTGCCACAGAATCAGCCAATTCTGGGAATGGCAATGTTTTAGTGGTCTCTCATGGCTTGAGTATTTCAGCGTTGTTAGCAACTTTATTTGATGATTTTAAAGTCCCAGAAGGCGGTTTGAAGAATGCTAGTGTTACAACGATTCATTACAAAAATGGCGAGTATACTTTGGATAAAGTCAATGATGTCAGCTACTTAGAAGCAGGCGAAAAAGAATCAAAATAATCCCTGGATTAGAGAAACAGTCTATTTAGGAGTTGGTGGAGCAAGAAAAGGGTTGCTCCACCAACTCCTATTGTTGTGTTCTTTTTTTATTAAAGGTAGAATCAGAAAGAAGAATTTTTTCATTGGGAGGAAATGAGATGAAAAATAGAACAAAATCACGCTGGAAAAAAATTGTCCTAGGACTTGGGCTTTTTTTAGTAATCTTAGTCATCGGCCTGACTATTTTTATTAAAAATAGTACGTATCAAGCAACCGATTCGGCCTTAAAAATAAGTCAAAGTGCCACGCAAGAAAAAAACTATGATTATTACACAAACGGGCAAAAAAATGATACAGCACTGATTTTTTATCCAGGTGCATTGGTTGCGCCCGCTAGTTATAGTGAATGGGCGCAAGAAGTTGCTACGAAAGGTTACGATGTCTATGTTGTTCATTTTCCTTTGAATTTAGCGGTTCTTGCACCAAATGCTGCAGAACAAATTATAAAGGATCATCCACAACAAAACTTCGTTTTGGCTGGGCATTCTCTGGGTGGTGTGATGGCTAGTCGTTTTGTAGCGGAAAATGAGCAACGAATCAAAGGCATGATTTATTTAGCCAGTTATCCTGACGAAAAAGGTGCACTAAACAAGCAAAATCTGCCGGTTCTGTCAATAACAGCCACAAACGATGGTGTTTTAAATTGGACTAGCTACCAAAAAGCCAAACAGTTTTTGCCAAAAGATACGCAGTATGTATCTATCAAAGGTGGTAATCATGCAGGGTTTGGTAATTACGGTGTCCAAAAAGGAGATAACAAAGCGACAATTTCTAACGAGCAACAGCAAACAGAAATCAGTCAATTGATTGTAGCGTGGCTACAATCACGCCCCAATAAATAATCCGATGAGCCGAAATGTTATTTTTTCGGCTCATTTTTACTGCGATAAACAGAGGGGGTTACGCCTGTTTCTTTTTTAAAAGTGGTGGCAAAATATGCTGCGGTTTGGAAGCCAACTTTTTTCGCGATTTGTTGAATCGTAAGGGGTGAATGGAGAAGCAATTCTTGGGCTTGCCTAATTCGGACGCTTGTTAAATAAGCTAATGGGGTTTGTTTTGTCTGTTCCTTAAAGGTTCGCTGCAAATGAAAGGGACTACCGTGGCAGGCTTGCGCTAAATAGTCTAAACTTAAAGGTTCCGCTGAATGCAGATCAATAAATTGCTTAATTTGAGCAACCCATTCCTCGTTAGGAACGACTTGCCCGGTTGGTTGACATCTTTTACATGGACGAAAACCAAGTGTTAAAGCTTCCTGAGCCGTTTTGAAGATCAGAACGTGGTTCTTGTTGGGCACACGGGAAGGGCACGAAGGACGACAAAAAATTTTAGTTGTGGTCACACCATAAAAAAAATCACCATCAAATTGCGTATTATTATTTTGAATGGCTTCCCAACGTTTCTGAGTAAGTCGATACGTTGTTTTCATTGTAAGCACACCTCCCGTTTTCTTCATTGTAAAAGAATCCCTAATAAAAACAAGTAAAAAGTGATAGGAGCGCAAGATTTTGAAAGCCAAAAGAATTATAATGAAGATAAGAAAACACGAGAAAGAAGTGTAGAAATATGGCAAAAAAGATTTATTATGCGCAACAAGAATGGCAGAACGATCACTATTATCTTGGTGTGACAGACGCTGGACTAGCTTTTGTAGGTTCAGCCAATCAATCGATAGAAGAGCTGAAAAACTGGTACCCTCAAGCACAATTAGAAGCTTCTGAAAAGAAAACTGCGCCTTATAAAGAAGCACTAATAAGTTATCTTAACCAATATTCGACAACGTTTGCTTGCCCCATAGACATCGAAGGAACGCCCTTTCAAAAAGAAGTTTGGCAGGCGTTGCAAGAAATACCTTATGGTGAGACAATGACCTATCAAGAAATTTCAGAAAAAATTGGGCGTCCACGTGCGGTTCGAGCAGTTGGCACAGCGATTGGGAAAAATCCTTTATTAATGGTCATTCCTTGCCATCGAGTCATCGGCAGCAAGGGACAATTAACCGGTTACCGTGGTGGTTTAGCAATGAAACAAGCATTATTAACATTTGAACAGTCTTAAAAGGAGGCGGCGATGAACAACTATCAATGGTATACAGAACAATGGGGAAAACCTACAAGAGAGGATGATTTGCTGTTTTTATTGTTGACGGTGGGTGTTTTTCAAGTTGGTTTAAGTTGGAAAGCAGCCGCAGGGAAAAAAGTAGCATTCATGAAAAATTTTTGCCAAATGAAGCCGGAAAAAGTTGCCGCGCTGTTGCCTGACGAAGTCGATCGAATAGTAGCTGATCCAGATATGATTCGTAATCGGCGCAAAATTGAAGCAACCATTAAAAATGCGCAAGCAATTTTAAAAGTACAAGAAGAATTTGGCAGTTTTGCCAATTATCTATGGCAATTTGTAAAAAACGTCCCCGTTTTATCTATTTATGAAGAAGCATACCAAGTCCCACGCACACAGCTTTTGTCAGATAACGTAGCAAAAGACTTAAAAAAAAGAGGATTTTCTTTTGTAGGTCCGATTGTCACCAATATGTTTCTGAAAGCTAGCGGGATTATCCAGGTGGAAATTTTAAATCCAGAATAAAGGAGTGTTAGGATGTTTGAAAATGAATCTCTTAGTTTTGAAGAACAAACAATTATTCAAGCAGCAGAGCGTTATGTTCAACAAGAATTAGCCAACGAAGCAAGTGGCCATGACTGGTGGCATATTTATCGAGTGACACAATTAGCAAAAACAATTGCAGAGAAAGAACAAGCAAATTTATTTTTATGTATATTAACAGCATTGTTACATGATATTGGCGATGAAAAATTTAACGAAAGTGAAGAGGCTGGCTTGCTAAAGGTGCAACAATGGTTGGAAGCAAATAACGTATCAACAGAGCAAACGAATCACATCCTTTCCATTATTGCTAATATGTCCTTTAAAGGAGGAAATACTGGGAAAACAGTTACTACATTAGAAGGAAAAGTGGTCCAGGATGCGGATCGACTAGATGCCATCGGCGCAATTGGAATTGCACGGGTGATGGCTTATTCGGGAAATAAAGGCCGTTTAATTCACGATCCTCACAAACAACCTCGTGAACAGTTAACCCAAGAAGAATACCGGAATGGGGAAGATACTGCCATTATGCATTTTTATGAGAAACTTTTAAAGTTAAAGGAACAAATGAATACAAATTATGGTCGCTTATTGGCGGAAAAGCGTCATCAATTTATGGAACTTTATCTGGAGGAATTTTATCAAGAGTGGGATGGACACCGATAAATGAGGGCCAACTAAAACAGTCAGTACATTTCTTTTTGAATTTTAAGAGAACTCTTTTTTACAAATACCTCAGAAGTGGTAAAATGATGGATGAATAAACGGGTGGTTTATCTTAGTTTTACGTTACATATAGGAGGTAATTATGGAGACAAAAAAATCGAGTGGCATGTTTGCAGTTATTGCCGCACTGATTGCGAATATTTTAGTAGCGATTAGTAAATTTGTTGGTTTTGCTTTAAGTGGTAGTACCGCTATGATGAATGAAAGTATCCACAGTGTCGTGGACTGTAGTAATCAGGTGTTATTACTTTTTGGGAATAAGCGCGCTTCTCGTGGACAAAGTGCGTTACATCAATTTGGAGAAGGCCGTGCAAAATACTTTTTTAGTACAATTGTTGCAACGATGCTCTTTTTTGGTGGGGGCGCGTTAGGCGTAATGGAGGCTATTCAGAAGTTACTGCATCCCTCTCATGAAGTAGAAAATGTGGCTATTGTCATTGGTATTTTAATTTTTGGTTTGCTTGTGGAAGGTAGCTCTTTGCGTGTAGCGATGAAAGAAATCAAAGAATTGAATACAGAGAAGTTATCGCTCTTAAAATTTTTGCGAGAAAGTCGTCACAGTGAAATTTTAATTATTTTTACGGAAGACTTTTGTGCGGTTATTGGTTTGTGTTTAGCTTTGGTGGGAACCCTTTTAACAATGGTAACTGGGATTGCTGCATTTGATGCTATCAGTGGTTTACTGATTGGTTTACTATTAATGTGTGCAGCCATTTTCTTAGCGAAAGAATTTTATAGTTTGATTATAGGAGAAAGTGTGACCGCTACAGATTTAGCAAAAATTAAAACTGCATTTGATCGGGCGGATGTTGAAAAACTAATTGATGTAAAGACCGTTCATTTAGGTCCAACTGAAATTTTAGTAGCGGCAAAAATTGATGTGGTAGAACCAATGGAAGAAGATGCACCTGATGTTGTGAATGCGATTGAACGAGACATTCGCAGTAAAATGCCTGATAAAAAAATCTATATCTATATTGAAGTTGACGATTATGATGTGAATTACGTTCGTAAATAACAAATGAAAGAATAACTTTAAAAAACAATATGGGGGAAGAAACGATGCAAGAGGCAATTATAACAAGTACAGTAGATTTAACCAGTGGTGGTTGCAACGCCTGTGGTTTAGTGGAAGATACCGTCTACACATTAGCAATGAATGGAGTGGACATTCCGTTAGATGGCTTGACTGTTGCTCATCTAGTTTCTGCTGTTGTTGCCAGAAATGGATTTAAACAGGAGCTGCAAATGGATATGCTAGATGACGAATATATCCTTTATCGAAAAGAAGACACAGCAGTAACTTTTAAAGAAACGTACAATCATTTAAGCTACGATAACGGTTCTGAAAAAATCCAATCTAAAAATAAACTGGAAGATTTACCAAAACTTTTTGAACAAGTCAATCAAATCCTAACAACTGTTTTTGGAATTGAAACTGTCGATTTTATTATAGAATAAAGTAAAAAATAGAACAGAAATTGGACAATCAATGAGTGAAAGAGATTGTCCAATCTCTGTTTTTTAATGTATAAATAGAAAATAAAGACAAAAAATGATTAAGTTAAGTGAACGCCTTTATCGACATAAATGATGTCACCGACCACACCACTAGCTAGTTCACTGACTAAAAAGGCACAAGTGTTTCCGACTTCTTCAATGGTTACACCTGTTTTATCTGGTGTCCGCTCATTAGAAATACTAATCAATTGATCGTAGTCTTTTACACCAGTCACAGCCAATGTTTTAATCGCTCCTGCGGAGATTCCGTTGACACGAATTTTATCTGCAGCTAATTCAAAAGCTAAATATTTCACGGCAGTTTCTAAAGAAGCTTTAGCAATCCCCATCATATTGTAGTTAGGAATCGCACGTTCGGAACCTAAATACGTCAATGTGACAATTCCTGAACCAGGATTTAACAAAGGTTTCGCATAATGAGTGACTGCTAAAAGAGAGTAGCTACTAATATCTTGTGCTAATAGGAAACCATCACGAGTGATGTCACTAACGTTTCCAGACAATTCTTCTTTTTTGGCAAAAGCAATCGCATGGACTAGTCCATCGATCGTGCCCACTTCATTTTTAATTGTTTCAAAGGCTGCTTGAATGGACGCATCAGAAGCAACATCGCATTCCACCAACAAATCATTTTCATCTGCTAATTTAACCACTTGCTTTTTCATGCGTTCGTTTTGATACGTATAAATAACATTGGCCCCTTGATCTTTTAATGCTTTTGCACAGCCCCAAGCAATACTTTTTTTGTTGGCAACACCCATTACGACGACATTCTTATTTTGTAAAAACATATAAAATCTCCTTTAATAAAAAATTTTTGTTGATAGAATAGGCTTTTCTTCATCAAAATGTAAAAGTTACATTTATTGAGTTGACGAATAAAATTTCAACTGGTATTATCTGTGTGAGAATGATAACAAAATCTTCTCAATTTTCTAATCTTGAAAAAAACAGACATTTTTCCTGATGTCTGAATTATTAACCAAAATACTTTGAAAGTCAAACTATTTTTCTTATTTTTTGAGAAAAAGTGCTGGAAACCGCATGAAATAATAGTTTGATAATCAAAATAAACTCGGAGGTACAGTATGAAAAGAGTGGTCATAACCGGCATGGGTGCCGTAACACCATTAGGCAATACCGTAAAAGAATTTTGGCATAATCTAGTGGATGGCAAGCTAGGAATTGGCAAAATTACTAAATTTGATTCTGAAGATACTGGGGTAGCTTTGGCTGGTGAAGTAAAAGAGTTTGACCCAAGTGCTGTTTTAGAACGCAAAGAGCAAAAAAGAATGGACTTATTTTCTCAATATGGCTTGGTCGCTGCTTTAGAAGCGTGGGAAATGAGTGGTTTAACAGAAGCAACGATTGACCCGACTCGTTTAGGTGTGATTGTCGGTAGTGGGATTGGCGGGATGACTACCTTACAAGACCAAGTACGGGTAATGGATAAAAAAGGCGCAAAACGCGTAACACCATTTTTCGTGCCCATGGTAATTGCTAATATGGCAGCGGGAAATATTTCGATTCGTTTAGGTGCAAAAGGACCTTCTCAAACTATCGTGACTGCTTGTGCTTCTGCGACGAATGCGATTGGTGAAGCTTTTCGCACGATTAAATATGGTTTAGCGGACATGATGGTAACTGGTGGGACAGAAGCCACAGTATGTGAAATTGGGATTGCAGGCTTTGCAGCATTGAATGCTTTAAATACAACAGAAGATGCGACTCGGGCTTCGATTCCTTTTGATAAAGAACGAAAAGGTTTTGTGATGGGTGAAGGCGCAGGAATGCTGGTTTTAGAAGAACTCGAGCATGCACAGAAACGTGGCGCAACTATCTACGGCGAAATTGTTGGCTATGGCAGCAACTGTGATGCTAGCCACATGACCGCTCCTTTAAAAGACGGTAGTGGCGCGGCGGCTGCGATGGAAATGGCGATTGCAGAAGCAGGGATTACACCGGAACAAATTGGGTATATCAATGCTCATGGTACGTCAACCCCAGCGAATGATGCTGCGGAAACAACGGCCATCAAGCGTGTCTTTGGTGAGCGAGCATCGCAAATTCCAATTTCAAGTACAAAGAGTATGACTGGACATTTATTGGGCGCGGCTGGCGGTATCGAAGCGATCGCTTGTGTGCAAACATTGCAAGAAGGAAAAGCTCATCCGACAGTAGGCTACCAAGTTGCTGATCCAGATTGTGATTTAGATTATGTCACAGAAGGTGCACGTGACATTACAGCGGACTATACAATTAGTAATTCGTTTGGCTTTGGTGGCCATAATGGTGTAATTTGCTTGAAGAAATGGGAGGAAAACTAGTATGAAAAAAGTAATGACTGCAACAGAAATTATGGAAATGATTCCTAATCGCTATCCGATTTGTTATATTGATTATGTGGATGAAATTATTCCAAATGAAAAGATTATTGCAACAAAAAATGTAACAATTAACGAAGAATTTTTCCAAGGACATTTCCCTGGAAATCCAACAATGCCAGGCGTTTTGATTATTGAAGCATTGGCACAAGTAGGTTCGATTTTAATCTTAAAAATGGATCAATTTGAAGGTGAAACGGCCTATATTGGCGGTATCAACAAAGCAAAATTCCGTCAAAAAGTGGTCCCTGGTGATGTCTTGAAATTACATTTTGAAATCGTCAAATTACGTGACTTTGTCGGCATCGGCAAAGCGACTGCTTATGTGGAAGATAAAAAGGTCTGCGAATGTGAATTGACGTTTATTGTGGGACGATAAGAATCAATCAATTTTGGATACGTTAGTTTCCCTAAGAAAAGGAATAAGTCACAATGGCTTATTCCTTTTTAAATTTATATAAATAACACTAACGCAAAAAAACATGCTATAATCATAAAAAGCTTACGTGAAGGTGGTAAGCTTATGAGTAAAACAATTTACAGGAGGGTTTTTCTTTTGGATATTTCAGTAGAGTTTTCGGGACATAAATTGGCGAATGTGTTAATGAACGCATCAGGCATTCATTGTATGACAATTAAGGAAATGGACGAGTTAGCGGCTTCTCAAGCAGGTGCTTTTGTCGCTAAGACGGCAACACCTAATCCTCGTCAGGGCAATGAGGAACCACGGTATTTTGATACACCATTAGGAAGTATTAACTCAATGGGCTTGCCTAATTTAGGGATTGATTATTATTTAGATTATCAGATTGCACGTCAAAAGGAATTTCCTGAGGAGTTACGCTTTTTATCTGTATCTGGTATGAATTATGAGGAAAATATCGCTATTTTAAAAAAAGTGCAAGAAAGTGAATACACAGGAGTGACAGAATTTAATTTGTCTTGTCCCAATTTGCCTGGTAAACCGCAAATTGCTTATGATTTTGAATTAACAGAAAAGCTTTTAACAGAAGTTTTCCAATTTTTTACTAAACCATTAGGTGTAAAATTACCCCCATTTTTTGATATTGCACATTTTGACGCAATGGCTGAAATTTTAAATAAATTCCCTTTAGTATACGTGAATAGTATTAATAGCATCGGTAATGGTTTATATATTGACAGTGACAAGGAAGAAGTGGTCATTAAACCAAAAGGAGGCTTCGGTGGACTGGGCGGCGAATATGTCAAACCAACAGCGTTAGCCAATGTTCGTGCGTTTGCGCAACGTTTGAAACCAGAAATCAAAATTATTGGAACGGGCGGTATTACATGTGGAAAAGATGTTTTTGAGCATCTTTTATGTGGTGCGACATTAGTACAAGTCGGCACACAATTGCATCAAGAAGGTCCACAAGTTTTTGAGCGTCTAGCCAAAGAATTACAAGAAATCATGGCAGCAAAAGGTTATGAAAGTATTGAAGAATTTCGTGGGAAATTGAAAGAGATGTAACAAAAAAACCGTCAAGAAATTTTCTTGACGGTTTTTTGTTATTTCACAGCCTTAACATTTTCCATAAAGGCTTCCAAATATTCAGGTTGTGTTAATTGTTGATTACAGGTGTCGCTATCATGGCAAATGTAATTGCCTTTTTTCGTGTAGGTTCCGTCACCGCCTGATTTGGTGGTAGCTAGGAACATAGACACATTCGTGATTGTTTGACAGATGGAGCAAACACCTTTAACAATGGTGGGTGAAAGGGTGCCGTGGACGCCGATTAATTTATTTTCTCGATAAGCTAAGATAAATTTTTTCTGAGTCCCAGCGTCGTTCCAACCGACATAGGTATTGTTCCGTAAATCCATGTTTTCCCACTCAGGAATCTTTAACTTTTTCACTTTGCGAAAGACTTTCGTGACTTGTGGTGTTGAAGGTTCTTTAAAGGGCAGCACGGTTTCTTTTAATTCGTCTAAATATTTTTCAGCACGTGCGCGTGTTAAACGACGATCCATCACTTTGTCCAACAAAATCGTAACAGCAGGGTGTTCTTCTGGAAATAACCCATTGATTTTTTCGACACATAGGGCCTGGACAGTTTTGACAGTCGTAGCATCGTTAACAGACGTATAGGTGTTTAGTAACACAGCGACTTGTTCTTTAATTATGTTAAATTGGTAAGGTTGAATAGTTGGGTTCATGATTTTAAATTCCTTTCAAATAGACCGAGTACATACGCTGAAAGGCAATTTGTCTCACCAACGTATGTTTAGTGACAGACAACCTCATGTGTTTTTGATAAAGATAGCGTTTGACGTATCATATCATCACCCCCTTTAATGATTGATTTTTTCTATGTAAAAAGTGAAAATAATTGATGAAAGCTTGGTAATTCTAACGCAATTCAAGAAAAAAGGCAAGTTAAACTCGTTTTATTTCCCAATTCAATGTCTGGGGAGTGATAAACTTCTAAAAAAGATACGTGATTTCCTAGATTAATCCTAGGTTATTTGCTACAATAATGAAGAATTAACCAGAGAAAAGGAGAAATTACAATGATTGCAGCAAGCGATTTAAAAGCCGGTATGACTTTTGAGCAAGACGGCAAATTAATTAAAGTAATGGAAGCTAGCCACCACAAACCAGGTAAAGGTAACACGGTTATGCGTATGAAATTAAAAGATGTTCGTACGGGTTCTACAACAGATACAACAATGCGCCCAGATGAAAAAGTGAAAAAAGCGCACATCGATACAAAACCGGTTCAATATTTATACAGCCAAGATGATATGGCTATTTTCATGGATTTAGAAACATATGAACAATATGAAGTACCAACTGCTTTAATTGAAGAAGAATTAAAATATTTACTAGAAAATATGGAAGTAAAAATTCAATTTTATGGTGAAGAAGTCATTGGTTTAACTTTACCAACAACGGTAATCTTACGTGTTGCTGAAACGCAACCTTCAATCAAAGGCGCAACAGTAACTGGTTCTGGTAAACCCGCTACAATGGAAACAGGATTAGTTGTTAACGTTCCAGATTTTGTTGAAGCAGACGAATTATTAGAAATCAATACTGCGGAAGGTACGTATTTAAAACGTGCTAAATAAGTAGCAGAAAAACAGAAGGCTAGCCTTCTGTTTTTTTGGTCTATTAATTCTTTTGCCTATAAGAAAACCATTGGTGTGATAGGAAATAGCAATCGTTAGAATCGTTGACACTAGAAAATGGGAAATGGTATAGTTTGGTCAACACATGACGAAGGAGGAAATCAACCATGACGAAAAAACAAGCAAGCCTTTTTTTAGAAACGGAAAGCTGTTGTTGTATGGTGCAAAATAGTGCAGCATACTCTTTTGTGATGGGGAAAACCTCCGTTATTTCTGAAAAATTGCCTAACACGATTCCTCTCTGAATCTAGACAACCAGAAATAAACAAAAAAGGTGCTGATGCGATCAGCACCTTTTTGTTTTATGTACATGTATTAGAAGGAGGAATTCGCTATGATTGTTCAGTCAATTTTAGACACAATCGGAGCAACACCATTATTTGAATTTACAAGTGAACAATATCCTATGCCAGAAGGCACTAAAATTTATGCGAAACTAGAATATTTGAATCCAGGTGGCAGCGTCAAAGATCGGCTTGGTGTGCATCTTCTCAAAGAAGCAATGAAAACGGGAAAGATAAATCAAGCCACAACAATTATTGAACCGACAGCAGGGAATACAGGGATTGGACTTGCATTAGCTGCCAGTCAACTGGGCCTCAAGACAATCTTTGTTGTGCCAGAAAAATTTAGTCAGGAAAAACAACAGCTGATGCAAGCGTTAGGTGCTAAAATTGTCCCTTCGCCAACAGAGCAAGGGATTGTCGGAGCGATAACTAGTGCCCAAGACTTAGCCAAGGAAATTCCTAATAGTTACGTGCCGTTACAATTTGAAAATCCGGATAATCCTGCTGCTTACTACGAAGGATTAGGGCCTGAAATTGTTCAAGACTTAGGCGGAAAGATTACTAGCTTTGTCGCAGGTTTAGGCAGTGGTGGAACGTTTGCAGGTGTTGGCAGATATCTCAAAGAACAAAATAGTAAGACGCAATTATGGGGCGTGGAGCCAGAAGGTTCAATTTTAAATGGCGGACCTGCACACGGACATGAAATCGAAGGCATTGGCGTGGAGTTCGTGCCGCCTTTTCTTAAACAGATTCCTGTGGACGGCTTTTATACCATTTCAGACGAGGATGGTTTTTTCTGGGTCAAACAATTAGCCAAGAAAAGCGCTTTGCTGGTGGGAAGCTCCAGCGGCGCAGCATTTGCGGCGGCATTAAGAGAGGCGCGCCGCTTACCAGCAGGCAGCACAATTGTAACTATTTTTCCTGACGGTAGTGACCGTTATTTATCAAAAAATATTTATTCTTAGGAGGAAAACTTTTATGAAATTCAATACCAAATTAATTCATGGCGGCATTAGCAAAGACACAACAACAGGTGCAGTGAGTGTTCCTATTTATCAAACGTCAACCTTTGAACAAAATGGCGTGGGCCAGCCAAAAGAATATGAATATTCTCGTTCAGGTAATCCCACACGTCACGCGTTAGAAACCTTAATCGCTGAGTTAGAAGGTGGGAGCCATGGCTTTGCGTTTAGCTCAGGCTTAGCTGGTATCCATGCAATCATTTCTATGTTTGGACCCGAAGATCATATTTTATTAGGTGACGATGTCTATGGGGGCAGTTTCCGTTTATTGGACAAAGTATTTGTAGCAAATGGGTTAAGCTACACGATTGTAAACGCCAGTGACTTATCAACAATTGAAGCCGCAATTCAGCCAAATACAAAAGCCTTGTTTTTGGAAACACCAAGTAATCCACTGTTAAAAATTACAGATATTGAAGCGGCGGCTAAGCTTGCTAAAAAACATCAGTTGTTAACCATTGTCGATAATACGTTTGCAACGCCTTATTTTCAACGGCCGTTAGCGTTAGGTGCTGATATTGTGGTTCACAGCGGGACAAAATATTTAGGGGGCCATAGTGATGTAGTTTCTGGTTTAGTCGTAACGAATCATCCAGAAAGCGCAGAAAAGATTGCCTTTTTACAAAATGCGATTGGCGCTGTTTTAGGACCACATGATAGTTGGTTGGTCCAACGTAGTTTAAAAACATTAGGCGTCCGGATGGCAGCGCATGCCCAAAATGCTCAAAAAATCGCAGAATTTTTAGAAGCGCATCCAGCGGTAGCAACGGTGTATTATCCAGGACTAGCGAGTCATCCTGGTCACGAAATTGCGCAAAAACAGATGTCGGGATTTAGTGGCATGATTTCTTTTGAATTAGCCAAGGATGAGCAAGTCGTTCCTTTCGTAGAAGCGTTGGAAATTTTTACTTTAGCGGAAAGTTTAGGTGGCGTAGAAAGTTTAATTGAAGTACCTGCCATTATGACTCACGCATCTATCCCCAAAGAAAATCGTGAAGCCGTGGGAATTAAAGATGGACTCATTCGTTTATCTGTAGGAATTGAAGCAGTCGAAGATTTGTTGACTGATTTAGAAAAGGGATTACAAGCATAAACAAAAGGCCCTCGTCTTTAGACGAAGGCCTTTTGTTTATAATTCTTCTCCATTCGTAGCAATCACTTGTTGATACCAAGCAAACGATTTTTTCTTTCGCCGCTCCAACGTTCCGTGACCATCGTTGTCTTTATCTACATAAATGAAGCCATACCGTTTCTTCATTTCGCCTGTACTAGCGCTCACTAAATCGATGAATCCCCAAGGTGTGTAGCCCATCAAATCAATGCCGTCATACGCAACGGCTTCTTTCATCATCTCAATATGTTCACGTAAATAAGCGATTCGGTAAGTGTCGTTAATCGTTCCGTCTGGTTCTAACTCATCAATAGCACCAAAGCCATTTTCGACAATAAAAAGTGGTAATTCATACCGATCATTGAACCAATTCATTGCATAGCGTAAGCCCATAGGATCGATTTGCCAGCCCCAATCAGATGTTGCTACATAAGGATTTCGCACCAAGTCTTTTGCTTCATTGTAGTCAAAAGTAGGGGCCTTTTCTGCACCTTTTACAGCAAACGACATGTAATAGCTAAAGCCAATATAATCAACACAGCCATTAGCTAAATCAGTTAAATCTTCTTTTGTGACATCTAATGAAATGTTTTTTCGTTTCAAATAGCATTGAATTGCACTTGGATAATGACCGCGGACATGAACATCGGTAAACCAATAACGTTTTTGCATTGCGCTAACACTCATCATCATATCCTCAGGATTACAAGAATAAGGATAAATAGGCACCATCGCAATCATACAGCCAATTTGGAAGTCGGGATTGATAGCGTGGCCAATTTTCACTGCACGTGCGCTAGCGACTAGTTCATAATGAGCAGCCTGATACATAATTGCTTCGCGGTCTTCTCCTTCCTGGTAAGCAATACCAGAGTTAGTAAAAGGTGCAAAATCTTCTTCATAATTGGCTTGGTTGTTAATTTCGTTAAAGGTCATCCAATATTTGACTTTTTTCTGGTAACGAGTGAAACAGACTTCAGCAAATTTGACAAAAAAATCAATGACCTGGCGATTGCGAAAGCCGCCATATTTTGTGACTAAATGATAAGGCATTTCAAAGTGAGACAGTGTGACGACTGGCTCAATACCATTTTTCAAACACTCGTCAAAAAGTGCATCATAAAAACGGAGACCTTCTTCATTGGGCGTTTCTTCATCTCCGTTAGGAAAAATTCGTGTCCAAGCAATAGAGGTTCGGAAACAATTTAAACCAAGTTCTTTGAATAGTTGAATATCTTCTTGATAGCGATGGTAAAAATCAATCGCTTCATGGTTAGGATAGTGTTCATCTGGTAAAACGCCTGCGGTAATTTTACGAGGGACGCCATGTGCACCGGCAGTCATTACATCCGCCACGCTCACCCCTTTACCGCCTTGGTCCCAGCCTCCTTCTAATTGATGAGCAGCGACAGCGCCGCCCCAAAGAAAATCATTTTTCAAAATTGACATATCGTTTCAGTCCTTTGTTCAAATTTTTATACGTTTTGTGCTTCGACTTTTTCAAGGGTTTCTTCAGTAATCGGTTGATTGGTTTCTTCTGCGTAGTTAAGTGCATCCATTTTTTTAGCAAACGGTAAATAGATAAAGAAACTCATCGTCAGTACTACTACTTGAAGCAACGCGGCTTGCCAACCACCAACTAAAAGTCCAGAAATGATTGGAGGAGTAGTCCAGGGAACTTGTACCGCAGTAAAGAGAGGAACCAGTCCTGTGTACAAGGCAAAATATGTCACAACAGAAGAAACAATCGGTGTGATAATGAATGGCACAGCCATGATTGGGTTCATCACGATAGGTGTAGCAAAGACAATTGGCTCGTTAATATTGAAAACAGCTGGCCCAATTGAAAGCCGACCTAATTGCTTAAACTGAGCTGATTTGGCAAAGAAAACCATGAACACGACTAACCCGATTGTCATGCCCGCACCAGTGACCGTTAAAAATTGATCTAAAAATTGTTGTGTAACAATATGGCCACCATTAGCCAGTGTTAAGTCTTTTCCAGATTTCAAAATTTCGGTGTTTTCTAAAGAGTTTGCTTGTAAAATAGGACCCATGATGCCGCCAACGATTGTTGACCCGTGAACACCGAAAAACCAAAAGAGGGGAATGACAAAACCTAATAGTAATGCGCCACCTAGTGAATCTGTGACTCCTTGAAGTGGTGATTGTAGCACTTCGTAAATAAAGTCAAAGAATGTCGTATTGAAGACTTTATCTAGAAGAATGAAAATTAGCATTGCACCAGTTACAATGACGCTGGCAGGAATTAACGCAGTAAAGGAATTGGCCACATTTTCTGGTACAGCTTCTGGTAATTTGATACGAATATCATGACGTAAAAACCAACTATATACAACGCCGACTAACAAACCAACAATAATAGCTGTAATCATCCCTTTACCAGCTGTCCAATCTTTGTTGATGACATTGCCAACTACTGCGCCAGAAACCGCATCTTTGACTTCAGATGACATAAACAAAATGAAAACCACCATGGCAATCATGCCCGCTGGGAGGCCTTCAAATCCCTCGCTTTTTACATACGAGTAGGCAATACCGATGACCGCAAATAAAGACATAATCGCAAAAGATGCCCCATATGCTTGATTGAAATAAACAGCCAGACCGCTTGCGTTAACCCATTCAGAAATAGCTGTAACTGGGAAATTCGCTAATAGAAGAAACACGGAACCAACAATGGTAAAAGGCATCGTGTAAAGCATCCCGTTCCGTAAGGCAGTAATTGCTTTGGTATTGACGAATTTTAGTACTGGAGGTAATAATTTCTCGTTAATCCATTCGTTCATAAAAATCTCTCCTTTGAAGAATAATATAAATGCAAATGTATCCGTTTACATATTTACTATATAAGGTTATTTGAAGAAAAAATAGACTTTTGCCTGAATGAGAAACATGTACCAAGAAAAAAAACAAAAAAGCTCATGGTGTTTTAGACAGCATGAGCTTTTGTGAAAAACAACTAGAAAGGTGTTTCATCTAGTTCCTTTAAAAGTTGACTTGCTTGATGAGCTAGGAGTTCAATTAAAGCAATGACAGGGATTTGAGTGGTTGTATTAACTGATTTATCTGCAAATGGAGAACGTTCGTCGGGCATATAATAGGAGATGTTGTAGTCAGCCAAGCGGGCAATAGTTGAATGTTGATTGTTGGTAATGCTTAGCACTTTGGCGCCAGCTGTTTTAAAGTCGGTCATTTGTTTAATCATTTCATTGGTTTCCCCAGATACAGACAGAATCAAGGCTAATGTATTTTCAAATCCGCGCTTGGGGATAGGCGTAAAGGGGTCAGCAATACTGTAAGAATTGATATTTAAGTTGGCAAAATAACGACTGCCATAACTACCTAAAATTCCGCTAGTACCAATGCCAGTAAAGGCAACGTGACGTGCTTGAACAATCATTTGAATTGCTGGACGAAGCATTTCGTAATAGGTTTCTTGGTTTAATTTTTTTAAAAAAGCATCGACGTGAACCGTGGCATCATAAAAATTTTCAAACGTTTGTGTTTGTTTGGCTTCTTCTTTCACTGCATATTTTAATTCAGAAAAACCAGCATAGCCCATTTTGTTACAAAATCGTAGAATCGTTGAGGTGGAGACATGACAGGAAGTAGCCAGTTGGCGAATGGTCTGTTGAGGGATTTGGTGCAGGTGTTCCAATACATAATGGTAAACGAGCATTTCTAATTCATTCAAGGTCTGAACCTTCTCTAAATCAAACAAAGTAATCCTCCTTTATATAAAAACTGAATATGTTATTTTTTTGTGTAAATCAAATAAACCAATTCTTATTTTTCTTGAAAAAAATGTAAAATAACTCAATAAAAAGTTTCTTATTTCCTATTTTACAAAAAGTAGCCCAATTATCCTAGTTTTTCTCTTTTTTCTTTTAAAAATAACAATGCGCACCCCTAGAGTTTTTTGAGAAAACAAGCTAAAATAGATAAGAAGAGAAAAGGGGGCGTTGATGTGGCACGGGAAGTAATTTTATTTATTGCAGCGAGTATTGATGGTTTCATTGCGGATAAAGCGGGCGGTGTTGCTTGGTTAGAAGAGAATATTCGTGGCGATGAAGAAGATCGTAGTTACGATGAAATGTATAAAAAAATAGACACTGTGGTAATGGGGCGGACTACTTATGATCAAGTTACACAAGAATTGTTCCCCAGATGTGTATTTTTATGAAGACAAGCATTCTTATATCATTACCTCTCATCCAGAACCATCAACTGCTTCAAGAACTTTTACCAAGGAAGATCCAGTCACATTAATTCGTCGTCTCAAAGAAGAAGACGGCGCGGGAATTTGGATTGTTGGAGGCCCAAAAGTGGTTCAACCGCTTTTGGCAGCTGATTTAATTGATACCTTCATTTTGACGACAATACCACTGTTTCTGGGTGAGGGCATTGCTCTATACGAGACAATGGCTCAATCAATTCCAGTTCGTTTAAAACAGGTTTATCAAAAAAATGAGTTGGTTTATTCGATTTATCAACGTGAAAACAAAAATTAAAAAATAATTATTCGGTTGGGCAAGTTGCTTTCAAGGTTTTGAGTTTCTCATAGGGCGAGAGGAACAAAGCAACAGTTGTCTAGCCGTTTGTGTTGTTTTTGATTGACAAAGAAATGGTAGAGGAGAAAAAAATGAAACATCAGATCAAAAAAAGGTTGTATATTTCACCTGTTCAAACAATTGTCTTAGGCTTTTTTTTATTAATTGTTGTAGGCACAATCTTATTAATGATGCCTTTTTCTGCACAAGCTGGACAAAAAACGCAATGGATTGATGCTTTTTTCGTGGCAACTTCCGCCGTCTGTGTTACAGGGCTTTCGCCTTTGAATACGGCGGAACATTGGAGTCCTATCGGGCAAGTTATTATTATGATTTTGATTGAATTAGGCGGCTTAGGCTTTTTAACCGTTGCCACGATTTTCTTTAGTTTGCTGCGGAAAAAAGCGTCACTAAGTGTACGGATGTTGTATCAAGAAGCTTTAAATGTTAGTGAAGTTTCCGGAGTTTTTCGTTTAATGAAATATATTATGAAGTTTGCGGCCATTATTCAATTACTTGGAGCCTTCTTGTTGTCCTTTCAATTTGTGCCAACATTTGGGTGGAAAAAAGGGTTGTTTTTTAGTCTCTTCCATGCCGTTTCGGCATTTTGTAATGCTGGCTTTGATTTGCTAGGGGATAGTATGGTTCCTTATCAAAATTCGCCTTATCTTTTACTAGTTATTAGCTTTTTAATTATAGCTGGCGGCTTAGGATTTATTGTGTGGCGCGATATTTTTGCAATGATTAAAGGCTATAAAAATAAAATTAAGCACCGTGTTAGTATTCATACACGCCTTGCTTTAACGGTGACCGCCACCTTTTTAGTCTTAGGGACCGTTATTTTTTACATTTCAGAATATCGCCATTTTCCAGCTGACATGTCTTTTTGGCAGCGTCTTGTCAACAGTTGGTTCTTGTCGGTTACACCAAGAACGGCTGGCTTTTATTCAGTTGATTATTTGAAAATGAGTAATCCAGGCCTGATTGTCACGATTTTGTGGATGTTTATTGGTGGCACTTCAGGATCAACCGCTGGCGGCTTGAAAACCACTACGTTTGGTGTGTTATTTTTACAATTTCGTGCAATTTTTAAAGGGAAACAGCGAGTGGAATTCCATGAACGCACAATTCCTGAGCGAGTAGTGCTCCAAGCGTTTACTTTGTTCTTCTTGGCAACTTTTTTATGTGTAACTGCTTCGGTTATTCTCTCGTTTACAGAAACATTACCTTTAAAAAACGGGATTGAGTATATCGTTTTTGAAGTGATTTCTGCATTTGGAACGGTCGGTTTAACAATGGGGTTAACACCAGATTTAACTGTTTTTGGTAAACTGGTGATTATTTTTCTAATGTTCGTCGGTCGTGTGGGTGTGTACACGGTGTTATTGTCATTAATTAAGAAAGGCTTGGAAAGTCAGTCGAAAGTTCAATATCCAAAAGAATCAGTGATGATTGGTTAATAGAGAAAGAGGGAAATAGAATGGAATTTTTAGGTATTTTATGTTTGATTTTAATTACAACGACTTTAGCAGGTGTTGCTTGTAAAAGAGTAGGAATTCCTGCAGTAATTGGGCAATTGCTAGTAGGGATTGTGTTAGGTCCAGCGATGTTAAATATTGTGCATCAAGATGTGTTTGTGCATGACTTTTCAGAAATTGGTGTCATTATGCTGATGTTTATTGCTGGAATGGAATGTGAATTGGAATTATTGAAAAAATATGCGAAACCTAGTGTCATGGTCGCTATTTTGGGGATCGTTTTACCGGTTGGTTTTACTATGTTGATTGGTCAGCTGTTTGCTTTTTCTTGGAAAGAAGCTTTTTTCCTTGGGTTAGTTTTAGCAGCAACGTCGGTCAGCATTTCAGTAGAAGTATTAAGAGAGTTGAATGTTTTAAGTAGTAAAGAAGGTGCAACGATTCTTGGGGCTTCCGTCGTTGACGATATCGTGGTCGTGATTATTTTAAGTGTCGCTGTCGGCATGATTGGTGCAAGTACAGGCGGCAATACAGAAGTCAGCTTTATTGTTAAGTTAATTGAACAAGGCTTATTCTTTATTGGGATTTTCTTTTTGGTCCGCTTTATCGCTCCCTATTTACTACGTTTAAGTCAAAAAATGAACATTGGGTCGTCTGTTATTATCATGTCATTGATTATCTGTTTGGGCATGGCTTATTTGGCTGATTTAGTTGGTTTAAGTTCTGTCGTAGGTGCCTTTTTTGCAGGGATTGCTGTGGGACAAACGGATGCAAAAACAGAAATTGATTTCAATATTGAAGCTATTGGCTATGCCGTGTTTATTCCCGTCTTCTTTGCCAGCATTGGCTTATCAGTGACATTTAACACGTTAGGAAAAGATTTACCTTTTATTTTGGTAATGACGATTATGGCGATTTTAACGAAATTACTGGGCGGCGCCTGGGGAGCGAAAATGGTTGGTTTCTCCAATACAAGTTCTTTAATGGTCGGTGCTGGGATGGTTTCGCGTGGGGAAATGGCATTAATCATTGCGCAAATTGGCTACCAATCTAAATTACTTTCAGAAGCGTATTATACGAGCATGATTGTGGTAATTATCTTAACGACCTTAGTTGCACCGTTCTTATTGAAATACTTTGTTAAAAAACAAGAATCTGCGTTGCAATAAAAAAAGATGAGCAGAAGTTGTTGACAAAAAAATAAAATAGCTATATGATGAGTTCAAGATAAACGACTACATTTGTAGTCGATAACCTTGAACTCTTTTTTTATTGATGAAGGAGGAATTTAACGAGTATGGCAAAAGATAAATTAGCGACAATTACTGATGCAGAGTGGGAAGTCATGCGGGTTATTTGGACCCAAGGCAAAACCACGAGTCGTGAAGTTCATACACTTTTAAATGAGAAAAAAGAATGGAAATCAACGACCGTCAAGACGTTACTAAGTCGTTTAACAGATAAAGGGTTAGTTGGGACGGAGAAAGCAGGCAATAAATATATTTATTATCCGCTAGTAGAAGAACGTCGGAGCGTTGAAACGGTGGCAGACGAACTTTTAGCCAAGGTGTGCAGCCGTAAAGTTGGTTCCGTGGTAGAAACAATTTTAACAGAGAGTCAGTTGAGTTATGACGATTTGGATCGATTAGAGGAACTCTTGAAAGAGAAGCGCAAGACGGCGGTTGAATCTGTCCCTTGTAACTGTATTCCTGGTCAATGCCAATGTCATTTAATTTAAAAAGGAGTGAAAAAAATGGAAAGTAAAACGTTTGATATTGAAGGGATGAGCTGTGCTTCCTGTGCCCAAACGATTGAAAAGGCTACGACGAAGTTACCTGGGATGGCAAAGGCAAGTGTCAATTTAGCTACGGAAAAATTAAGTGTCACGTATGATCAGACGGAAGTCACAGAAGAAGAAATTAAGGAGGCTGTGTCAGATGCTGGCTACAAGGCGATTAGCCCAGCCCAGCAACGAACGTTTGCGATTGAAGGAATGAGTTGTGCTTCCTGTGCCCAAACGATTGAAAAAGCTGTGAACCAATTATCTGGTGTTCAACAAGCGATTGCTAATTTAGCCACGGAAAAACTGGTGGTTAGTTATGACGACCATCAAGTAACGAGTGCTGAAATTATCAAAGCAGTTACGGATGCAGGTTATCAAGCGACAGAAGAAGTCGCTGCAGGTGCAACAGCGGACCAAGATCGTGAAAAGAAACAAAAACATATTGCTGAGATGTGGCAACGTTTTTGGATCTCATCGGTGTTTACAGTACCACTTCTTTATATTGCGATGGGACATATGGTAGGCTTACCATTGCCGGATTTTTTGAATCCAATGACACATGCGACGACCTTTGCAATGGTTCAATTGATTTTGACGTTACCCGTTCTATATGTCGGCAGAGAATTTTTCACAGTTGGTTTTAAAGCATTATTTAAAGGGCATCCGAATATGTTTTCTTTGGTGGCTTTAGGAACCAGTGCTGCTTTTGTGTATAGTTTATATGGCACAGTCATGATATTCTTAGGAGATACAAGTTTTACAATGGCTCTTTATTATGAATCAGCGGGTGTTATTTTAACTTTAATTACATTAGGAAAATATTTCGAAGCTGTTTCAAAAGGGAAAACCTCAGATGCGATAAAAAAATTAATGGGTTTGGCGCCGAAAACTGCTCATATTTTACGTGATGGCGCAGAAATTGAAGTGCCAGTTGATGCTGTTCAGTTGGATGACATTGTGATTGTTCGCCCAGGAGATAAAATCCCTGTTGATGGAGTGATTGTTTCAGGCAGTAGTTCTGTGGATGAAGCCATGTTAACGGGCGAAAGTTTGCCTGTTGAAAAGAAAGTCGGTGATGCAGTAATTGGTGCTAGCATCAATAAAAATGGCAGCTTTCAATTCAAGGCGACAAAAGTGGGAAAAGAGACGGCCCTTGCCCAAATCATTCAATTAGTAGAAGATGCGCAAGGCTCAAAAGCGCCGATTGCACAATTAGCTGATAAAATTTCGGGTGTTTTTGTCCCAATCGTCATTGGTTTGGCTGTTCTTTCTGGCTTGGCTTGGTTCTTTTTAGGACAAGAGTCATGGATTTTCGCTTTGACAATTACCATTTCTGTGTTAGTGATTGCTTGTCCTTGTGCGCTCGGCTTGGCAACGCCGACTGCGATTATGGTGGGGACAGGTAAGGGCGCTGAAAATGGCGTTTTAATTAAAAGTGGGGATGCTTTAGAAACCACTCACAAAATTCAAACAATCGTGTTTGATAAAACAGGGACTATTACAGAAGGCAAACCGGTGGTTACAGATATTTTAGTTGCTGATTCAGCACTTTCAGAAGCTGAGTTACTAACATTAGCAGCTTCTGCAGAACAAGGATCAGAACACCCCCTAGGTGAAGCGATTGTGGGAGCGGCTAAAGAACGTCAATTGCCATTAGCAGAAGGAAGCGATTTTTCAGCGATTCCAGGTCACGGCATCCGTGTGACAGTCAACGAACGAGTCCTACTTTTGGGCAATATAAAATTAATGAAAGAAGAAGCAATCGAGCTATCAACGTTTGTTCAACAAGCGGATCGTTTGGCAGAAGAAGGGAAGACCCCAATGTTTGTGGCAAAAGATGGTTCGTTTGCGGGTATCATTGCGGTAGCAGATACTGTGAAGGATAGCAGTCAAACAGCCATTGCACGTTTGCATAAAATGGGGATCGAAGCCGTGATGATTACGGGAGACAACAAACGTACTGCCGAGGCGATTGCAAAACAAGTAGGTATCGATCGTGTCTTAAGTGAAGTTTTACCAGAAGATAAAGCGTTAGAAGTGAAAAAACTACAAGCAGAAGGCAAAAAAGTTGCGATGGTGGGTGACGGTATTAATGATGCACCAGCACTTGCCCAAGCAGATGTGGGGATTGCTATTGGTTCAGGCACAGATGTTGCAATGGAATCGGCCGACATTGTGCTAATGCGTAGTGATTTAATGGATGTGCCTACAGCAGTTGAATTAAGTAAAGCGACCATCAAAAACATCAAAGAAAATCTTTTCTGGGCATTTGCCTATAATACATTAGGTATTCCAGTGGCTATGGGTGTGTTACACTTATTTGGTGGACCTTTGTTAAGTCCGATGATTGCAGCAGCAGCTATGAGTTTTAGTTCAGTCTCTGTCTTACTAAACGCCTTACGCTTAAAAGGATTTAAACCTTCGACGGTGAAAAAAACTAGTGGAAGTCAAAAATAAAATTGAAAAGGATGAAGTGAAATGGAAAAAACAGTAAAAATTGATGGGATGAAATGTGATGGCTGTGTTCAAGCGGTCACTGAAAAATTTAGTGGAATTGACGGCGTAACGAATGTTGCGGTTCACTTGGCAGATCAAACAGCCGTTGTGACAGCAGATCGTGAAGTAAGCCAGGATGAACTGAATACCACGTTGGCAGATACAAAATTCAAGGTTGTCAGCGAATAACAAAAAAACAGGGCCTACCATCATGAGTAGCCCCTGTTTTTTTGTTATGGAAGTTTTGCTTTGATTTCCTGATAAATCTTAGTTGTTTCTTGACCCTCACGCGCAGTATAATAATAAACTTTCTTCCGCGTTTCTATTTTCAGAATCGGATGACTTTTTGTATAAATTAGTAAATAAGCAGGTTTTCCAGCGACTTTAAATTCTCCTGTTAAGTAACTATCTGTCGCAGCACCCATTGTGCGGATGCGTTCTTGAGGTAAGTCATCAATCAAAGAAACAGCAGTGATTTGGTTAAAAGGAATTGACCTTGTTTTTGCTAATGGGGCAGATAACTCAATTTGTTTATTTTCAATAGTTGCTTGAAAGGCATGACTAGAAAAATCATTTATAAACATCGGCACTGTGGCAAAGAACAGCACCGCAATCGTTAAAATACCAGTAGCGGCTAGAATAATTTTCCCAGCAGGCCGTCCTAGGTTAATGGATAAATTCATACCAATGCGATCAGGAACCATGATTTTGGGGTCCTTTGGATTGATATAAATCCCATACCGCCAATATTGATCATCATCCCCATAGCGATAATCGCCAGCCTGTAAAACGAATTGATCTTGTTTTTTGCGCATTGAAAATAGGTAGTAGAAGAGAAAGCCTACATAAACAAACAAAAGAATAAAATAACAAAAAGTAAGAGCCATCGCAACCGTATAATCAATTACAATTGTGAAAGTTGGTAAAATGGTTAGCGGTGCAAAAACTAAGGCTGATAAAACCATTAAAACAGACCAATGATGACGAAATAAATCATTGATTTGCTGATTAATTTTTGAGTCACTAGTTAGCGGTTTGACAGGTAAGCGCGCAATAAAATAATAGCCGCCAATGAACAAACTTAACATCAAAACAGTAATTAAGAAAAGAATCCAGGAACCAATCGCCGTTTGCAAGGAATAAAAGCCCCCAGCAAAAGTAAGAATAATTGCAGGTAAAAACCACCAAAATGAAATAAGTTTCTGGTTTTTATTTAAAACTAATTGCGTATCGATTAAGAGAGGACGCTTAGGTAGCAACCAGCCGTTTTGCATTTTTAAAGCGGCCATTTTGCGAATATAAACGATTTGCAGATAGTAGTCACTGCCAATAAAACTAAATAAAAGTAACAGAAAAAGGAACAATAAAATCGAATCATAAGGAATAAATAACAAAGGTAAACTAAGAACACTAAAAACGGCTGCTAGTTGAACCAAGCGTTTTTTATAACGTTTTCGGATTGCTTGAACGCTGGGATCTTGTAGTTTATCTTCTGGTAAAGTGTTTTCCAAAATAATATTTTTGTGAGGATTTGCATAAATCCCCATAGTAAATGCCATAAAAAAAGCGACAGAAACTAGGATGAAATAAAAGAATACCGCCATTATAGTGCACGCCCTTTCGAATCAAAATTTTGATAAATTTTCTGAATAAGTGCTTGGATTTCTGCTTCGGATTGCTGATGTAAAAAACTTTCAGCCAACAGAAGTTCTAAACGCTTATGCAATTGCTGTTGCCAAACAGCGGTAGCAGGTAACTTTGCGGCAATTTTGGTGCCGTTACGACGGTCAGTCACAATATAACCTGATTGCTTTAACTTATTATAAGCTTTTGAAACAGTCATCATATTGACCCCGATTTCGTCCGCCAATTGTCGGATAGAAGGCAAACTTTCATTGGGAACCAGTTCACCTTTGGCAATGCCTACAATGATTTGATCAATGAGTTGCTGATAGATGGGCTGTTCGCTTTGTTCATCTATTTCTAAAAGCATCGAATCACTCCTGTCTTATTTGTACTATTTGTATTATATATAATAATACAAAAAGAGTTGGAAAGCAAGGAATTTAGAGTAAATGGTTGTTTCTGTTTAAAGAGAAGCATATAATGAAGAAGAACGTAAAATGAAAGGACGATGAAAATATGACAGCAATTGAACCAAAATTAACAGAGAAATTCCATCAAGATTTCTTGAACAATAATAAACAAAATGCCTTACAACGTAGTGTAGTAAAAAATGGTATCAGCGCTTCAGGTGAATCTGTACAAGGAGCCGTGAATAACGTACCCGTCTTTTCAGTCGACTTAGCTACTGGAAAAGTGGCCAATCAAAAACAAAGCGGTCGCTGCTGGATGTTTGCGGCATTAAATACATTTAGACATAGAATGTTAAATGCGTTTCAATTAAAAGATTTTGAATTATCACAAAACTATACATTTTTCTGGGATAAATATGAAAAATCAAATTATTTCTATGAAAATATTATTGCAACAGCCGATCAACCGTTGACTAGTCGTAAAGTGGCCTTTTTATTAGCTACACCACAACAAGATGGTGGGCAATGGGATATGATCGTTTCAATTTTTGATAAATATGGCGTAGTGCCTAAAACGGCAATGCCTGAAAGCAGCAACAGTTCCAATTCACGTGATTTAAACAACTATTTAAATAAAAAATTACGCAAAGATGCAACAATTTTACGTAGTTTAATTGAAAAAGGCGCTTCTGCTGAAGAAGTCCAAAAAAACAAAGAAGCAATGTTACAAGAAATTTATAATTTCTTAGCAATCTCTTTAGGAACGCCGCCAGAAACCTTTGATTTTGAATACCGTGACGAAGAAAAAAATTATCATTTGGATCAAAATCTAACACCGCAAACATTCTTTGAAAAATACGTTGGCGTTAATTTACATGATTATGTAAGTATTATTAATGCTCCTACAGAAGATAAACCCTTCAACAAAACATACACTGTTGAAATGTTAGGGAATGTTGTCGGCGGCAAAGAAGTTAAATATTTAAATGTAGAAATGGCTGCTTTCAAAAAATTAGCTGCTGCACAATTGGAACAAGGCGAATCTGTTTGGTTTGGTTGTGATGTCGGACAATCTTCAACACGTGACACAGGAATTATGGCATTAGACGTTTACGATATGAACGATCTTTTTGATATTGATTTTACGATGACTAAAGCAGAACGTTTAGACTTTGGTGAAAGCTTAATGACACACGCCATGGTTTTAACAGGTGTTGATATCGTTGATGGTCAAACAACAAAATGGAAAGTGGAAAATAGCTGGGGCGAAAAAGTCGGTGAAAATGGCTTCTTCGTTATGAGCGATGCGTGGATGGACGAATACACTTATCAAATCGTTGTGCACAAAGATTTATTAACTGATGAACAGAAAAAAGCTTGGGAACAAGCGCCAACTGTTTTGGCACCTTGGGATCCAATGGGAGCATTAGCATAAAACAGAAAAAGAAGGCCCCCGCCGTCATGGCGGGGCCTTCTTTTTACGTTGGGCGGCGAACTTCACGGATTTCGCCCAATGTTGTATAATCATTGCCTGCTAAACGAGCAATCGGTTGGAGTTTTTCAGGTAAAATGTACTGATGTTCTTCATCGAAAACGGCTGAATCAAAATAGAAATCGGTAATTTCTACAATGAATAAATCCGTAATAATTTGACCTTCATGGTTAGCAATAGGTACATATTGATGTAAGCGAGCTTCCATCCGAATCGGCGCGGCTTTGATTGCTGGAACAGCAACAGTCTGGCTGGCAATGGTTTCAATACCGAATGTGTCAATTTCACTGATCTCTGCTGCTAAAGGTGCCGAAGTCTGATTCATTTGAGTAAGAACGTCTTCGTTAACGAAATGGATGACAAGTTCTTTAGTAGCCAAGATGTTTCGTGCCGTATCTTTAGGCGCTTTGTCTGGTCGTAAAATGGATAACGTTGCTAAAGGAATTTCAGCTGCCGCTGCATTAAAGAAACTAAAGGGAGCAGCGTTGACGACACCTGTAGCTGTATCTTGTGTTGTAACCCAAGCGATTGGCCGAGGAATAATACTTCCTGATAAAAATTTATACGCTGTTTTTGCAGATAACTCGTTACTATTGTAATGAATCATAGGAACCTCCTAGAAAAAATACTAATTTCTTTGAACATTCGCATCTGAAGTATCGAAAGGACGCACAAATTCTTCAATCCCTGCCCGTTTTGGTTCTAAAAATGGCGGTAATGATAATTTTTCACCAGCGTGTTCATAGGTTTCATCCTCTAAAAACCCAGGACCATCGGTTGCCAGTTCAAATAAAACATGTGTTGCTGCCAAGAAATATTCAGATTTAAAGTAAAAACGTTCCACAAAGCCAGAATTAGGAAATTCCAAACGATTAATTTTTTCAATCCAGAAACGTAGTGCTTCCTCATCGGCAACGCGCAAGGCTAAGTGATGGACATTGCCGTAGCCTTCTTGAGCCGCTGGCAAATCTTCCCGATGCTCTACAATGATGCTGGCACCATTCCCACCTTCGCCAACTTCAAATAAATGGAAACTACCTTCAGCATCAATCAATTTGAACCCTAAAACTTCAGTTAAAACTAGTTGCAGATGTTCGTAATTTTCGACAGTTACAAAGGCTGGTCCTAAGCCGATTAAAGCATGTTCACTAGGGATGTTAGATTTTTTCCAAGGCGTGCCGGCTGCAACACCTTGGTTCTTTTCATCAGAAATAAGTTGGTAACGTTGATTGTCAAAATCTTCGAATTCTAAATACTTTTTGCCAAAACGTTCTTGAATTTCTCCATGATCAATTGCATATTCATTAAAGCGTGATACCCAGTAATCCAAAGCAGCATCATCTTTTACACGGAAGGAAGTACGAGAAATTGTATTGGTTCCTTTGGTTCCTTTAGGTAAGCCTGGAAAGTCAAAGAAAGTCATATCTGTTCCGGGAGAGCCGGCATCATCAGCAAAAAATAAATGATATGTTTCAATATCGTCTTGGTTAACAGTCTTTTTAATTAAACGTAGACCTAAAATATCGGTGAAAAAGTGATAAATTTTTTCAGCACTTGAAGTCATGGCAGTGACGTGGTGTAAACCTAAAATTTGTGTATTCATAATAAAAATCCTCCTAAAAGAAAAATAATTTTTTAATTAATTAACTTACTAAAAGTAAGTTTAAATGATTAGTCCTAAAAATGCAAAAGAAATGTCTCGAATTCGAACTATTATTTTTTAGTTGATTTTTTAAAAAAATAAGAATATAATAGCCTGAGATATTTTAATACATAAACTTTCGTAAACATCGCCGGATGCTTGCGACTAAAGTGTTAATGAACAGTTCTTAGGCCATAGCTGAACTGTTTGTTGGCACTTTTTTTATTTGGAAGGGAAGGAAAACAAGATGAGTAAAGCTTGGTTAAAAGTTATTTTTGGCGCTTTTTGTGAAGTGATTTGGGTCATTGGCATGAAGCATAGTACAACATGGTGGGAGATTTTAGGGACAGTAATCGCAATCTTTATCAGTTTTTATGCGCTGATTAAAGCAGGAGAGGAATTGCCAGTTGGCACAGCCTATGCTGTATTTGTCGGCTTAGGTAGTGCTGGAACTATTGTAACAGATCATTTTTTATTCCACACACCTTTGGGTATAGGAAAAGTTCTTTTTCTGTTGCTGTTATTAATAGGTGTGATTGGCTTAAAAATGGTAACTGGAAATAAAGAGGAGGAAACAAGATGAGTTGGTTATACTTAGTTATTGCAGGCTGTTTTGAAATCTTTGGCGTAGGTTCAATTAAATTATTTACAACAAAAAAAGACTTACGTTCATTGTTAATTTTAATTCTAGCGTTTAGTGGTAGTTTCTTATTTTTATATTTAGGGATGAGACAATTACCGATGGGCGTTTCTTATGCGGTTTGGACAGGAATTGGTACAGCAGGAGGCGCTATCTTAGGAATGCTCTTAGGTGAATCAAAAGACCTACGCCGGATATTTTTTATTTTTTTAATCATTGTTTCTGTGATTGGTTTAAAATTAATTGGTTAGAAAGCAAGAGAACATTGTTTGGATTATTGAAAGACAGGTGAGTAAAATTTAAAAAGAGACAGAACCAAATGCGGTGTTCTGTCTCAAAATAGCTTTTATTTTACAAGGTTACTATAACGTGTCGCAAATTCATTGTTGTAGGACTTGCCGTTGACATCTTGACCAACGTCCCAATTTGCAGACCAAGTCATTAAGCCACGGATAGGATTACCGTCTTTTGCTAACTGATCAAAAGTTTTGGCTACAGGGGTAGCCTCAACGACATAGCCGCTACCAGCAGCATCCCGATTTGCTGGTAAACCAAGGACTAATTTATCGTTTGGTATCTGTAGATAGCCGCGCGTGCCATGGATTAATGAATCAGACATATAATAGAGGAATTCGTATTTTAGAGCATCGTTGCTTTGAGCAACCCAAGTCATAATTTCATCGACCCAGACACCGTCGCCGCCTTGGTTATATAATTGTGGGGCAATGTAATCATAATAACCATTTAGGGAAGTAATGTATGTTTCATAAGCGGCACCAGGTTTTAAATAAGGGAATTCTGGCGCCATCGTAATGATGAAATTTTTTCCTTGTGCTCGGTAATGGTCTTTGACTATTTTCAATGCAGCAGGGATGACGGTTTGGTTGTCGCCAGCAGTAATCGCTAATTGCTCTAAGTCAATGTCTAAACCATCAAAGCCGTATGTTTCCACTTGACGAATGATTTCATTCGCAAAGGCTTGTTCATCGCCTTCGACTAATTGGATATGTGCATCTGCTCCACCAAGTGCCAATAAAACTGCGCGACCTTGACTATTTAATTGTGCGACTTCTTGTCGGAAGGCAGTGTCTGTTTGGTTATAAGGCTTGAACGTAGGAATCCGTGTCGTGCCATCGCTTTTCATGAAGGAAACCGGTACGACATTGTAGGCTTGATTTACTTCTGAAAGGTTCAGTGATGCTGATGTTCCTTGTTTGTAACCATCGCGTCCTTTTGAGGCCCAGTTATGCCAATATCCAACCAACACTTTTTTGCCAGAGATATCTACCATCGTATCCGCAGCATCTGCAGAAGCTTGAGTAGGCGTTAACCACAAGCCAACTGCAACGGTTGAAAGAAGGAGAAAAGCAGGAATTATTTTTTTTAGCTTCATTTTTTGAGAACTCCTTTAATGTAGTTTAAGATGTGAGTATTTTTACTGAATGTTCACATCAATCGCTTGGTAAAAGGCGTTCACCGTATCACCAATGCCCCAGACAGCGTAAATGACATGATAACCTTTGCGGTCTGTCGGAATATTAATTGTTTGTTTAACAACTTTATTAGGAACTTCTTGTTTACCGTCAATTGAAGCAATTTTGTCGAAGTTTTTAATGTCTAATGGTTGATTGGGATTCCAGCCATTTTTAGTAATATAGTAATCCCAAGAAGCAGTTCTATGTTGGGCAGTTAAGTTCCAAGTGATGTCAAGGGGACCTGTTGTAATGTTTGTTTTGTGCCAACGAGTAGCTGTTTGTTCATCCAAAGGTTCAAAACCTGAGACACCTGCACTGGCTAATTTGCCAGTAATAAACGTATTTTTGGGCGCTTCGATACTTTGAGGTTCCCATTGTGCACGACCAACATTTGTATTTAAGTTACCACCAGCAGAACTACCAAAGAAAGCACGACTTCCAGGACTTGCTACGTAACCATGAGCCTCCGAAACAGTAGGGGCCAATGCAGCGCCACCTAAAACAAAACTAAAAGCCAGGACGATTGTTAATAAACTCTTTTTCACGAAAAAAACCTCCTAAAAAATTATTTTGTATGCGCTTACAGATAGGAATATAACATAATAATCTTTCGGATACAAATAATAAGAAATGTTATTTTTAAAAATAAAACAATATTTTTTAAGTAATATTAAGAACGTTTTTAAATAATATAAATAATAGTGTTTTTCAAAGTTTTGTTAATTTTTCATTCGGAATCGCAATTGAAGAAATCACGTGGTATACTTTTAAGAAGAAACAATGACACGAAAGTAGCCATTGGAAAAAGGAGATTATTTCGTGGGAAAAAAACATACATCCTCTTATGAAGTTGCCTACTATGACGGCGATTTTACTGGTGCAATGAAGATACCGGCTTTGTTAGCGGTTGTCATTAAAGTATCAGAAGAACAAACAGAATTACTAGGAAGAGATGCGGCTTATGTCGCTCAATTTGGTCTAGGCTGGGTCATCACCAACTATGAAATAGAGATTCACCGTTTACCAAAAGTTGGTGAAAAAGTAGCAATTACCACGCAAGCTATGAGTTATAACAAATATTTTTGTTATCGTAACTTTTGGGTTCATGATGAAGAAGGCAATGAATGTGTCTTTGTGAAATCAACCTTTGTCTTAATGGATCAAAAAAATCGGAAAATCAGTAGTGTGTTACCAGAAATTATTGCACCTTTTGATTCTGAAAAAATCACTAAAATTTATCGCCATGAAAAAATTGAAAAAGTCACAGAGGGGAACTTTTTACCTTATCGTGTGCGTTTTTTTGATATTGATGGCAATCAACACGTTAATAATGCGATTTACTTTAATTGGTTATTGGATGTGTTAGGGTATGACTTTTTAACAACGCATCAACCGAAAAAAATTCTTGTGAAATTTGATAAAGAAGTAGAATATGGCCAAGAAGTCGAAAGTCATTACGAAATTGTCGAACAAGAAAATCAGTTGAAAACACGCCATGAGATTCGGATTGATGGTCAAACCTATTGTGAAGCGAATATCGATTGGACCAACTAAGTTGAGATGACGGTTTAGAAAAATAAAAAGTTACGCAGAGGAGGAAGGACATGATTCGCTTAGGATTAACATCTTTTAGTGAACACGACTATTTAACTGGAAAAAAACGGTCCACGCTTTATGAATATGCCAGTCATTTACCGCTAGTTGAAATGGACACGGCGTATTACGGGATTCCTCCCAAAGAACGAGTAGCTGAATGGGTCAAAGCAGTTCCCGAAAACTTTCGCTTTGTCATGAAAGTTTATAGTGGAATCAGTTGTCAAGGTGAGTGGCAAACCTATTATGCAAGTGAAGAAGAAATGATCACCGCTTTTTTAGAAAGTATGGCCCCATTAATTGAAAGTAAAAAATTATTTGCCTTTCTGGTACAATTTTCAGGAACATTTGGTTGTACGAAAGAAAATGTCGCTTACTTGCAAAAAATTCGTCACTGGTTTAAAGACCTACCCATCGCCATTGAATTACGAAATAATTCATGGTATCAACCAAACTTTGTAAAACAAATGTTGCAATTTATGAAAGAAAATCAATTTTCACTTGTGATTGTAGATGAACCGCAGATTCCTACGAATCCAGTGCCCTTTTATCCTTATGTAACGAATCCTAATTTCGTGCTCTTCCGGTTTCACGGACGTAATGCGGCTGGCTGGTTAGCCAATGATGCAGAGTGGCGAAAAAAAAGAACCCTTTATCATTATAATACGCAGGAAATCGCTGATTTAAGCGAAGCTGTTTTAAAAATGTCGCAAGAAGCCAAAGAAGTGGGCGTAATTTTTAATAATAATTCTGGCGGCGATGCCGCAGAAAACGCTCTACAGATGCAAAAAGTCTTGAATTTGAGTTACGATGATTTGAATCCAAAACAATTAGATTTATTTTGAGAAAGAAGGTAGCTGAATGTCTGAAAAGCAATCCCCTTATGAAATGGCTTGTGCATTCCACGAGGTTTTTAATCCACAACAACCAGAGCAACCAACTGCTTTTTCGCCAGAGTTAGCCAGTCGACGAGCAGAGTTTAAAGTTGAAGAACTTGTAGAATTTTTATATAGTGCTGCTGATAATGACCAAGTACTTTTTCAACAATTGGTCAACGGATTAAAAAAATCTGTCGATAAAGCAGAGCAGAAAGTCTTGGCGAAAGGCAAACCAGTATCTGATCCTTTAGTGGAGGAAGTGGATGCACTAGTTGATTTATTGTATTTTACTTATGGTTCGTTTTGCTTAATGGGCGTCAATCCAACAAAAATTATTGAAATCGTTCATCAAGCCAATATGGGGAAATTATTTCCAGATGGGCAGCCACATTATGATCCAGAAACAAATAAAGTATTAAAACCTGAAAATTGGGAACAAGATTTTGCGCCAGAAGCTAAAATTAAAGCGGAAATTCAGCGCCAATTGAAAATTACTGAAACCAATGAAAAAGACGAATGAGAAAACTCATTCGTCTTTTTCATTAATCATGGAAGAACGTCCGATATAAGGCTTTGATGGCTTTTTCCTCTTGTTCTTTTTTGATACCAAACATAATACTTACTTCCGAAGATCCTTGGTTAATCATTTCTAAGTTGATTTTTTCTTTGGCTAACGCCATTGTACTTTCAGCAGTAACCCCAATTCGTTGGCGCATGCCTTCCCCGACAATCATAATCATAGAAAGGTGATGCGTGATGCGTAACTCATCAGGCGCTAAAACTTCTTGGAGTTGGGCCATCAGTCGATTTTCAATTTCAGTTGTTAACTGGTCTTCTCTTAAAACAATCGTGATGTCATCAATTCCTGAGGGCATATGCTCATAGCTCAAGGCTAATTTTTCTAGTACTTCTAAGAGCCGTCGCCCAAAACCTAACTCTCTATTCATTAAATACTTACTAATGTAAATACTTGCGAACCCTTGATCACTAGCAATTCCTACAACAGGGGCATGCTTCACTTTGCGAGAAGTAGTAATTAGGGTGCCAGGATGATGTGGGTTGTTAGTATTTTTGATAACGACTGGAATATTTGCGCGATAGGCAGGCATTAAGGCTTCATCGTGGAGGACGGCAAATCCTGCATAAGCTAACTCCCGCATTTCTCTGTAGGTCAATTCTTGAATCGTTTGAGGCTGTTCAATAATTCCAGGATGGGCGACATAAATTCCGTCCACATCGGTAAAGTTTTCATACAAATCTGCTTGAACACCTGCGGCAACAATGGACCCTGTGATATCGGAACCGCCACGAGAAAAAGTACAAATTTCGCCGGCTTCTGTATAACCAAAGAAACCTGGAATAACCAAGATTTGTTGAGTCTCACGATAGGCACTAATTTTCTCTAAAGCTTTTGGTAAAATGCGGGCATTGCCTGGCTCAGGTGTCACTAGGAGACCTAATTCTTTTGGACTAATGTAGCGAGCATCTAAGCCATTCTGATTGAAAAAACTGGCAACAACTTTTGCATTATTGTCCTCGCCGCTAGCTAAAAAATAGTCAAATAGAAAAGCATTGTTTTCTTTTGGTAAAGTGGCTAATTGGCGAATCGAAATAGCAATATCAGCTAAAACTGCTTTATCCAAGTGTAATTCATCAAAAAGATCTTCATAACGACGAATGATGGCAGAGATTGTCGATTCAATTTCCTCATTATTTAAGTAGCGCTGATAGTATTGAATCAATAAATCAGTCACTTTAATATCTTGCGGGGTTCGCTTTCCAGGAGCGGATACAACGACAAACGTTCGGCGCGGCTCTTCCTTGACGATTTGTAAGACTTTCTGTAACTGTGGTGCTGATGCTAGCGAGCTACCGCCGAATTTAACTACGTTCACGTTTATCACTCCTGTTTTTAATTATTTTCTCATTTGTAGATTAGTAAAAGGATACCGAAAAACATTTAGAAAAGCAACCACTTATTTTCAGAAAGTTAGGAAATCATGAAAATATTTGTTCTTCATTTTTCCTTAAAATTTTGTTAAACTGTAAAGATATGAGTCGTAACGAAGGAGTTAAATAGTATGACAGAATCCAAAACTGCCATTATTTTTGATATGGACGGTGTCCTAGTAGATAGCGAAGCTTATTATTATGAGCGACGTAAAGCATTTTTAGCGGAATTTGATTTGACCATTGAGGGCCTAACCTTGCCAGAATTAGTCGGTGCGGATATGCGTTCATTATGGCAAAAGATTGAACAAGTCAACAAAAAAGAGCTAGATATTGCTTTTTTAAATGAACAATACATAGCCTATAAAAAAGCGCATCCGATAGATTATTTAGCTGTGCTTGATGAAAATGCGAAACGTGTTTTACAATTTTTAAAAAGACAAGGCTATAAAATCGGATTAGCTTCTTCTTCCACAAAAGACGCAATTGAAGAGGTTTTGACAGTGGGGCAATTAAGTAGTTATTTTGATGCGGTCGTGAGTGGGGAAGATTTCGGAGAAAGTAAACCGGCGCCGGATATTTATCTGCACACGTTACAAGAATTAGCTGTTGCGCCACAGGAATGTATAGCCATTGAAGATTCAGAAAAAGGCATTGCCTCTGCCAAAGAAGCTGGGCTAGAAGTTTGGGCTATGCGCGATGAACACTTTGGGATGGATCAAAGTCAAGCGGATGCCTTCTTAACACAACTAAGTGATATTTGTAAAAAAATTAGTGAAAATCGGATCGATGAAAGCAGTGAATCAACCCCTTCGTAAGAAGATCGCGGGTTTTCTTAAAAAAGTTTGTTATAACTAGTGAATGAATATACAGTTTGTGCTATAATTTTCTATAGGTATTTCTGCAAGAATGCCCTTTTTCAAGGGTCAGGAACAATAGATAACCGTGTGAAGAGAACAAACAACCTTTCTTTTATTATAGAAAAATTATCGGAGGAGCCAAAATGAAGAATAATTGGATTATCATTTTAGTACTAGTAATCGTTATTATTGCTGCGGTGCTATACTTAATTGGTTATTTTATGCGCAAAAAAAATCAAGAACAATTAGATGAATTAGAAGTTCGTAAAGAAGCCCTGTTTGACTTGCCAGTCTTTGAAGAAATCGATGACATTAAAAAAATGCATCTAGTTGGACAGAGTCAAAATAGTTTCCGTGAATGGAATCAACGCTGGGTAGAACTATCGACGCGTTCTTTCGCCGAACTAGAGAGTCAAATTTATGAAGTCGAAAATCAAAATGAAATTTTCCGTTTCATGAAAGCGAAGAAAGCAGTCGTGGAAGCGAATGAAACGATGACCGAAATGGAAGCCGAAGTGGAAGTCATTCGTAATGGCTTGAAAGAATTACGTGAAAGTGAAGAGCGCAATTCATTAGAAGTTCAAAAAGCTTTGGATGTCTATGAAGAATTAAGTAAATCACTAAAAGATGATAAAGCTAGCTTTGGTCCAGCTTACTCCGAAATCCAAAAACAATTAAGAAACGTCGAAATTGAATTCACACAATTTGTCACACTAAATACATCGGGGGACCCAATCGAGGCTCGAGAAGTCCTAGAAGATGCGGAACGTCATACGTATGAATTGGAAGACTTAATGAAACGGATTCCACCAATGTATGAAGAATTAAATGAAACTTTCCCAGATCAATTAAAAGAAATCGAAGAAGGCTACAACCAATTATTAGCTGACGATTATGTGTTCCCTGAACAAAACTTTGCTGAAGAAATTCAACATGCGAAAAAACGTGTCGAGAATTCAATGGCTGATTTAGAGAAAACAGAGATTGCTGCAGTAGAGGTCGCAAATCGCGACACAGCAACGGCGATTGATGCATTATATGAAGTGATGGAACGTGAAATTGAAGCGAAGAAATATGTCGTAACCAATCAAAAAATTATTGACGATTATATTTCTCATTCCTTAAAAAATAACCGTCAATTAATGATTGAATTGGACCATGTATCACAAAGCTATACCTTAAACAACAACGAGCTAGGACGTAGTCGTGGTTTCCAAACGGAAATTGAAGAAATTATCCGCCGTCAAAAAGACTTGGAACCTCGAATGAAAGAACATACCGTTCCTTACTCTGAAATTCAAGCGTTCTATAAAGAATGCTATAAGATTTTAGATGATATTGAAAATCAACAATTAGAAATTGATGCTTCATTGAAAGAACTAAGAAAAGGCGAAAAAGTCGCCCAAGAAAAAGTCGACGAATACGAATTCCGTTTACGGAGTATCAAGCGGTATGTTGAAAAGCAACGATTACCAGGTTTGTCTGCTGATTACTTAGAATTTTTCTATGTGGCAACGGATCGAATTGAAGATTTAAGCCGAGCCTTAAATAAAATGCGCATTAACATGGATGAAATCAATCGTTTATGTGACTTATGCGAAGATGATTTAGAGTTATTAGATAAGAAAACAAAAGATTTAGTCAATGCAGCAGCTCTGACAGAACAAATGATGCAATATGCAAACCGCTATCGTCATACTCACGAGAACATCCGAGCGGCTTTAGATAAAAGCATGTATTTATTCTCGACAGAATTCCGTTATCAAGATGCATTAGATGAAATTGGAACGGCATTGGAAGCTGTTGAGCCAGGGGCGTTCAAACGAATCGAAGATTTTTATTTTAAAAATATTAATAACCCTAATTTAACAGCAATTTAATTAAACAATCACTAAACAGAGGTTTGTCGACAGACAAGCCTCTGTTTTTATGGCGTGGTGGTGACTTGAAGTGATACTTTAGAAAGTATATAATGGGAAAGAATTTTAAAAAAGAAGGGTGACAAATGATTTATTTTGATAATAGTGCAACTACACCGATTTACCCCCAGGCTTTAGATACATATGTAAAAACCAGTCAGCGGATTATTGGCAATCCGTCTAGTCTGCATGACTTAGGCAGCCAAGCGAATCGGCTCTTACAACAAGCACGGAAGCAGATTGCGGAGCTAATCAATGTTTCAGCAAATGAAATCTATTTTACAAGTGGCGGAACTGAAGGAGATAACTGGGTTTTAAAAGGAACGGCAATCGAAAAACGAGAATTTGGTAATCATATTATTATTTCTGCAGTGGAACATCCAGCAGTTACAGAAACAGCGGAACAATTAGTCGAACTAGGTTTTGAACTTTCTTATGCGCCAGTGGATAAAGAAGGTCGCGTAAAAGTCGAGGAACTACAGAAATTAATTAGAAAAGAAACGATTTTGGTTTCTGTTATGGCAGTGAACAATGAAGTGGGAACGATTCAACCAATTAAAAAAATCAGCGAGGTTTTAGCGGAGTTTCCTAAAATTCATTTTCATGTAGACGCGGTTCAAGCAATTGGGAAAGTTAATTACTCAGAGTGGTTAACGGATCGGGTGGATTTTGCAACGTTTTCTGCACATAAATTTCATGGACCACGAGGCATTGGTTTTATGTATTGGAAACAAGGAAAACGTTTAGCGCCGCTTTTAACAGGAGGCGGGCAAGAAAACAACCAACGCAGTGGGACAGAAAACGTACCAGCAATTGTGGCAATGGCCAAAGCGTTACGCTTGCATTTAGAGAACGAACAACAACGGCCGCAACATGTGGCGACGTTACGGAGTTATTTATTAAAGGCGCTAGAAGAATTTCAAAATGTGACTGTTTTTTCACAAGATAATGAACATTTTGCGCCACACATTTTATGTTTTGCTTTGAAAGGGATTCGTGGCGAAGTGCTGGTCCATGCATTGGAAGAAAAACAAATTTATATTTCGACTACGAGTGCTTGTTCTAGCCGAAAAAAAATGGCTAGTAGCACCTTGTATGCCATGCATGTGCCTGGGGAATTGGCGACTTCCGCTGTGCGCATTAGTTTAGATGAAAGCAATACAATGGCAGAAATTGAACAGTTTATGATTGTTTTCAACCAACTTTATCAAAAATTTTCTCGTGTAAATTAATAAAAAATAAGTTGGAGCCTAGAAATAGGCTCCAACTTATTTTTGCTCTCTTTATCGATTGAAGCGGTAGCCACTTCCCCAGAGCGTTTCAATTGGAGAGTCAGAAAGATTGGCTTTTTTTAATTTTTCCCGAATCCGTTTAATGTGAACAACGACAGTCGAAACCTCAGTATCTAAGGCATCAAACCCCCAGACACTTTCAAAAAGTTCTTCTTTATTCCACACACGGTTAGGATGTTCCATCAAGAAAACCAACAATTTGTATTCTTTGCTTGTAAAAATAACTTCATTTTCTAAAACAAACACTTTGTGTGCGGCAGTGTCGACAGCGATTTCATTGATTTTTAGTAATTGTGGTGGTTGTTCTGCTTTGCTTAACAATTGATAACGGTTCATATGGGCTTTTGCTCGAGCGACTAATTCATTGGGACTAAACGGCTTGATTATATAATCATCCGCACCTAAGCCAAGCCCACGAATTTTATCAATATCTTCTTTTTTAGCCGAAACAATCATGATCGGCGTTTGCTTTTTTTTCCGAATTGCACGACAGATTTCAAAACCATCCATAGTTGGCAGCATCACATCTAAAATAATTAAATCAAAGGGCTCATTTAAAGCTGCTTCCAATCCTTTTTTTCCATCATGTTCAATTGTGACAGTCATATCGTTAATTTCTAAATAATCTTTTTGCAAATCAGCAATGCTTGGATCATCTTCAATAATTAATACATGTGGTTTCATTTTTCATCCTCCAACAACGGCAGCGTAATTATCACGTTGGTGCCGTCTCCTTTTTTACTTGTGACAGTGATTGTTCCCTGATGATAGTCAATAATTTGTTTGACAATACTTAATCCCAAGCCGCTTCCTTTAACTGTTGGGGTTCGAGATTTGTCTACACGATAGAAGCGTTCGAATAAATAAGGTAATTCTTTTTTATCGATACCAATGCCGTTATCTGTAATGGTTAAAACTAAGTCTGTTTGATTATGCGTTAAAGAAATCGTAAAGGCTAGTTGTTCTTTAGTGGGATCCGCAAATTTAATGCTATTTTGAATTAGATTGGTAATCACGCGATTCATCTGCGTGGGATCCATTTGAACGTATAAAGCTTCGGTGGGAAGTACAGAAGTGATCACGAGTTCTTGTTCCAAACGGTATTCTTCAAGAATATGTGCAATAAAACGAGTGAAATTGGTCTTTTCCATTGTAAAGACAGCACGATCTAGGTCTAATTTAGAATACAAAAATAATTCTTCAATTAAATCATTGAGGCCTAAACTTTTTTCATGAATGACCGTTAAATAGCGCTGTTTTTTTTCTTCAGTATTGGCAACGCCATCCATCAAACCTTCAACGTAACCAATAATAGAAGTAATTGGTGTTTTTAAGTCATGAGAAATATTTGCAATTAATTCTTTCCGATTAGCTTCATATTTTTCGCGTTCCGCATTGGCTTCTTCTAAATCTTGCCACATTTGTTCAAAACTAAGTTGGAGCTGTTTGACTTCTGTTGAGACGGTTTGGTGGCTAGTTGGTGTAAATGGATTTTCTTTTTGGGCATCCTTACCCAATGTTTTAGTCGCTTTTTCTAATGCTTCTAATGGCTCGATAGTAGTTTTGGTTAAGCGCTTATTAATGAGCCAAGCTGCCGCAATTGCTACAAGGATAATTAACAAAATCATCCAGATAATCCAGCGTGTGAAGAACTCAAAAAGGCTGCTTTCGCGTTTCAAGACAATAAAGCTCCCGTTAGAACCATCTAAATAATGAAAATCGGATTTGACATAATGATATAGACGCCCTGCATTATCCAGTGTGCCAGTTGGCATAATATTATTCATTTCGTAGTTTGGAATATGTACAGACAAAGATTTTTCTACTAAATTATCCGAATAATAAGGAAACCGTGCATTCTTTCGAATAATCACACTTAATCCTTTTGCCTCAATTGTTTGAATCGTTTCCTTTAATTCTTTACTTAAAGGCGTATCTAGTAATTTCGGTGACTTTTTTAACAATTGATCTAAGGCCAAATAACTTTCTTCTTCGTTAGCGGTCAATGGTCGTTGCTTATTCATCATTCGGTAAGCTTGGGGCAAACTGGGAACAGTCCCTAACGTGATGTAAGAAGCTAAGGATAAAACAGCTAAAACAGAGGCTAAAGTAATAATGATGGCACTAATATAAGAAATAAAAAAGCGGCGTTTAATGGTCAAAAGCGTCCCTCCTAGTGGTTTTAATCTATTTCTTACTTATAGTGTATTACAAGTGAACAAAAAAAAGCTAGTATTGTTATTAACTTTTTTTCATTTGTTTATAATTTGTTCATTTTTCGGCAAGTAGGAGTTTATAAGGCTTTGCTATTCTAAATATATCAAAAAGAAAAAGGGGATTACCAACCATGAAAAAGAAAAAAGTTTTTAGTGCGCTTACCTTATTAACCTTTAGTACGTTGTTGATTGCAGGCTGTGCTGGCGGAGCCAACTCTGCAACAGATAAATCAAGTGCAGCTAGCTCAAGCACTGCAGTCTCTAGTTCAGCAGAAGCAGCTAAAGAGCAATCAAAAGGACAAGAATTAACAGAAATTTTATCCAGTACTGATTGGCAAGGCACAAAAGTTTACGACAAAAATAATAATGATTTAACAGCAGAAAATGCTAATTTTATTGGTTTAGCAAAATATGATGGTGAAACAGGTTTTTATGAATTTTTCGACAAAGAAACAGGTGAAACCCGTGGCGATGAAGGCACATTCTTTGTGACAGACGATGGCGAAAAGCGTATCTTAATTTCGGATACACAAAACTATCAAGCGGTGGTCGATTTAACGGAAGTGACGAAAGATAAATTTACCTATAAGCGAATGGGTAAAGATAAAGACGGGAAAGATGTAGAAGTCTTTGTAGAACATATCCCTTATTCTGACGAGAAATTAACCTTTACGAATGGCCGTAAAGATTTAGAAACAGAAACTGGCAAGATTGTTACCAGTGAACCTGGGGATGACATTTTAGGGGCTACATTATGGAATGGCACGAAAGTTTTAGATGAAGACGGTAACGATGTTACTGAAGCAAATAAAATGTTTATTAGTTTAGCGAAATTTGATAATAAAACAAGTAAATATGAATTCTTTGATTTAGAAACGGGTAAAACCCGTGGAGATTTTGGTTACTTCCAAGTAATTGATAATAACAAAATCCGTACTCACGTTTCAATTGGTGACAATAAATATGGAGCTGCGTTAGAATTAACAGAATTAAATGATAAACGTTTTACGTATACACGAATGGGTAAAGACAACAATGGCAAAGAAATTAAAGTCTTTGTAGAACATGAACCATATGAAGGAGACTTTACGCCAGACTTCACGTTCTAATTAGTCAATCACTAGTGGATGAAGCGGCCAAAAGGAAGTAAAGGATTCTTTTGACCGCTTCATTTTTAACAAAAAAATAGTTTATAGTTGTTTTTAATCGTTTATAAATTGTTCATTTTTCTGACAGTGGTAGTTTAGAATCGTTTGTTAAGATAGGTTTATCAAAGAAAAGGAGCGATGCTTTATGAAAAAGAAAGTATTAAGTTCGATTACTTTAGTAACATTAAGTACGTTACTTATAGCAGGTTATGCAAGTCCAGCATTTGCAGGTCATGCAGCCAATCCAAATAGTGCTACAGCAAATTTAGGCAAACATCAAAACAATGGCCAAACAAGAGGCGACAAGGCGACTAAGATTTTATCTGGCACGGACTGGCAAGGAACCCGTGTTTATGATGCTGCTGGTAATGATTTAACGGCAGAAAATGCTAATTTTATTGGTTTAGCAAAATATGATGGTGAAACCGGTTTTTACGAGTTTTTCGACAAAAATACTGGGGAAACCCGTGGTGACGAAGGAACATTTTTTGTGACAGGTGATGGCACAAAACGAATTTTAATTTCGCGGACACAAAATTATCAAGCCGTAGTGGATTTAACCGAAGTGAGTAAAGACAAATTTACTTACAAGCGTTTAGGGAAAGATAAACTGGGGAATGATGTTGAAGTTTACGTGGAACACATCCCTTATCACGGGAAAAAATTAGCTTTTACAAATGGACGTGAAGCATTAACCAATCAAACTGGCAAAATTGTGACAAATAAATCAGGGGATAAAATTTTAGGAACAACCTTGTGGAATGGCACAAAAGTCGTAGATAAAAACGGTAATGATGTGACAGCGGCCAATCAAAATTTCATTAGTTTAGCGAAATTTGATCCAAACACAAGTAAATATGAATTTTTCAATTTACAAACGGGTGAAACCCGCGGCGACTTTGGGTACTTCCAAGTGGTGGACAATAACAAGATTCGGGCCCATGTATCTATTGGTACGAATCGCTACGGTGCAGCGCTAGAATTAACGGAACTAAACAATGATCGATTTACGTATACTCGAATGGGTAAAGATAATGCTGGGAATGATATTCAAGTGTTCGTGGAACATGAACCTTACCAAGGCACATATCACCCAGCCTTTACTTTCTAAAAGTCTCTTGTCTTCTCTCTTATTTAACAAAAGAACGTCCCCCAACGTTCTTTTGTTTTCTCTTCCTCTATAAATAAATTGTTATTAGTTATAATTAAATATTATTATTAAGATAATTATAATGATTATTATTTAATAATTTGTTCATATTATGGACAGGTGGAGTTAATAACTACTTGCTATCCTTAAATTATCAAAAGGAAAGGGAGTAGTCGTTTATGAAGAAAAAAATCGTTGGTACAATTACGTTGTTGGCTTTAAGTGCGTTATTAGTTGGTGGAGCAGGAGAGGCTTTGACGGCAGAAGCATACGTTCCTCAAAGCGTAGACAATCCCAATAATTTAGGGGATTTACCTGAGTATTTACGTTCAGTTGGTATTAGACAAGATGAAGGATTATCAGAAAAAGATTGGGCTGGAACACGCGTTTATGATCGAAACGGGAATGATTTAACAGATGAAAATCAAAACCTATTACATGCAATCAAATTTGATGCAACCACTAGTTTCTATGAATTTTTTGATAAAGAGACTGGAGAATCAACAGGAGATGAAGGAACCTTCTTTATGACCGCTGGTATTACAGATGTTTCCCGTCTTGTAATTATTTCTGAAACCAAAAATTATCAAGGTGTATACCCACTTAGAACTTTATACCAAGATACTTTTACGTATAGACAGACGGGTAAAGATAAAAACGGAAATGATATTGAAGTTTTCGTAGAAAACAAAGCAACCTCAGGTCCAGTTTATGGTCGTCCGCAGCCATACCCCAATAATCGTCCCAGAACACTAGAATTCACGAATGGACGCCGTGCCATGACAGAACAAACAGGCCAGATTGATGTAAATCGACAAGGGGATGAAATTATTGGTAAAACTTCCTTTGATGGGACACCGCAACTTCTTTGGAATGGCACAAAAGTAGTGGATAAAGATGGCAATGACGTAACTTCGGCCAACCAAAACTTTATCAGCTTAGCGAAATTTGACCAAGATAGCAGCAAATATGAATTTTTTAATTTACAAACTGGTGAAACTCGTGGCGACTATGGCTACTTTAAAGTAGGAAATCAAAATAAATTCCGTGCCCATGTTTCGATTGGAACCAATCGCTATGGCGCTGTCTTAGAGTTAACAGAATTGAATGATAATCGTTTTACGTACACACGAATGGGTAAAGATAACGAAGGAAACGATATCCAAGTCTATGTGGAACATGAACCATACCAAGGAACTTTTAATCCTGAATTTACCTTTTAAGAACAAAACATACGAATGGAAACCAAAAAAAGTTTCGACTTCTTTTGGTTTCTCTCTTTTTAAAATAGAAAAACAGAGAAAGCGTTTTAATCGACAAATAAAAAAAGATTCGTTAGATTAGAACCACTGGAGAAAAATCTCATATTTCTCTCGAGGAAAGGAAGTTGAGCACAATGAACAAAAAAATTTTAATGGGGCTATTAAGTGTCGTGACCATTCCATTACTTGCTGCGTGTCAAGGAGGAGAAACACCCTCCGCAGCGTCAAAAAATAGTCAAACGGTGACTACTCAAAGTAGTGCAAAAACTGAAAGCACCAGTACAACCCGTTCGGTGGCTCAAACAACATCAAAAGAGGAAGTGAAAGAACCGATGAAGACCTATGAAGTGGGTGCGCTTTTAGAAGCAGCCAATCAACGAGATACGAAGAAGGTCAAGGAAATTTTACAAGATACTACTTATCAAGTGGATGAAGTCGACACAGAAGGCAACACACCGCTCAATATCGCTGTTCACAATAATGACATTGAGATTGCAAAAGCGTTGATTGATCGGGGTGCCGATATTAATCTGCAAAATAGCATTAGTGATAGTCCCTATCTTTATGCGGGAGCGCAAGGACGTACGGAGATTTTAGCGTATATGTTAAAAAATGCGACCCCAGATTTAAATAAGCATAACCGTTACGGTGGCAATGCGTTAATTCCGGCAGCTGAAAAAGGACATATTGACAATGTGAAGCTCTTGTTAGAAGATGGACGAGAAGACATAGATTTCCAAAATGACTTTGGCTATACAGCATTGATTGAGGCAGTGGGGTTACGTGAAGGGAACCAACTTTACCAAGATATTGTAAAATTGTTAATGGAAAATGGTGCGGATCAATCCATTAAAGACAATTCTGGTCGAACAGCAATGGACTATGCCAATCAAAAAGGTTATACGGAAATTAGTAAAATTTTAGCACAGTACAACTAAGTATTGTGTCCTTTCGGGAAGGAATAAATACAGGTAGGAGTGAAGGAAAGCATGAATTATTGGTTAAAAAATGTTCGAATTGAAACAGGGTATCAAAAAGAAGGTGACTGGTTATCTGGGACAGTAACCAAAGAAGTGGCAATTGAAATAACAGATGGAGTATTTACGAAAATCATCCCCAATGAAGAATTGGTAGAAGAACCTGGGGTGACAATTATTGACGGTCACCATCAATTGATTTTACCAGGTTTGATTGAAAAACATTGTCACTTTGATAAAAGTAAACTAGGTGTTCCGTGGTATCCGGTGACGCCAGCGAAGTCAATTGTGGAACGTGTCGAAGCAGAAATCCCTTATTTAGATAGTTTAGAACTTTCTTTAACAGAACGCGCCAACCATTTAATTGACTTAGAATTACCACATGGCGCGACAGCCTTCAGAACACATGTCGACGTGGAACCGATGACAGACTTACGTTATTTTGATGAAGTCCAAGCGTTGGCCCAAACGAAACCATTTGCGGTAGAAATTGTCGTCTTTCCACAGCACGGCTTACTGCGTTCAGATTCCGTTGAATTAGTTGATCAAGCATTGGCAAAAGGTGCCGATTTTATTGGTGGCGTGGATCCTTATTCACTCGATGGTGATTACAAAAAATCATTGGCTGAAACATTCCGCTTAGCAGATAAACATGGTGTCGGTGTGGATATTCATTTACATGACCGTCACGAAGCTGGGACAACAACGATTAAAGAAATTATCCGTTTAACGAAAGAATATGGCCTACAAGACAAAGTATTTATCAGCCATGCCTTCGGGTTAAATGATTTCATTGGTGAAGAACGTGACGAAGTTTATGATGCTTTAGCAGCAGAAAAAATTCATATTAATTCCAGCGTGCCAATCACACCTAATACGATTCCGCCAATTATGGAATTGTTACGTCATGGAGTCAATGTTCATCTTGGTTGTGACAATATCTACGATTGCTGGTCTCCCTATGGTGATGGTTCATTACAAGAAAAATTGGCTCGTTTAGGTGAACTTTTTAATGTGAAAGATCAAGATGCTTTAACCCAATTATTGGGCTTAGTGACAGATGGTGTCACAACTTTAGACGAACAAGGGCAAGCAAATTGGCCGCAAGTTGGTGCTGAAGCAACTTACTTACTCACTGAAGCAGAATGTGCGGCGGCTTTTGTCGCTCGTCAGACACCGGTGGAAATCAGTGTGGTAAAAGGAACCACACTTTATCAAAAATAAAAAAAGAAGCGAGATTTCTCGCTTCTTTTTTTGTTATGCTTATTGCTTCTTCAACCAGCTATCCAATTGCTCAAATAAAGTGATGACCGAAGGATCTTTGGTTTGTTTTAAAAAATCATGTTCTAAATAGTAAACCGCTTTAAAGGTACTCTCAGGAATGGTCCGTCCGATTTTTTTGCTATAGCGGAACGGCACTTCTTCGTCTGAACTGCTAGCTGTACTGAAACAAGGTGGAAAAGTTTTTAATGTTTCGTCTGACAGTGCGTAAGCAGACCAGTCCCCATTTTCTGGTAATCCGTAAAAGTGCGGCAATAGCGCTTGCTGAATACTGTAATGATACAGCAGATAGCGAGAAAGAAAAGGATCATCCCAAACAGGCTTCGTTTGGTCGATAGCAGCTATTTCTTTAGCGGAAATGGCTTGCTTTAATAATTTTCGTGGCTCTTTAATAAATTCTAAATCTGTATAGCCGTAAAAATTGACTAAAAATTGTGGCGTCAAATTTAGTGTTTGTAATTGTTTGGTTAACTGTAACATTAAATAACCGCCAGCGGAACGCCCGCACAAACCAAAGGACTGGTTTTGAATAATCTCTTCGTTTAACAATTGGAAGGTTTCTGTTAGCGTCCCTAAGATGTGATCGATTTTTGTATTTGGAGCCAACAAATAGTCCAGTGCTAAAACGGTATAGCCATTGCTTGTAAACAGCTCCTTCAGTTCTTCTGGTAAATCACTTTTGGTTCCATAAATCATCCCGCCACCGTGTAAATAGACGACATAGTTCGTTGGTTCAGTCGTAGTGGGGTAGATAGTAACTGTTGCGCCATTAGCGAGTGTTTGATTGTTTTTCAAGTGCACGTCTCCTCATCTTTATAATGTATGTGGCAATTTCATAGTTCAACAATTGCAAGGGATTGGCTAAGTCAATATCAAGAAGTTGTTCCACTTTGTTTAAACGATAACGAATCGTTTTTGAATGAAGGAACATCGCTTCAGAGGTCTGTTTATAGTTGCGATTATTTTGGAAAAAACTGTACAAGGTTTCAAACAAATCGTAGTTATTTTCGGCTAATTGATAAAGTGCGCGAGGAATTAATTCGTCTAAATTTTCCAATTGGTCTTCGCGGATAAAATTTTTAAATACCCCAATATCGGCTAAGGTGACAATTGGTCCGTTATAAAAAGTTTCATTAAAGCGCAGAATGTCCAGACATTCAATCAGTAGCTCTTTAATCCCTTCTCGTGATTTTAAACTGCTGACGGCAACGGTAAGCGTGTCGTTTTCTTCTAAAAGTTCAGCTAATAAACGACTTAATTGCAGCTTTGTAATTTTTCCATCACTTTCATTGAAGTTAAAAAGGACCGCCGAATAATTTAGCTGATCAAAGAAGATGGATTTCACACGCAGGGTACGAAGTAAGGCAATAATTCGTTCTTTCATGAGTTGTGTATTGGTGTCTTTGGTAGAAAAAGCAATCGCTTGGTAAGAATCTAGCTCTTGCATTTGCACTTCACGAAGCAAACTGTTTAGCTCGTCAGGATTTTGCGGTGTATTTTGTAAAATAGCATCCGCTAAGTTGTTCAAACGAGTATACCGTTCTTTTTTTAACAAATTTTCGGTATTGAATTTTTCTTGTAAGACATCAATCGCATTTTCGATAATCACTAAATCCGTTTCTTTAACCTTTTCATCTTGTAAATAAACCAGAAGTAAACAATTAGTGGAATAACTATTGAAAATAGAAACTTCTAGTGCCAACTGTTTTTTGGGGTTGGCATGAGAATAAAGTGTTAAAAGAGAGTAATCATTTTTAGTGAACTCACTGTTTTTTAGTTTTTCTCTTGAGAGCACAATCGCATCATGGGGTAAGTCGCCATCGCTAATTTCCAGATGTTTATCCAACATTTTTAAAGCGAAGGGTAATTTAATGATGTCATAAAATTCTTGCATAATCGTCTCAACCGTTGGGTAGTGGCGCTCTAATTTGGTGAAACGTTGGCGCACATCGTAATACGTACGTAAGACATGCGACTGATAATTCAACAAAGGCTCGTAAATCGTAAACAGAATTTTTTCATAGCTAATGTCTTGTGTGATTTTAATTAAAGGAATTTCATAATTGAAACATAATTCGATAAACCACTCTGGAATCATTTTAATGAATCGATCTGTTTTCAAAATTAAGCCGCTGATGCCAATTCGGCGCATCTTTACGAAAAAATTTTCCAACTCTTTTTCGGGTAGATCATGCAATGCGTAGAAAGAAGTCAAAATTAACTGATTCTTTCTACTCCAGTTCTCGATATCAATCGCTTCTAAGACCATTGCCGAGTCAACTTCATTGTCTAAACCAATCTCTTTCGTCAAAATTTTACCTTTTTTTAAGTCACCTATCGATAATAACTCTCTTAATTTCATTATTTTCTCCTTTTTTCCTCTTATGGATAAAAATTATACCATTTTTTTAGAATTATGTCCGATGAAAACACTTTCTCGTTTCGATACAATAGCATTGTAAGGAATAGATAGGAGGATGAACAATGTTACACACAGTAATTTTGAAAAACAATTACCAAGACTCCATCAACTTAATGTTATTGACCAATAAAATCAATGCATTAGATGGTGTAACCATGAGTCAAATCATGATGGGAACAGATGCCAACAAAGACATCCTTAACAACACGAACTTGTTAACGGATGAGGCCAATAGTGCATCTGCAAACGACATGATGATTGTGGTTGACAGTGAAAAAGAAAACATCATGGAAGAAGTTATGCCAGCGATTGATGAATTCTTAGATGATTTATCAGCAAAGGGAACTAGTGAAGAAGCACAAGCAGCGACTTCTTGGTCAGAAGCGTTTGATCTTTTACCAGAGGCGAATGTAGCGCTATTCAGTATTCCTGGTGAATATGGTGCACCAGAAATGGAACGTGCCTTAAAAAATGATTTACACGTGTTCTCTTTCACGGATAATGTGTCAATTGAAGATGAAGTACGTTTGAAAAAATTAGCGCATGAAAAAGGCTTACTAATGATGGGGCCTGACTGTGGAACTGGTATTATCTCAAGTATTCCAATCGCCTTTACAAATGTTGTTTCTCCAGGAAACATTGGCGTTGTTGGTGCTTCAGGAACAGGGATTCAAGAAGTTACAACGATTATTGACCGCTTAGGTGGCGGAGTTGTTCACGCCATTGGTACTGGTGGTCGTGACCTAAGCGACAAAGTAGGCGCTATCACAGTGAAAGATGCTATTGTGGCTTTAGAAAATCACGAACCAACCGATGTGATTACAGTTATTTCTAAACCACCTGCAAAAGAAGTTCGTGATGAAGTGGTTGAATTATTACAAAGCATTTCAAAACCAGTCGTTGCGATTTTCTTAGGAGAAAAACCAACAAGTCACGAAGGCAAAGTTTATCTAGCTCATACATTAGAAGAAACAGCTAAAATTGCTGTTGATTTAGCAAATGATGTGGCCGTGAAGAAAAATTACTTTGAAGCATTAGCAAAACCAGCTGTACCAACATTACCAGAAGATAAAGTTGTAAAAGGCTTATATTCAGGTGGTACATTAGCTTCTGAAGCAGGTATGTTAATTTCTGAAGCTTTAGACCTTGGCGGTTTAGTGAAAGCAGAAGGTTATGTCTTGAAATCTCACGGTTATGAAGTCATTGACTTAGGCGATGATATGTATACACAAGGTCGTCCGCACCCAATGATTGACCCAGATGTTCGTATCGAAAAAATTCGTGAATACGCACAAGATGAAAAAACTGGGATTATCTTATTCGATGTGGTGTTAGGCTACGGTGCTCATGAAGACATGGTTGGTGCATTGTTACCAGCAATTGAAGAAGCGCGTGCCACAGCCAAAGAAGCCGGACGTGATCTTTACTTTGTTGCAACTGTTTGTGGGACGACGAAAGATCCGCAAAATTACCAATCGTCGGTTGATCGTTTGAAAGAAGGCGGCATTTTAGTTGCAGAAAGCAATGCTAAAGCTGTTCAATTAGCTTTATTACTAAAAGGAATCGAAATTTCAGAAGACGATAAAGAAGTGGTTGCTTACAACGGACCAACTGTCGATGTACCAAAACCAGGCGAAAAAGTAATGGAACTATTAACAACCAAACCAAGAATTATTAACGTTGGGTTGCAAAGCTTTACAGAATCAATCGTTGATTACGGTGGCGAAACTGTTCAATTTAACTGGCGTCCACGTGCTAACGGCAATAAAAAAATGATTAAAATTTTGGATGCTTTGGAAGATTACAGTGAACAAATCGAAGCTGAAAATCACAAAGTAACAGACAAAATTAAAAATGCACAACCATTCTTAGTAGATGTGGTACCTGCGAAATCAGTGATTCCAGAATTAAATGATGACGCACAAAAAACATTACTTCATGCTGGACCACCAATCCAATGGTCTGAAATGACTGGACCAATGAAAGGTGCTTGTATCGGAGCTGCATTATTCGAACGTTGGGCAGACAATGAAGAAGATGCTTTGAAGATTTTTGAAGCTGGCGAAGTACGTTTCATTCCTTGTCACCATGTAAAAGCAGTAGGACCAATGGGCGGTATTACTTCTGGTAATATGCCAGTCTTTGTTGTAGAAAATCGCTTAGAAGGTAACGAAGCATACTGTATCTTGAATGAAGGTATCGGTAAAGTATTGCGTTTTGGTGCTTATTCACAAGAAGTAGTTGATCGTTTAGATTGGATTAAAGATGTTTTAGGACCAACTATTGCGAAAGCCTTGAAACTTTCTGAAGAAGGCTTGAACTTAAACGTATTGATTGCGCGCTCTATTACAATGGGTGACGAGTTCCACCAAAGAAATATTGCCGCATCTTTGAACTTCTTAAAAGAATTGTCTCCATTAATTATCAAAACAGATATTCCAGAAGATCAAAAATACGAAGTAATCAAATTCTTAGCTGACACAGATCAATTCTTCTTAAATGTCATGATGGCAACTGGAAAAGCAATTGTTGATGGTGCCCGTAAAGATACCAACGGAACGATTGTCACAACGATGACTCGTAACGGCGTGAACTTTGGGGTCCGGATTGCAGAAACAGGCGATCAATGGCATACCGCACCAGTAAATACACCAAAAGGTCTTTACTTCACTGGTTTCAGCGAAGAAGACGGAAATCCTGATGTCGGGGATAGTGCAATTACTGAAACAGTAGGCGTTGGAGCAATGGCTATGGTAGCTGCACCTGGCGTAACACGGTTTGTTGGTGCAGGTGGCTTTGAAGATGCGTTAGCAACCTCAAATGAAATGGCAAAAATCTGTGAAGGACACAACCCAACATTCTCAATTCCAACTTGGGATTTCCAAGGAACTTGTTTAGGAATTGATATCCGTAAAGTGGTGGAATTAGGAATTACACCAATCATCAATACAGGGATTGCACACAAAAATGCCGGTGTTGGTCAAATTGGTGCAGGGACAGTTAGAGCACCTCTAGGCTGTTTTGAAAAAGCCCTAGAAGCGTATGCTGAGAAACTAGGCATTACGGTTGAATAACCAACTAGTCATTAGTGACTACATTTTTCCTATCCACCAATATGGCAAGATGGGAACCATTCACAGTGTTTTTGAACGTTCATTTAATCTGAAAGTCCAGGATCAATTAATCAATGTTGCAAACTTCCATAATTATTTATCAAGCTTTGGTATGTTTTTGCCAGATCAATTGTTTCAAGAAATCTTTCCGTATGTACAACAAGGTAATAAAGTCAAAATCACAGAAAATCAGTTGACCTTTTACAGTACAGTCGGCGTGAAAACGATCCAACTCACACCTGCCGAGGTCGTTTCTTTAAACATTACTCATTTCAAGTTAGAAAAAGACCAATTACGCTTGTTGCGAGACCGCTTATTAGCGAGAAACTTAGAACGTAGAATTGGCCTGCCTTTAGACGAACGAGCAAAGCATATTTTCAAAAAAATGAGCCAAAAACAAAAAGTTTGGACACTATCGGAATGGCAAGAAGTAACGAATTATCTGATTGGTCGGGGCAAAGGGTTAACCCCGAGTGGTGATGACATTTTAGTGGCGTATCAAACAATTCTGTTCATACTTGCTGATGAAAGAGCTGCGGCGTTAGCCGCTACTCTTTCGGCAGCAAATTTATCCACAACAGATGTTAGTAAAGGCTATATTGCAAGCTCGGCTAAAGGATATGTAAATTCATTGTTGTATCAGTTACTCTTGGATTTGGAGAACCATCGGGATAATAGAGTTGACGAAAATATTGACAGAATTATACAAATCGGACATTCCTCTGGTAAAGATATGTCATTTGGAATGTTACTAGCTTTACAATCTGTAGAGTTAGATGAGAAGTGAGGAGAAGACATGGAGAATAGTAAAAAAAATCAAGCAGTGCAAGTGAGCAATAGTTACTGGATTAAAGTCGTAGCCATTTTCTTCGTAGGCTGGATTTTAATGTACGCAACACGAACTATTTTTAATCCAGTGATGGGGGTCATTGGAGAACAATTTGGTCTAAGTAACACACAACTTGGTTTAGCCAATAGTATCTTCTTTCTAACCTATGCTGTTGCACAGATTCCTTTTGGGATGATTGGCGATAAAATTGGGCGGAAATTAGTCATTGCTGTTGGGTTTATCGTTCTTGCTATTTCTACTTATTTTAGTGGATTAGCGACAACCTTTGTTATGTTTTTAGTCATTCGTGCAATTGCTGGTATTGGTCAAGGAGCTTACTATGGCCCGCAATATGCGCTATCGACAGAAGCGATTCCAGCAAGTAAACGGACCATCGGTAATGCCATCATCAATAGTGGGATGGCCTTCGGTACATCAGGTGGGTACCTACTTTCAAGTAAGTTGGTTTTAGAAAATGGTGAACATTGGAGCAAACCATTCTTTATCATGGCGATTCCAACGTTTATCGTAGGAATTCTTTTCTATACAATTTTGAAAGAAAAAGTGATTCGTCCTGGTGAAGAAGCTGCACGAGCAGCTGCTGAAGAAGGACCACAAGAAAAGATCTCATTAAAAGAAATTTTCTCAAATCGTAATTTATTAGCCGCATTTATTTTATGTTTCACAAGTATTTATGCAAACTTTGTCATTATTACTTGGTTGCCACAATTTTTAATTGCTGAACGTGGCTTTACAGGAGCGAGCGTTGGTTTCATTTCATCACTTGTACCATGGGCCTCTATTCCAGGAGCCTTAATCTTCGCTCGTTTGAATGATAAAACAGGTGCGACGAAAAAATTAGTCTTTACATTAGTACCTTTAGCAATCCTATCTGTCTTTGCGATTGCTTTTGTAACAAATCGGACATTGTTAATTTCTGTTTTAATTCTTTATGGGTTAACAGGGAAATTAGCGTTAGATCCAATTATGGTGACTTTTGTTACCAAACATGCACCAAAAGCGGCCTTAGGAACAACGTTAAGTGCCTATAATTTTATCGGGATGTCAGGGTCAATCCTAGCACCGTATGTCACAGGATATTTAGCAGATACAGCAGGCTCAATGCAAGTTGGCTTCTATCTTTCTTGTGTACTATTAGTTATTGGTTTACTAGCTTTTGCTTTCTTAGCTAAAGATGAGAGTAAACCGAAATTAGGTTAATTATCCCTTCGATAATGACTGAAACAATCAAAATGAGCAAGACAAAATCTTTCATTTCGTAAACAAATTATTTCTTATCCGTCGATACTGAAAAGATTTTGTCTTTGCTTTACTAAAAAGGAGCGAATCAATCAATGAGTTTAAACGTAATTGCCCTAGGTGGGAATGCTATTTTAGATACGGATCCAACAGATGAAGGCCAAAAAGCCGTCGTTAATCACGCGGCCAAATATATTGCAGAATTTGTTGCTAAAGGGGAACAAGTCATTGTCTGTCACGGAAACGGACCACAAGTAGGGAATTTGCTTTTACAACAAAAAGCAGGCGAAAGTGAAAAAAATCCAGCGTTGAAATTGGATACTTGTGTTGCGATGACACAAGGAAGCATCGGTTACTGGTTACAAAATGCTTTAACTAATGAGTTTGAAAAACGTAACATTGCTAAACCAGTTATCTCTGTAGTTACGCAAGTACGTGTGGACAAAGAAGATCCTTCGTTTAAAAAACCATCCAAACCAATTGGTCCATTCTATACAAAAGAAGAAGCTGACGCGGAAGCAGCCAAAGATGGCTCTACGTATGTGGAAGATGCTGGCCGTGGCTACCGAAAAGTTGTTCCATCACCAATGCCTAAAGAAATTGTTGAAAAAGAGGCGGTTCGTGCTTTAGTAGAGGCGGACGTTTTAACTATCTGTTCTGGTGGCGGGGGCATTCCGGTCGTAGCAGAAGACGGACAATACGTAGGTGTGGAAGCGGTTAACGACAAAGATTTCTCTGCACGTGTTTTAGCTGAAAACGTTGATGCAGACCGTTTGATTATTTTGACAGGCGTTGATAACATCTACATTAATTACAATCAACCAGATCAAAAAGCATTAGAACAAATCAGTGTAGCCGAAGCAGAAGAATACATTAAAGAAGGTCACTTTGCTGCTGGTAGTATGCTACCAAAAATCGAAGCTGCCTTAGACTTCGTAAAAGGTGATGACAAACGGAAAGCAATCATTACTTCTATCGAAAACTTAGAAAACATCGATAAAGAAGCAGGAACTGTGATCAGTCAAAAGGGGTAGTTTACCATGAAAAAACCGTCCATGATCACCCAAATTGCAATTGCTGTTGTCGTAGGAATCCTCGTAGGACTCTTGATTCCTGCTAGCGGCAATTACTTGAAAATAGTTGGAGATGTCTTTTTGCGACTGATGCAAATGGCTATTCCTATCTTGATCTTAGGGCAAATTGTCCAAGCAGTTGGCAGTATTAATCCAAAAGAATTAACGAGCCTTGGGGGTAGAACAATCGCTGTTTTCGGGATTTCCTCCTTAGCTGCCGCTTTATGGGGCGTCCTAATGGCAGTCATTTTTAATCCAGGATACGGTGTTAAAATGACTGGCTTCCAAGATGCTTCTATTAAAGCGCAAGAAATCTCAATCACTGATACGATTTTAAATTTCGTTCCGAAAAATATTTTTGATTCACTGACTCAAGGATCGATTATTCAAATTATTGTCTTTGCATTATTTTTTGGTTTAGCACTGAATAAATACTTACAAAGCCATCCAGAGACACAACTCTTCCAAATAATTGTGGACTTTAATGAAGTTATCATTACAGTCATTCGATACGTCATGTATCTAGCACCTCTGGGGATTTTTGCTTTAATTGCTTCAACAATTAGTCACTTAGGCCTTCAAATTATTTTACCGTTAGTGAAGTATCTATTGGTCTATGGATTAGGAACTATTTTATTTTTGGGCATCTGGATTTTGGTTATCACATTGTACTGTAAAGTAAGTCCACTACGTTTAATTACAAACATGAAAAATATGTCTGTGATGGCCTTGGCGACAACTTCTTCAGCAATTACTTTACCAGTAGCTTTGGAAGAAACAGAAACAAAATTAGGTTTAAGTAAGCGAATTACTAACTTAGTGTTGCCGTTAGGTATGTCATTAAACAGTAACGGTTCAGCGATGCATATGGCTTTTACTGTAATGACTATCGCTCAGATGTATCAGCTAGATTTTGATATTACGAAAATGATTTACTTAGCAATTACAGCAACGTTTGTCTCACTAGCAAACGCAGTTGTTCCTGGTGCGGGCTTAGTCTCACTGGCAGTGATTGTTCCGCAAATGGGTTTACCCATTGAGAGTATTGCAATTTTTGCAGGCGTCGAATGGTTTGTTGGCATGTTACGAACAATTTTAAATGTCAATTCAGATGTTTACTCTGCTATTCTAGTTGCAAAATCAGTGGATGAAATTGACTATACTGTCTTTAACAGTAGCAATAAGTAGTGAAAAAAGGGGAGGAAATGCAAGGACGAAGAAGAAAATCACTTGTTTTCTTTCCCTTTTTTAAGATTAATGATAAAGGAGCAAGCGCAATGGAAGAAATGGTTGTCGTTACACCGGAAAAATTAGAAAAGCTGATGAAACAAAAATTAGAAGCTGCTGGTTTACATTCTGAACATGCCGAAGAAGTTGCTCGACATTTAACTTTTGCAGATGCTAGCGGTATTCATTCACATGGTGCGGTTCGTATGGATTATTATGCGGAACGGATTGCAAAAGGCGGGATCACGATTGACCCCGAATTATCATTTGAAAAAACTGGACCGTCCACTGCCATTTTTCATGGCGATAATGGCGTGGGTCAATTTGTTTGTAACGAAGCATTAGCTGCTGCAGTTGATCTAGCCAAAGAATCAGGGTTAGCGTATGTTGGCGTTTCTCAAACGAGTCATAGCGGGACGTTATCGTATTATGTTAAAAAAGCAGCGGAACAAGGCATGGTTGCTCTTTCGATGTGTCAATCTGATCCAATGGTGGTACCGTTTGGTGGTACAAGCAATTATTTTGGAACAAATCCAATCGCTTTTGCAGCACCTAGAGCAGGTCATGAACCAGTCGTGTTTGATATGGCTACGACAGTACAGGCGTGGGGGAAAATTTTAGATGCACGTTCAAGAGATGTTGAAATTCCCGACACATGGGCAGTAGACGAAAAAGGCCAGCCAACGACTGATCCTTATGAAGTACGAGGTTTATTGCCGATTTCAGGACCAAAAGGATATGGACTAATGATGATGGTCGATGTCTTAGCTGGTTCGTTGTTAGGCTTACCTTTTGGCAAACATGTCAGCTCCATGTATGCGGATTTAACGGAGAAACGGAATCTGGGTCAGATGTTTTTAGTCATTGATCCAAGCCGCTTTACAGATTCTGAACGATTTAAAGAAAATATTAATCAAATGGTGGAAGAACTTCATAGTGTGCCTACAGCAGAAGGGTTTCAACAAGTTTACTATCCAGGAGAAATTGGTCAGCTAAACTATCAAAAAGCCATGTCAGAAGGCATTGAAATTCCACAAAGTATTTATGATTATTTAGTTAGTGAGATTGTACATTACGATAAATATGGCGGGCAAGGTGCCTTTGCCAAATAATGAGGAGCGCAGAGAGTATTCGCTACTGCGTTGCTCTCGCCTTCTTTCTATTGGAGGAAAGTAAAATGAAAAAATCGTCAAAAGTAGCACTTATTTTTGCATTCTTAGTTAGTATTTTTGTGCCAGTTGCGGCCTTTGCTGATGAGATTGGGGATGTAGTTGCCCCGACAGGAATCATGGCATTAGTTGTGATTATTCCATTGATTGTTGTTTTGGTTCTATTGTTTATGAAAGTCGATATGATTATCGCTGGTTTAATTGGTGGCGTCTTAGCGATGCTGATTGGTGGCATTGGACTAGAAGAAGCGAATAAACAGATGTTGGAAGCTATCCCAATGATGTTAGGAATTACCGTTCCCATCATTAATTCAGCTGTTGCGATGGCAGTCTTTAAAGCAGGTAGTTATTCAGCTGCATTAACTTTAGCCAAACGAGGCACAAAAGGAAAAGTCGAGTATGTTTCAGCTTTTATTGTTATCTTATTAGCCGCAGCCACATATATGTCAGGAATTGGTGGCGGAAGTGCGATGGTTATTGCACCATTGGCCTTTGCTGCAGTTGGGGTTGTTCCTGAATTAATTGCAGCAATGTCTTTAGCTGCTGCGGTATCATTTACAACATCACCCGCTTCATTAGAATCAAGTATTGTTTCAAAATTAGGCGATATCAGTGTCGGTTCATATGTTTCAACCATGCGACCTTACTGGTTATTCTTCGTAGCATTAGCGATTGTTTTAGCCTTTTGGGGAACGAAACATAGAAATGTTGGCTTTAAAGAGTCGGCAGATGATGAATTTGATAAAAAGAGCAATGGTGAATTATTTAAAATTACCTTGCCAGCCATTTTCTTATTGTTTGCTGTAATTTTTGGACCAATTGTGAATGATTTAATTGGTTTTGCCTTCTTTACGCCACTTGTATACATGATTTTAACATTAGTTTTAATTTTCTTATGTACAGATTTCTCAATGAACAAATCTGTCGAAGCGATGGTAGATGGGTCTACATATATTTTGACTCGTTTATTCCAAGTAGGGATTTTCTTAGCCTTTATTAATGTTATTGCACAAACAGGAACGTTTGCTGTAATCGCAGGTGTTGCTGAAAATGCACCAGCCTTTATTGTCGTGCCAGTTGCCATTTTAACAGGGATTTTAATTGGGATTCCAGCTGGGGCCTACGTAGGTTCTGTTTTAACTTTAGTGCTACCAGTTGCTGTATCGTTGAACTTCCCGCCGTTAGCATTAGGTTTTGTAGCAATGGGTGTTGGTTTAGGTAGTCAAATGAGTTTCGTTAATATTACTATGCAAGCTTTATCTTCAGGCTTCCAAATTCCAATTTTGGATGTTGTTAAAGGAAACGTGAAATGGTTAAGTATTGCCTCTGTACTATTATTAGTTATCGGTTTAATCTTTGGATAAAAAACAATTTAGGGAGTGGAAAACATGGATTTATTAATTAAACAAGTTCGTCTTCAAGACGGTGAAGCATTACAAGATGTAGCTATTAAAGAAGGTAAAATCATTGAAATCGCCCCAGTTATTACTGGCGATGCCAAAGAAGTCATCGAAGCAGATGGTCGTGTTTTAATCCCAGGTTTTGTAGAAAGCCATTTACATTTGGACAAGGCATTAATCGCTGATCGTAAACCAAATAAATCAGGTACGTTGAAAGAAGCAATTGAAGTAACCGCAGAATTAAAACCAACATTTACCGAAGAAGACATTTACGACCGTGCCAAACGTGCTTTAGAAATGTTAATCGTTCATGGAACCACGGCGTTAAGAACGCATGCAGAATTTGACCCAGCGCAAGGTTTTACTGGCTTCAAAACAATTATGCGTTTGAAAGAAGAATACAAAGAGTTAATTGACATGCAAGTAGTTGCGTTTCCGCAAGAAGGAATTTTTAAAGCCCCTGGAACAGAACAAATGATGTATGAAGCAATGGATATGGGCGCAGACGTTGTCGGCGGTATTCCTTATAATGATGCACCAGCGAAAGAACATATTGATTTAGTGTTTGAAATTGCTAAAAAATATGATAAAGATGTAGATTTACACCAAGATTTTGCCGATGAAGCTGATGATATGAGTATTGAATATTTATGTGAAAAAACCATCGCTGAAGGCTACCAAGGCCGTGTTTCAGTGGGCCACTTAACGGCATTGCATGCCTTACCTGAAGCAGAATTGGCGCCTATTATTGCAAAAATGGCGGAAGCAAATATTAGCGTGATGGCTTTACCAGCAACGGATTTACATTTAGGGGCTCGTGGTGATCAGTACAATGTTCGACGTGCGGTTACGCCAATTCGTAAATTACGCGATGGTGGCGTGAATGTCTGTATTGCTACGAATAATATTCGCAATGCTTTTACACCATATGGCACAGGGGATATTGTTCAAACAGCGATGTTAGCCATTCCTGTTGGGCACCTAGGTGGAGCGGATGACTTAAAAACAGTGCTACCAATGGTAACAACAAGTCCTGCTCGTGCGATGGGACTAGAAGGATACGGTGTCGCAGTTGGGAATAAAGCAGATTTAGTCTTATTAGACACAAAAGTGGTTGAACATGCGATTATTGATATTCCAGAACGGTTATATGTTATTAAAAACGGCCGTGTTACAGTCAAGACAGACAAAAAAGTCGAAATCATTCGTTAAGAAAAAAAACAAAAAGCTCAAAATGTTAGTTGTCAAAACTAACATTTTGAGCTTTTTTTGATAAAGGTAAAGCTAGGAAGGTGAAAATATGATTAATTTATCCTGTTTTAGCTATGATTCTCTATTGAAAAGTTTATTTTCAGTTTATTTTTGGTCGATTTTCCTTGATATATATAGAATCTTCAGGAAATGCTCCTGTCTGTTTAAAATTCGGAATTTCAGAAATTATTCTTTTTTGCTAAACTAGTTATAACTGGTTAGTAAAAAGAAGTATTGGACGAATAGCGCTGAAACAAGTGAATGATCCAAAGTATAAAGAAAAATGAAACCGATACCACAAGACAAGACTGTTGCTGAAAATGGTAAGTGATCATTCTGCTAAGTTTAGTGTCTTAATGTTTAGTTAACTAAGAATTGTTGGATTGTTCTTTAGAAAGAAGGGACAATATGAAGCGAAGTAAATGGAAAGAATTGATAGTAACGGGCATCTGCCATATATTAGTATTCCCCGTACTAATACAGACAACTGTTTTTGCAGAAACATTACCAAGTACAAAACAAGTAAGAGAAGGAACCAATCATTCATTAACAGCAGAAAAAGCCGAAAGTGAACAACCACAGACAAAGGATAAACTACATGGTGAAGAACCACTAGCATTGCCAAAAAGTGAGTTAATCGATAATGAGGCTAATGTTACAAGTCAAACGATTAGAGAAAGAATTGAGACGCCTAACCTAACTTATCGTTATGGATTTATTAATGAAGAGGGGCAGCCAGTAAACGCCAATGAGATCCTTCTACAGTATCATAGTTGGCAAGGCAATTCCCCAAATGGCATAAATGTGTGGGAAGGTGAAAGTCAACCAGTGACAGCATCTACAGTGGCTAATTTAAAAGAAGTGGTAATTCCAAGTGAGAAAGTAGCCGTCTATTCCGACATGTCAACGGTGCTTGCAGCGAGTAATCAAACATTTTTTTTACCAAGATATTATACTTCTTTGAGCTTATACAATAAGAAAGGGGAAATTGATCCCAATTATCCGCTGCCAACTATTTCCGACGCATCAGGAAACCAATATCCAACAACAATTTCGCAATTTGAATTGGAAAAAATGTCTGCACAACAATATAGTCAGAAAACAGGAGTAACGTTTAACATTAGCGAGAGCCAAAAACTAATCGTTCCTTTGTACAACCAAGTGAAGGTTGATTCATCGAATCAATCTGGGCTATTGAATTACTTTAAATTTTCAGGGCCGGTTTATTATCATGTTACCAATCGCAAAGTGACAGAACATTTTGTGGATACTCAAGGGAAACCAATCCCTCCACCACCGGGGTTTAGACAAGGAAAGCAAACACTTATTGAGCGTGACCCTTACGCCTTTAAACAGAACGGCCTTTTGCCAAGTAGCTATGAAATCGACTCAAAAACATATCAATTTCAAGGATGGTATAAAGGGAAAACGAAACCTGAAAATTTAGAAAAAAGCGTAACGCCCAGTTATGATATTACCTATGACGACAATGATGATTTAACTGTTGTCTATAAGGAGGTACCTCAAAAAAATTATACATTTGAGGATGTCAACGGTGTTGAAATTGCACCACCATCTGATTTTATTCAGGATCACCAACAACCAATAACTACGGATGGCTTTCGCTATTTAGCTGAAAAAAAACTGCCACAACAATACAGCGTTAACGGTAAAACTTATTTATATCAAGGTTGGTATCAAGATAAAACAAAACAAGAGAGCTTAGAAAAAACGAAGCGCCCCATAAACTCCCCTGTTTTTAATGAAATGAACGATATTACAGCAGTGTATAAGGAAATAACTGCAAAAGCTGAAATGCAAATAGAAGGACTAGTCAAAGTCATGCCAAGTGGCTATATACAAATTTGGCAGATTATGCTTACAAATGTGGGAGAAGTACCGTTAAAAAAAATAAACTTAAAGCCAGCAAGTGGTTGGTCACCAGGTCTAGCTCGGCCAATCCAAGTCACGATTCGTGTTGGATCTGAACCAAACAAAATTGTTCCTATTACTGATGAAAATTGGCGAGTTGGCATTGCTTTAAATACGGAAGTGCCTATTGGTCAGACAGCAACTATTATGATGACAACAATTGCTACAGGTGAACCAGATCAAGTGTTACAAGCGGCTGTTGAAATGAATGGGAATTTTTCTGCTGTTCACGCAGCTGATACTGTCAGAATCCAACCTAAAAATCAAGAAATTGTGGCACCAGATGAGGAAGGTTTTATCAGCACACCAACTTTTGATTTTGGTAAAGTCGCCATTTCTAGCAACACGCAGCAACATGGTTTAAAGCAGGCAGCAGATTATTATGAAAATGGTCAGGAAAATCCATATTTACGTTTGAAAAAATCACAACCCAATTGGGCACTAACTGCAGAACTATCCCCCTTTGAAGGAAGAGTGGATCAACTATCATCAATGACAAAGTTATTGTTAGGAACAACCAATGTTTCAGGTTTTATTCAGTATAATCAACCAACGGAAACTAAAGTTGCTCTTGGCAAAACAACCGCTATTCAATTAGTTGCCAACGGTGTAGCTAGCCATATTGTTGCCAATGGTCAGTTTGACGAAAGTGATGTTTATCAATTTGATTTTTCTTTTGATCAAATCAAATTAGAAATTCCAGCAAATCAAGGTAGAAAAGATCAAACTTATCAAGCAATGGTGACTTGGAATTTAGTGACAGGCCCATAAGTCCATAAAAAATAAGTTGAATAGTTTGATCAAAAACATTGCATAGAAATAATAAAAGGCGGCTCAACGAAGCGGCCTTTTTTTTGGTTCATTACCAAAATATAACGAATTTTGTAACAAAAACGTTTGCTAAAAAGAAGGAAAAATGATTAATTTTACGAAAAAAAGCATATATCGACAAAAAAGAAGCAAAATTTGAATAAAAAAAGAAAAAATATGAAAAAAAATCGAAGAATTGTTTAACAATTGAAAACACGTGAAAACCAGTCATGACAAGGCGTAAAAGCCTTACAAAAGGTAAGTTTACCTATTATGGAGAAAGAAGGAGTGATCTGAAATGTTTTTGTAACATTTCTATTGCTTAATTGAAATATGGGTGTGGTAGAATGTTTTTGTCGTAAGAAAAGATTAAGATATTTTAAATAAACTTTAGAAATTAATTCGGAGGAATGACAAGTGAAGAAACGTCTATTTGCATCAGTATTACTATGTTCATTAACGCTATCAGCAATTGCTACCCCAAGCATCGCTTTGGCGGACAATGTTGATAAAAAAATTGAAGAAAAAAATCAAGAAATTTCATCATTAAAAGCAAAACAAGGGGATTTAGCTTCACAAGTATCTTCTTTAGAAGCAGAAGTATCTTCAGTATTTGATGAAAGCATGGCTTTACGTGAACAAAAGCAAACACTAAAAGCAAAATCAGAACAATTACAACAAGAAATTACAAACTTGAATCAACGTATTGAAAAACGTAACGAAGCAATCAAAAATCAAGCACGTGATGTTCAAGTTAATGGACAAAGCACAACAATGCTAGATGCAGTTTTAGATGCGGACTCAGTTGCAGATGCAATCAGCCGTGTTCAAGCTGTTTCAACAATCGTAAGTGCCAACAACGACTTAATGCAACAACAAAAAGAAGATAAACAAGCCGTTGTTGATAAAAAAGCTGAAAACGAGAAAAAAATGAAACAACTTGAAGCAACAGAAGCTGAATTAGAAACAAAACGCCAAGATTTACTTTCTAAACAATCTGAATTAAACGTAATGAAAGCTTCATTAGCATTAGAACAATCATCAGCTGAAAGTTCTAAAGCTGGCTTAGAAAAACAAAAAGCAGCTGCTGAAGCAGAGCAAGCACGCTTAGCTGCTGAACAAAAAGCTGCAGCTGAAAAAGCCAAACAAGCTGCTGCAAAACCAGCTAAAGCTGAAGTGAAAGCAGAAGCACCAGTTGCCTCTTCATCAACAACAGAAGCACAAGCACCAGCAAGCTCAAGCTCAGCAACTGAATCAAGCACGCAACAAACAACTGAAACAACTACACCAAGTACAGATAATAGTGCAACAGAAAATACTGGCTCTTCTTCATCAGAACAACCAGTACAACCTACAACACCAAGCGATAATGGAAATAATGGTGGCCAAACTGGTGGTGGAACAGTTACACCAACACCAACACCAGAACCAACACCAGAACCAACACCAGCACCAGAACCAACACCAGCGCCTTCTGCTGATCCAACAATCAATGCATTGAACGTTCTACGTCAATCATTAGGTTTACGTCCAGTAGTATGGGATGCAGGTTTGGCAGCTTCTGCAACTGCTCGTGCAGCACAAGTTGAAGCAGGTGGCATTCCAAATGATCACTGGTCTCGTGGAGATGAAGTTATCGCAATTATGTGGGCGCCAGGTAACTCAGTAATCATGGCGTGGTACAATGAAACAAACATGGTAACAGCTTCAGGAAGCGGTCACCGTGATTGGGAAATTAACCCAGGTATTACGCGTGTCGGTTTTGGTTACTCAGGTAGCACAATCGTAGGACACTCAGCCTAATCAGCAATGATAAAAATAGACGTAAGCAGCTTCTGAAAAGAAGCTGCTTTTTTCATTACTATTTCATCCATCTCCGTTGACAAATTTGCTAAACGTGGTATTCTAATTATAATCTAATAATTTCCGTTGAATAGGAAAGTAAATACAAGACAGCTGGTAGAGAGACTTTGGTTGGTGAAAAAAGTTAGATGTCTGTATCGAAAAATGGCCTAGGAGGAATTTTTGTCGAAACGTAGGCAAAAACGTAATGTCTTTCGTTAACAAGACCGCTGATTATGATTGTCAGTTGAAGGGAAAGAGTCATCTTTCCGAAAAAAGGTGGTACCGCGATAATAATCGCCCTTTTACTAGTTACGGCTAGTAAAAGGGCGTTTTTTTATAAATAAAAATAGGAAAGAGTGAGGCAAATGAGTAGTCAGATTCCTTTTACAGTTGATCATGTGGGAAGTTTTTTACGTCCGGAAACAATTAAGAAAGCACGGAAAAAGGTCCAAGCAGGTGCTTTATCTCAAGCAGAGCTACGTCTTATTGAAGATGAGGAAATCAAAGCATTAGTAGCAAAACAAAAAGCTGGCGGTTTACGGGGAATCACAGATGGTGAATTTCGTCGCGGTTTTTGGCATATTGATTTCTTAGAAGGATTAAATGGTGTGACAGGCTATATCCCAGAAACGGGGTATAACCAAACCTTTCATGGAAAAGCAGCTCCGGCCTATAATATCCGCGTAGTGGATAAAATATCTTTTCCTGCGCAACATCCATTTTTAGAGGACTTTTCATTTTTAAAAGAGGTGGTGGAAGTTGGTGATGGCACGGTAGCCAAAGCAACGATCCCTAGTCCGACCATGATTTTACGTCAAGAAATTTTATCTAACGATGGCACCTCGCACATTCAAACAATTTATCCAGAGATTGGTGCTTTTTATAAGGATTTAGCACAAACATATAAAGATGCAATTGCGACCTTTTACGAGAGAGGTTGCCGTTATTTGCAATTTGATGATACAAATTGGGCGTTTCTAGCGGATCAGACAAAACAAGAAGAATTACGAGCAAAAGGAATACAGCCAGAGGAAATTGCACAAGTGTGCACCACGATTATTAATGAAGCCTTAGCTGGCAAGCCAGAAGATTTAACTGTAACCACACACATTTGCCGTGGGAACCATGCTTCGTCTTGGTTATTTTCAGGTGGTTATGAACCGATAGCAAAAGAATTATTTGCTACGAATTATGATGGTTTCTTCTTGGAATATGACTCAGATCGTGCAGGGGACTTTTCACCATTAAGACATTGGCAAAATAATGGCAGCAAAGTCGTTTTAGGTTTAGTTACTTCTAAGTTTCCTGAATTAGAAGAGACTGAACAAGTGAAAGCACGAATTGAAGAAGCCCAACAGTTTGTTCCTTTAGAAAACTTAAGTATTAGTCCGCAATGCGGTTTTGCTTCGACGGAAGAAGGAAATCGTTTGACGGAGAAAGAACAATGGCGCAAAGTTCAATTACTTCAAGAAATTGCTAGAGAAGTATGGTAAAAAAACTGGGACATAAGTCTAAACGGCTTATGTCCCAGTTTTTTCATTGTATTATTTTAAATATTGATCTTTAGTAAAATTCGTGTGTTCATACTCGCCGTTGTCACCATAAAAGCGGTTATAGCGTTGTTTGAATTTGCGGAATAAATAAATGACTGTCACTTTAACTAGGCAATACATTGGAATCCCAAAAATAACGCCCATTAAACCAAACAGTTCACCCATAACTAACAAGACAAGTAAAATAGTAATCGGATGGACTTTTAATTTATCGCCCATCACACGAGGAATAACAAAATCACCATGAATCAATTGGATGGCAAACCAGACGATAACAAATTTAACTACCATAAATGTGGAATCCTGAAAGGCAATAATCAATCCAGGAATAAAGGCAATAAATGGCCCGATATAAGGAATAATACATAAAATACCCGCAGCTAAAGCTAAAATGCTACCAAATTGTAAACCAATTAATAGAAAAGCTGGCCAATACATAATCCCTAAAACCAACGAAGCAATGACTTGACCTTTTAGATAATCGCCAATTTGAATGTTGGCAATTTGGCTATATTCATCAAAATCAGGACGAAAAGCTGGGGGAATGATGCCTTTTACAAAGCGATAAAACTTTTCTTTGTCTTTTAAAAGGAAAAAGGCGATGATAGGTCCTGTAAACAAGGTTAGGAAAGTAGAAGAGACTGCAGAAAAGACGCTTCCCAGACCTTGTGCGCCTGTTTGTAGGTAATCCCCTGCAAAGTCTTTAAAGGAGTTTGCAAGTTTGCCCCAGAGCTGATTAATCGACTCATTAGCAGATTCTAAATCTTTTGCAAAAGGTGTTTTAGCCATAAATTCTTGTACTGTTTGGAGCGTGCTTTTCCAAAAACTTGGGAATTGTTTGATTAATTCTTCCGTTTGGTCTTGGATAATTGGGAAAAGTTGCAGTCCAGCTAACACTAGTAATGCAATAATTAAGACATAGAGAATCGCAATCGCCCAAACACGGGGAATTTTTTTCTCAAGGCGTTTCACCATTGGATTAAGCAAATAAAATAGAATAATACCAAAAAGTACCGGGCCTAAGACGGCACTAAAAATAACAAAAATTGGTTTAAAGATAAATGAAACAGTGTTGAATAAAAAGATAGTTACAGCAATTAGACAAAGGATAGTTAATGTGTAAAGTAAATTTTTCCCACCTAAAAAGCGGATCCACTTGGTACTTTCTTTATCCATAAGTTGCTCCTTTCGTTAAGCTTTATTTCTAAAATGACCAATAATTTCAATGACACCCATGAAAATCAGGATAAATCCAAAGACTTGCATCAAAACTAAGAGACTTTTGAAGGGGTTGAAAACTAAAACAGCTCCAGCGATTAAAACCAGAATACTGTAGATAAGCGCGCCGGTTTGACGAGTATTTAAAGCAAAAGTCAATTGAACGAGGCCGTTTATAACGATACTAATCCCTAATAAAAACGGCAGAATCGAAACAATCACCGGTGCAAAAAATAAAAAGGCTACTGCTAAGACGACAAAGATTAAACCTGTTACGAAACCAAGTCCCCAGCTACCCGTTTGTTTTTTTATTTTGTAGTCATCATAAATATTAATTAACCCTAAAAGCATCAAATAACCAGCAATTAAATAACCGACAAACTGGAAGAAAGCACCGGGATTAAAGACAATGGCACTTCCGATAACGATAAAGACGGCGTCGCGCAATAGGGTATGGCGCCGAAAATTTTCTCTAAAAGTTTGGAACATAAAAATCCTCCTCAATGTTATTGTTTCTTTTATTCTAGCGGAAAAAAGAAAAAAGTGCGAGTGGTAGCTCTAAAAAGTGTTGGAAACTGTGTCTTTAGAAAAAATAACATTAAAAATTAAAAAAGTCTTACAAATGAGCGAAAATTGGCATATAATGGAAAGTGAAATTTTATTTTAAGAAGGAGAGATTTGATGGATTTATTACCTTTATTAGGCGTATTGATCGTCATTGTCGGCTTCGCATTGAAATTTGATGCTATCTTGATTGTGATGGTTGCTTTAATAGTGACGGCTTTTACTGGCGGGCTTGGTTTGACATCGATGCTAGAAACACTAGGAACAACCTTTGTGAATAATCGAGGCATGGCTATCTTTATTATTATTATGTTAGCAACAGGAACTTTAGAAAGAAATGGCTTGAAAGAGTCAGCAGCTACGTTGATTAAACGATTCAAAAAGGTATCTGCTGGTGTGATTATTGACATTTATGGTGTCTTTCGGATTATCTTCGCCGCTTTTAACGTAAGTTTCGGTGGGGTAGCAGGTTTTGTGCGTCCGATTATTTTGCCAATGGCGTTAGGAACAATTGAATCAAAAAATTTACCAATGGTGCCAGAGTATGAAGAAGAACTAAAAGGGATGGCTTCAGCCATGGAAAATATCTGTTGGTTCTTTGGTCAAGTTCTGTTTGTTGGTGGGGCTGGGGCATTGCTTGTTCAATCAACATTGAAAGATTTAGGCTATGAAGTGACATTAGGTAAATTGGCTTTAGTGGAAGTACCAGTCGCCTTAGTTGCCTTAATTTCGGCAAGTATTTACTTTACTTTAAAAGAAAAAAGATTACGTAAAAAATATTATGGACAGGAGGGACTGAAATGAGTTTTTTCACAGATCCAAGTATTGATTTGAGTGCAAAGTTATTGGAAGTCCTTTATATTTTTATGGGGATTATCTTGTTATATACAAGTTTTCGTAGTTTTCGTGATAAAACCAATCAACATGCGTATGGGACTAGTTTATTCTGGGGGATTTTAGGGATCTTAATCGGTTTTGGTCGGTTTATCCCACCAGTTGCCTGTGGCGTACTTATTTTTGTGATGACAATTCCGGCAATTCTTCAAAAAGTGACAAAAGGAGAAAGTCGCTTACCTTCGAAAGAATACATGGAAAAAATGTCTCAAAAATTAGGAATGAAGATTTTTATTCCCGCACTAAGTATCGGGGTTTTCGCAATTCTTTTTGCCACATTGACTACTTTAGGAGCTTTAGTCGGTGTCGGTGTTGGTGTCTTTGTAGCGATTTTCATCATGATGTTCTTTTCTAAAAATAATACGCCGAAAGTATTTTTTGATGATGCGGCGGAAATGTTAGAAACAGTCGGTCCTCTTAGTACGTTGCCAATGCTATTAGCTTGTTTAGGTGCTGTTTTTACTAGCGCTGGTGTTGGTGAGATTATTTCAAAAGGAGTTAGTGCCGTAGTACCAGCAGGAAATGTCAATGTAGGGATTATTATTTATGCTGTGGGAATGGTTATTTTTACGGCTATCATGGGCAATGCCTTTGCAGCAATAACCGTGATGACAGTCGGAATTGGTGTGCCGTTTGTCTTTTCTTTAGGTGCAGATCCCGCATTAGTTGGGATGGTTGCCTTAACATGTGGTTTTTGTGGTACACTGTTAACACCGATGGCTGCGAACTTTAATATCGTACCTGTAGCCATGTTGGAAATGAAAGATAAGTACGGCGTCATTAAAAATCAATTGCCGATTGCACTTTTCATGTTAATTTTCCAAATTGTTTATATGATTCTATTCAAATAAGAAAGGATGATCGAAATGAAAGTTGTCGTTACTGGCTTTGATCCATTTGGAGGAGAAGCAATCAATCCTGCCTTTGAAGCAGTCAAAAAATTACCTGCTGAAATTGCAGGAGCTGAAATTATTAAAGTTGAGGTGCCAACTGTTTTTGGCACTAGTGGTGAAAAAGTGGCTGAAGCAATTGAAACCCATCAACCAGATATGGTGATTTGTGTTGGACAAGCAGGCGGCCGTCAAACAGTCACTGTTGAAAAAGTGGCGATTAATTTAGCGGAAGCGCGTATCCCGGATAATGCAGGACAACAACCAAGCGATGTGCCGCTGGTTGAAGATGGAGCAACAGCCTATTTTACAAATTTACCGATTAAAGCGATGGTAAAAAATTGTCATGACCATCAATTACCTGCAGCGATTTCTTATACAGCAGGAACCTTTGTATGTAATGACATTATGTATCACTTACTACACTTAATTAACACTAAATATCCAACTATTCGTGGCGGATTTATTCATGTTCCGTTCCTACCAGAACAAACAATTGATAAACCAACGTTTGCTTCTATGTCATTAGAAGCAATCACAGATTCTTTGTTCTATATGATTGAAGCAGCAGTAAAAACGCAAGAAGATATTCAACTACAAGGTGGCACAACCCATTAATTAACAGGCGCTTTCGTGAGAACGGAAGCGCTTTTCTATTTTTACAAAAAGAAAAAGTAATTTTTGTTGGCGTGTGAAAAAATTTTTTATACTATTTTCGTTGACAAGTCGGTTTCTTCTTGGTATATTGAGATTCATAAATTATTAGCCCAGTAGGAAATAGATGTTTTGTTCAGAAAGTCGATGGTTGCTGCGAATCGATCAAGTCTATTTGTGAATTACACTAATAAGTAGTAACAATTACATAATACATAAGCGAGAAGCAAGTAAGCTTCTAATTAAGGTGGTACCGCGGAGAGATTCGTCCTTATTCTTTAAGGATGAATCTCTCTTTTTATGTAGCTTTAGGAGGCGTTTTCAATGAGTTGTGGAGGGGTTATTCGTTATCATAAGATCCTTTAATGTCAGAGTATTCAGAAAAAAGATTAGAGGAGAGTAACGAAATGAAAGAAAAACAGAAAAAGAAGACCGTGAGTGTTCGAGAAGCAAGTATCGTATTATTAATTATTGTGGCAGCTATTGCAACAGGAGTAATTGGCTTAAAGATATCGCCAAATATTACTATTTTGTTTGTGATTGCATTGATTTTAGGCTACGCAATGTTTCGTAAAGTACCATTTGATCAAATGCATAAAGGGATTGTTGATGGCTTGAAGCCAGGGATTATTCCAATTTTTATTTTCATTTTAGTGGGTGCATTGATTGCCGTTTGGATTCAAGCTGGAATTATTCCAACGATTATGGTTTTTGGTTTTAAAATGATTAGTGTTAAATGGTTTGTGCCGTCAGTTTTTATTGTCTGTGCGATTGTCGGCAGTGCAGTAGGTAGTGCTTTTACAGTGATGTCAACAATTGGAATTGCCTTTTTCGGTATTGGCAGTACCTTAGGGTTAAATCCTGCTTTAGTTGTGGGTGCGATTGTTTCTGGTTCAGTTTTTGGTGATAAAATGTCACCTTTATCAGAATCAACAAACTTAGCCGCAGCGATTGTTGAAGCGGATTTGTTTAAACATATAAAAAACTTGATGTGGTCGACTGTACCAGCATTTATCGTCTCTTTAATCTTGTTTATGATTTTAGGACAAACGTACGCGAATACTAGTCTGACAGAAGTAGTTCAAGTTATTCAAGTATTGGAAGACCACTTTACCATTTCAATTTGGTCATTGTTACCATTAGCCTTAATGTTAATCTGTGCCTGGCGCAAAATTCCAGCGATTATCACGATTTTGTTGAACATTATTGTGGCAGTAATTATGATTATTATTCAAAATCCGAAAGTATCGTTGCAGGCATTAGGAAACACGTTGGAAAATGGGTTTGTTTCTCAAACGGGGAACGCACAAATTGATCAATTATTAAGTCGTGGCGGGATTATGAGTATGATGCCGACTGTGGCACTTATTATTCTAACGTTGTCTCTAGGTGGCTTATTAATGGAATTAGGATTGATTTCTGCGGTCATGGAAGTTGTTTCGCAGAAAATGAGCAGTACACCGAAATTGATTTTATCAACGTTATTAACAGGAATTGGCGTAAATATTTTTATTGGTGAACAATTCCTATCGGTTATTTTACCAGGGAATGCCTTTAAAGAAGTTTACAAAAAAGAAGGTTTGGATCCGACTGTTTTAGGCAGAACCTTGGAGGATGGTGGGACGGTCATTAACTACCTCATTCCTTGGGGGATTGCAGGTAGCTTCGTAGCGGGGACCTTTGGCGTACCAACGTTGACTTACTTACCATTTGTTTTCTTTAGCTTATTATCGCCTGTCTTCTCAATGGTCAGTGCGTTTACTGGTTTAGGGATTAAGCGGTTATCAGCAGAACCTGTTACCGAAAAATAGATTGATTAAAATAGAACAGTTGATGGGGAATACTGTAGTTTCTCTCTGTCAATTGTTCTATTTTTCTTGTAAAAAAAAGGTTGCATTTTTAGAAAGAAACAGTTATAGTTGACTAGTCAATTGTTGACGAGTCATCTTTTTGAGGAGGAAACTATGTCGTTATCATTACGGGAAGTCAGCCAATTATTATGTCAGTTAAAGGTATTAGATCAAAAAATTACCAAAGTTTTTGAAGAGCAAGTTGGCTTGAGTTTGACTCGTTATGAGTTGCTGATGATTTTAAAAGAACGTCAGCCGTGTCTTCAAACGGAGATTCAAGAACACTTAAAAATCGATAGTGGTGCGGTCACTCGCCATTTGAAAATTTTAGAAGAGAAACAGTATGTGACACGACAGCGAAATCCAGAAAATAATCGGGAAGTGCTAGTGCATTTAACAGAAAAAGCACAACAAGAACTACAGCAATGTACAGCCAAGCAACAAACGGTAACAGAAATTATTCCCAGTACATTTACAAAGGACGACTGTCGCCAGTTAAAAGAACTTTTGACAAAACTAGATCAAAGCATTACAACGAAAGAGGTATGATAGAATGACAACATATACAACGAATGATTTTTCAGAGATTGTTTTTGGCCGCAAATCGGTTCGGGTGTACGATGAAACCCATAAAATTTCTCATGAAGAAATGTTAACAATGATTCAAGAAGCGACCACTGCCCCTTCTTCTGTTAACATGCAGCCATGGCGTTTTGTCGTAGTGGAAAGTGAAGCAGGCAAAGAAAAATTAAAACCCTTAATTCGCTTTAATACGCGTCAAAATGAAACATCTTCTGCAATGCTCTTAATTTTTGGTGATCTAAACTGCCATGAACGAGGAGAGGAAATTTACAATCAAGCTTATGCTAGTGGTAAAATGCCTAAGGAAGTGCGGGACCAACAATTAGCAGTCATTATTCCCCATTATGAAAGTTTAAGCAGAGAACAAATGAATGACATCGTAAAAATTGATGCGAGTTTAGCAGCTATGCAATTTATGTTAGTGGCCCGAGCTCACGGATATGAAACAAATCCAATCGGTGGTTTTGAAGCGGAAAAATTAGCCGAAACATTTGGTTTAGATCAAGAGCGCTATGTCCCAGTAATGATTTTATCTGTGGGTAAGGGCATGGAAACTGGTTATGAATCTGTTCGTTTAGCACCAGAAAAAATCACGACATTTGAATAGGCAATAAAAAATGACGGCGTACGCTTGCATCAATCAACGATCTTAAAGAAAGTTGGCTAATGCAACAGCGATGCCGTCATTGTCGTTGGATAAAGTGACTTCCGTTGCGATGCTTTTAAGCTCGTCAACAGCGTTTTCCATAGCAATCCCTGTGCCGGCCCATTCCAACATTGTATAGTCGTTGTGACCATCACCAAAAGCAATTACTTCTTCAGCAGTTATGCCTAACTGTAGGGTTAGTTTTTCTAAAGAACGCGCTTTATCAATATTTTTGGCGGTAAATTCAAAATAGAAAGGAGCGGAAAAAGCAGCGGTGACGGTTTCTTTGAAAGGCGCGTAGATGGCCTCATGATATTTTTGTAAATAGGCGGGTTCACCAGCAATTAAAATTTTGTTCAAGGGAAAGTTTAGTCTGGCGGCTAAATCATGCCACTCACATAATTGAAAGTTGCCGCCCCGTGATTCATATTCAATAATATTAAAATCACCAGTCTCTAAATGTAAGGTGTTATGAAAAACATCATTGACATACATAAATGTTTCATCATTAATCATTGGAATTACGTCAAATTGTTTCAAATGCTCTAAAATTTGTTGACTCAATGACTTTGAAATTGTCTGATTAAATAGTTGTTGCTGACTGCCATGATGGGTGACACAAGCGCCGTTATAGGAAAGTAAGTGTCCATTATAATGAGCCATCTCCAATTCATCTGCTAAGGGCCGCATACCGTTAGTCGGGCGGCCAGAAGCCAAAATCAGTGAGAGGCCTTGCTTTTGTGCAGCTACTAGTGCTTGTCGCGTTTTTGGTGAAATCTTTTTTTCTGAAGTTAACAAGGTACCATCAATATCCATTACAATTGCTTTGATTGCCATAATTGGCCTCCAATCCGAAGAGTTTCTTTCTTTTAGTATAAAAGTTTTTTCTATTAATGTAAACGGATTCTCTTGTGAGGTGTATAAAAGAATTATTTTACAAAAATCTATACTATTTTTTTGTGAAATTTCATATAATAGAAGTATTCTAATTATCTACATAGAGAGCGAGGGACAAGGAATATGAAGGAAAAAGAAATGCATTCGCTCTTTTTTAAACATAAGTTTGTGAAAGTAACTCCCTATTTACGTCGTTTTGGTCATCGTTTGAGTGGGATGATTATGCCAAATTTGAGTATTTTTATTGCGTGGAGCTTATTGTCTTTGGTGGCTGGCTATACGACTGGAAATCTACGGCTAGCTCTTTCTGAAGTCGAAACGATAATGATTCGAGTTGTTTTACCGATTTTAATTGGTTTTACAGGCGGAAAAATGTTCGAGGAACAACGTGGCGGCGTCGTTGCTGCTATTGCGACAGTGGGCGTGATTGTTTCCACAGATGTTCCACAGTTGTTTGGTGCCATGTTTATTGGACCTTTAGCAGGATATACTTTCGCCAAAATTGAACAAATTCTCTTGCCGAAAGTTAAAGAAGGCTATGAGATGCTGACTAAAAACTTTTTAGCAGGAATTGTGGGAGGACTGCTTTGCTGTTTTGGTATTCTGGTTGTAGCTCCTGCTGTTGAAAGTGCTAGTTTTTGGCTGTATCAATTTTCTTCTTGGTTAATTGAAGCCAATCTTTTACCATTGGTTCACGTTTTCTTAGAACCCTTAAAAGTGTTATTTTTTAATAATGCGATTAACCATGGCTTATTAACGCCTCTAGGTTTAGAAGGTGCTAGTCAAACAGGTCAGTCCATTTTATTTCTATTGGAAACAAACCCTGGACCAGGCGTGGGCGTTTTGGTTGCTTTTCTGCTGTTTGGTCCTGTAGGACAACGAAAAACAGCAGGAGGCGCCACCATGATTCAATTGATTGGGGGCATTCATGAAATTTATTTTCCGTTTGTTTTGATGGATCCGCGCTTATTTTTAGCAGTAATTGCTGGAGGAATGAGTGGTACGCTTGTTTTTCAAATATTTAATGTGGGGCTAAGTGCTCCAGCTTCGCCAGGTTCATTGGTTGCGATTTTAGCCAATGCCCCGACTGAGGCAAGGCTGGCGGTTTTTAGTGGAATTTTTGTTAGCTTTCTGTGCTCTTTAGCAATAGCAAGCTTGTTATTAAAACGTCAACGAGGAATTGAACCAGTTTCAATGATAAAGATGAAGGAGGAAGACCAAGTGGAAACAGTCACACCTAACTATCAGCAAATTTTATTTGTTTGTGATGCAGGAATGGGCTCAAGTGCCATGGGGGCTAGTTTGCTAAGCCGACAATTAAAAGCTGTGAACTTGGAGATGCCTGTGACTTACCAGTCCGTTCATCAGATGAAGTGGCAGCCTAAGACATTAGTGGTCATTCAAGCAGAATTGAAACAGTTAGCACAAAAGTACGTCCCAGAAAAGGATATGGTGAGTGTTCAAAATTTTTTAGAAATTAAATCCTATTACCCGCAAGTTTTAGCCAAACTGACTGCTTCTTCTCAAGAGCAATCTTCACTTGGTTCAGAGGCTACTGAAACGAACCCGATCAAACAAAGACAGAAGCTTGTTTTTTTATATGCCGAGAATGTTCGAGGATCGCAAACAATGGGAATGGAATTATTGCGGCAACAAGCGGCGAAACGAGGAGTCGCGATTGAAGTATCTAAAGAACCACTGGAAACAGTCTTTTTTACCAAGGAGACAACCTACGTAGTGACTCGTGAACTGGCGCAAGCCTATCATTTAGATCTAACGCAACAAAATTTATACGTAGTTACTAGTTTTTTGAATAAGAAAGAGTATCAAGAATGGCTGGAAGGAGGAGCTGATAGATGTTTTTAACGACAAGAGAAACTGTTCTATTAACGGAATTAGTGAATAGTCCCACCCCCGTTTCAGTAAACCGCATGATGAATTTGTTAAAGGTTAGCCGCCGGACGGTATATCGTGAATTAGAAAATTTAGAAACCTCGCTAGCATCGATGGGCGCGACGTTGGAAAAAGTAGCTCGTGGGCGCTTTTCGATTCAAGCAGATGAAGCAGCGATGACGGAAATTCAGGCTGCTATTTTAGGAGAAGAGACACAGGAACTTTCTACTTTGGCGCGGCAACATGCGATTTTATTGACATTACTTCAAACAAAAGAGCCAGTCTCTATGCATTATTTTCTGGAAACGTATTGTATTAGTAATACGACTTTTTATGCCGATATTAAACAATTAGAAACACGGATTGCTCGGATTCCGTTGACGATTTCTCGGAATCAAGGTTATGAAGTGACTGGTTCTGAAAAATATCGCCGTCTTCTAATGGCGAATATTCTAAGCATGGAAATTAATGAGTACCAATTTTTTCATTTTACCGAATTAACGACAAACGACCATTTTTTCTTTCAGTTTATTCATGCAGAACATTTAGCATTTGCACAAAAAATTGTTCAGCCAGAAGTAGAAACTTTATTTCCAGCATTAAGTGATCGTAAATTACAACATTTGATTTTAATGTTAACAATTGCGATGGATCGGGTCACTGCAGGTTTTTATTTAGCTGATGAGACCTATACTGGGCAGATGAATAAGGCCTTTCTAAATTGTTCTAAACGACTTTTTTCAAAAGTCGCTGCTGAAACGAAACAACTATACGCTGTCAGTGAGATTGTTTTTTTTGCTAGCTTATTAAGTGATTTTTCTAATTCTTTTGATGAAGATTTTTTTGATGAACATTTTGACACTCAGCTGGCTTATGAAGTGAAACAACTGATTGAAGCAGTAAGTCAAGAAACGGAAGTTAATTTTTTCGAAGATACCAATTTGTATAAAATGTTGTTGACGCATTTATCAGGTGTTTTTTCTCGGGCGGTTTTACAAGAAGAAGATTTAACGAATCCCATTTTAGAACGGATTATGAATCAATATCAAGAAATAGCTGCGGCTTTACGCCAAGCGTTGCCGCAAATTTTTCCGCAAAAGAATTTATCGGAAGAGGAAATTGCCTACATGGTACTTCATTTTGCTAATTCTTTAGAACGGAGTCCCAAAATTATGGAAGTTGATATTGCTGGTTTTTCTCCTAGCGGTTTGGCTTCGACAAGTATGCTAGAAATGCGATTACGGCGCTACTTTCCTTTTATCAACCAGATTCATTTTTTTCGGATTGCGGATTTAGGTAAGGTGAATGTTGAGGAAAACTATGACTTAGTGATTTCCACTTCGTTATTACCAGGATACAATGGTAAATATAAATTGATCTCACCGTTACTTTTAGACGATGAAATCCGCCAATTGAAAGAAGAGTTTAAGCGGATTAGTCACGAAAAACGCTCGCTTAGGAAAGCGCCTGTGAAAAAAATAGGTGGCGAAGAAAGCTACGAAACAGTGGTCGCTTTCATGGAAGAAATTAGTAAACTATTAGAAACATTTTTCATAGCAGATTTAAATAATCAAGCGGATTTAGCAGAAACCGTTCAACAAGCTCTCGCGCAACTTTCCGCAGATTTAATCACCGATAGTGCAATCGTCTGTCAGCAATTGATGAAACGTTACGAGCAAGCGCCTATTGGGATTCCTCAGACGGAAATGGCCTTATTCCATACCTCAAGTACAGCAGTGACACAGCCTGTTTTTTGTATTTTTAATCTGGCCCAGCCACTTATGATTGAAGGGATGGATAAAAAGCCGATGCAGTTACAACGTATGTTACTCATGCTAGCGCCGATGCCGATTGATGAAACAATCGGGAAAATTTTAGGAAAAATCAGTGGTGCGATTATTATGAATGATTTAAATACAGAAATTTTTCATTCAGGAAATGAAGCCATTGTTTATCAGTTGCTTTCGTCATTATTAATTGAAGAAATGAAAGGCTAGGTGTTGAGAGATGTTTGAAATTACAGCGGAGCAAATAATGTTGAATCAATCGTATGCTAGTTGGGAGGAAGCACTTGCAGCTTCTGGTGAATTACTGCTAAAAAATCAGTTGGTCACGCCTGACTATGTCAAAGCAATGTATCAACGTCAACAAAAAGTCAGTGTGTATATCGGTAACTTCGTGGCATTGCCTCATGCGGAAGGACAAGATGAACAAGTTTTAAAAGAAGGGATTTGCTTTATTCAAGTGCCTGATGGGGTCAACTTTGGTACGGAAGCAGATCGAAAAATAGCTACTTTGTTATTTGTCGTTGCTCTAAAAAGTCAACGGCAACTAAGCATGCTTCAAGAATTAGCTTTTTTCTGTTCAGATCTCGAAAACATTCAGCGGCTCAGTGATTGTCGAACAATAGATGAAGCGCAAAAAATTCTGGCTCAAGCCTAAAGTTACGTCTGAAAAAAATTGGTAGTAAAAAATCAATTCATTCTGAAATGTTCAATAATTATTGAAATAATTTTATAATAAAAATTGAAATATTTTTATTTAAGAGATTAAACAAAAAAGATAAGAAGATTCCTTGACAAAAAATAGGCCCTATGATAAATTTAAAGTAACTTGTGACAAAGTCGTGCATGGATGCACTAAAAAGACACCCTATTGTGGTAGGGTGTCTTTTTTTGCTGTTTAGACAGCAGCGGTTGGAAGCAACTTGTTTATTCCTCGTTCTGTTTTTCCAACCAAATGGTTACAAGTTTCAGGACAATCCCGACAAAAATCGGCACAAGAATTTTTGTGACAATCTCGTATATGTGATGCACCTCCTTTCGAGGCAAGTCGCCAATTTGAGTATAGCATAAAAAGTTGTTCGTTTATTATTGAAATTATTATAAATGGAATAAACACGTGTTTTCTGGTTTTCGTAACTAGAGAACACGTGCTTTTTTCTTTCAACTTTTGGCACAATGGTTTGTGCCAAAGTACGACTTTTTTCAGCTTTGGAAAGCGGATACAATTTAGTCAACAAGAAAAGTTACTTGAGAGAAGGGGAATAAAAATGGAACAAGTACCAGAAAAAAATAAAGTATCAATTAAAGCAAAAGTCCAAAGACTTGGCAGTACCTTATCTAGCATGGTGATGCCCAATATCGGGGCGTTGATTGCGTGGGGCGTTTTGACAGCGCTATTTATCCCAGATGGATATCTGCCAAATAAAGCCTTTGCCACGATGGTTGGCCCAATGTTGACCTATTTAATTCCATTATTAATTGGCTACACTGGTGGGAAAGTAATTGCAGGTGATCGCGGTGCCGTAGTTGGCGCAATTGCGACAATGGGCGTGATTGTGGGAACCGATATTCCGATGATGCTAGGTGCCATGATTATGGGTCCACTTGGTGGCTTTACAATTAAGAAATTTGATCAGTATTTCCAACATCGGATTAAAGCTGGTTTTGAAATGTTAGTAAACAATTTTTCAGCTGGATTAATTGGTTTTGCGTTAGCTTTACTTGGTTTTTCAGCGATTGGCCCAATTGTCGATGCGCTGACTGCTGCAATGGCACGTGGTGTGGAAATCATTTTAAATGCTCATTTGATTCCATTAACGAGTATTTTTATTGAACCGGCAAAAGTGCTCTTTTTAAACAATGCGATTAATCATGGCATTTTAACACCCCTAGGGACAGAACAAGTCTTATCGGCTGGCAAATCAATTCTTTTCCTATTAGAAGCAAACCCTGGTCCTGGGTTAGGTGTCTTATTAGCATTTATGTTTTTTGGAAAAGGTGCGGCAAAATCTTCTGCGCCGGGAGCAATAATTATTCATTTCCTTGGTGGTATCCACGAAATTTACTTCCCATATGTAATGATGAAACCGTTATTATTCTTATCGGTTATTGCAGGTGGCGCGACAGGTAGTTTGGTTTTCCAAACGTTAGATGCTGGTTTACGTGCGCCCGCTTCACCAGGCTCCATTATAGCTATTTTAGCGATGACACCAATGGGTTCTTACTTACCAGTTATTTTAGGTGTTTTGGCAGCAACTGCTGTTTCCTTTGCAGTATCCGCAGTCATTTTAAAAGCAGATGCGAAAGAAGAAAGTGATGAATTTGCCCAAAAAGTGAAAGAAACCCAAGCTGCTAAAGCAGCATCAAAAGGATTAACTGTCACAAATGGTAGTGCTTCATTGTCAGGAATTCAACAAATTATTTTTGCTTGTGATGCTGGGATGGGCTCTAGTGCAATGGGTGCGTCTATCTTACGGAAAAAGGTCCAAGAGGCTGGTTTAGTACAAACTGTGACGAATCGGGCCATTAATAATTTGACCGATGAGGGAAATACATTGATTGTCACACAAGCGGAATTGCAAGAACGGGCCAAACAGAAAGCACCTAATGCAACCTTTGTAGCAGTTGAAAACTTCTTGAACTCACCACGTTATGATGAAATTGTGGCTGAACTATCAGGTACCAAAGAAAAAAACGACGCACAACCAACAGCCTTCAAAGCAACACCTGCTTCTGAAATTGAGGGAGATTTAGCAAATGTCAATGAAATTCTTTTGGTTCACGATGACCGTGTCGGGTCAGCAACGATGGGAATGAAAGTCTTAGAAGAAATTTTAGATAAAGAGAAAATTTCAATGCCGATTCGAAAAATTAATATTAATGAATTAACTCAACAAACACAGGCTTTAATTGTCACAAAAGCTGAACTAACGGAACAAGCCCGTAAAAAAGCACCGAAAGCGACACACTTATCAGTAAAAAGTATGGTTAATCCCCAAAAATATGAAACAGTGGTTTCGCTCTTAAAAGAAAGTGCCTAGAGAGGAAGAAAACAATGGAAAATCTTACGAATATTTCAATTGAATTAAATCAACAGTTTAATACAAAAGAAGAAGCTATTCGCTTTTGCGGCGAAAAACTAGTCGAGGCAGGCTGTGTTGAGCCCGCTTATATTGAAGCAATGATTGAAAGAGACCAATTGCTATCTGTTTATATGGGGAATTTTATTGCCATTCCTCATGGAACAGAAGAAGCCAAAAAATTAGTGAAAAAATCAGGAATCTGTGTAGTGCAAGTCCCAGAGGGCGTTAATTTTGGCACCGAAGAAGATGAAAAAATTGCTACCGTATTATTTGGGATTGCCGGAGTCGGTGAAGAACATTTGCAATTAGTCCAACAAATTGCACTTTATTGTAGTGATATGGATAACGTGGTGCAGCTTGCCGACGCATTAAGTAAAGAAGAAATAACAGAAAATTTAGCCATTGCTTAAAGGAGAGAATAAGAATGAACGCAGTACATTTTGGAGCAGGAAATATTGGACGCGGCTTTATCGGCGAAATTTTAGCTAAAAACGGGTTTCATATTACGTTTGTGGATGTTAATGAAACCATCATTCAAGCGTTAAAAGAACGTAAAAGTTATACAATTGAATTGGCCGATGCCTCACATCAACAAATTAACGTTGAAAATGTGACCGGGTTAAATAACATGACAGAACCAGAAAAAGTAGTAGAAGCAATTGCGGAAGCCGATTTAGTCACGACGGCAATTGGTCCCAATATTTTACCAAGAATTGCTGAATTAATTGCTCAAGGAATTGATGCACGTGCCGAAGCAAATTGTCAAAAGCCGCTGGATATTATCGCTTGTGAAAATATGATTGGTGGTTCAACCTTTTTAGCAGAAGAAGTGGCCAAATATTTGAAAAACCCAGCTTATGCTGAACAATGGATTGGTTTTCCTGATGCGGCGGTTGATCGGATTGTTCCATTACAAAAACATGAAGATCCACTTTTTGTTCAAGTTGAGCCTTTTTGTGAATGGGTCATTGATGATACCAACCGAAAAGCCAAAGAGATTCAGTTAGAAGGCGTTCATTACGTTGCTGATTTAGAGCCGTATATTGAACGAAAATTATTTAGTGTAAACACTGGCCATGCTACAGTTGCCTATACAGGGGCGTTGTTAGGCTATCAAACCATTGACGAAGCGATGCAGGACGCCTTAGTAGTAGCACAACTCAAATCAGTTTTGCAGGAAACCGGTAAACTTTTAGTGGCCAAATGGAATTTTGATGAACAAGAACATGCAGCCTATATTGAAAAAATTATTCAACGTTTCCAAAATAAATATATTTCAGATGCTATTACACGTGTAGCACGGACACCAATCAGAAAATTAGGTGCGCAAGAACGGTTTATTCGACCAATCCGTGAATTACAGGAACGCAATCTAGTGTCGCCGCATTTATTAGCAATGATTGGTATTGTCTTTAATTATCATGATCCAGAAGATGAACAAAGCCGTCAATTACAGGAAATGCTTGACCAAGAAAGTGTTGATACAGTGATCGCTGAAGTAACGGGCATTGAAGATCCAGAAACGGTTAAAAATATTAAACAAAACGTAGAACGCTATGCGCGACCACAAGTAGCATAATAACAAAATCCTTCTACCAAGATACTTCACATTTCTTAATTAAAGAAAAAAACAACCGCTCACTGATTAAAGTGAGGGGTTGTTTTTTACATATTGACTAAGTGGTTTTTGATAAAGCTCTCCTTTGAAGGCACCTGTATTGAAGTATTCAGCTAATTGGTAACCAATGAATGGGCCAGTAGTGAGTCCTGATGAACCAAGTCCGCTAGCAACCACAAGGTGGGGCATTTCTGGCAAAGGACCAAAAAACGGAGCGAAATCAGATGTATAAGCACGTGTACCAACGCGGTAATGCATGGGTTGCTTAAAAAGCTGATCTGCTTCTTTTAGAAATGGCGCAGTCCCAGAAGTTAGTTGTTGAAAAGCGCTAACAGTCTCTTCTAAATCCCAGGCTTGTTCATTTTCGTGGGTGGCACCTAATAAAATTTTTCCTTGATTAAAAGGAATTAAATCGGCTTCGCCATCTAACATAGCAACAGGCCATTGCTGACTGTTTGTAAAAGGGGTCTCGAAAACTAATAATTGTCCTTTTTGGGGACGAATGTCCACAGATAAATTTAAAGTAGCGAGTAATTCCTTTAAATGAGGACCAGGTGTTAAAGCGAGAAAATCAACGCTCTTTTTTTCTGAATTTGTGACAATTTCCCACCCTTGATTCAGTTGTCGAAAGTGCGCCCGTTGTGAGCAAAAAGTGACCCCTTTAGCTTCGGCGCGTTTCTGAAGATGGTTTAGATAAGCTGGTCCATCTAGGCGACCGCCGCCAGAAATAAAAAGTGAGGGAGTTTCCTTAAGTAGCGGTAAGAACTTCGCTGTTTGAACCGCTGACAACATCGTGATTTCTCCAATTTCAGGTGCAGTTTGCTTACGCTCTTCTGCCAAATGGGCTAAGTCTGCCAAAGCGGCTGCCGGGCGCAAAATGACTGTCCCTGATTGACGATAAATATCCTCCGTCAGCTGAAAATCTTTGACTAGCTTTGGAAATAGGGCAGCGCCCTCTCGCGCTAATTGGTACCATTTCTTATTCCGACGTTTGGATAGCCAAGGGGAAATAATCCCAGCGCTCGCTTTAGTCGCTTGGCCGAGCCCTTCATCATAAACGGTAATGTCAAATTTTTGTGGATCTAAATAATTAGCTAACGTCATTCCGATAATGCCGCCGCCAATAATGGCAATTTTTTTCATGCTTCTTCTCTCCTTCGAACAGTTGTATTGTAACACAAAAAAACCGCCTCTAGACAGAGACGATTGGGAGATAACTTGTTAACGGGTCCTTCTGTGTGTGTAAATAGAATTGCCGCCTTCTAAAACGTGAACAATTTCTTGTGCCATTTCTGCCACAGGCACGGGATCATAGCCAATAAATAAGTTCTTTAAAAAGGGGATTTTCTTAAAAAAATAAATACATTTACTAAAAAGTATGGTGCCGGTACGTTCTTGACCTACAAGTAAACTAGGATAAAAAATTACTGCTTCGGCGACTTCTTGGTGGATTAGTTCCTCCGCTGCCAATTTGGCATCCATATATTTTCTCAAAGGGAAAGGAACAGTATTGGCTGAAATAAATAAAAACTTAGCTGGCTTTTTTTGTTGTGCTAAAAAAGAGCTGATTTTTTTCACTGGCGTCAGAATTAGCCGTTGATAGGTTTTCTTTTTTCGTGGATTTTCAAATAAAATACCTACTGTATCAATGACCCAGTCAGCACGCTGGACTTGTTCTTGCCAATTCGTGTCACGAGTAACATCGGAGCATACCCACTGCACTTGGTGGCTCCAAGATGCGGAGAGCGTGGCAGGCTTTCCATGACGTGAAACACTGATGACTTGATGTTGGCGTTGGACTAAAATTTTCGCGATTTGTTGACCTAAAAAACCGCTACCGCCAAAAATAATGACTTTCATGGCAAGCCCTCACTTTCAATTGTTTCTTCTAGTGTACCTTAAATAAAAAAAGAAGCAAAAAATCTCGATTGCGCATAGTTTAGTTATAAATAACATAAAAATAACCTTTTTAGATTGTTGAAACACAAAGACCCAACAATGGTTATTTATTGTCGTGAAATAAATAAAAAAATGAACAAAAATGAAATAAATCAGACTAAAGGCCTAGAGAAATGCCCTTGTTTCTTGAATTCAAGCATGGTTAAATAGTTATAAGTGAACGACCGAGCAATTTAGTTTGTTGGGGAAAATAGACAGAATGAGGAGATGAAACGAAGAAAATGAAGAAGAAAACGATAATTATATTGGGGGCAGTTGCGGTAATTGCGGTTGGGGGCATCGTAACTGTGAATGCGTTAAATAAAAATGCACAACAAGTAGCTGTCAAGCAAGCGCCTAAAGATGACTGGGGAATTGACTATTTTGACGTTCCCGACTTGCAACAAATTTATATTAACGGTGTCATCCAACCGGAACAAATGGAAGCCTTTGCGCGTGATCAAAAAATAACAAAGGATCCAGAGATTAAGGTGAAAAACGGCGATGTCGTAGATGCAGACACAGAATTATTTACTTATGAAGATGAGGCGGTCACAAAAGAAATTGAGGCACAACAAAATAGCTTAGCCAAATTAGAAACGAAGCGGGCGAATATCTATAATAAGTGGAATCGGGCCATTGATAAATTTAATAAAACTAAAGAAGAAGACCGCACGATATCTGGTGATGATTTAAATGAACAATATCAAACAGAAGTCGATGCGGTAGATGAAGAGATTACCTTTACCAATGAAACCTTAGCGGATTTAGGAGCGAAGCAATATATTTCCACAAAGGCTAATTTCAAAGGTCGCGTATCAATTCCAGAAGTAAAAGATGCCAATTCACCGATTTTACGGTTAACTTCAGAAGATCTTTATTTAGCTGGAAAAGTGAATGAAAAGGACTTGACTAAAATTAGTGTTGGGCAAAAAGCTAAACTAACTTCTGTTTCCAACGATGTGGTTGTGGATGGCTCAATTTCTTACATCGATGATAATCCTCCTGAAGGCAACAGCGATGCCGCGAGTGGCAATCCAGAGGGCGGCACGACGATGTCTAGTTATAGCGTCAAAATTGCGTTGGCCAATTTAGACAAAGTTAAAAATGGCTACCATATGCAAGCAACCATTGATTTAGGCGATTTAGGGGCGATTGAGTTACCGAAAAAAGCGATTCAAAAAGAGGGTGAACAGGCCTACGTTTTAGTGAATGATTTTGGAACCATCATTCGTCGTGATGTCCAAGTCGGGCAAGAAAATGGCGACAAAATGGCGATTGAATCTGGCTTAGAATCAGCCGACCGAGTGGTTATTTCTTCAAAAAAACCAGTAAAAGTCGGTGATATTGTTGAATCAGATGCAGCGATTGCTTCTGATGAATCAGCAACCAACGAATCAATGACAGATGCGTCGAAATAGGAGGGCTTGATGGTGGAAGCAAACAATACAAATCAACCCCTCATTGAATTGCGGGACATTAACAAGTTCTATCCAGTAGGTAAGGAAAAACTACATGTTTTAAAAGAATTGAACTTGACCATCCATCAAGGAGAGTTCATTTTAATTATGGGGAAGTCCGGTAGCGGTAAGACAACGCTGATGAACATTATTGGTTTCTTGGATCGCTTAACAGACGGAAGCTATCATTTTTCAGGAACAGATGTTTCAAAATTGTCTGAAAATAAAAAATCAGCCTTTCGCAATGAATATCTAGGATTTATTTTTCAACAATTTTTCTTGATTAATTCTTTAAATGTTAGTCAAAATGTTCAATTGCCCTGTGTTTATGAAGGGAAAAAAAGCCGCGCTGAGAAAAAAGCGATTGCTGAAAAATACCTAAAAATTGTCGGTTTGGAAACAAAAGCCAAATCAAAAGTTACTGAACTTTCTGGAGGACAGCAACAAAGAGTAGCCATTGCTCGTTCCTTGGTGAATGATCCATTATTGATTATGGCTGATGAACCGACTGGGGCATTGGATAGTGAAACGGGTACAGAAATTATGGAATTATTGAAAGAATTGAATGAACAGGGCAAAACAATTGTCATGGTGACACATGATGAAGATATGAAAAAATATGCCTCACGAGTGATTCATATGAAAGATGGTCGCTTTTTGGAAGAAGAGGTGATTAGATGATTGCTAATTTATTTGTTAGTACTTTTTTAAGCTTAAAGGCACATAAGTTGCGGGTATTTTTAACGATGGTCGGGATTATTATTGGGATTACATCAGTCGTAACGATTTCTGCGCTAGGTGAAGGGATGAAACGTCAAGTTGTGAAGGCATCCAGTGCAGTGAACGCGGATGTTTTGAAGATTCATTATACAATGTCGGATGGTAGCAGTGACAATTTTATGTCCTATGAAGAGCCAGATTATACGTTTAGCCGAGTGGACTTGAAAAAATTACAAGACATTCAAGGAATTGAAAGTATTTATCCTCAATATGGTGAATCAATGATGGGGGGCGGAGACAATTTGTTTGTACCAATGGATTATTTTGGGGCGCAAGCAAATTTATCCATTACGTCGACTAAAGGGCAGAATGATATTTTATATGGTCGTGATTTTCAACCGAGCGATGCAAATACAGATGCGATTGTCTTAAATCATGATATCTTTGAAACGCAAATTCGGCTTGATGATCCTAGCCAACTCATTGGAAAAGCTGTTTCAATTGGTGGTTATATGTACAAGGTGATTGGTATTTTAGCACTAAAAGATTTAGATAGTTTGGGTATGAACGATGATTGGGCAACTGCTATGAGCAGTTTTGTTTCTCGAGAATCATACAATAAATTAGCAAAAACAAAAGCAATTAGTGGCATCAATATTAAGGTTCGTGAGGGAGCGGACCGTGAAGCAATTTTAGGACAGGCAATCACCATTTTAAGTGAAAATCATCCTGAAGTGAAAGGAACGTTTAAAGAAAACGACCAAGACCAACAACTCCAACAACAAATGGAAGAAATGGTCACGGGTATGACAATGTTTCTGATGGCAATTACTGCAATCTCCCTATTAGTCGGGGGAATTGGCGTCATGAACATCATGTACGTGTCTGTCACGGAACGGAAACGAGAAATCGGGATTCGCCGGGCCATTGGTGCTAAACCACGAGTCATTTTATTCCAATTTTTAATGGAAGCAGCGTTTATCACATTGATTGGTGGTTTGATTGGTGTCGGCTGCGGCTACTTATTGGCAACTGTGGTCGGTGGGTATATTTCGATTACGCCAATTATTACGCCGTCCATCTTTGCCATTTCAACATTGGTTTCTGTCTTCACAGGTATCTTTTTCGGGATTATTCCAGCAATTGGTGCTTCGAGGATGGATCCGATTAAAGCGATTTATAATTAAAAAGATATATTTTTGGTTTTTTCTAAACAGTTCAAATAATCTGAAATTAGATTGTTTGTTAAAAGATTGAATGATATGCTTTTGTTGTGCATGGTCACAATGGAAGCATATTGTTTTAATAGGAGGAGAGAAAATGAAAAAAACGGTTAGACTGTTGTTGGTTGGTTATGTAGAATGGACTGTGGAAGAAAGGTATCAAAGCTGTCTAGGGAATAATATAGTGAGTATAAGACAATTGTTTAAAAAAGTTCAGGCGCCAATTACATATAGAAATACAACGAAAATATGAAAAAAATAGTAGCAGGATTTCTTAGTTTGATTAGTATTGGAATAATGTTATTTGTTGTAAAAGACAAATTGATAGAAGAAAAAAAGCAATCTTTTGTTGTGCAAGAAGAAACAGATTTTTATGTATTATCAACCCAAGCGATTTATTCATTCATGTTTTCTGAAAATGACATCAAAAAACATAAGCGAAGTCGTGTGGATCTACCAGAGATTGTCCCAACAGGGTTTTCAAAAGGAAGATTACAATCCCATTATTTACTATTTTCAACAGGTGATCTTTTGAGCAGCACTAAGGATGAATTTATAGTGAGTGTTGATTTTTTTAAAGGAGAACTTTTGAAAAGAAAGACAGAAAAATATCCTTATACTGGTACGGGTTATAGCTCCAACTATTTTTATACTGTTCAAGCAGAGCGTTTATATTCTTTCGATACTGAAGGGAATCCAGTTAGTTCATACGTGTTTAATGAATCTACAACACCAGTTACGCAATTTTCAGGAACACAAAATAAGCTATATGTCGTCGCTAGTCAGGAAGCCAAGGAAAAACAACTTTATGAGAATACGTTGTTCATTTTTAAAGAAGGAGAAAATTTGACATTAACAGACGAAATATTTTTAGATACAAACCCAGAGTATGTTTATGGTTTTACTTCTTCTGTGATTGTAAATAATCAAATTTACTTGCCGATAACGGCTCATAGAAACCGAGTAAGTTATGAAAATGTGCCAGATAATCGAATTATGCAAATGGGTTTAGATGCTAAAAATCAACGTTTTATTCAATTGACAGAGAATTTTCCTAACCTAATTTACAAAAGTAGAACGTCCGAATATTTGATTATTGATCACGAGCCAAATGCATTAGGGAAAGTGGGGCTGTCAATTGTTAATCTTGCTACGGAAGAAAGTTATTTTTTAAATATTAATGGACAGTTAAAGACGGAAGAATTAGAAGAATCTATGATTTATAGTGTAAATACAACGAAAGATAATCAGTTGTTGGTTTTAGCTGGTCAGACGCTTCTCAGATATGATTTGGTGACAGGAAATTTGCTTTCGGAAACAAAAGTTCTTGAAAAAGAAGAACAAGGTATTTATATTTGGGTTAATCATTAAAAAAGAAGGACCGCCTGATAAGTTTCTCAGGCAGTCCTTTTTTTATTTCATGTCACTAAGAATTTTCTGAATCAATTCTTGTTGAAACTCTTTGGTATATTGTTCGGTGAGTTTCGCTTGTTCTTCTTGGGACATTGATGGATTCGCCATCATAGCAGCCATCATTTTTTTGCCAACTGTTTCAGTCCCTTCTTTTTTGATATCAGCGGCATGTTGTTCCATATATTCACCTAATTTTTTGGCTTGATCAGCACTTAAAACTAGCCAGTCACTAGCAATGTTGAAGGTGTTTTCTTGTTTTGCAAATTGGTTATCGTTGTCAGCAAGGCCAAATAGTGTTTTGGCCCAGGACTCTTGATAGGACCATTTCGTCGTTTTTTGGACTAATGTGGATTTTTGAGCATCTTTTTGAACTGTGTTTGTGACGTTTTCCGTTCCTGTTTTTTGTAGTTTCTTTTTATCTGGTGTGTTATATAAATAAACTTTTTCGGAACCATCGCCCAACGGCTGGTACAATAACATGTTGGGGCCATCTTTGCTTGAACTACTGCTTTTTAGTTCAAACGTTTTGTCCTGAGTAACTTCGGTCATACCAAAATGATCTTTATCGTTTAAAACGATAAGACTTAACGAAGCTAAGAACCCTAAACCAAAAATAACCATACAGCATTTATGCCAAACTTTTCGGCCAAATACATTTGTGTAGGCAAAGCCTAACACGCAAAGGATTAAAAGGAAAATAATCATTATTTCATTGCACCTACTTCCTTAACAGGCATCGCTTCTTTTTTATTTAAGAAGAAAGTAATCGCCAAGCCGAGAACGCCAAAGATTGTTGCCACGAAGAAGGCTGCGTGATAACCGTTTAGTGTTGCGTTTGTTGCTTGGTCGCGATAAGTGAGTGGGGCTGTTTTTAATAAGTCCGATGCAGGTAAGCCGTCTTTGGTAACATTTGTTAAAACACTAATCAAAACAGCTGTTCCAATTGAGCTGGCTACTTGTCGGAAGGTGTTGTTTACAGCAGTTCCGTGACTTAATAAATTCATTGGTAAAGCATTCATGCCAGAAGTTGTCACAGGCATCATGACCATCGAAATACCAAACATCCGAATCGCATATAGGACAATGATATAAATAATAGGTGTTGCTTTTGTTAAGAAAGCAAACGGTAACGTTGCAGCTGTTAAAATAAACATCCCAGTAATCGCAAGACGACGGGCACCAATTTTATCAAAAATGCGACCCGTTACTGGCATCATAAGTCCCATGACTAACGCTCCTGGTAAAAGCATTAACCCTGAATGGAAGGCAGATTCACCACGAATATTTTGGATATACAAAGGTAAAACCATTTCGGCGCCAATCATTGCCATGTTGGTTACGCCAGATAAAATGGCCGCAACAGTAAAGACTTTTGATTTAAAAACGCGTAGTTCTAAGAAAGGTTGTTCTAAATGCAATTGTCGATATGTAAAAAGACATAAAACAATCGCACCAACAATTAAGAATCCATAGACTTGTGGGCTACCCCAACCTTTATCACCAACGCTTGAGAAGCCGTAAAGTAAGCTACCAAAGCCGAGAGTAGAAAGAATGACCGATAAGACATCGATACTTGGATTAGATAATTGAATGACATTTTTCATTAAAAATGAAGCTAAAATTAGGACTAAAACGACAATTGGAATGACCATCCCAAAAAGGTCACGCCATGTATAAGAATCAATAATCCAACCAGATAATGTTGGACCTAAAGCGGGTGCTAATCCGATAACAATTCCCGTTGTGCCCATGGCAGCGCCACGTTTTTCAGGCGGGAAAATTGAAAGCATAATTGTTTGTAAAAGAGGCATAGATACACCGACCCCTGCGGCTTGAACAAGACGTCCAGTCAATAACATGCCGAAGTCTTGCGCTACAAAACAGATGATGGTTCCGATTAAGAACGTTGACATCGCTGTTATGTATAATTTTTTTGAACTAAATTTGTTAATCAACCAAGCACTGATGGGAATCATAATGCCGTTCACAAGTAGGAATCCAGTGGTTAGCCACTGTACACTTGAAGCTGAGATATCAAATTCTTTCATTAATGTAGGTAAGGCCGTCGTTAAAAGTGTTTGGTTTAAAATCGTACAAAATGTTCCGATTAGTAAAACGCCGACTAGTAACGACCGGTTATAAGGTTTTCCGTGAATATCCACAGGTTGTTGTGAAGTCACATATATCGCTCCTTTTTCTGTAAGTTTCAAATTAAATTGCATTAACTACTTTACAACTAATTAGAATCTTTGTCAACTTACTTGACAAAGGTGTAAAAAAAACTACAATTAAGGAAAGGATAAGGGAAAGGAAGTTAAACTAATGTGGTCAAAAATGATTCAGCGTTTGTTAAATGAAGAAAATTTGTTGATAGGAATTAGTGAACTAAGTGAAATTGCTGAAGTTTCGCCACGTCAACTTCGTTATTGGGAAGAAAAAGGATATATTTCTTCCATTGCGAAAGACGCAAACGGTCCACGGAAATATCGGTTACATACAGTCGTCAAAGTGCATTGGATCAAGCGTTTTTTAGATGAAGGATATACGTTACAAAGTGCGGTGGAAAAAGCAGAAGAGCAGCATCGTAATGTGGGGATGACGAAAAAAATCTTTAGTCAAATGTTTCATGGTATCTCAGAAGTTTGTCCCAATTACGTAGCGATTGATTTGGGCGATTTCGATGAAGAACAAAAATTATATGTCGTATTTAATGAAACCACAGAAGTCAGTGAGTATCTTTTAATTCCTAAGGATGCAGATGTTTCTGATGAGTTAAAGAAAAGAAAATAAGAATGAAATAGGACTGGGAGAAAGACCTGAAGTGAAAGTAAAACGTTACTGAATGAATCTTCGAGTTCTTTTTTTCTTGCAATTTCTTTATTTTTCTATATAATTTCTTATATGGAAAAGGAGGGTTTCGATGAAAGAAACAAAACCTTACGGAACAGTCTTGTTAAAAGCGGCTAAAATCATGGACTGTCTAAGTTTACAACCCGATCAAACCTTACAGGAAATTGCAAAGAATACCGAAATGACGGCATCAACGGCAATCAAAATTTTAGAAACCTTAACATTAATTGGCTATGTTCAAAAAGACACGAACAAGACGTACCGCTTAGGAACAAAATTGATTCGCTATGCGAATCAAAGTGTGGAGCAAATCGATTTAGCTGAAATTGCGGTACCTTATTTAGAAAACCTTCAAAATACGGTCGATGAAACCATTCATTTAGGGATTTTAAATAATAATGAAATTCTGTATATCAATAAATTAGAACCGAAAAATCAAACGATTCGCATGTCCTCGAAAGTGGGAATTACTCGACCTTTGTATAATTCGGCCATGGGTAAAGCCGTTTTAGCAGAATTTTCGGAAGAACAAGTGCAACAATATTTAGACACGCAGACATTAATTCCCTATACCGAAAATACGATTACCAATCCCTTGCGTTTGAAAAAAGAATTAAAACAAGTGCAACAAACGGGGGTTGCTTACGATGATGAAGAAATTGAACAAGATATTTTCTGTAGCGGAGTATCTTTAATGAAAGATGGCGAAATTGCGGGTGCTTTTAGTGTAAGCATGCCGAAATATCGTTTGACAGAGGAAAATAAAACGACGATTAATCAAGCCCTTTTAGCAACAAAAGCAGAGATTGAAGCGAAATTATAGTAGAAAAAGAAAGACAAACAAAAGTCGATTGGGATTTTTGTTTGTCTTTCTTTTTTTATTTTTGTAAAAACGTTTGCATTTTTTTTTTTAATCTGTATAATGAAGTTGTGAATTTCTTTATAATAAATATATATTTCTAAATAAGAAATGAGGGAGTCTGTTGAAGCGAGTATCAATTTTACAAAAATTAGAAAATGCTGGCGTGATTGCTGTGGTTCGCGGAAAGACAAAAGAGGAAGCACTAAAAGCTAGTCAAGCCATTCTAGCAGGCGGTATGCGGGGGATTGAGTTAACCTTTACTGTTCCTCAAGCAACAGAAGTGATTCAGGAATTAGTTGCGTTATACAAAGAAAATCCTGACGTAGTCATTGGTGCGGGGACAGTTTTGGATGCTACGACTGCTCGTTTAGCTATTGTAGCAGGGGCTGAATATATTGTGAGTCCAAGCTTCGATGAAGAAACCGCTAAAATTTGCAATTTATATCAAGTTCCTTACTTGCCAGGCTGTATGACCATCACAGAAATGAAAGAAGCACTGAAAAGCGGAGCAGATATTATTAAACTATTTCCGGGAAGTGTTTATGGACCGAGTGTTATTTCAGCATTTAAAGCGCCATTGCCTCAGTTAAATATTATGCCAACGGGTGGTGTCAGTTTGGAAAATATGGCCGAGTGGTTTGCTGCAGGTGTGACGGCCGTCGGTGTTGGTGGCAATCTGTTAGCGCCAGCAGCAACTGGGGATTTTGAAAAAGTTCGTGAGGTTGCCCAAGCCTATATGGAAAAATTCCAAGCAATCAAAGGGGTGTAGGCACATGGGGAAAGTCGTAACATTGGGAGAAATCATGTTGCGTTTGTCCACGCCTGTCGGAATACGCGTAGCACAAACAGAAAATTTCGCTGTACATTACGGCGGTGGTGAAGCGAATGTAGCGATTTCGTTAGCGAACTATGGCCACCAAGTGACTTTTGCTAGTAAAGTGCCCGATAATTCATTAGGAGAAGCCGCCAAAAAGCATTTAAGTCGTTATGGGGTTTCAACGGAATTTGTACGAACTGGCGGAACACGCCTAGGAACATATTACTTGGAAACTGGTACAGGAGAACGAGCAGCCAGTGTTGTCTATGATCGCGCCTATTCAAGCTTTGCTCAAATCGAAGAAATGGAATGGGACTTACATGAGCTGTTTTCAGGAGTAGAGATCTTTCATATTTCAGGGATTACAGCGGCGTTATCAAAAAATTGGCAAAGTATGACGGTTGCGTTAGTTAAAGCAGCGAAGCAAGCAGGGTGCCAAGTAAGTTTTGACATTAATTATCGAGGGAAACTTTGGTCCCAGAAAGAAGCGAGCGTGGCATTGAAGGCCATTCTTCCATTTGTTGATATTTGTTCAGCTGGGGTATTAGATGCTCGTTATTTACTGGAGATTCCAGAACCAGAGGAAGAACTTGAAGACGCATTAACGTGGTACTACCGAAAAATGCAAGAACGTTATCCTAACATTCAAGTATTTTATTCAACCAAACGTCAAGTTCATTCAGCGACAGATAATGAATTAATCGGAACGCTATGGTACAAAGGTGCGTATTATACGTCCAAATGTCATCGATTACAACCGATTGTTGACCGTGTCGGTGCCGGTGATGCGTTTGCTGGTGGGGTTTTACATGGCATATTAGCTGCCTATGATCCACAAACCTGCATTGATTTTGCGACAGCGGCTAGTGCGTTAAAACATACTGTCCATGGTGATTGTAATCAATTTAGTCAAAAAGAAGTCCTTGCTTTTTTGGCAACGGGCTCAGGAAAAATAAATAGATAGGAGATTTTAGTTATGCAAAATATGGAAACACGTTATACACATAGTCCGGCGGATATCCGTCACTATTCAACAGAACAATTGAGAGATGAATTTTTAGTAGAGAAAGTTTTTATTCCAGGTGCAATCAGCTTAACCTACACACATAATGATCGGATGATTTTTGGTGGTGTGACACCGACCACAGAAGAATTAGAAATTATTTTGGACAAAGAATTAGGGGTTGACTATTTCTTAGAACGCCGTGAACTAGGGGTTATTAATATTGGGGGACCCGGCTTTATTGAAATTGATGGCGCCAAAGAAACAATGAAAAAACAAGATGGCTATTATATTGGGAAAGAAACAAAACATGTTCGTTTTTCTTCAGAAAACCCTGATAATCCAGCGAAATTTTACATTAGTTGTGTCCCAGCACATCATAAATATCCCAACGTAAAAATTAGTATTGATGAAATTACCCCAATGGAAACGGGTGATCCATTAACATTGAACCAACGTAAAATTTACCAATACATTCATCCGAACGTTTGTGAAAGTTGCCAGTTACAAATGGGCTACACCATTTTAGAACCAGGTAGCGCTTGGAATACAATGCCTTGTCATACACATGAACGTCGTATGGAAGCGTATGTTTATTTTGATATGGAAGAAGATACGCGGATTTTCCACATGATGGGTAAACCAGACGAAACGAAACATTTAGTAATGAGTAATGAACAAGCAGCCATTTCACCAAGCTGGTCAATTCATTCTGGGGTTGGTACAAGTAATTATTCCTTTATTTGGGCCATGTGCGGAGAAAATATTACGTACACAGACATGGATATGGTTGCAATGGATCAATTAAAATAAACCAAAGAAAGAGGAGAAAACATGGAATTTAAAATGAATGATTTTCAATTAGATGGAAAAGTAGCGTTAATTACAGGTGCTGTTTATGGGATTGGCTTTGAGATTGCGAAATCCCTAGCTGAAGCAGGAGCAACAATTGTTTTTAATAACTTATCTCCTGAATCAGTTGAACAAGGCTTGGAAAATTATCGGGCCGCAGGGATTGAAGCACGTGGTTATGTGTGTGATGTCACTGATGAAGAGCAAGTTCAAGCGATGGTTGCTCAGATTAAAGAAGAAGTCGGCTCTATTGATATTTTAGTCAATAATGCGGGAATTATTAAACGAATTCCAATGGTGGATATGTCAGCAGAAGAGTTCCGTCAAGTGATTGATGTTGACTTGAATGCGCCATTTATTATGGCAAAAGCGGTTATTCCAGATATGATTGAAAAGGGTCATGGCAAAATTATCAATATCTGTTCAATGATGAGTGAACTAGGTCGTGAAACAGTTAGTGCGTACGCGGCAGCAAAAGGCGGACTAAAAATGTTAACGAAAAATATTGCTTCTGAATATGGACAATATAATATTCAATGTAATGGGATTGGACCTGGCTACATTGAAACGCCACAGACGGCGCCATTAAGAGAACCAGGGCATCCATTTAACGAATTCATCTTGGGACGAACACCTGCTAATCGTTGGGGCACACCAGCAGACTTAGCTGGCCCAGCAGTTTTCTTAGCATCTAACGCTTCTGACTTTGTTAACGGACATATCTTATATGTCGATGGTGGAATTTTAGCTTATATTGGAAAACAACCATAAATAAGTAACAAAAAGCGGACATACCTAAAAAGGATGTCCGTTTTTTGTTATTTACTCATTGATTGAATTGGTAAAAACCGTATCTAATTTTTAAAAAAAGTCAATTTTTGACAGTAATTCGTCAAGATTAACTATATAATTTGCTAACATTCCTTGCTAAACTAAAATTACAAAAAAATGAAAGCGTTTCATTTGCGCTGGTGGGATGGAAAAGGAGTTTTGATTGCCGATGATTATTAAACAGGAACAATTCATACCAAAAGATACAGTAGAAACAACGATTGACTTATTAATTAGAAATTTAACAACGATTAAAGATAACACAGGTGAATTTCTGTTAGATTTTGATGGTTTAAAAGTTGATGACAAAAGTTGGACGATTTGGAACTGGCCGCAAGGCGTTGGGGTGTATGGTATATATAAGAATTATCGAAATACTAAAAGTGAAAAAGCTTTACAAGTAGTTAACGACTGGTTTGAAGGTCGGATGCAAGAAGGCGCGCCGCCTAAGAATGTGAATACGATGGCTCCGCTTTTAACAATGGCTTATCTATATGAAGACACTAAAGACTCTAAATATATACCTTACTTAGAGCAATGGGCGGAATGGGTGATGGAAGAAATGCCCCGAACGAATGAAGGGGGCTTGCAACATGCGACATATGGACCAGAAAATAAAAATCAATTATGGGATGATACGTTAATGATGACTGTCTTACCTTTGGCAAAAATTGGTAAGTTGTTGAATCGACTCGATTATTTGGAAGAAGCAAAGCATCAATTTTTAATCCATATTAAATATTTACAAGATAAAAAAAGTGGTCTATGGTATCACGGTTGGACTTTTGAGGGAAATCATAACTATGCGGAAGCACTGTGGGCAAGAGGGAACTGCTGGATTACGATTGCTATTCCAGAAATTATTGAAATCTTAGAGTTGCCAAAAGGAGATAGTTTACGGGAATTTTTATTAAGTACCCTCAATGCGCAAGTGGCAGCTTTAGCGAAATACCAAGATGAATCTGGTTTATGGCATACATTAATTAATGATTCAAATTCGTATTTAGAATCTTCTGCTACAGCGGGATTCGCTTATGGGATTTTAAAAGCGGTTCATAAAAAATATATTTCTTCTGAATATGAAGAAGTGGCAAACAAAGCAATTGCTGGCTTACTAAATGAGATTGATGAAACGGGAGAAGTACAACATGTGTCAGTTGGTACAGGAATGGGTGATAATTTAGATTTTTATCGCACAATTGGAATGACAGCGATGCCTTATGGTCAATCATTAACAATCCTATGTTTGACTGAATTGCTTGTTTCTTATTGCTAGAAAAGTAAGGAGAAAAGTTCATGAAAAAAAGAAAGGTTTTATTTACAGCAGTTATGGTATTGGCAGGATTACAGTTGCTAAGTGGTTGCGGCAAAACAGAAGCTTCGGCAAGTGATACGGTAGTCTTGCGCTATGCGTATGCTAGTAATAGCCAACCAGTTATCGATTCTATGAAGAAATTCGGGGAATTGGTAGAGGAAAAAACAGATGGTAAAGTTCAAATTGAATACTTTCCAGATGGTCAGTTAGGGGGAGAAACAGAACTAATTGAATTAACACAAACAGGTGCAATTGATTTTGCAAAGGTCAGTGGATCAGCATTAGAAAGTTTTTCTAAAGATTATTCTGTATTTGCCATTCCGTATATTTTTGATAATGAAAAACATTTTTTTAAAGTAATGGATAATCAAGCGCTAATGCAACCAGTGTATGATTCTACAAAAAAATTAGGATTTGTTGGTTTAACTTATTATGACTCTGGTCAACGAAGTTTTTATATGAGCAAAGGGCCTGTTACATCTCCAGATGATTTGAAAGGTAAAAAAATTCGGGTCATGCAAAGTGAAACCGCCATCAAAATGGTAGAACTTTTAGGGGGTTCGCCAGTACCTATGGGTAGTTCGGAAGTATATACTTCTCTACAATCTAATCTAATCAACGGTGCAGAGAATAATGAGTTCGTTTTATATACAGCTGGTCATGGTGGTGTGGCTAAGTATTATTCTTATGATGAGCATACTCGAGTGCCAGATATTGTGATTATGAACGAGGGAACAAAAGAACGTTTGACAGCGAAACAAGAACAAGCGATTGAAGAAGCAGCAAAAGAATCGACCGCTTTTGAAAAAACGGTCTTTAAAGAAGCAGTTGAAGAAGAAAAGAAAAAAGCACAAGCAGAATATGGCGTTGTGTTCAATCAAGTAGACAGTGAACCATTCCAAAAACTTGTTCAACCGTTGCATGAATCATTCAAAAATAGCTCAGAACATGGCAAACTGTATCAGGCTATTCGCCAGTTGGCGGACTAATTAAGGAGGTAATTATGAAAGGTTTTAGAAAATTTTTAAATCGACTTTTAGAAATACTTGGATCAATCATTCTTGCTGCAATGGTTTTGGTCGTTTTGTACCAAGTGTTTGCCCGGACAGTGTTAAAAAATCCTAGTACCTTAACAGAAGAATTTGTTCGCTTTGCATTGGTCTGGCTGGCGATGTTAGCTTCTGCTTATGTGGTTGGAAAAAAGGGACATTTAGCAGTAACTTTGTTAAGTGAAAAATTACAAGGGAAACAAAAACGCTTTTTAGAATTTATTGTTCAATTGTTGTTCCTACTTTTTGCAGGAGTGATTATGATATTTGGCGGTTGGAATGGTGTAGTAATTACGTTAGGACAAATTTCACCATCTTTGGCAATTCCTATGGGTTATGTCTATTTAGCCGTTCCAGTGGCAGGTGTTTTGATGTTTATTTATAGTTTGATGAATTTGCTAGAGTTATTCACGCAATCAAAAGATTCTTAATGCGTTTATAGAAGAAAAAGAATAGGAGTAAAAATATGGCTTTAGAAGCAGGCATTATCTTATTTGTAGTTTTTGCAGTCTTATTGGTAGTTGGTATGCCAATTGGTATGAGCATTGCGGCATCTTCAATTGCAACATTGTTATTAGTAATTCCTTTTGAAGCAGCTGCATTTACCTCAGCTCAAAAAATGGTCTCTAGTTTAAATAGTTTCTCTCTCGTAGCAATTCCGTTTTTTATTTTTTCTGGTGTGATTATGAATAATGGGGGAATTGCCCAAAAGTTGGTAAATTTTTCTATGTTATTTGTTGGTCGTGTTCCCGGCGCGCTAGCACATACTAATGTGTTAGGGAACGCATTATTTGGTTCGATTTCTAGCTCTGCAATTGCAGCATCTACTGCTATTGGTGGCGTGCTAATTCCGCAACAAGTAAATGAGGGCTATGATCGGAAATTTGCAACGGCTGTAAATATTGCCTCTGCTCCTACAGGAATGGTTATTCCACCAAGTACAGCGTTTATTATGTATTCATTGGTGGCTGGTGGGGCCTCTATTTCTTCTTTATTTTTAGGAGGTTATTTGGTAGGTTCTTTGTGGGCGTTAGGAATTATGGTGGTAGCCTATGTTATTGCAAAACGTCATAATTATCCTACTGTGGCAAAAGCAAAAAAAGGAGAAGTCAGCAAGGTTCTGCGAGAAGCGGTTCCCAGTGTATTGTTAATTGTCATTATTATTGGTGGTATTTTGACGGGGTTATTTACAGCGATTGAAGCATCAGCAATTGCTGTTGCATACTCATTATTGATTTCAATGTTTTACTACAAAACAGTGAAAATAAACGATTTACCTAAAATGTTAAAAGAGGCTGTCTTGATGAGTGGAACCATTATGTTCTTGTTGGCAACTTCTTCAATGATGTCTTTTGCGATGGCTTTTACAGGGATACCAGAAGCAATCAGTACAGCTATTTTAGGAATCACAGACAATAAATACTTAATTCTACTATTAGTAAACGTTGTCCTATTGTTTGTGGGAATGTTTATGGATGTTGGTCCAGCTATTTTGATTTTTACGCCAATCTTTTTACCAATTGTTATGAATGTTGGGGTGGATCCAGTTCATTTTGGTTTATTTGCGATTATGAACTTGTGTGTTGGTTCAATTACACCACCTGTTGGAACAGGATTATATGTTGGTGCTAGTGTTGGGGGTGTTAAAGCTGAGCAAATGCTGAAACCACTAGTTCCATTTTATCTGGTAATCTTAGCAATTTTACTTTTAATCACATATGTACCTGAACTTGTCATGTGGTTACCAAATCTAATTTCTTAATTCAATACAAATTGTCTAACAACCCCAATTGAGCGAAATATAAGTTGTTCAATCAACTAGATTTGGTAATTTACTATAAAATATTGAGTTTAGGAGGCATAGAAATAAAAAATCTCTCTATGACGTTATGTGTCATAGAGAGATTTTTTAGAAGCCACTTTTACGGTATTGACTAGGAGTTAATCCAGTTCGCTTTTTAAATAATCGACTAAAGTAGGCATAGTTTTCTAAACCAACATCTACAGCAATTTCTTTCACTGTTTGATTAGAATAGCGTAGTAAATCTTTTGAATAAGAAATTTTTTTACTAATTTGATATTTAATTGGCGGTAATCCAATGTATTTGGAGAACTCTTTGTTCAATTGATATTTATTTAAATGAAAGAGTTGAGCCAAGTCTTCTAAAGAAATTGTTTCTTTGAAATGTTGATCAATGTAAGCTTTCATTTCCAAAACCAATGATGGAATCGTTTCGTAGGTAAAGTCTTGACGATACTTTTGCAACAATAATTCGTTCAGTAATTGATGAATTAAAACGGAAGATTGGTAATCAGTTTGCGCATGTTGTAAATATTGTAATTGTAATAATTGCTGAATGATTAAATGAATAGGATTATCTTCTGGAAGCTGATTAGTGGAGAAAACTGGTGAACCATTTTTCATAAATTCTTGGAAAAAAGCACCAGAATTTCCTCCTTCAAAATGAATCCAGTCCATTTCCCAAGGATCTTCGCTGGTTGCTTGATAGTATTGATAATCCCGACAGTCAATAAAGAATAAATCACCTCTCTGTAAGCTGTATGTATGATAACGATAGCGTAATTCCCCAGTACCATTTAGCGTGAATTTAATTAAGTATGATGGTAAATGTGCCCGCTCCGTATAATAAGGGCGCGAGGCTTTAAACTGTCCAATTTCCTGTATGTAATAAAAAAGTGTGCGACTTTTGCTGCTAGGTGTCAAAATATGTCGCTTAGAATCGTCTGACCAAGAGTAGTCGGCTTTTTCCCAATAATCCATAAGAACCTCCTAATTACCAAGATAGTACAATTATATCTCAAAATTGTGAGAGGTGAAAGCGCTATTTTTTGTTTATGATGAATACATAAAGTTAGTCTAACGTACAAAAAATAAAAATAGTGAAAGGATTGACAACTATCAACAAAGTGAAAAAAGAACAAGTTGAAAAGCGAACCTATTTAGCGGTTGATATTGGCGCTTCTAGCGGTCGCATAATGAAAAGTCAACGTTTAGCGAATGGTCAGATAACAATAGAAGAAATTCATCGTTTTAAAAATGGTTTTCATCAAAAAGATGGGTATCAGCGTTGGGATATGGCTAGTTTAGTCCATGAGTTACTGCTTGGTCTGCAAAAAGTTAAACAATTAGGTATCAAGGAATGTTTTATTGGAATTGATACTTGGGGTGTTGACTATTGTCTGCTGGATCAATCTGGACAACTTTTGGACGAACCGATTGCTTATCGAGATGGACGGACAGAAGCAGCTGTAACAAATTTTTCAAAAGGCTATTCATTAGAAAAATTGTACCAACAAACGGGGATTCAAGTTCAACCTTTTAATACCATTTTTCAGTTATTTGTAGAGGAAAAGGAACGTTTGGCTGCAGCCAGTCAATTGTTGTTAATCCCTGATTACTTAGGTTATGTCTTTACTGGAAAAGCAGTCATCGAAGCAACCAACGCTTCCACCACGCAACTGTTGAATGCTGGAACGAAACAATGGGAAAGTGAATTACTGGGTTTCCTAGGAATTGATGAAACACTATTTCCAACATTAGTAGAGCCGGGCACGATTTTAGGCGACCTGCAAACAGCGGCTTTTCCAGACTATGATTTACCAAATGCAACGTTGATTACGATAGCTAGTCATGATACAGCTTCAGCAATTTTAGGTACGCCAGGCATTGGCGATGACTGGGCGTACATTAGCAGTGGTACTTGGTCTTTATTAGGCATTGAAACGACTGTTACAACAATTTCTGCTGAAGCTTTCCAAGAAAATTACACGAATGAATGGGGCGCCCAGAACACAATTCGTTTCTTAAAAAATATTATGGGTATGTGGCTAATTCAAGAAGTGGCACGGCACCAAAACTACCAATATAGCTATCCTGAATTGGCCGCCTTAGCTGAAAAAGAACCAGCATTTCAACAATTTATTGATGTAAATGATCCTCGTTTTTTAAATCCAGGAAATATGATTACTGAATTACAAGCCTATTGCCGTGAAACGCAACAAACAGTTCCTGAAAGCCCTGGTGAACTCGCTCGTTGTATTTATGATAATTTAGCATTGTGTTACAGCGTAGAACTAGAAAAATTAGCTCAATTAACAGGAATCGAACGGAAAATTACAACTTTACATGTTGTCGGTGGTGGTTCCAATAATCGTTTATTGAACCAGCTAACTGCTGATATTGCTAATGTTACAGTGAAAGCGGGACCTGGAGAAGCAACTGCTTTAGGTAATCTTTTGATGCAGATGATTGCAACAGGTGAACTTAAAGATATTCCAGCAGCTCGTACTTGTATCCAAACATCTTTTCCCACGGAAATCTATCAAGCAAATCCAATTGATTCAACAATAAAAAATCGCTATCAAGCATTTATGAAAAGGAGCTCATTATGACAACCATTACACAAAAATATGAAGAAGCGAAAGAAAAATATGCCAGTATTGACGTAGATACCGAAGCTGTATTGGAAAAAATGGCTGATGTCAAAATTTCAATGCATGTGTGGCAAGGAGATGATGTGAGAGGCTTCTTAAGTGAGGATGAACTTTCTGGTGGTATTTCAGTTACAGGGAATTATCCAGGCGTTGCTCGAAGTCCCCAGCAACTACGTCAAGATTTAGAAAAAGCGTTTTCTTTAATTCCAGGAAAACACAAATTGAACTTGCATGCTATTTATTTAGACACAGAGGAAAGGGTGGATTTAAACGAACTGGAACCAAAGCATTTTGAACCATGGGTGACTTGGGCAAAAGAAAATGGCTTAGGATTGGACTTTAATCCAACCTTTTTCTCGCATCCAATGTACCGCGATGGCTTTACTTTAGCTCATCCGAATCCGCAAGTTCGAAACTTTTGGATTGAGCATGGGAAACGTTCACGAAGAATTGCTGAATATTTTGGAAGAGAATTAGGACAAGTAGCTGTCAATAACTTTTGGGTGCCAGATGGCTTTAAAGATAACCCAGTTGATCGTTTAACGCCGAGAAAGCGGCTAATTGCTTCGCTAGATGAAATTTTTTCAGAGGAAATTGATCCAGCTTATACAGTCGATGCGGTGGAAAGCAAGCTCTTTGGGATTGGTTCAGAAGCCTATACAGTTGGGTCTCATGAATTTTATATGGGCTACGGTTTAACGCGGAATAAATTAATTTGTTTAGATGCTGGTCATTTTCATCCAACAGAAGTGATTTCTAATAAGTTATCTTCATTATCCTTATTTGGCGAAGGAATGCTATTACATGTCAGTCGTCCAGTTCGCTGGGATAGTGACCACGTTGTCATTATGGATGATGAATTGCAAGAAATTGCCAAGGAGTTAGTTCGCAATGATTTATTAGGAAAAACACATGTGGGCTTAGATTTCTTTGATGCCACAATCAATCGTGTTGCCGCTTGGGTGATTGGCACCCGCAATACACAAAAAGCGTTAATGAAAGCGATGCTTGAGCCAACAAACGTCTTAAAAGAAGCTGAATTGATAGGAGATTTTACCACACGTTTAGCCTTAACGGAAGAGTTAAAAGACTTTCCATTTGCCGATATCTGGAACTACTACTGTCAAGAAAATCACGTACCTATCGGCTTAGATTGGTTAACGGATGTTCAAGAATACGAAAAAGTGATTTTACCAACTCGTCAATTGCCAACAGGTAAAGATAGTTGTCGTTTTTCATAAAATTAACAAACGAGAGGAACTTCTAAAATGAAAAAAATGAACGTGTTACAAGCACCATTTGTGGAAGAAATGGTCAAAACGACCAAAAATTTATATCGTTTAGGTTGGGATGAACGAAATGGCGGAAATATTTCGTATTTATTAAAAGAAGAGGAGATTTTACCTTTTCTAAATCCAACACAAGTGCTCCGAAAGATTCCAATGAAATTTGATGCAACGAAATTAGCAGGAAAATATTTTATCGTGACAGGCTCAGGAAAATATTTTAAAAATGTCTGTGATGCACCAAGTGAAAACTTAGGGATTTTACGAGTTAGTGAAAATGGCCAAGAACTAGAACTATTGTGGGGCTTAGAAGATGAAGCTGTACCAACAAGTGAATTACCTAGTCATTTTATGAGCCATATTGCTCGTTTAGCTGTTGATCCAGAAAATCGCATTGTCATGCATAATCATGCGAGTCATTTATTAGCAATGAGTTTTACCCACGAATTAGATGAAAAAGTCTTTACTAGAACATTATGGCAAATGTGTACCGAATGTTTAGTAGTATTTCCAGACGGTGTTGGTATTATTCCATGGTTGGTTCCTGGAACGAATGAAATTGGTGTAGCAACGGCTGAAAAAATGAAAGAATCTCGTTTGGTTTTATGGCCGCAACATGGTATTTATGGTACTGGTCGTGATATGGATGAAGTATTTGGTTTAATTGAAACTGCCGAAAAAGCCGCTGAAGTGTACACTTATGTTTGTGCGCAAGGAGGCGTTCGCCAAACAATTTCAGATGCAGATTTATGGCGCTTAGCAGAAGCGTTTGGTGTGACACCGAAAGTTGGCTATTTGGAAGAGAAAGTATCAAAACGGAGAAAGCTATGATAAAAAAAGCCTTTTGTATGCAAGTATATCCTGATCAACAGGCCGAATATCAACGACGTCATGAGGAGTTATGGCCAGAAATGCGTCAAATGCTGAAAGAACATGGGGCAATTAAGTATCAAATTTTTTTAAATCCTGAAACCAGTACACTTTTTGGTTATTTAGAAATAGAAGATGAAGCTCGCTGGGAACAAATAGCACTGACGCCAATCAATCAAAAATGGTGGAACTATATGGAAGATATTATGGAAACAAATCCTGATTGCTCGCCGATGACGACTGAATTAAGAAAAGTTTTTGAACTATAATTTAAAATAGAACAGTTTGTTATAGTGAATCGTATGATTGTACACAAAACAACTTACTTGAGTGGAGTTGATTTTAAGAAATTGTTCTGGAACTTACAAAGAAAGCCTTTGTGGTAACGCCTGTTCCAGAAAGTAATAAATTGTACCAACATTAGCTGTAACTGTTTATTCAAAAAATAGTTAACTTCTAAAAAAAGAGGTGAATCTTGTTGAAGAGTGTAAAAGAAATCCGGAAATCACAAGTAAATAGTATGATTTCAGATCAATATGAGATCTTTCATGTAAAAGATATGGTTAGTCCAGAAAAAACCATCTATCATTACCACGATTTTTATGAAGTCCATTGTACGTTAAAAGGGGTAGCAACGTTCTTTTTAGATGGACATCAATTTGATGTTGAAGCAGGGACCGTTTTACTCATTCATTATCATGATTTACATCGAATTATTAAGCAGAGTACTGATGATTTCGAACGGATGTATATTTTTTTAACACCCGATTTTTTACAACAACGATCTAGTAAACGGACAAACTTGTCTGCTTGTTTTCAACATTTTGGTCAGCGTCGTAGTAAAGTTATCAAAGTGGATGTAGCAAAATTAGCAAACTACTTGACCCCGTTAGATCATTCTCCTTTGCCAGAAGAATATGGTGCGGATGTTCGTTATGAACAACAACTGTTAGACTTTTTAATTTACTTAAATCAATTAGTTCTGAAAGAAGAGAATGAGAGCCAACCAAAACAAATGATTGAAAATGAACGAATTGAAGCAATGATTACCTACATTTCTCAAAATTTGGATCAACCATTAACCTTAGAACAGATGGAAAAAAATTTTTTTGTGACTAAGTATTATGTAACGCGGGAATTTAAGAAACATACAGGATTTACTTTCCATCAATTTGTGCTGAAAAAGAAACTACTTTACGCTAAACAGTTATTAAAAGAATATCGCAGTGCTAGTGATGTTTACCTGAAATGTGGATTTAAATCATATCCACACTTTTTGAAATCCTTTAAAAAAGAGTTTAATATGACACCAAAAGAATTTTTGGTGCAACATAAGAATAATCAGATCATTCATTTTGATCATTACGAAGAATCTATCAAGAAAGTGAGGCTTGAATAAAATGTTGACACTTGCAGTACGTGCCCATGATGTTGGCACCAAAATATCTCCTGTGGAATTGGCTAAAAAAATTGCTGAAACGAACATAACTTCAATTCAATTTGCCTTAGGTATTTCTTATCCAGAATATGCAAGTGCTGCTGTTCTATCTCCAGGACTAGGAAGCCAATTGAAGAATATTTTCGAAGATGAAAAGATTACGATTAGTGTCCTAAGTTGTTATATTAATCTGATTCATCCAGATTTAGAAGAGCGAGAAAAACGACTGCATCAATTTGAAACATACATTCGTTACGCTTCAATGTTTGGGGCAAAAATCGTTGCAACTGAAACAGGCAGTATATATGAAACGATTTATTACACTGAAGATAATTATACAGAAGAAGCCTACGAAGAAGTTTTATTTTCTGTTAGAAGATTATGTCGAGAAGCTGAAAAGTATGGGATAATTGTTGGGATTGAACCAGGAATCAATCATCCAATTCATACAATTGAAAAAATGCAACGATTGATTGACGAGGTTGCTTCAACTAATTTAGGCATTATTTTGGATCCTACCAACTTAATTCGAGTAGATATAGATAAAACGTATTTGGAAATAGTAGAAGAAGCGTTTGAGTGTTTTGGTGAAAAAATCGTTGCTTTTCATTTGAAAGATTTCATTATAAGAAATCAGCAGATATTTCCGGTAGCCATTGGCGAAGGGCAGGTGCCTCTTAAAGAAACCATTCAATTTTTGAATAAACATAAGCCCGGACTGTTCACTATTTTTGAGGAAACACCATTTGAAAAAATAGCAAGTGCCTATCAAAAAGTTTCGCAATATCATTCCATTTAGATAAAAATGTGCAACAAAAAACATCTCGATTTTTTGAGATGTTTTTCGTTGCTTAATAAGACAAAATATAAAATATACTTGCCTTAAAAACTCACATAAAAGAAAGAAGCAATCGCCACAGCAAATGAAATAATAGCAAACACTAAACTACTCCATAGTCCTAACAGAATAAATGGTGAGGTTCTTTTGCCGCCCTCTTTCTTTAAGTAGGAAAATGTCCGTCCAGTAACAATGAATTGCCAGATACTAATCAATAAAAAAATACCGCCAATTAAGTAACGCATGTCCTCGTCCTCCTTCTATTTAGTATACCACTTGATGAAAACGTTATCAAAACGCTGTATAAAAAAGTTGCCTTTCAAAAAAGAGAAAGGCAACTTTTTTGACGGTTTAACGGACGTCACCCATTAAGTTTTGGATTGGTTTTTTCACAATGAATAAGAGAATCCCAGCAACGACAGCTACAAGTCCGACAATCCCAAAATATGCTGACTCTGTTCCAGGTGTATAGAAACGAGCAATTTGAGCGTTAATGGCTTGTGAAGCGGCATCTGCTAATAACCAAATAGCAACGGTTTGAGCTTCGAAAGCTTTCGGTGCTAATTTTGTAGTAATCGATAAGCCAACGGGAGATAAACACATTTCTCCGACAATCATAATGAAGAAACTAAAGAATAACCAAAGTGGACTCACCCGTCCTTCGGTACCATAAAGTAGACCTGGCAACATTAATAAGACGAAGGAAAGACCAGCAAAGACTAGCCCTAGTGAAAACTTCACAACTGTTGATGGTTGACGTTTACCTAGTTTTGTCCATAATGTAACAAAAATAGGGGTCAAAATAACTACGAATACAGGATTTAATGATTGGAACCAGCTAGCGGCAATCGGGAAGCCAAACAAACTCGTTTGCGTCCGTTCATTTGCAAATAGAGCAAGAATAGACGAACCTTGTTCTTCCAATGACCAGAAAACAATTGCTGCTAAGAATAATGGCAAGTAAGCCAGAACTTTTGGTTTTTCTTCAGCAGTGACATCTTTAGACGTTAACATTTTGCTGAAATAATAAACAGGTAACAGGATTCCTAACACGCTGATGGTATTAATAAAGAAATCAATTGTTAAATGTCCTGTGACATAGGCGCCACCAAAAATAAGTAAAGCAACGACAATTGCCAACATAAATGCTTTAGCAAATTTCTTTTGCTCTTCTTTAGACATTGGATTAGTTGGGGCCTGACCAATTCCAGCCAGAGATTTACGTCCTTGGAAATAATATTGTAGTAGCCCGAAGAACATCCCTACTGCGGCAACGGAAAAGCCTAAATGATAATTATATTCTTGTCCTAAAGTTCCGACAACAAGGGGAGCGATTAAGGCTCCGATATTAATCCCCATGTAAAAAATGGAGAAGCCTGCATCTCTACGTAAGTCAGTTTTTGAATAAAGATGGCCAACCATCCCTGAAACGTTTGGTTTTAACATCCCAGTCCCAAATACAATTAACATAATAGAAACGAATAAGGCGGGGACACCAAATGGGGTAGCTAGAACAATATGTCCAGCAATGATTAACAAACCACCAATAAAAACAGTTTTCCTTGAACCTAAGACACGGTCAGAGACCCAACCGCCAATGATACTGGACATGAAAACCATTGATCCATAAATGGACATGATGGCTAAGGCAGTTGCTTTGGGGAGACCTAAACCGCCATTGGCTACGGTATCGTAAATGTAATACATTAGAATAGCACGCATGCCGTAGTAACTGAAACGTTCCCACATTTCTGTGAAGAACAGTGTTGCTAGTCCTTTCGGTTGTCCCAGAAAGGATTTGTCTAATTTCTCAAGTTGTTCTTTGTCACTCATAGATAAAACTCCAATTCTTATAATATTCAGAATATTTGATAATAAAATGACTTAAATGTAGATTCATATATTTTATTACTCATAGATTGGAAAATAGAAAGAGAAAAAACTGATTACGTTTTTAAATAACAAGCGTTCGAATGATTATTTGTTTTTTATTCGTGAATTACAATAAAAATGAATATTTATTCTGCTTTATTTTCAATACTTTGTTTTCGTAGTTGCTTTAGCTGTTCCTTTTTTGAATAAGATTAAAATGAATAAATAACAAGCAAAATATAAGATTTTTTTGTTTAACTCTTTTTGTTTCAATAGGAAGTGCTTAGTGTTTTTTCAGAATCGAAAAATGAATACGACAAAAAATTTATCTATATAATAGAAGGAAAAATAAAAATAGTGAATGATAAAAAAATTCAAAGAAAACACCTGTTCTTTTTAGGCGTGAGTTTTTGAAAAAAACATTCTCATGTCTAGTATATTTAACATTTTGTTACTTTTTGACTGAAACGAATGTAAAAAAACCGACATTTAAGGGCTAATCAAGGGTTAGAAAACGGTTTCTCAAAAATAAAATCCTGTTTTTTTAACTTTTTTTCGCAAAATATAAACAGGATAATATCAAGCTTCCAGCAGCTTTTTATTACAAAATGTAACAAAACCGACATTCTAGTAATAAATTGTCACGAGATATTCACCTACGGCCGGCCATTCGATGATAAAGTATGTGAAGTCGTTTCGATAAAGCGAAGCAGACGTGGTTGTTGCCGAGTGCTAAGAGCAACAATCAAATATTTTTAATTACAAAGGAGAAACATACATGAAATCAATCAAAACGATTTTACTTGGAACAACTTTGGCCGCAGGTTTAGGATTATTCTTAGGAACAGACGCAAACGCAGAAAGCTTATATACAGTTAAAGCAGGAGATACTTTATCAACAATTTCTCATCAATTTGCAGGAGACAATAGCTTAATTCAAAAAATTGCTTCTGATAACAAATTGCCAAATCTTGATTTAATTTTTGAAGGAGAACAATTAGTTATTCGTTCAGAAAAAGAAGTTGCTAATACTCCAGCACCAGCTGTAGAAGTTGCACCAGTTCAACAAGTAGTTGAACAACCTGTTGCACAACCCGTTCAACAAGAAGTACAACAACCTGTTGCTCAAGAAGTAGCGCAACCAGCAGCACCTGCCGCAAGCAGTGATGCAAAAGAGTGGATTGCACAACGTGAATCTAGTGGTTCTTACGATGCAACAAACGGCCAGTATATCGGTCGTTACCAATTATCTGCCTCTTATTTAAATGGTGACTATTCACCTGCCAACCAAGAACGCGTGGCAGATCAGTACGTAGCAGGTCGCTATGGTTCATGGGATGCAGCTAAATCATTCTGGTTAGCAAATGGTTGGTACTAAAATTAAATAAACGAAGTAATCTAATTAATTATTAAAAACCATAAAAAAAAAACAGTAACCTGTAAAGATTACTGTTTTTTTTGTCGATTTGTTAAGGTACAACGCCCCACGCTCGTCAATTGGTGGTCTGCGTTATAAATTTTTGCTTCCCAAACTTGAAGGGTCTTTCCCGAGTGATTGGGCGTCGCAATCACGGTAAGGCTACCATCATGGACACTGCGAAGATGATTTACTTGTAAGTCTATGCCGACAGCAAAAGTGTTTTCAGGAACGTTTTCGTTCGCACCTAAACTACAGGCAGTTTCAATTAAGACGCCGTTTAAGCCCCCGTGGACAAGGCCATAGGGTTGTTTATGCACGTCTTTTACCGCTAAAGTAAGCTGACATTTCTCAGCAGAAACGTGTTGAATCGTGATGCCTAAATACTCTAAAAGATGAATAGTAATCAGTCCTTTCTAATAAAAGAGAGAATAAAAGGTTTTTTATTTATTATACAGGAATGAAGAAAATTTGAAATAGCCATGTTTTTTCTTAAAATTCAAGCGACTTTTTCTCTAAAGTGCCGATTCTTGTGTATAATAGAAAAGATGAGATTAATGAAGGAGGTTTCCTAATGAGAAACTGGACAACAATTAAAGAATATGATGAAATTTTATTTGAGCAAGCAGGCAAAGTAGCAAAAATTACTATCAACCGCCCGCATGTTCACAACGCATTCACACCAAAAACAGTCATGGAAATGATTGATGCATTCAACATTAGTCGTGATAAAGAAGATGTCGGGGTTATTATTTTAACAGGCGCAGGTGACCAAGCATTCTGTTCTGGTGGCGATCAAAAAGTTCGAGGTAATGGTGGTTACGTTGGCGAAGACAATATTCCACGTTTAAATGTGTTAGATTTACAACGGTTAATCCGTGTCATTCCCAAACCAGTCATCGCAATGGTGAAAGGCTGGTCCATTGGCGGCGGCAATGTTTTACAATTAGTTTGTGATTTAACAATTGCGGCTGAAAACGCTAAGTTTGGGCAAACAGGACCAAATGTCGGTAGCTTTGATGGTGGATACGGCTCAGGTTACTTGGCGCGCGTTATCGGCCATAAAAAAGCGAAAGAAGTTTGGTTTATGTGTAAACAGTATTCTGCTCAAGAAGCTTTAGATATGGGCTGGATTAATACAGTTGTTCCATTGGATCAAGTAGAAGATGTGACAATGGAGTGGGCAGAAGAAATGTTAACCAAAAGCCCGATTGCTTTACGGATGATTAAAGCCTCTTTAAATGCCGATACAGATGGCTTGGCTGGTGTGCAACAATTAGCTGGTGATGCGACACTTCTTTACTATACAATGGCTGAAGCACAAGAAGGCCGAGATGCATTTAAAGAAAAACGGACACCAGATTTCGATCAATTCCCTAAATTCCCATAAACCAATGACTTGGTTAAATAAACAAGTACAAAAACGTCCCGATCATCCTGCTTTTTATTTTCAGGATGAATCTTGGACGTTTTTAGAAGTGCAACAAGAAGTCAGCCAGTGGGTAGCCACATATCAACAGGTGCTTGCACCAGAAGAAAAACGTGTGGCTTTATTCAGTAAGAACAGCAAAGAGTTGTATTTTTCAATTCTAGCCTTATGGGAATTGGGGAAAGAGTTATTATTTTTAAATACGCATTTGACACTTGCTGAACTGACTTTTCAGTTAAAAGATGCGCAAGTTAAAACGATTATCGGTGCGCCTGAAACGCAGGCTTTGTTAGAAGAAATTTCTTTTGTCGACGTTCAGCCAATGGTTAAAAAACAGCATAGTCTTTCACATCAGGAGTTTCAACAGCCAAGTGACCTAGAGTCGGTGGCTTCTATTATGTATACATCTGGAACTACAGGACAGCCTAAAGGGGTCTTGCAACGGTTTAAAAATCATTTGGCCAGTGCTAGAGGCACTCAAGAAAATATGGGGATTACTGCTGAAGATTGTTGGTTGTGTGCAGTCCCATTATTTCACATTAGCGGATTGTCGATTGTTGTTCGACAACTCGTCTTAGGTTGTAGTATTCGCCTTTACGATAAATTTGATGAACAGCAAGTGACACAAGATTTACAAGAAGGCCGTGGCACCGTCATTTCAGTGGTTGCGACAATGTTACAAAAATTATTGTCTGTCTATCCTGAAGCTGGCTACAGCGCCAGCTTTAAAGGAATGCTATTAGGCGGCGGACCGATTGCTCCGGATAAATTAGCGCAGTGTGAGGAAAAAGGGATTCCAGTTATTCAATCTTATGGGATGACGGAAACGTGTTCGCAAGTTGTTGCCTTGAAATTTAAAGATGCGGCACTGAAAATCGGCTCTGCTGGGCAACCGTTAAAAGATATGCAGATCAAAATTGTTGATGAACTAGGACAAGAACAGCCAGAAAAGCAAGTCGGGGAAATTTTACTTAAGGGACCAAACGTTGTTTCAGGTTACCTTAACCAGCGTCAACCTGAAAAATGGACAGCAGATGATTGGTTTAAAACAGGCGACATGGGCTATTTAGATGCACAAGGTTACCTGTATTTGGTTAGTCGTTTAAGTGAACTCATTATCTCTGGTGGTGAAAATATTTACCCCACTGAGGTTGAACAGGTGTTACAGGCGATAACAGGAATTAAAGCAGCGGCAGTTGTAGGAGAACCAGATGCGCAATGGGGAGCCGTCCCAGTTGCTTATGTGATTAGTGACCAAGAACTCACCTTAGCGCAAATTCAAGACCAGTGTTCACGAAAACTGGCAAAATATAAACGACCGAAACGCATTTATTTTTGTCATTCTTTCCCGCAAACAGCAAGTGGAAAGATTGCCAAACATCGTTTCATGACAGAAGAAAGAGAGGCGTTTTTAATCAGATGAAATTGCCTGATGAATTACGACAAGCCTATCAGAAGAATGCCCGTCAGTTCAGTTGGGTTTTTCCATTAGAAACAGAACAAACAGCCTTGGCAATTTTTGCCGCTGGTGAAAAGGCATACCAAGGAGAACGTTTTTTTTGGCAAACGCCGAAAAAAGATTTTGCTTTGGTTGGCTTCGGATATGAAACTATCTTAAAAGGCGCAGAAACAGAAACGCAGCAATTGAACAACCTTTTAAAAAAAGAGGCGGCAACTCGTTTTCAAAATATGTCTATTTCTGGTACGGGGGCTCTTCTGTTTGGCGGTTTGCCTTTTGATACAGAACAAACGCCTACTGAGGCCTGGGGAGAGTTAGGGGAAGGTTGGTTTTATCTACCAAGTATTCTATTTACTTTTTCAGGTTCACGTATTTATGGAACGCTGAACTTTTCAGGTTCTAGTGAACAAGAAGTCGAGGAACGTTGGTCGACTTTGGTGGCTCAGTTTGATCGCTTGTTAGCTACCTGTGAGGAGTTGCCAGCTGTAGCGGAAACAAAGATTGACAAGGAAGAAGTTGCCGTGACTGAATGGCTACAAGCTGTCAACGAAACAGTAGCAGTCTTAAGAGAAGATGGCCCTTTAAAAAAAGTGGTTTTGGCTCGACAACTTGCTGTGAGCAGTCCTGAAAAAATTCGAAGTAACCAAGTGCTCGTTAATTTAATGGCACAACAACAAAATACGTATTTGTTTGCTTTAGAAGCCAAAGACACAAGTTTCATTGGTGCAACACCAGAACGACTTCTGTTGGGTACTAAAGAAACGTTTGCGACCGCTTGTATTGCAGGAACCATTAAAACGGGTCAAACACCAGAAGAAACGAAAGCTTTAGGAGCACAACTTTTGCAAGACCGCAAAAATACAGGAGAACACCAAATTGTGGTGGAACGTTTAGCGAAAGAGTTGGCGAAGATGACGACTTCTGAAAACAGTATTCAAGCACCCATTATTTTGGAAAATCGAGATGTACAACATCTTTATGTGCCAATCTCGGGTCAACGTAAGCCGGGAATTTCGTTCTTGGAAAGTGTGATGCAACTACACCCAACGCCAGCTTTAGGCGGTGAGCCCAAAGAGTTGGCAGTCGAATGGATTCGACAATATGAGCCAGGGAGTCGTGGGTTATATGGTGCGCCAATCGGTTGGATTTCAGGGAATGATGATAGTGGCGAGTTTGCTGTGGCCTTGCGTTCAGGTGTCTTTGCTGGTCAGCAAGGCGTTCTTTATGCAGGTTGTGGTATTGTTGCGGATTCCCAAGCAGAGCTAGAAAGAGAAGAAACGAAAATAAAATTTCAACCGATGTTACGAGGAATTGGAGGGCAGGTTTAATGAATCATCAAGAAACAATGACCGATTATTTAATGGCCTTTATTGAAGGCTTAAAAAATAGTGGGGTTGAACAAGCAGTCATTAGTCCAGGGTCCCGTTCCACACCACTGGCTTTATTACTTCATCGGGAAACCGCAATCCAAACTTTTGTCGATGTCGATGAACGTTCCGCTGCTTTTTTTGCTTTAGGATTAAGTAAAGCGAGTCAAAAACCAGTGGTCTTACTTTGTACCTCTGGAACAGCAGCTGCAAACTATTATCCAGCAATTTGTGAAGCCAATATTAGCCATGTGCCTTTAGTCGTTTTAACAACAGATCGGCCGCATGAGTTACGTCAAGTTGGCGCTCCTCAAGCCATGGAGCAATTACAAATGTATCAAAATCACGTGAAATTATTTGTTGAAATGGCTTTGCCAGAAGCAACAGAAGAGATGTTGAATTACGCCTATTGGCAAGGCGCTAAAGGAGCAGCATTCGCGCAACAAACGCCTGCAGCACCTGTTCATTTGAATTTTCCTTTGCGGGAACCATTATTACCTGACTTAGAGAGAAAAACAAAGAGTTCTCAACAAACGGCTTTATTCGCTGGTCAATCAATCCTTTCTACAGAACAAGTGCAACAGCTAGCGGATCAATGGTACCAGAAAAACGGCGTTTTGGTTGTCGGTGGCAGTCATACAGAGGAAGAAGCGTCGTTATTTATTCAATTAGCCGAAGCTTTGAAATGGCCGTTACTAGCGGATCCTTTAGCAAACATTGTGACACATGGGCGAAATAGTGAAGTTATTATTGCACACAGTGACCTGTTTCTAAATGTGGCGACCTTGCCACAAGAACCAGAAGTGGTAGTGCGCTTTGGTTCACTGCCAATTTCTAAAAACATCATGTTATGGTTGAAACGCTTAGCAACGACAGAGACTGCTTTTTATTTTGTGGACGAAAGTGGTCAATGGCAAGAGCAATTGAAAAAATCACAAACAGTTATTCAGGCAAAGGAAACCACGTTTGTAGAACAACTGCTAACGGTTGTCAAACCAACAGAAGCGACTTGGTTAGCACAATGGCTCCTGCTGGAAAAAACGGTCTCTGAAGTTCTTCTAGAAACGCTGAACGCGACAGAATTAAATGAAACAACAGCCAGCTTAGCTGTTCACCAAACAATGAAAGAGAACGGTCAGTTATTTGTATCTAATAGTATGGCTATCCGCTACTTAGATCGATTTATGGATAGTCGCCCTTATCGGATGTTTGGAAATCGCGGCATCAACGGGATTGATGGGATTGTTTCAACTGCTTTAGGAATGAGTGCCGTAGCACCGACACAGCAAAACGTTCTACTGATTGGTGATTTAGCGCTATATCATGATATGAATGGTTTATTTTTGGCTAAACGTTATCAGTTGCCGTTAACAATTGTTTTATTAAATAACAATGGTGGCGGGATTTTCTCTTTTCTATCTCAACGAACTTTACGTGAGGACGATTTCGAGCCTTTATTTGGAACACCGCTTGATTTAGATTTTTCGTTAGTTGCTGAACTTTACGGTGCTTCGTATCAAGAAGTCAAAACAATCGCGGAGCTCAAGCAAACTTTACAAGCAGCGGCTGAAGAACCACAATTTCAAGTGATCGAAGTCAAAGGAAATCGTCAAGAGAATGTTCATTTGTACGAATCAATTTTAGCTGAAATTGGTAGACGAGTAGAAAGACAGGGGATTTCATGGAACGGTTAATTCGGGGGATGCAGTACCATTATCAATGGTTAACACCTTTTGATGCAAAGCGAACGACAGTAGTCTGTTTACACGGTTTCACAGGAACGTTAGCCACGTTTGCAGCCGTTTTTCCCAGTCAAACACCTTATAACGTTTTAGGCATTGATTTACCTGGGCATGGCGCGACTGCTAGTTTGGTAGCACCAGAGCGTTATACCATGAAACAGGTTTGCCATGATCTTGCTGAACTAACCGAATCGCTAAATTTGCCTTGCTTTTGTTTATTAGGCTATTCAATGGGCGCTCGAACAGCTTTAGGTTTTGCATTACATTATCCACAAAAGGTACAGCATCTTTTATTGGAAAGTGGATCACCAGGTTTGGCCACCGCCGCAGAACGTCAGACTCGTATCTGTCAAGATCATCGTTTGGCGGAACGTCTCTTAGAGGAACCGCTGGTGGATTTTATTGATTTTTGGCAAGAATTACCGTTATTTCAAACGCAAAAAGCCTTGTCTGTGGCACAGCAAATGGCCATTCGTCAGGAACGTTTGAGCCAATCGGCCTTTGGATTGGCTAGTAGTTTGTGGTATATGGGCACAGGAGCGCAAGAGAGTTACTGGGAACGTCTAGCAGAATTGCAGCCGATTCCTACCGATTTATTGGTAGGCGGCGAAGATCAAAAATTTATTGGAATTGCGAAAAAAATGCAGGCACGTCAACCGTTGTTGAGGCTGACAATTTTTCCTGAAGCAGGACATTGTATCCATTTGGAACAACCAACGATTTTCTATGAAAAGGTGACAGCGTTATTGGAAGGAGCCATCTGAATGAACATTCAATCAATTGAAACCTATCAGGTTCGTTTGCCTTTAAAAACGCCGTTTGTCACGAGCTATGGTCGCCTGGAAGAAAAAGCGTTTGATCTATTTGTAATAACGGATGAGCAAGGAAATCAAGGGTTTGGCGAATTAGTGGCTTTTGAGCAACCTGATTATGTGCAAGAAACGTTGGTAACCGAACGCTTCATCATCCAACAGCATTTAATTCCGTTACTTTTAACAGAAGCGATTGAACAGCCGCAAGAGGTTTCAACAATTTTTGAAGAAGTTAAAGGGCATTGGATGGGAAAAGCTGCGTTAGAAACTGCCATCTGGGATTTATATGCCAAACGGCAACAGAAGAGTTTAACTGAATTTTTTGGACCAACGCGGAGGAAAATTCCTGTAGGGATTAGTTTAGGGATTCAAGAAGACTTACCTCAATTACTTAAACAAGTTCAGTTAGCTGTAGAAAAAGGGTATCAACGAGTGAAGCTGAAAATTCGTCCCGGTTATGATGTGGAACCCGTTGCTTTGATTCGTCAGCATTTTCCTAACTTGCCTTTAATGGTCGATGCCAATTCAGCGTATACATTGGCTGATTTGCCTCAATTACAACGTTTAGATCACTATCAATTAGCGATGATTGAACAGCCTTTTGCTGCAGATGATTTTTTAGATCACGCACAATTACAAAGAGAACTGAAGACAAGAATTTGTTTGGATGAAAATATTCGTAGTCTCAAAGACTGCCAAGTGGCGTTAGCATTGGGCAGTTGCCGTAGTATCAATTTGAAGATTCCTCGTGTAGGTGGGATTCACGAGGCGTTGAAGATTGCCACATTTTGCCAAGAAAATGATTTATTGGTTTGGTTAGGTGGTATGTTTGAGTCTGGTGTTGGTCGCGCATTGAATTTGCAATTTGCGTCACAGCCTACCTTTTCCTTTCCAGGTGATATTTCAGCAACGGAACGCTATTTTTATGAAGATATCATCACGGAACCTTTTATTTTAGAGCAAGGGACAATGACCGTGCCTCAGGGACTTGGTATTGGTGTTACACTTTCCCAGACGAATTTGCTAAAATACAGTCAGTATCAAAAAATCATGTAATGATAACAAAATTGCGCCTATGACTATGCAGAGAAGCATAATCTAGGCGCAATTTTTTATTTTTCTAATTGACTCGCTGCGGCTTCATCCAAGAGAACCGTTAAATTTGGATGGAGTTGAAGAATAGAGGCAGGATACGTTTCTGTGACAGGTCCTTGGAGCACTTGTTTGACCATCTGAGCTTTTTGTTCACCATTTACAATTAGGACAAGATGCTTAACTTTCATGATGCTGGCTGGCCCCATCGTAACAAAGGTCATGCCTGGCTGCATCATTTCAGGAACAAACCAAGGCTCTGAACCAGTGACGGTCACTTGGTAAGTTTCATTTTTAAAATGAGTGGTAGTGGGCATGTTCCCACAAAAATGACCATCTGCTCCTAAGCCAATTAACATCAAATCTAAGCCGCCTGCGTCAGCAATCCGTTGTTCTTGTTGTTGAAAGTTTTCAACAGTTAATGGATGGATGTTTTGCTCGGATATTTCTGCAGGTGTCAAATACAGCGTCCGCAAATCTGTCAGGGTAATGCCTTCCTTTTGATGAGGAACTGGGATTTCATCAAAGTTATAATAATGAACATTATCAAAGTCAGATGAATTTTTCACAATCGAGGCTAATTTTTGGTAAACAAGTGTTGGCGTTTTGCCAGCGGTAATTGATAAATTCACTCGTTTATCTTGGCTCATCGTGCTTAGAAGTAACATTTTTGCCCATTCACTCATCGTGTCGAAATCTTGTTTAATTAAAATTTTCATACTTGCACACTCCATTCTTTGAATAAGCTAAGTATAATTTGTGGGAACCATCCCATGTCAAGTTCTTCACAAAAAGGATTTAATTAACGGTAGACAAAAGAAAGAGGGGCAGCCGTCAAAACGACGACTGCCCCTCTTTTTAAAGCTTAAGATAACCTACAACGAGTTAACTTTTTAGCTTTCTGCTCCACTTGCTCCAACGCTGGTCTAAACGTTCTTTTGACCAACACTGTTTAACAAAGAATTTTATTTTATTGTTCTTTTAACCATTTTTCTAGTTGTAAACGTTGCACTTTCATAGTAGCTGTGTGAGGGATTTCGTCAAAAGCCATAATGATAGGTTCGTTTAAATGTGGTAAATCGGCTACTTGTGTCCACCAAGCGTCCCAATCCATTTCTTCCCCAGGGACAACCGCTAAAATTGGCTGAGGTTCATTTTCTTTGCCACGGACAATAATCACTTCTTCTAAGAAATCTAATGCATCCAATAAATGATCTTCAATAGCTAAATTACTGTCGATGTTTTCAATTAGATCTACTTGGCGATCTTTCAAGAATAAGTGGCCGCGTTCATCTAACATTCCGTAATCGCCGCTGTCCCACCATTCGCCGTAGACATTTTCTGCAAAGCGGGCATCTTCTTTGTAATATGTTAAGGCCCGTCCTTTTGATAAGAATTGGATATGGCCGTCCGTCATCGCAGGTAAAACTTGTCCTTTTTCATCGGTAATTCGAGCTTGTGTTAAATCCTCTAAACCAACACCCATGTCACGAGCATCTGAATCTTTTAGGGAGTCTAAAGTATGCGCTCGTAAGATCATTGGCCCGCATTCACTTTGTCCATAAACTTGTAGGAAAATTGGTTCATTGGCAGCAGATGCTTTTAAGAAAGCCACCATTGTAGCGTTGTTAATTGCATCAAAAGTAGAATGATAATAATGGACACTAGCGAAAGCTTCAGGTTTTTCTTTAGCCAAACGAACCCATTGAACGAAGTTATTGGGGTGTGTTTCTACAGCGATTGGTTGATAGGTGCTGAACATTTCAGCGACTTTTTCGCTCGAAGCATTTGCTAAAGGCATCATAGGGAAGCCCATGGCCATTAAAGAAGACACACCAATGTTAAAACGAGAATGAACTGGCGAAATATGAAAGCCAACTAATTTCTTTTCAGCAATTTTTGTAAAAATGGTTTTTTGCCATTTTGTACGCCAACCCATAGAGTGATTGGAATGACAGATAAGTTTAGGAATACCTGTTGTTCCAGAGGTGTGAGTCATGTAGGCAATTTCGTCTTTAGTCAGTTCGTCTTGAGGAACTTTCGTGGCATCAGCTTCTAAAAGAGAAGCAACCGAAAGTTTTTTATTGGCAGAGCTGTTACGAACAGCTTGAACTTTTTCAGCAGTCACATCATCAAATAAAATATAAGGATCTTCTAAACGATCAACGAATACTTCAATTGTTTCAAAAGGTAAATGATATGAAACCATTACAGGAACGGCTGCTAGATATGAGGCTGCAACAGCTAGTAAATACGTGTCGAATTTAGGACTTTTATAAATAATAATTTTGTCGCCTTTTTTTACACCTAAAGCGGCTAATTGATATGCCCGTTTCAAAATTTCTTGATGGCTTTCACCATAAGTTGTTTCTAAGCCAAGTGCAGGAAAAGCAGGCAAAGATTCATCAAAAATAATTGGAACAGTTGGTGTTTTTTCTGCGGCTTCTTGATAGTTTGTGTAGAGGTTTAATGGTTGATAATCAAGTAAGTGTGTCAAGGGAAAGTCTCCTTTGTAAAATAGTTTGTGTACAAATGTACAAGTTCACTTTATCCTATCATAGAATGGGTTCTTTTTCTACGTCAAAAATACAACGTTAAATGTTATTTTTTATTATTCACAAGCACAACGTTTGCTGTATCTGGCAAAGTTTCCTACAATAATTATGTAAGTAACAAGTTCTCAGAAGTGTAAAACTTTACAAAGGAGAGGAATTTACATGAAAAAAATCTATGAAACAACTATCATTAATACAGGTGGACGTGCAGGAGAAGTTCACTCACCGGATAAATCATTTTCTTATGCGGTTGCTTCGCCAGGTGTCAAGAAAGAAAATACAACAAATCCAGAACAATTATTCGCAGCGGCTTACAGTGCTTGCTTTAACGGTGCATTAGAATTAGTGATGGATCAAGAAAAAGTCGAAGGTAAAAGTACAGTAACTGCACGTGTTTCCTTATTCCAAGGAGAAGATGGATTTAGCGTTGGTGCTGAATTAGAAGTTCATATTGATGGGGTAGATCAAGCTAAAGCAGAAGAACTTGTTAAAAAAGCCCACGAAATTTGCCCATATTCTAAAGCAACAAGAAATAATATAGATGTTAAATTAACAGTGATTTAATTAAAAAAGAAGCGCTTTGTCTATACGACAAAGCGCTTCTTTTTTAGATAACAGTCCACAAATTATACATATTTAACAAAATAACTAAAAAAACAACTAAACTATAAATTTGGGCGACCCGTTGTTGAGATAATTTTTTACTGAAAAGACCGCCGACATAACCACCGAATAAAGCGGCAGGAATAATAGCCCAAAGCATTGTCAAATCAAAAACCGCAAACCCTGTGGTCAAGCCGATATTGCCAAGTTTGGCGAGTTGGGAGAAAAAAATAGTAATGATGGAATAGACAGTTGCTGATTTGATATCCATTCCAAAAAAGAGAATAAGGCAAGCTACATTAATGGGACCGCCACCGATGCCTAAAAAGGTTGATAGAATCCCTAAGCCTAATCCGACAATCAGAAAAATGCTCAATCCGTTGAGGTGTAAGTGCCAGTTGGAAAATTGATTGTAGAGAAGAACCAAAACCAAGGTCAGCAACATGATGATATATTGGATTAGTTGTACTTTTTCTTCATTTGGCGCTAGTGCAATCGCCTGATTAAGAAGTAAATCACCTAACATGCCGCCGACTAAGGAACCAAACGAAATACTCGCGGCTTTTTTCCATTCAATTTGGACACCATTTTGATACTGTTTATAAGTCGAAGAAATGGACATGACAAAAACAGCGACACTTGAATAGAACGCAATACTATTTAACGAATGGAACCCAAGAAAATCCAAAACAGGCTTAATAATGACGCCTCCACCCATCCCAGAGAGCGCCCCAACTGTATTGGATAGAAAAATAGTTATGAAATAAATCAGCAAAACCCGCACATAATCACTCCTAAACCGTTTTCTTTTAGTATAGCACAAAAATTATATAAGAAATGTAATTTCATTTAAAAATATTTTTAAAAAGAACTTGAAATGATATTTCTTTAATGGTATTCTACAAATACAAAAAAGAAAACGCATTCAAGGAGGATGAGAAAGCATGACAGTATCGATTGGTATTATTTTGATTTTATGTCTTTACACAGTTGTTGGTGTACTTGACCAAATTTCTATTCAGATTGGTCCATATACACCATTGTTTGCTGCAACGTTTACTGGCCTAGTCTTAGGAGATGTTCAAACAGGTTTGATGATTGGGGCAACGCTTCAATTGATGACATTAGGCGTAGCGACTTATGGAGGAGCAACAGTCCCAGACTTTCTTTCAGGGGCCATTATGGGAACGGCTTATGCAATCATTTCAGGGAAAGGGGCAGAGTATGGTATCGGAGTTGCGGTTCCGATTGGGTTATTATTGACACAACTAGATATTTTAGGCAGAATGGCTAATACGTTTTTCCAACACAAAGCAGATCGCTATGCGGAAGAAGGCAATTATAAAGGGGTCGAGCGCTGCAATGTTTTAGGAATTTTTCCTTGGACGATTTCTCGTGTCATCCCAGTTTTTATTGGCCTAGCTTTTGGTGAACAAGTTGTAAACGCTATCAATAATTGGATTCCTATTTGGGTGATGAATGGGCTAAAAGCAGCAGGCGCTATTTTACCAGCGATGGGGATTGCTATTTTAATGCGTTACTTACCAATTAAAACATACTGGCCCTATTTTATTATTGGGTTCGTGTTACTTGCTTATGGGGCCCAATTCTTCTCAGTTTTAGGTGTCGCACTGGTTGGCTTGGCTTTAGCAGCGATTTATGTGATGAATCATAACAAAGGCGGCGCAGCTACAACAAGTGGCACGGTTATTTACGAAGATGATGAGGAGGTTGAGATTGATGACTAACAAATTAACAAAAAAGGATATTAATAAAGTTTACGTCCGTAATCTTTTTGGCTATCAGTGGGGCTGGAACTATGAAAAAATGCAAGGACTTGGTTACGCTTGGGTAATGATGCCTGCATTAAAGCGACTATACAGTGAAGATCCAGTAGCTATGAAGAAAGCCTTGAAGACACATCTTGGCTTTATGAATACAACGCCAGCCATGTCGCATTTAATTGTCGGAGCTGATATGGCTTTGGAAGAAGAAGTCGGCATTGAAGATGAAACGGCCATTACTGGTTTGAAAACAGGTCTAATGGGTCCGTTTGCTGGTGTTGGTGATACCATTTTTATCGCGATTTATCGTGCGATTGTTTTTTCGATTGCAGCTTACATGGCGCAAGGGGGCCAGGTTGTTGGGTTAATGATCCCGTTAATTGCCGGAGCAGTGGTCCTATGGGTTCGCTATAAATTCACTTGGATTGGTTACCATCAAGGGAAAAAAATTGCGACAGAATTTGCGGATAAAATGAAATTGTTTACGCAAGGTGCAGCTATTTTAGGGTTAACGGTGGTCGGCGGTTTGATTCCTTCGGTAATTACTTACAAATTAGATTTAACTTATAAAATGGGAGATGTAACATTATCAGTTCAAGAAATGTTGGATAAAATTTTACCCGCATTAATTCCTTTAGGGATTGTTCTTTTATCCTATTGGTTACTAGGGAAAAAGAAAATGAATTCAACACGGCTAATCTTTGTTTTAATTTTAATTGGCATGGTTTTAGGCAATTTACAACCAATGTTGGCTTGGGTTGGCGGTTTATTTTAAAAAAATAGTATATAATAGGAGAGATTTATTATGACAATTGTACATGCAAGAGTAGATGAGCGTTTAATTCACGGACAAGTTGCAACCGTTTGGACGAATACGGTTGGCGCACAAAGAATCATGGTAGTAAATGATGCCGCTGTCAAAGATCAATTACAAATTGGTGCCTTAAAAATGGCTAAGCCTGCAGGAGTTAAATTATCCATTTTATCAAAACGTAAAGCGATTGAAAAAATTTTAGCAGGCAATTATGATGAAGAAAAAGTCTTTTTAATTACGAAAGACATTGCAGACATGGCGGCTTTAATTGATGGCGGTGTTCCGTTACAGAGCTTCAATGTCGGCAATATTTCTCAAAAAGAAGGCAGTCGAGCAATTAAAAAATCTGTTGCATTAACCGATGAAGATATTCAAACCGTTCGTCGTTTAACAGATAATGGGGTGACTATTACCGCACAGATGATCCCTTCTGAACCAAACGAAGCAATTTTAACTTTCATAAAATAGAAATGGAGATGAGAAGATGGAGCCAATCCGTTCAATCAGACAAAAATATAAGGACTTTTCCAAAGTAAATAAGAGAATCGCAGACTATATACTGAAGGATCCGACCCGTCTTCTCTCATTAACAGCAAACGAAATTGCTAGCAATAGCGAAACTTCTCCAGCATCAGTTACCCGTTTTTCTAAACAATTAGGATTTGACAGCTGGGAAGAGTTAAAACTATCCATTGCAGCGGTACAAGCTGCCAGTAACGGTAAAAAAGATATTGATCCAATTGTAGCGGCGGATGATTCGGTGGATACTATTTGTATGAAAGTGGAATCTTTATTAAATGCTACGATTGAGGATTTATTTTATACAGTGGATAAACAAGCCTTGGAACGAGCAATCGCGCATGTTAAAAAAGCGGAAAAAATTCATTTGGTTGGAATTGGTGCCTCTTCTTTAACGACTTATAATCTTTATCACAAGTTTAACCGCGCTGGTCGCCAAGCGATTTTTAATTATGATAGTCACATGATGTTGGAGTTTTTAAATTATGCAACGGCACAAGACATTTTGATCACGGTCTCCTATAGTGGTTTGACAAAAGAAGCCTTAATCGCCTGTGAAATTGCCAAAAATAGAGGTGCAACGGTTATTTTTATTACCAGTAACGATGGAGAAAACGTGCGATCATTGAGCGATGAAGTTCTTTTAGTCCCCAATAATGAGCACCTCATTCGAGTTGGGGCTATTTCATCGATTGCTTCGTCAATGGCAATTGGCGATGTTCTGTATTTAGGTTCAATTCAAGATGATTTAGACACAGAAATTGAACGCAATATGATTGAAACGAGTCAACTTGTCAGCCGTCTAAAAGAGAAGTAGGGGTGTGCAAGCAAATGAACTTAGAAGGATTAACGACAGAAGCCAGAAATGAAGCGACTAAAAAGATTGACCAAGTGTCAACATTAGAAATGGTAACTTTAATAAATCAAGAAGACCAAAAGGTAGCACAAGCAATTGAAAAGGTGCTTCCGCAGATCGCTGCAGCAATTGATGCAGCGGCAGAACGATTTAAAAAAGGGGGCCGTTTAATCTATTGTGGTGCAGGAACGTCTGGACGTTTAGGTGCTTTGGATGCGATTGAATTAACGCCCACATATAGTGTGTCGCCAGAACGCGCATTTGGTATTTTAGCTGGTGGTGAAAAAGCAATGTATCAAGCAATTGAAGGCGCTGAAGACTCGAAAGAATTAGCTATCGAAGATTTAACGCAACATCAATTGACCGCCCGAGATGTCGTAATTGCGATTGCTGCTAGTGGTCGGACACCATATGCTGTTTCCGCAATTGAATACGGAAAAAAAGTGGGCGCTCTAACCATTTCAGTTACCTGTAATAATCAAAGTCCGATGAATCAATTGGCGGAAATTGGGATTGCGCCAATTGTAGGACCGGAAGTCATTACAGGATCAACTAGAATGAAAGCGGGTTCAGCACAGAAAATGGTGTTAAATATGTTTTCAACAGGGATTATGGTTAAAGTAGGGAATATCTATCAAAATTTGATGGTCAACGTACAACCAACGAACGAAAAATTAATTCAACGTGCCACGAATATCATTAAAGAAGCAGCAGAAATCGAGGAATCGCAAGCCAAAGAATACTTGGAGGCATCACAGCTAGAAGTGGCACCAGCCATTGTAATGGCGAAAGCCCACGTTGATTTTCAAAAAGCCAAACAACTATTAGCAGAACATGACGGACGGATTTCAGAAGTTTTAGCATAGAAGTGGTGAACAATGAATCAAATCGCAATTCAAGAAACAATTCAGAGACTGATTAATCAGCAAGTCGTTCCGGGTGTCGCTTGGGGGACGATCACAGAAGATAGCTTATCAGAACAGTATACGGGCTTTTTAGGTAATACTGGTCCATTTGCAAGACAAAAGGTTTCATCAGCTAGCCTGTATGATTTAGCGTCCTTAACGAAAGTTATTGGGACAACAAATCGAATGTTACAATTAATCGATACAAATCAGCTTACTTTTTCAACCACTGTGGGGGAAATCCTACCTGATTATCAAGGACTATCTTGTTCGATTGGGGAGCTTCTACTGCATCAGAGCGGACTGCCAGCTGATGTTGTCGATAAGAAAAATGTCACAAAAAAAAGCTTGCAAGAAATCATTTTAACGCATTCGTTATCTGAACGAGGGAAAACCACTTATTCTGATTTAGGGTATTACTTATTGGGAGAAATTATTCAAGTATTGGATCGCTGCTCATTAGAAGAGAGCTTTCAAACATACTTATTTCAACCAATGAACCTACAGCATACAAGTTTTACGGTCAGCGATTTTGCCCAGGCAGTGCCCACAGAGATTACAAAACAACGCGGCGTTATTCAGGGAGTGGTCCACGATTCGAAAGCCTATCAACTAAAAGCGCCAATTGGCAGTGCAGGTTTATTTGCAACTTTACCAGATTTACTCACTTTTGTTCAGTGTTTTATGAACAATCGCTACCCGTCTGGCAAATCATTATTTTCTGAAAAAATGATCGATGCTCTCTGGTCTATGAACCAAGGGGGACGTACATTTGGTTGGGAAGTGAAAAAGACGCAAGCAGGGGCAGGCTATTTGTATCATACTGGCTTTACTGGAACGGCGATTGGTATGAAAAAAGAGACCAAAGAAGCCCTAATTTTGCTGACGAATCGGATTCATCCCACTCGTGAAGAACGTGGCTTTCTGAAAGCACGAACAAAAATTTATCAGCAGTATTTTTAGGAGGATATGATGAAACCAAAATTAATTTTAATGAGCCATGGACGGATGGCAGAAGAAACCTTAGCTTCTACTCAAATGATTGTCGGGGAATTAGCAGATGCTGCGATTGTGTCAATGACCGCAGAAGATGGCTTGAGCGGCACGCAAGCAAAACTGGCAGCAATCTTAAAAGAAGCTGGCAATGTCCCGACGCTTGTATTAGCTGATTTAAAAGGAGGAACACCTTGTAATGTGGCTATGATGGCCATGGGCACTTATCCGCAATTGCGAGTAGTCGCTGGACTTAATTTAGCAATGGCAATTGAAGCAGCCGTCTCACCTGTGGAAAATGTGGATGAATTAGCTGCATATTTAACGCAAATTGGCCAATCTGCGGTGACCACGATTGACTTACCTGAATTAACAGATGAAGAAGAATTTGAAGAATAGAAAGAGGTCGGGACGGAACCGTTTAGCTCCGAGAAATAAGAAGGAATTTCCGAAAATTGCTTTTTAATTTTTGGAGAATTTCGGCTTATTTCCGAAGGAGTTGGTTCTGTTCCCGCCGTTTATCAGGTTTTGAGCCTGGAACAAAAATCCAAAGTGATTTTTGTCCCAGGCTCTTTTTTTAAGAACCAGGGATATTCCGTGGTTCGTTTTTGGTTGTGACAAAGAAAAAGAATAGACTCAGTAAAATAACTAGGATGCCATCGTTAAACATCGGATTTACGAAGTTTAAAATAGCACTTAAGATAACTGGCACGGTAGCACAATACGTAATAATTTTTAAACAATCAATCAAACGTAAAGAATAAAAACGTAATTTTGAATAGAGAGATGCACCGATAGCGGCAATCAGTAAGTCTAAAACTAAACCGATTAGAACAGGGTAGATAGCCACTAAAAAGACAATGAGTTTTGTCCACCAAGGGATTGCTGCTTCACTTAGCGCAGTCTTGATACTCTGAGCGTTAACGCCATCTAAGGTTCCTTTACTATAGGGGAAGATAAATTGGTCGGTGCCTAGAATTGATTCAGTTGCTCCTGAATTCGGTAAGGCGACTACAAATTCATCTTGTAAAAAAGCCAAACCAAACGCATTGCCAATTAAATCCTTTTGGACATCAGCGGCTGTACGCTTTCCATCTGGATCAAACGTAAAAATAATCGAGTCGGTTTGATAAATAAAGCCAGATTCTTTGGCCTTTGTTTGCAACGTGCCATTTTCAATAGAAAAGTCAGGCAACTTTTCTGCAATTTTTTGGCCATCTTGTTGCACCTCTTGTAGCACAGAAAAGACTTGTTTGGTAATAGGTAGTGCTAAAATAGCGCTTAAAAAAACAGCATAGAGAATTACTTTCCAAAACGCCATTTTTTTCGCATGCCGTAATTCTGAAACTGAAAAAAAGGCCTGCTTAAATAATTGCAATGTATTCATTTATTTACTCCTCACATCATTCTTCTACAGGTCATTCTAGCGAATTTATGAGGGAAACACAAGGTAATCTCCCTCTTTTGTAAAACTTTTCTTTTGGCAAGCAAACTATTTTGTAGAAAGCGGTTCACTCTGTTATCATAATAGTTGTATGAAAGACGTATGTTACATACTAAAAAATAGGGGGATTTAAAAAATGACTTACACATTACCAGAATTACCATATGCTTATGATGCATTAGAACCTTACATTGACGTGGAAACAATGCACTTACACCATGATAAACACCACAACACTTATGTGACTAACTTAAACGCAGCGATTGAAAAACATCCAGAATTAGGCGAAAAATCTGTAGAAGACCTAATTTCAGATATGAATGCTATTCCTGAAGATATCCGTACAGCCGTTCGTAACAATGGTGGCGGTCACGCAAACCATACATTCTTCTGGGAAATTATGGCACCAAATGCTGGTGGACAACCAACTGGCGCTATTAAAGAAGCAATCGATGAAACATTTGGTAGCTTTGATGAAATGAAAGCTGCTTTCAAAACAGCTGCAACTGGCCGCTTTGGTTCAGGTTGGGCTTGGTTAGTTGTGAATAACGGTAAATTAGAAATCACTTCAACACCAAACCAAGATTCACCATTAATGGATGGCCAAACACCTGTTTTAGGTCTTGACGTTTGGGAACATGCGTATTACTTAAAATATAAAAACGTTCGTCCAGATTACATTGAAGCATTCTGGAACGTTGTTAACTGGGATAAAGTAAACGAACTTTTTGCAGCAGCAAAATAAGTTTGCCAATTGTGAAGGAAAGAGTCAAATGACGGCTGTCATTTGACTCTTTCCTTTTACAAATCCAGGGTCGAAATAGTTGTTCGTTTATGGCATACTAAAGTAAGTAGGGAAAGATAACGGATACATAAAGAAGGAGCTAAAAAAATGAATGTTATGATGCAAAAAGTACACGGGTCAGAAAATGATTTCTTTTTATTGGATGAAACACAGTTTGAGCGTTCTTTAACCGCTGAGGAAATTGAGCAATTGCGCATCCAGTTATGTTCGCGGGAAACAGGATTATTGGCGGGAGCAGATGGGTTACTTTTGGTAGGAGAAGGGACTCACGGCACGTCCAATGCTAGAATGCGAGTGATTAACAGCGATGGTAGTGAAGCAAGCATGTGCGGGAACGGCTTGCGTACGGTTGCCCGTTATTTATCTGAAAAAAACCAAGAAAAATCATTTACAGTTGAAACAATGTTTGCAGATTTGAAAGTACGTCAAGCCCCCAATTTAGCTGAAGAAGTAGCGACTTACCAAGTGGAAATTTCACCAGTAAGTTTTGAAGCAGTCACTATCCCAATGCATTTAGGGGTCCAAACATTAATTGATGAAATCGTACCAGCCTTATCTAACACCATTCGCTTTACAGCGGTAGCAGTGCCTAATCCGCACCTTGTAGCATTTGTGGATCACGAAACCTTAAATGGTCCAGAATTTGAACGAATCGCTACCTATGTAAATAATGAAAATCCATATTTTCCAGAAGGGATAAATGTGAGTTTTGTTGAAATTCTTGGCAAAAATCAACTATTTGTTCGAACGTATGAACGTGGTGTAGGTTTTACAAGTGCTTGTGGGACAGCTATGTGCGCAAGTAGTTTACTTTATACGTTATTGAAAGATGGTGTTTTTTATGAAGAAATAACCGTCAAAAATGCTGGAGGTATGGTGAAAACAGTCGTCCACGAAACGTCTGATGGCAGTTATTGGATGGAATTAATTGGGAATGCCACGATTACGCATTTGATTGAAGGATCACTGACTGATTTACTAAATGGTGCATTTGAGAAAATAACTATCACTGAAACGAATGAACAGAAACATTATCAAGAATTTCTGCAAACACTTTCTCAAAAATAACAATTGTTCCTTGATAAAGCGCTCTTTTATTTTACAATTGTGTTAAGTTCTTGTTCCAAAAAATAAAAAATATTGCTTGAATAAGCAAACTATGAGAAAATAAAGGGCATGAATTAAGAATTATTCTTAGATAAACGAGGAAGTGTCTTATGAAACTATGGAAAAAAGTAGTACTGGGCTTCTTGAGCGTCTTGCTAGTGGTAGTAGCTGGGGTATGTGCTTACGGGATTAAGATGTATTCAGATGCCAATTCAACAATTAATGGGATCTATCAATCAGTTAACCGTAAGTCCAATAAAGGAGCCACGGCCAATATTGATGCGCAAGAACCATTCTCTGTTCTTTTAATGGGGATTGACACAGGCGATTTAGGCCGAACAGAACAAGGTCGTTCAGATACTACAATGGTTGTAACCATCAACCCGAAAGAAAACAAGTCCACAATGATCAGTTTGGATAGAGATATTCTAACAGATATTGTTGGAAATGACACACAAGACAAATTGAACCATGCCTATGCATTTGGTGGCGCCGAAATGGCGATTAATACAGTCCAAGAATTACTGGATATTCCCATCCATCACTATGTATCCATCAATATGAAAGGGTTAAAAGACCTGATTGATGCGGTAGGCGGTATTGAAGTAGATAATACGATTGGTGAATTTACGTTGGACGGTATTACTGTTCCAGCAGGTAAAATCAAGTTAGATGGCACGACAGGTTTGGCTTATGCGCGGATGCGTCACGAAGATCCTGAAGGAGATGTGGGTCGTCAACGCCGCCAACGAGAAGTTGTTGAGAAAATTGTGCGCAAAGTCATGAGTTTTGACGGTGTTTCAAAATATCGAAAAATTCTTGATGCTGTTGAAGCCAATGTAAAAACAGACTTAACTTGGGATGACATGATGGACATCCAATCAAAATATTTGTCTGCCTTTAAAACAATTGACTCTGAACAATTACAAGGATACAGTGCAACTATTGATGATATTTATTATCAAGTCCTAGATCCAAATAGTTTATACAAAACACAAACAACACTTAGAAAACAACTTGGTTTAAAAGAACATGCTTCTGAACGTGAAAAAGATTTAGCCTTTTATAATCAGTTTAGCTATGCTGTTACAGATACTGCACTGATTGGTGAATCTGGTGATTCAAGTGCCAATAGCTCTACTAGTTCGAGTAGCACAGCGGACACCACAGCCGGTCAAACAGAATACAACGGCAATACGCAACAAGCAGCAGAAGGAGCCTACGATCCGAATACGTACGTTGACCCAAATACGTACACAGATCCAAACGCTTATGCTGATCCAAATACGTATGTGGATCCCAACGCACCACAATATTAATCTGTTAAACAAGCTCGAAAACTTCTATTTCTGATGGAAATAGAAGTTTTTTTCTTTTATTCTAGAAATTTTTTTCAGAAGGTGTTATAATTGGACTATACCAAAATAAACCGTAAGGAGCGTGTCAAAATGCAAATTATCCGTGTAGCAAATGCAGAAGAAGGCGGCAAAAAAGCGTTTGAATTAATTAAAGAAGGTATGAACAATGGTGCGAAAGTTTTAGGCTTAGCAACAGGTAGTACACCAGAAACATTATACAAAGAAATGACAGCAAGTGATATCGACTTTACAGAAATGACTTCTGTAAACTTAGATGAATATGTTGGTTTAGGTGGCGAAGATGAGCAAAGTTACCGTTATTTCATGAACAAACACTTATTCGACAAAAAACCATTTAAAGAAACATTTGTACCAAATGGTAAAGCAGAAGATTTAGATGCTGCTTCCGCAGAATATGAAAAAATTATCGATGCACATCCAGTAGATATCCAAATCTTAGGTATTGGTCAAAATGGACACATTGGTTTCAACGAACCAGGCACACCTCTAGATAGCTTAACACATGTCGTTGAGTTGACTGAATCAACAATCAACGCAAACAAACGTTATTTTGACAAAGTAGAAGATGTCCCAACACGTGCTGTTTCTATGGGGATTGGCTCAATCATGAAAGGTAAAAAAATGATTTTAATGGCTTATGGCGAAGCAAAAGCAGAGGCCATTAAAGGAATGATTGACGGACCAGTAACAACAGACATGCCAGCAAGTGCATTACAAAACCATCAAGATGTTGTTGTAATCATTGATGATGCAGCTGCAAGTAAATTATAATCGTTGATGAAAAAGAACTTGAAACATAAGGATTTCCTTATGTTTCAAGTTCTTTTTTTGTTATACTGGAAGTAATAGAAGAAGAGGTGAAAAGGATGTTACAGCTAACAATTCCAGAAATTATTTTACGGTTAGTCCTAGCGATGGTGATGGGTGGCGCAATTGGTTTTGAAAGACAATATAAGAATCGCCCAGCAGGGATGCGCACTCACATTTTAGTTTGTATGGGCGCGGCTATTATTGCGTTAATTCAGTCGCAAATTGCAATCAATGCATTGAAAGATGCGTTAGCTAATCCGGCTTTGACGGGGGTCATTCGTTCAGATCAAGCAAGGTTGATTGCACAAGTTGTAAGTGGAATCGGCTTTTTAGGTGCTGGAACCATCATTGTAACGAAACAAAGTGTCACCGGATTGACGACAGCAGCGTCACTATGGACCGTTGCTGGTTTAGGGATCGCGGTGGGCATGGGCTACTATACGATTGCCTTAACAAGTTTTATCGGTGTATTATTTGCCTTAACCATTGTCAAACGAATTATTCACGTACCAACAATCAAAAAATTAGAAATTCGCTATCAACATAAACAAGAAACCAAAGAATTTATTAATCAGTATTTTGAAGAAAAACATATTGAAATTTATGATGTGAATTTCAATGTTTCTTGGGTAGATGATACAAAAATCTATACGAATATCTATACTATTGATTTGCCTAAAGGCCTAACGTATGCCGATGTTATCGAAGATCTATCTGTTTCAAATAATGTAACAAAATTACGATTGATTAATGTGTAGAAACATCTATTTATAATTAATGACAAGAGGTCGGGACAGAACCGTTTAGCTCCGAGAAATAAGAAGGAATTTCCGAAAATTGCTCTTTAATTTTTGGAGAATTTCGGCTTATTTCCGAAGGAGTTGGTTCTGTTCCCGCCGTTTATCAGTTTTGAGCGTGGAACAAAAATCCAAAGTGATTTTTGTCCCACGCTCTTTTCTTCTAGGACCTAGGACTGATTTTTTAAGTTTAATATTTCAAAAAGATTACAAAAGAGTTATGATTGTATTACGAGTTAGAAAGAAAGGTGATAAGTAAGATGAATAAAAAAAATAAATTTCTTAGTATTATTGTTGTTGTCGTTGTGATTATTGGTGCATTTGTGATGAAAGCTTATAATCAATTGATTACTTTAGATAATAAAGTCGAAGCAGAATGGTCACAAGTAGAAAATGTAATGCAAAGACGGGCTGATTTAATTCCGAATCTTGTCAGTAGTGTTCAAGGCAGTATGACTCAAGAAAAAGAAGTTTTAAAAGAAATAACGGAAGCACGTAAAGCATACGCAGGAGCAAAATCTTCTTCTGAAAAAGGGCAAGCAAATGAGCAAATTGAAAAAGGATTAGGTAATTTTGTTACAGTATTGAATGAAGATTACCCAAAGTTAGCTTCTTCTGAAAATGTCAAAACCTTAATGACTCAATTAGAAGGATCTGAAAATCGAATTTCTGTTGAACGCCGTAACTATATACAAGCTGTTGAAACATATAACCAACAGATTTCAAAATTCCCTGATAAAATAATTGCAAAACTTTTAGGATTTGAGAAGAAAACTAACTATGTTGCGACAGAGCAGGGAAAAGAAGTACCACAAGTGGAATTTAAATAAAAAATTTGTAGAAAATTTGGGTTAAAAAGAAAGAAGTGAGGAAGGTTGGATAAAAAAGTCGAAAAAATTCAAGAAAAAGTTCGTTTGTTTTATAAAAAGCATCAGCGGAATACAACGATTGTTGTGGTAATTAGTTTAAGTATGATTTTAATATTAGGAATGGCTGCTTGGTATGAAGGAAAGGGAATCTCCTATGAAGCAAAACAAACTGCACTGAGAGAGAAGCAACATGCCTTACAAAAAAAGAGAGACGATATCTTAGCAGGGAAAATGACTGAAGCGTCAACCCAGACAACAATAAATAACTTTTCTAAACAAGAAATAACTGGTGAAAATGAATTAGTGACAATTACTGGAACGAATGGGCAGTTGAACATTAATGATGCTAATATCTATGTTTCAGATAATGCAGGTATTGTCTCAAATCAACTTAAACAGAAAATGTTTCAATTGAATCAACAATTGTTGGAAAATGCGAATGGCGCACAATTTATGCTTATTACCGTTCCTGCGTTACCTAGTGGGGAATCTGTTGAATCTTACAGCAATAAGATTGCTAATCAATTAGGTGTAGGGGATCGTGAAAAAAATAATGGTGTGGTTTTTCTAATGGCAATTGAGGATCGCGAGTCTCGCTTGGAAGTTGGATATGGCTTAGAGAGTATTTTAACGGATAGCTATGCGGATGATATTATTAATAATGAAGAAGTAAAAGAGGCTTTTAGAGACGAGGATTATAATACAGGTCTCAATAAAATTATTGATCAAGTATCGGCTGCAATCAATTCAAAAACCGCACAAGTGGATAATGAATTAACAAATATACAAACAGAGTTAAACACTAACACAACGAAAAGAAATGTTCTTTTAATGGCAAGTATTGCTGGGATGCTCATTTGTGCTGTTTATATTTTACAAATTTTAAGAACAAGAAAACTTGTTAAAAAAATGTATCAAGATTATTTGAATTGTTTACCAACAAAGGCTGTCCTAAATAACTCAGAACAGACAAAGAAAGTATTAAATAAGATGAAAAAGACTTCTTTTTATTGTTTATATCTTAATGGAGCAACGTTATTTGCCACAAAAGGGAAAATAAGACGTGCCACTAAGCGTGGTTCTTTACTAAGTATATATCCAAATGCAAAAAAACAATCTTTTGGGCGTTTATTAGTAGGAGATACTTTATATAGTTATGATGGTAGTGTTTTGACGTATGCTTATTTAAACTCACAATACAATCCGTCTAATCATAGTAGTTCTGGTAGCAGCAGTGGTGGTTCATTCGGTGGCGGCTCATTCGGCGGTGGCGGTGCCTCAGGAAGTTGGTAAAATAAAAAGCTAGAAACGTTAATCGTTTCTAGCTTTTTGCTATTTATCTAAACCGTAAAGATAGTCATCATCTTTCATGGCTTCAACTGTTCCTAGTAAATAGCCATTTCCTACTTGGGAGAAGAAGTCATGGTTGCTAGTTCCTGTCGAAATACCATTCATTACAATCGGATTCACATCATTAGCTGTATCCGCAAATAAGGGATCCATACCTAAGTTCATTAAAGCTTTGTTGGCGTTGTAACGTAAAAAGGTTTTTACTTCTTCGGTCCAACCTAAGTCATCATATAATTCTTCTGTATAACGTTCTTCGTTTTCGTACAATTCGTAAAGTAAATTATACATCCAGTCTTTTAGTTTATCTTGCTCATCTTCTGGTAATTCATTAAATCCTAATTGGAATTTATAGCCAATATACGTGCCGTGCACTGATTCATCACGGATAATCAATTTAATAATTTCAGCGACGTTCGCTAGTTTATTGTTGCCTAAATAGTAAAGAGGAGTGTAAAACCCAGAATAGAATAAAAACGTTTCTAAAAATACACTAGCAATTTTTTTCTCTAACGGAGTGCCGTTTTTATAAATTTCGTTAATCCGTTCTGCTTTATATTGCAGATGTTTGTTGGTATTTGTCCACTCAAAAATATCATCAATCTCTTTTTTTGTATTTAATGTACTGAAGATAGAAGAATAACTTTTGGCATGGACAGATTCCATGAATTGGATGTTATTTAAGACGGCTTCTTCATGGGGCGTCCGCACATCATTTCTCAGTTGATCCATGCCGCTTTCTGATTGAACAGTATCTAATAAAGTTAAACCGCCGAAAACGTAGCCGACAGTAGTTTTTTCTAAATCGGAAAGAGTCCGCCAATCATCTAAGTCATTGGATAACGGAATCCGTGTATCTAACCAAAATTGTTCGGTTAATTTTTCCCAAGTGGATTTATCAATGACGTCTTCAATGGCGTTCCAGTTAATTGCTTCATAATACGTTGCCATGGTTATTCCTCCTGTATGCTGGGACAGCAGTCTGTTTGACTAGTTGTCTCGTTTCTTCGCTTAAAACGTTCTACAGAGTCCAAATAGGAGCGTGCAGCCGTTCTTCTTTGTCCAGTATATCTGAAAATGTCCTGTTTAAAAAGAGAACATTCCTAAAAAATAAGACGCTCAAGCAGAACGCCTTATTTAAGTGCTTTTCATTAAATCACGCAAGACTCACATTGATTGCTGCCAATTTCTTCAGCATCATCTGTAAATGTACGAATATAGTAAATTGATTTAATCCCTTTGTTGAACGCATAATGACGTAAAATGTTTAAGTCACGGGTTGTTTGTTTTGGTGTTTCTTTCCATTCATACAAGCCTTCAGGGATTTCTGAACGCATAAACAAGGTTAAACTCATTCCTTGATCAACGTGTTGTTGCGCTGTTGCGTAGACATCAATCACTTTGCGCATATCCATGTCGTAAGCAGAAGTATAGTAAGGGATTGTATCATTAGCTAAATAAGGCGCTGGATAGTAAATCTTACCAATTTTCTTCTCTTGACGTTCTTCAATCATACGAGTAATTGGATGAATGCTGGCACTAGTATCATTAATATATGAAATTGAACCATTTGGCGCTACGGCTAAACGATTTTGATGATAAAGACCATCTTTTTTCACAGCATCGCGTAACGCAGCCCAATCTTCAGCCGTTGGAATCTGAATGTCTTTGAAAATTTCTTTCACTTTATCAAATTTTGGTGTAAAGTTGCCTTCAATATATTTATCGAAGTAAGCACCAGAAGCATAATCTGATTTTTCAAAATTATGGAAGACTTGGTTACGTTCTTTCGCAATTTGGTTACTTTCCATTAAAGTCCAGTAATTTAATAACATGAAATAAATGTCTGTAAAGTCTAATGATTCTTCAGAGCCATATTCCATATGATTTTTAGCGAAGAAGGTGTGTAAGCCCATTGCGCCTAGTCCGATTGTATGGCTTAAACGATTTCCATTTTGGATAGTTGGCACGACATCAATTTCAGAAGCATCTGTTACAAAAGTTAACGCACGCGTCATAGCGCGGACAGATTTTCCAAAGTCAGGACTTTCCATTAAATTAACAATGTTAGTTGAACCTAAGTTACAACTAATATCTGTTCCTAAAACTTCATATTCTTGTTTCCCATTAATAACAGAAGGCGTTTGAACTTGAAGAATTTCAGAACATAAGTTACTCATGATAATCTTGCCATCAATCGGATTGTTTTTGTTAGCTGTATCAATATTGATGATATAAGGATAGCCAGATTCTTGTTGTAATTTAGAAATTTCATTTTCTAAGTCACGGGCTTTAATTTTACGTTTACGTATGTTTGGATTGGCCACTAGGTTATCATATTCTTTGGTGATATCTACATAGGAATAAGGCACACCATATTCACGTTCCACACTATAAGGACTAAATAAATACATATCTTCGTTGTTACGTGTTAATTCGTAAAATTTATCTGGAACAATAACACCAAGAGACAACGTTTTTACACGGATTTTTTCATCAGCGTTTTCTTTTTTAGCAGATAAGAACATTTCAATATCTGGATGGAAGACATTTAGATAAACCACACCAGCACCTTGACGTTGACCTAGTTGGTTAGAGTAGCTAAAGCTATCTTCAAATAATTTCATAACAGGGACAACACCACTTGCTGCGCCATCATAACCTTTGATTGGTGCGCCCGCTTCACGTAAGTTGGAAAGAGTAATTCCTACGCCGCCGCCGATTCGTGATAATTGAAGGGCAGAATTAATTGAACGCCCAATGCTGTTCATATCATCTGTTACTTGAACTAAGAAACAAGAAACCAATTCACCTCGGCGTTTACGCCCAGCGTTTAAGAAAGAAGGTGTGGCTGGTTGATACCGTTGATGGATCATTTCATCCGCCAATGTTAAAGCCAACTCTTCATCGCCATCCGCAAAATACAAGGCATTAAAGGCAACCCGATCTTCATATGTTTCTAAATACTCTGTTCCGGCGTTGTTCTTTAAAGCGTATTGAGAATAAAATTTATAAGCCGCCATGAAAGACTTGAATTGGAAATGTTGTTCATCTAAGAAAGCATATAATTTTTCAATAAAGTCCATTGAATATTTTTCGATGAATTCAGTTTCAATAAAATCTTCTTTCATTAAAAAGTTGATTTTTTCTTCAGCAGAGCTGAATTTACGTGTATTCGGTTCTACATTTTCTTTAAAGAAGGCTGCGAGTGCTTCTTTATCTTTATTTAAAGGGATTTGACCATCAACAGGACGGTTAATCTCGTTATTCAGTTTGAAATAGCTGACATCTTTAATTTCTTTTAGACTCAATTTCTTCCACTACTTTCTTAAAGGTCTCCACGTCTTCGTCTGTTCCGCTAAACTCAAAGGAGTATAGAAGCGGAACGTGGTAATCGCGGGCAATATCTTTGGCGGTATAGACAAATAATTCAGCAAAATTACGGTTGCCCCCACCAGCTACACCAACTAACAGTTCTTGATTACTTTTATAATCAAGAAAGTCATTCACTACCTCTGTAATTTCTGCATCATAGGTAGGAATGACAAGAATAAAAGGCTCATTTATTTCAAAAAAAGGATTCGCTGGCTCAAGTTCATAAGCAGGCAAATCCAATTTTTTAATAAAGCGCCTTGTTTGACCGGTGACTGAAAAATAAACAAGTTTCATCTTAGCTAGCCAATTGTTTTAATTGGTCTGGACGGAAGCCAACAACGGTTGTTGCTTCAGATGTGATTACCGGTACGCTTTGGAACCCTTGTTCTTTTAACCAGTCGATAGCATCTGGTTGTGCGTCGATATTGATTTCTTCAAAAGCGATGTTATTTTCACTTAGGAAACGTTTCGCCATTTTACATTGGATACAGTTATTTTTTGAAAAGATTTTTACGTTCATTGAAAGTTCCTCCTCTTTTTTTCTACATAGACTAGTATAAATCTATGTAGAAAAAAGTCAACACTTTAACACTATATATTGTGGTTCGTTTTTCTCATAATACTAGTTTTTGTGTTTTTGAAAGAAAAATGAAAACACGTGAATCCTCGTTTTTGGGAGAAAAAACACATTGGTCAGTGTTTGACAAACAAAAAAATTAAAATTTTGAAAGAGAACATTTAGTGAAAAAACACTAAATATTGTGTTGACATTTGAGTTAGGCACAAGAAGAGAAAATAAGCGGATTTGTTATTGAATGAGTGGAATTTTATAGTAGCTAGTAACATAAAAAACAAGAGCTGACTTTTTTTCAAAAATGGTAACCTGAAAAAAGTGTCTCTATATAGAAGGGAAATAGAAGAAAACAGGAGATACATCCAGAAATTCATTGACTTTCCGTGTAAGCAAGCGTATTCTTTTAATTGAGAACGATTCTCATTTTCGTTTGAAACTTTTTCACATGGAGGAAAGTAAATGATTACGTTAGCGCAGGCAGAAGTTGGGAAAGTCTATACAGTCGAAAGCGTCCAAGCAGATGTTCAGACAAAGAAACATCTGAACAATTTAGGCGTCGTTGCAGGCCAAGCAGTTGTCCTTGTCAATTATCAGAATCAAAATGGTATTGTTTTATTACATAATAGTCGAATTGCGCTGACAGATACGATTTTACAAGCGATTCATGTGGAGGAGCGCTCGGCGAATGAGAAAGTTTGGGTCTCCTTAGATACCTTGAAAGTTGGAGAACGCGCTACAATAGTAGGGATCCACGGACAAGGAGCGGTGAAACGTCGGTTGATGGACATGGGCTTAACAAAAGGAACAGTAATTTTTATTCGCAAAGTAGCTCCTTTAGCTGATCCAATTGAAATCAATGTACGTGGTTACGAACTAACGTTACGAAAAAGTGAAGCGGAACTAATCTTGGTTGAAAAGGAGGAAAGCGAATGACTCAGCAAATTGCACTAGCTGGTAACCCTAATAGCGGTAAAACGACAACGTTCAATATGTTAACAGGAGCCAACCAATATGTTGGAAACTGGCCAGGGGTGACTGTGGAACGCAAAGAGGGGGTGGCAAAGAAAGATAAGACACTCATTATTCAAGATTTGCCAGGGATTTACTCTCTTTCTCCTTATACGCCTGAAGAAATTGTGGCACGAGATTATCTTTTGGAGGACCAACCTTCAGTGATTTTGAATATTCTCGATGTGACCAATTTGGAACGGAATCTTTATTTAACAACACAATTAATTGAAACTGGATTACCGGTTGTTTGTGCGTTAAATATGATGGATTTGTTGGAAAAAAACGGCCAAACATTGAATAGTGAAAAGTTAAGTTATGGCTTAGGCGTGCCTGTCGTTGAGATTAGTGCTTTGAAGAATCGTGGGTTGGATCATGCTTTAAAACAAAGTAAGCAGCGAGCGAATGCCATAGAGACAGAGGTTATTTATCCTTCTTATGATAATCGCTTAGAAGCAGCACTTGCTGAAATTGTTGATATTTTAGGGAATACTGTTCCTGAAACGCAACAGCGTTGGTATAGTTTAAAACTTTTTGAACGAGATGTTCGAACCAAAGAGCAATTATTATTGAGTTCTTTTCAAGAAAAAGAAATTGAAGAAGTCATTCAAATTACTGAAAAAATCTTTCAAGATGAAAGTGAAGCGATTATCATTAATGAACGCTATGCCTTTATTGCTCGATTAATTGCTTTGTGTGCGACGAAAAAAACAGAAATGACATTTACTCACAGTGATAAGATTGACCGAGTGGTAACCAATCGGTGGTTGGCGTTGCCAATCTTTGCGTTTGTGATGTGGTTGGTCTATTACTTATCTATTCAAACGGTTGGTACAATGGGGACAGACTGGTTAAATGATGTCTTTTTTGGGGAATGGGTTCCTCAATTTGTGGGAAATTGGTTGGCGCAATGGCAAGTAGCGCCATGGATGCAAAGTTTAATTTTAGATGGGATCATTGCAGGTGTTGGGGCTGTGTTAGGCTTTTTACCACAACTGGCCGTCCTGTTTTTATGTTTAGGTTTTTTAGAAGATTGTGGCTATATGGCCCGGATTGCCTTTGTCATGGATCGCTTGTTTCGGAAATTCGGCCTATCTGGTAAGTCGTTTATTCCAATGTTAATTGCGACAGGTTGTGGGGTCCCAGGCGTGATGGCTAGTCGAACGATTGAAAACGAACGCGATCGGCGAATGACTATTATGGTCACGACTTTTATGCCGTGTTCGGCGAAGCTGCCAATTATCGCTCTGATTGCAGGTGCATTTTTTCCTAACCAAAGTTGGGTCTCGCCCTCTGCTTATTTCTTAGGGGTTGCTTCCATTGTGTTATCAGGGATTGCTTTAAAAAAGACCAAGCATTTTTCGGGAGATCCAGCACCATTTATTATGGAACTTCCCGCCTATCATTTGCCACAGCTTAGAAGTGTGGTTCGACATGCCTATGAACGATGTCGCTCATTTGTAAAAAAAGCAGGTACGATTATTTTTGTTTCCAGTATTCTCATTTGGTTCATGTCCCATTATTCTGTGACGTTTCAACCCGTTCCAGAAAGTCAAAGTATTCTAGCATTTCTAGGTAAAGGGTTGGCGGTGCTATTTATCCCATTAGGCTGGGGGAATTGGCAAGGGGCAGTTGCCACAATTACAGGATTGATAGCGAAAGAAAATATTATTGGTACCTTAGGCATTTTATTTGGCAATGTGAAAGATGTTTCTGAAAACGGGGTAGAAGTCTGGGGCGCACTGCAACACACCTTTACGCCAGTCGCGGCCTATTCGTTCTTAACTTTTAACTTATTATGTGCACCTTGTTTTGCTGCAATTGGCGCAATTCGTCGTGAAATGGGAGACCTCAAATGGACATTAGGAGCCATTGGTTATCAATGCGGTTTGGCTTATATGGTTAGTTTTGTGATTTATCAATTGGGCCATGTGTTAGTCGAAAAAGGCACACTAACTCTGGGGACTTTTTTAGCGATGGGTGTTGTTTTAGCTGGATTTTATTTCCTTATAAGAAAACCAAAGCCAGGCAAAGAAAGTGTCCAAGCAATCACTTCTTTAGAAAGAGGGTAATAACGGATGGCAACAATTATTTTATCCATTTTAATTTTTGGAACAGCAGGAATCATCACCTATCGACGAATCAAAAAAGGGGAAAGTTGTGAAGATTGTCAAACAGCTTGTCCTGTAAAAAAAGAACAATCTTCACAAGAATAACAACTGAAAAAAATTCCCTCTTGTATAAATAATAGCGGAGTGCTACAATATTGAGGTAGCTGAAAAGCTATTTTATACAACGGGGGCATAGCTCAGTTGGTTAGAGCATCTGACTCTTAATCAGAGGGTCTAGGGTTCGAATCCCTATGCCCCCATTGGGTGCCAAACCCACGAGAACGGTATTCTGTCGGCGTCTTAGGACGTTTCGAAGACGGAGTACGCGTTCTCTTTTTTTGCGCTTTGTCAAATAATGTTGGTAAAGAGAAATTGTAGAATCCTGTCGAGTCCAGAGGAGAAAATCCTCTGGATTTTTTTGTATGTATTGAAAACCACCGGCTATGCAGGTGGTTCAGGTACGATTGTTGTATTTTTTGTATGAAGCAGCGAGAATCCCTGCATGCTGAATGGTTGATATTAAATAATAGGCTGAGAGAAACAACAGTTTTTGTTGCATATCTACCTATTTGATAGGTCGTTTTTCTGTTGAGATTACGATAACTATTACAAATATGTTGTTCACGCTCGCTAAGAAAAGCGATAGGGAATAATAAGCTTTTTGGAAACTGGGTTGGACTCCAACTTTAGTGAAAGAATGTGTGAGTTAAGCAACGCTTTGTTTTCTCCTTGCTATTTTATGAACAGGTGTATCTCTAGACAAAATAATTTAAAAAAGTTGTAGGCATTTCATATTACCTGTTATTTTATTTTATAACATTTAAAGTGTAAACATTACTAAAAATTTGTCTATGGAGTCATAACAATTTTCCGCTTTTACTTATTTAATTTACATTCCTGTTCCTTTAAACTATATACATGGCATTTCATTATTTGTAAATTTAAAATGATTTTATGAAGCGAGTACTAATATATAAGGAGGAAAAGCATGCAGAATCAGGTGTATTTAATAAACAGTGATCAAGAGCAATTTAAAAAGGAAAATAGTTCGGATGTAGCTGTAGATAAAGTTCCAGGTAGAGGGACTGTTGTGTTGACATTTATGTCTGCTAGAATATGTAATTTCGGTTGTACATATTGCTTTGCTTAAGAAAGAAAAAATTGAAGAAGTAAAAGAATTTTTACATGAAAATAGTACGATTAGCTACGAAAAAATGAGAACCATATTAAGTAAGCATAATTTGTGCACATACCCAAATACAAATAGTCAAAGTAATATCGTGTTTGAGTTGAATAGTCGGAAACTATTTGAAATTCCTTTATTTGCTATTCAAAAAAGAATTGAGAGAGTGACTAAAGGCATATATTATTTAAATTTATTGTTGATAGCTGTAATGTTAATTGGATTTCCAATTATTATTAAATTTCCAGTTCAACTAATGGATTCTTACATAAGCCAGATAAATTTTTCAACTTTAAATGTGACTACTGTATACTGATGTTTTTCTCATTATGCTTATTTATCATTACAAATAATTGGTGGTTTGGTTATATAGCTCTTCTTAATATAGGGTATCTTTTTAGTAGTTTATTACCGCTATCAACGAGTGATGGATACCATATTTTTACAATCATATATGGTAGTGAAGGGACAAGATGGCAGTTATTGTTGCTTCTTGCAGGAGTAATAAAAAAAGAGACCTCAATTTTAAAAAAATTTCAAAACAAAAAAATGATTGGATTGTTTCTTTATTTTATTCTTTCATATGTTATTGGTATTGCAGGGATTTTTTCTATTATACGTATAACATTGAATTATCTAAACGTATTTGGATTTAGTTCAACAGTACTAAGCATTTTCGTCTATGTAATGGCATTTATAAGTCTAATACAAGTACTTCTTTCTTTTAAGAAAGCATTAAAATCTTTTTGAAGACATTATGAAGGATGTGAGAAATATGTGGATATATATTCGAGAAAATTTTAAAAAAAATAGTAGTAAGTTTCTTTTCATCATATTGATATTTTTTGTAACAATGCTGCTATTGACATTTTCTTTAGGAGTTATTTATACAATAAACTACAGAATTGAAAATGAGTTAGCAGACTATTTATTAAAAAAAGACTTTAAAAATATGAAATTATTTTTACAATTAGGGACGGGAGTTCTTGTAGGTTTTTCTTTATTTATTATTTATAATACATACTCGATTGTTATTCAAGGGAGAAAGAAAGAATTCCAACTGCTATATAAGTTAGGTATGAAATACAAAAAAATTCAGCAGATTTTAAGTATTGAAAGCTTTCTGCTAAGTTCTGTTACAGCCGTTATTGGACTTTTCACAGGCATAGTGTTTTCAAGAGTATTTTTGTCTAATTATCAAGACATGAAGGTCGAACATATTCCAATTTATATTTATCTACTAGTTATTGTTTCTGCAATTTTATTTTTTATATGGTGCGGTTCAAAAAATCTAAAAAGTATGAATATCGAAGTAGAAAGTAAACAGAAAGAAGGCAGCACGTTTAATTCTCAATCTACTATTAAAGAAAAATTTTTATTTAGAATTAAGTTAGCTTTAGGTATTATCCTTTTGATTGTTTCAATTGTTAGTGGATACACAACTATGAAAATAATTTTACTATTTACAGGTTTAATCTTGATTTTTGATCCGTTAATAGCAGGGACCTTGGTGTCTCTTCGTTTTTTGTCGCTCCGTTTTAACCGACTTTCTTTGTTCGTTGCTGTGGAAGAAAATTGCTGGAATATTAAAAGAATCAGCTCATTAATATCTACATTGGCCTTTTCAGTTATGCTTCTAGTAGGAATGTTAACCTTTTTTCATTCTGTCAAGGAAGCTGTTGTACAAAAGGTAGATGAGACCTATAGATTTGAACATATACTTGTGATGAATGAATTATCTGAGGTCAAAGAAGAAAAAGTTAAGGCTTATTTGCAGAACTTATATCCACATGCAACTTTTGAGATTGCTTTAAGTATGGAAATTGAAAAAGAAAATAATGAAAACACTTTGATTTTGACAGGCGTTTCTTCTAACTTCAAAAATATTCAAGTGTTAGAAATGGAAAAAGAGTTTAATATTAAAGATTTTGATTTAAATAATGATAGTTTGAATGTATTATTTCCGTCACAGTTAGCTGAAAAATCAAAGATCAAACGTAATCAAGTCATAGATTATTCCTTTGATAAAGACAAATCTATAAAAATTAGTCCGAAAGATTTTTATCAGCCGTTGGATCTACAACAAGTGTTTACATCCAAATCTGCTTTAACAGAGTATTTATTTGGAAAGGATGTTAAAGGAATTTACAACACAATCTATTTGAATCGGCTGAGTGATGAAGAAATAAAAGAATTCACAAAGTATTTATCTATTAAAAATTATAACTTAATGAATATTGGTGATCTAAAAGATAAATACAAAAATCAAGCAATTAAACAAACTGAAATGATTGAAGCATTTATTTATGCGCTGATCTTTTTCAGTGGAGCAAACATATTAAATATGTTTATTCTTTCAATTAGTTCTAGACAAAGAATATACAAAGGATTGTTAATTATGGGGATGAAAAGAAAAGCTTTGCTAATCAGTATGTTAATAGAAATGTCTATTATCTATATTTTAGGTGTTGTTTTAGGTTGGCTTTTCGGGCTTACATTTGCTGAAGGTGGGATTAAGATGATGGAAGAAGTTATTGTATTCAAACCTGTCATTAATATTCCTTACTTGCAAGTATGTTCAATATTAGTTGTTATCTATTTGATACTTGTCTTGGGGATTATTTTAATTTCTAGAGTTATTTTAAAAGAAAAAAATAGGAAGTAAGAATCTGAATAGGAAGGTGAAAATATGATTGAACTAAAGTCTGTCGAAAAGGAATACGGAATAAATGGACACTCTCAGCAAGTTCTAAATGGTATAACAATTACTTTGGAGAAAGGTAATATTTATGCTTTAGTGGGACCGTCTGGCTCAGGTAAATCTACTTTGCTGAACATTATTGGTGGGTTAATTCATCCCACTAAAGGGGAAGTGAAAATAGGGGATAAGAACATCACAGAATTTAATAGTAATCAATTAGCTGAATTACGTACTAATGATATTGGATTCATTTTCCAAGATTTTAATTTGATTCCCTTTCTAAATGTAAAAGAAAACATTCTTTTCTCGCTTCGTTTAAAAGGTGAAAAGATTGAAAATCATTCAGATAATTATGAACAGCTAGTCAATTGGTTAGGAATTAAGAAGATTGAAGAAAAATATATAAATGAAATTTCTGGTGGTGAGCAACAACGTACGGCAATTGCCCGTTGTTTACTAATGGAACCTAAAATTATTTTGGCTGATGAACCTACAGGTAATTTAGATAAAAAAAATACAGATGCATTCTTGAAATTGATTCGAACGCTTCCATTTATGGAAAACAAGGTTTTTATTATTGTAACACATGATGAATCTGTAGAGCGATTCTGTGATCAAGTTTTTAAATTAGAAGAAGGACAAATCATAACTTAGGATATTTTAATTTTTTATGGGATATCAAAAAAAGAAGGAAGTAGGAATAAAAAATGTTTTTACATGATTTTGATTTCGAAGATTTGGACAGTATTGAAGAAGTTATTACACCAAATAAAGGTTCAGTAACTTGTTGCTAGAGATTTGAATTTTTGCGAGGGCTTAGGAGTGTTCTTCTTGGCCCTTTTAATATTGTCTTTTTAAATAAAAAAAATGAAGTTATAGAAAAATAATAGACGAATAGTCTTGTCAAAGTTTTATCTATTCTTTAGACATGAAACTAAAAAAGATTATTTGTCAACTAATTAGTATTAAATTAATTAGTAATGAGCGGCAGTGTGTGTTAATATGTATAGTATAAATAAGACTTAGATTGAATTGCTCAGATGAATTAGAAATAGAATATAGTAGAACTTAATGTACTATGTATTCCTGTTTTATGATTTAGTTCGCAGAATGTTAGTGAAATCCCGGTCATTTTTTAATCTTCATTACTTTTTATCACTTAGATATTAGAGTGATGATTTTTTTATAAGTTCTGTCTGATTTATACTTCAAGTAAGAATAATTATCTTAGTTGAATAGAAAGCGTTATTATAATTTAATGTAAGCGTTTTTTAATGTGGGAAGATTTGTCAGTATATTAAGTACTTAAAAAATATGTTATATCCGATTATTTTCTAGTATTTTTTCTTATAATACATATTGCGTTTAGGCTCATATCTCTCCATGGATTTAGTTAGACTTAACTAAATAATAGTGGAGATAACGCTTGCCTTGTTTGACTATAGGTTTGTTTCCGTATTAAGAGTTACTTAATTGATTTAATCATTAATGAAAACCAGCATGTTTCGCTAACTTGGTTTTATCGGAAAAACGGTTAAAGAATCAATTTCAGGGAGTAAATCAGCGATATAAAAAGGATTGCTTCATGGAATGCTGGTTAAATATTGATATTCAGGGAATATAACGACTAAATCATCAATGGTTTTGTACAAATACCTAATTAGTTTATCTAGACTTTGTATTTTTTTGCTAAAAAACACTTAAGCCAAGGTCTACGAGTCCTGATAAACCTATCCTAAACGATAAGAACTATGAATGGGTCAAAATATCTTTCGCAATTTCTTCGGGATTTCGCCAATTTAATTATTTTCAAATGATACTTCTTTTGGCACAGGTAATGTTGGATTGTCTGTCATAAAGCGAACATCTAATTTCTCGGAACTAACATCTAAACCGACAAAAAGTTTGCTGTGAAAGGATCTTATCATTATTTACTCGGAATTTGCATAGGTACTGTAAGATACCTCGAAATTGCGTTGCTTAACGACAGCTTTGCTCGAATTCATTGAGTTTCTCTCATTAGGATAGCCGCCTAATCTCTACTAGAGGTGGACTCGGCTAATTTGTTGGAGGCTATACCAATGATCTAGGCAAACTTTTTATCGCAGACTAGCTACATGGAGAGCTAACATCTTCTCGTAAGTTTTTTCTAAGACTTGTTATTCAGGAATGTTACACAGTATCTAAGTAAAAACCGTTATTTTTATTAAAAAAATTGGGGGATAGCCCATAAGATAGAATGAAGGGATAAGCATTCTATCAAAATATATATTACGAGGAGAAAGTACTTGGTGGATAAGCGAAAGAAAGTTGGAATTGGTTTGAAATGGTTGGTTACCATATCATATATTGTTATTTACTCAGCATTTATGGAAAAAGAAATGAGCTTCCTAAGTTTACTATGCAGTATATATATCATTTTTTTAGGAAGTTTTGTCTATATAAAGCTCCCCCAAAAACTATATTCATTATCTTTTTTTTCATTAACTTTCTATTTGGGTTGGACAGTGTTATTGGTTTACTCGGATATATGGGTTCTAAAGCTAGTAGGACTATTTCTTTTATGTTGCCATCCATTAACCCTTTATCTGTTTTTGTATTCCTTTATACATATAGATGATAAGAAAAAACTTAATAAAAATCGTATTCTTCTATGTTGTGTTTCACTATACAGCTATTTGGCTCTGTTACTTGATTTTTATGTAGGACCTACTTTGATCTTGTTAATGATTTCGTCAATTACTGTCAATTCTTTAACAATTATTAAAGAAAAGAAATTTTTTTTAGTGCACTAAAATATAAAGTTTTGATTACTTCATTACTACTTTCTTTTGTACTACTTATCTTATTTTATTTTATATGCCTGCTTTTCCCAGAGTTATCTTTTTATGATTGGGATAAAACTACCATACTAGTTACTATTTTACCAACTGGTGTAGTTTATATTCTCGTTAAGGAAAGAGAGATTATATTATCTGAAAAATTTCTGTTAGCGTTTTGTATCTTAGTATATAGTGCATTTTTCTTCTTAATTCTAGAAGTAATTGGTATTGTTCTCTGGAAAAGTTTCATTTTGACTATTCTTTTCGCCCTAGTATGTTATTTGACTCATCTATCAATAAATGCAATACGTTCAAATAAAGTAAAACAATTAAAAAATAATTTTAGGAATTTAAATAACGAAAAGTTAGAAGTACTAGATCAAGTTACATACTCGCAATTTCTCAATAATGTATCTGAATTATTGCTCGATAAATTAGAAGAATTAACTGCGAGCTAAAGACTAGCTGTATTTGTTGAATCAAAAGAAGGGTGTTATTTACTATGTCAAAAAGGTGAAACAGTTTTTAATTCACTAAAAAAAGAGATTCATTCACTAAAAAAACAAAAACAAAAAATTAAGTTTCGAAAAAAAGAATATACCTGTATACCCATAATAATCTCTGGATATACAGTTTGGATTTTCTTTGAAAACAATGACAATGATATTGATTTGAAATCTATACATAAAACTGTAGAACAACATGGAACCTTGATAATTACCGTAAGATTACTTCACTTAAATAGCAAAAGTTATGTGAAAGATCCAATAGAGGTCTGTCAATTGTTAAGAATCAAGCTATTTAATAGTATGGAGATTGAGAAGAAAAATTACGCTAATTATCTTCACGATAACATACTCCAGCCTGTTATTGGACTCCATACTTTAATATCAAATTTGTCAGGAGATGTCATGGTTACGGATTTAATTAATGAGGAGTTTTCAAAATTAGTTAGTTCCATACGTTCTGAAATCTTTAACACGTATCCATCAACGCTTTACCATCTTACTTTTAAAGAAAACTTACAAATATTAATTGATGATTTTAATAAAAAATATCCGAAGACAGAGTTTATATTGGATTATAGTATTGAGGAAATAATACCACAGCATGTTATTGCTCCACTATATCGGATCGTGAAAGAGTTAAATGAAAATATTGGAAAACACGCAGATGCTGAAATAGGAAAAGTAACAGTTGAAATAGACAACGCTGAGATTCAGTTGATAGTAGAAGACGATGGAGTAGGGGTTGACAATATTTTAGAGTTTGAAAAATCGTTAATTCAGACGAATGATCACATCGGCCTACTTTCGATAAAAAATGACATTAATTGGCTGAATGGTTCATTTAAGATGTTGTCTTTACCAGGTCCAAACAGCGGTACGAAAGTTTGGGTCACTATTCCTTGTATGAAGGGAGAGCAATATGAAAATATTACTAGTTGATGACCATAAATTGATTGGGAAAAGTCTCGAGATGACTTTAAAAAACTATGCAGATGTTAAAGAGTTTAGATATATTTCAGATCCAATCACGGTTTTTGAAATGATTGAAACATATCGACCATCGATAATTTTGATGGATATTCACATGGGTATGTTCAATGGCTTGGAATTGGGAGAAGAAGTGTTGAGAAAAACAAAAACAAAATTAGTTTTTTTATCTGGATTTGATTTAGCAGAGTATAGAGATAAAGCAATTGGTATCGGAGCTAATGGCTTTTTAGACAAACATATAGCGGTTGACTCTTTGATTGAGAATTTGAAAAAAATAAGCTATGAAGACAAAAAAATATTTCCTCAAACAAGTAGACATGATTTAAAGCACAACCTAATTACTCCTCGAGAAAAAGAAGTATTAAGAATTTTATCGCAAGGAGTAAAACAATCAGCAATAGCTTCCAAAATGAATATTACTGACCGAACTCTTCGTAACTATGTTTATTCCATCAATGAAAAGTTAGAAACAAATTCTGCAATTGCTTCAGTTGTTAAAGCAATTGAACTGGGTATTATAAATGTACGCCTTCAATAATAAATTTTGTTGGAATAAACAGAATTTAGTGTGTTGTATTCTTATAACAAATTTATTATTGTAATTTCAGATTATCTGTTAGAAGTAGATATTCAGAGAATTACAACTTTAAATTGTACTAATGTAGTAACTTCTTTTTTTGGACATTAAAAGAAGCCTATGGCAAGTTCCTCGGAGTAAGGCTAGATTTTAGCTATATGAAAAATTAATCAATGGAACTTCATTGAAGCTACCAAAATCAGTTAGTAACTTTATTGCTGATACCTGAAAAACTAATAAAAAACTAGTATGTTTTGTTTCTGGCAGTTCAGGTAATAAAAAAAGTTAAAAATTTTTCAGGCTAAAAAAGCGAATTTACCAAAAAGCGCACTTTTTGGTTCCTATGAAACGAAAAAGTACGTACTATACAGCATGTACGGCACGGTATATGATGATATCAGAAAACGTTAAAGGAGCGAATCAAATGATTACATCACTAGCAGATACAGTAACATTAAACAACGGCACTAAAATTCCAGGAATGGGTCTCGGGGTATTCCAAATACCAGATGAAGAGACAGCAAAAGTGGTCGAAGAAGGGATTATCAATGGTTATCGTTTAATCGATACAGCGCAAATCTATGGCAATGAATCTGGCACAGGAGCGGGAATTAAAGCAGGCTTAGCGGCAACTGGTTTGAACCGTGAGGACTTATTTGTTACCTCGAAAGTTTGGAACGCGCATATTTCCTATGATGAAACAATTCAAGCTTTCAATGATAGTTTGGAACGTTTAGGTTTAGATTATTTAGATTTGTATTTAATTCATTGGCCAGGAAATAATTCTTACAAAGAATCATGGCAAGCTTTAGAAACTTTATACGCCGAAGGAAAAGTGAAAGCAATTGGTGTCAGCAACTTCCAAGTTCATCATTTAGAAGATTTACTTTCTTATGCAAAAGTTGTTCCGGTAATTAACCAAGTGGAACTACATCCAAAATTGGATCAAAAAGAAGTGCGTAATTTCTGTGAAAAACATGATATCAAAGTCCAAGCTTGGTCACCATTGATGCAAGGCCAATTATTATCTAATGAAACCATTTTGGCGATTGCTGAGAACCATAATAAATCAGCAGCCCAAGTGATTTTACGTTGGGATATTCAACAAGATATCTTATTAGCCGTGAAATCTGTCCACAAAGAACGGATGATTAGCAATGCAGCGGTCTTTGATTTTGAACTAAGTGCAGAAGAAATGGCACAAATCAACCAATTGAATGAATCGTTACGTGTGGGACCAGATCCAGACACGTTTGATTTCTAAAAATTAACTAGGAGGAGATACAATGAGTGAAGCAGTTAAAGGTTTTTCAGTAGTCAACCACGTGGGGATTACAGTCAGTAATTTGGATGAATCAGTGAAGTTTTATGAAGCATTAACAGGAACAAAAATCGCAAATCGTGATGAAATTGGTGGAAAACGGATGGCCCAAACACAAGGGTTAGATGATACATTAATCAAGTATGCCAATGTGCATCTAGAAAACATCAATATTGATTTATTAGAATATGTTAAACCAAAATCAGAAAAAGCTTCTTATTCCAACGAACAAATTAGTGCAATGCATATGTGTTTCGAAGTGGAAGATATTGATGCAGCTGTTGCACGTTTAAGAGCGATTGGCGTAGAACCTGATGGAGAGCCGATTACATTCCAAGAAGAAGATGGCTTGAAGAGCGGTTTTGGTACAGGGGTTGCTTACTTTACCGATCCAGATGGTACAAATTTAGAATTGATTGCTCCTAAAGGTCCATTTACACGAAATTAAGTTAAAAGACTTTCAAACAAACATCAAAAAGACCCCCTCATTCTAGTATCACTAACTAGAATGGGGGCTCTTTTTATTTTTTGAGACAGAAGTCGCTAAAGAAAAGATATTCCAAATCCGTAATTGATGGTATACTAAAACGTAACAAATAAAGGAGGAAGACAATTGATTCTTAGCGTCTTAACAGTTATTTATTTTATTAATGCAATTATTGCGGGAATTACCATTTTGTTAAAACCTCGAGATGTAGCAGCAATTTGGGCATGGCTACTCGTACTGATTGCTCTACCCGTTTTTGGTTTTTTCTTATATTTATTCTTTGGTCGCGGTTTAACCGACAAAAAGAAATTTTATTTGCAACAAAGTGATTTACGGGAATTAGAGAATTTCCAGAATTTCCAAGAAGAAAGTTTTGAACTTTATAGTCAAAAGATGCCGACGGAGGAGCAACAACAGTTTACAGACTTTTTTTCCTCGTTAAATAGGATGCCTCTGACTAAGAAAAATGATGTTGAAATTTTTACGGATGGTACGGAAAAATTCAATGCGTTGATGGCGGATATAAAAAAAGCTCAGCACTCCATTCATATTGAATATTATGCCTTTGTAACGGATCATATCGGCACCAAAATTTTGAACTTATTAGAAGAAAAGGCGGCTGAAGGGGTTGAAGTGCGGTTGCTTTACGATGCCTTTGGCTCAAAGGGCACCAAGGTTCATCATTTGAATGAATTGAAAAAAAACGGCGGTTTTGTCCAAACGTTTATTACTTCTCAAAAAGCACTTTTGAAGTTTCGTTTGAATTATCATGATCACCGGAAAATTGTTGTTATTGACGGAAAAGTAGGCTACATTGGCGGCTTTAATGTTGCCGATCAATATGCCGGAACGACTAAAAAGTTTGGCTATTGGCGGGATACACATTTACGGATTCAAGGGCCAGCAGCCTCATTACTGCAAATGCGTTTTTTAATGGATTGGAACGTCTCTTCCCCCGAGAAAAATCGTGTGGCGTATCAATTGGATTATTTCTTTAAACTTGAAGCATTGGTGCCAGAGGCAAATACATCCATTCAGATGATTGCCAGTGGTCCTAACAGTGACCGTGAACAAATTAAATTGGCCTTTATTAAATTGATTACTTCTGCCAAGAAAAGAGTCTGGATTCAAACGCCGTATTTAGTTCCTGATGATAGTGTCTTGGCTGCTTTAAAGGTTGCTGCGGCTTCAGGAGTAGATGTTAAAATTATGATTCCAGATAAGCCCGACCATCCGTTTATTTATCGAGCAACACAGTATTACGGCCGCTTATTGATGAAAGAAAATATTGAAATTTTAATTTATAACGGTGGTTTCTTACATGCGAAAACAATGATTATGGATGATGAAGTCTGCACAGTTGGTTCAGCCAATCAAGATATCCGAAGTTACAAATTAAACTTTGAAGCAAATGCTGTGTTATATGATAAAAAAATCATTGATCAATTAGAAGCAATTTTCTTAGAAGATCGAAAAAAATGTACAACAATGACTCCAGAAGTTGTTCGCGACATGTCAAAATGGTTGATTTTTAAACAACAAATTTCACGATTATTTTCACCAATTCTTTAAAACTGTTTTTCACAAAATGACGAACTTCTGATCCGAAGTTCGTCATTTTTCTTCGGGAATTTTATAAAAGTATAGAAAATCACAAAAAAAGTCAAAAAAATTTTAAAGAATATTTTTTAATTTTATTCGTTATTTTTTTATCTGTAGTTGCTGTTAAAACAAATAAATATTATTTTTAATTTGTTATTTTATTTTTGTGAAAAAGGGACATCTTTTATAAAAGTAAAAAAAATTAAGCAAAGAGTGTTGACAAAAAAAACGAAAAGGAATATGCTACATGTACAAGTTAAATACAAAGCAATGACAGAAAAGCAGTAGAGAAATAACCACTGTTACAGAAAGCTAGTGGCGCTGGAAACTAGTACACGTTATTTATCGAATTACATTCTTGAGCTTCTGCCTACAGGGCACGGGTAACAGCGTTATTTGTTAAGAGGTATATAGTATTTTAAATAAACTAAACTATGTATAAATTTGGGTGGTACCACGAGAAATTCGTCCCTAAGTCGTTTCGACGGCTTAGGGATTTTTTGTATTCTTTTTTTGAATACGTGGCAGACCAAAGAAAATTTCGTGAACCCGTGTATACATAGAAATAAACACGGGATATCGTGTAAAAACAAGTGTGTTAATCGTTTATTTCTTTAAATGAACGATTTCCTATAAAGAGATAATTATAAATATGGAGGGTGATAACATGAATATCATTGACGAGCTAGCATGGCGTGATGCAATCAATCAACAAACAAACGAAGAAGGACTAAGAGAACTTACAGAAAATACGAGCATTTCGCTATATTGCGGTGTCGATCCAACTGGAGATAGCATGCATATTGGACATTTAATTCCTTTTATGATGATGAAACGATTCCAATTAGCAGGTCATCACCCATACATTTTAATTGGTGGCGGAACTGGAACAATTGGTGACCCAAGTGGACGAACAACTGAACGTGTTTTACAAACGATGGAAGCTGTGCAACATAATGTGGACAGTCTTTCAAACCAAATGAAAAAATTATTTGGTAAAGATGCTGAGGTAACAATGGTGAACAACTACGATTGGTTATCAGAACTATCTTTATTAGATTTTTTAAGAGATTACGGGAAAAACTTTAATGTCAACACGATGTTGGCAAAAGACATTGTCGCTAGTCGTTTAGAAAGTGGCATTTCCTTTACAGAATTCACATACCAAATTCTTCAATCAATTGACTTTTACACATTGCATAAAAAACATAATATTCAATTGCAAATTGGTGGCGCTGATCAATGGGGCAATATCACTGCAGGATTAGATTTGATTCGTAAAAAAGAAGGACCAGAAGCCAAAGTATTCGGGTTAACCATTCCTTTAATGCTAAAAGCAGATGGTACAAAATTTGGGAAAACAGCGGGTGGCGCTATCTGGTTAGATCCTAAGAAAACCTCACCATTTGAATTCTACCAATTCTGGTTAAACCAAGATGATCGTGATGTCATCAAATACTTGAAATTCTTTACTTTCTTAGATAAAGAAGAAATCGATGCGTTAGCTGAAAAAGTTGAAAAAGAACCAGGTAAACGTGAAGCACAAAGACGCTTAGCTGAAGAAGTGACACGATTTGTTCACGATGATGCAGCATTAGAAGAAGCGCAAAAAATTTCAGAAGCTCTTTTCTCAGGCAATATTAAAGACTTAACGATTGAGGAAATCGAGCAAGGGTTAGAACATGTGCCAACTGTTGAAATTACCAAAGATGCTAAAAACATCGTAGATTGGTTAGTTGACACAGAAATCGAACCATCAAAACGTCAAGCTCGCGAAGATGTGAGCGGAGGAGCTATAAGTATTAACGGTGACCGAGTTACCGATTTAGATTTTGCAGTCGATCCAACACAACATTTCGATGGAAAATTCGTTGTTGTACGGAAAGGGAAGAAAAATTACTTTTTAGCAAAAGTAATGGATTAGAAATTGATAATAATTTCACGAAGAGAAGACGTGTGATTATTTGATCAAAGTTAAAATTCTATTTCTCCTTACAGGTAGTGGTGAAACCGTTAATACACCTAATAAGAGTGGGATTGTACACACAATCCCACTCTTATTTTTTTATATAATGGTTCTGACAAGACACCTTGTGAAAAAATTATAAAATTAAAGAGCTATGATAACCATTGTTATTTTTCTTCTTTACACTTTAGCCGTTTGGGTGTAAGTTGTGAATGCAAAATCTAATTCATTAAAATTTGTAAGGAGGAATTTTCGTATGAAAAACGAAAAATTAGCAAAAGGCGAAATGAACCTTAATGCACTATTCATTGGGGACAAAGCCGAAAACGGACAATTATATAAAGACTTGTTGATCGACTTAGTAGATGAACATTTAGGATGGCGTCAAAACTACATGCCACAAGACATGCCAGTTATCTCTTCTCAAGAACGCACATCTGAAAGCTACGAAAAAACTGTCAACCATATGAAAGATGTATTGAATGAAATCTCTTCTCGCATGCGTACACATTCAGTTCCATGGCATACAGCAGGTAGATATTGGGGACATATGAACTCAGAAACATTAATGCCTTCTCTATTAGCTTACAACTTTGCAATGCTATGGAACGGGAACAACGTTGCCTATGAATCTTCTCCAGCAACTTCTCAAATGGAAGAAGAAGTAGGACATGAATTTGCTCACTTAATGAGCTACAAAAATGGTTGGGGACACATCGTTGCTGATGGTTCTTTAGCTAACTTAGAAGGCTTATGGTATGCCCGTAACATTAAATCATTACCATTTGCTATGAAAGAAGTAAAACCAGAATTAGTTGCTGGCAAATCAGATTGGGAACTATTGAACATGCCAACAAAAGAAATTATGGACTTATTAGAATCAGCTGAAGATGAAATTGATGAAATCAAAGCTCATTCAGCTCGTTCAGGTAAACATTTACAAGCAATCGGTAAATGGTTAGTCCCACAAACTAAACACTATTCTTGGTTAAAAGCTGCTGATATTATCGGTATCGGTTTAGATCAAGTTATCCCAGTACCAGTTGACCATAACTACCGTATGGATATCAACGAATTAGAAAAAATCGTTCGTGGCTTAGCAGAAGAACAAATTCCAGTGCTAGGTGTTGTCGGTGTAGTTGGTTCTACTGAAGAAGGTGCCGTTGACTCAATCGATAAAATTATTGCTTTACGCGATGAATTAATGAAAGACGGTATTTACTATTATGTACACGTTGATGCTGCTTATGGTGGTTATGGACGTGCCATCTTCTTAGACGAAGACAACAACTTCATCCCTTACGAAGATTTACAAGATGTTCACGAAGAATACGGTGTCTTCAAAGAGAAAAAAGAACACATTTCAAGAGAAGTGTATGATGCATATAAAGCAATCGAATTAGCAGAATCAGTAACAATTGACCCTCATAAAATGGGTTATATCCCTTATTCAGCTGGTGGTATCGTTATCCAAGATATCCGTATGCGCGACGTTATTTCTTACTTCGCAACTTACGTATTTGAAAAAGGTGCCGATATTCCTGCGTTACTAGGTGCTTATATCCTTGAAGGTTCAAAAGCTGGTGCAACAGCTGCTTCTGTATGGGCTGCACATCACGTTTTACCTTTAAACGTTGCAGGTTATGGTAAATTAATTGGTGCTTCAATTGAAGGCTCACATCATTTCTATAACTTCTTGAATGATTTAACATTCAAAGTTGGCGACAAAGAAATCGAAGTCCACACATTAACTCATCCAGACTTCAACATGGTTGACTATGTGTTTAAAGAAAAAGGCAACGATGATTTAGTAGCAATGAACAAATTAAACCATGATGTATATGACTATGCATCATACGTTAAAGGAAATATTTACAACAACGAATTCATTACTTCACATACTGACTTTGCTATTCCAGATTATGGCAACAGCCCATTAAAATTTGTAAACAGCTTAGGATTTAGTGACGAAGAATGGAACCGTGCAGGTAAAGTAACTGTGTTACGTGCTGCTGTAATGACTCCATACATGAACGATAAAGAAGAATTTGATGTTTACGCTCCTAAGATTCAAGCTGCTTTACAAGAAAAATTAGAACAAATTTACGACGTAAAATAATTGAATCTTAAACGGAAAAAAGAAATGGTAACCGAACGAGGGAACGTTCGTCTGGTTGATTTATTTAAGAGATAAATCAACCAGACGGCTAACCTCTTAACCAATTCTTTGTCTGGGTAAGAGGCAGTCGAATGACTGTTTTACTCAGCGTATAACAGTCATTCATGCTCCTTATCCAAAATCTTATAAGGAGTGTACAAAATTGGATAAACAACAAGTTAAAAAAATTGAATTAGGTACTTTTATCGGTTTAACAATGGCATTGTGTGCAACTGTACGTAGTATCCCAACACTTGCTGCTGTTGGTTGGACATTAATTTCTTACACAATTTTCGCGGTCTTATTCTTTGCTGGTCCAATCGCATTGATATCTGGTGAATTATCTACGATGCTTCCTCAAGAAGGTGGCCCTCAACTTTGGGTTAAAACTGCCTTAGGTAGCAAATGGGGTTTTGTTGTCGCTTGGTTACTATGGGTGCAAATGTTCCCAGGAATGGTAATGGTTGCTTCTACATTAGGCCCTTTGCTAGGTAATACATTTGGTAATGTTCACTTAGGTGAAAATCATTGGTTCGTATTAGGTTGTATCTTAGTGATTTACTGGATTATTACAATCTTGAACTTGAAATTTGATATGGCGAAAGTTGGCGGAAATATTGGTGTTTGGCTAGGTGTTTACATCCCAGTATTAGTTATGTTTGTTTTAGGTCTTCTTTCAATGATTAAAGTAGGCTTAACACCTGGCGGCTATTTAGGTGCCTTCTCTTGGTCAAAAGTTTTACCAAACTTAGAAAATATGGACACATTTAAATATCTAGCAGGGATTGCGTTTATCTTTGTTGGGATTGAAATGTCTTCTGTTTATATTCCTCGTTTGAAAGATGCAACAAAAAATTATACAAAAGGCGTTTTCATTTCATTAATTGGTTTAGTTTTATTAAACGTTATTAATGCAATGTTTGTTGCTAATATTGTTCCAAATGGCAAAATGGAATTGTCTAACATTACACAACCAATTTTGCTTTATTGTGACGTTTTAGGTTTACCAACAATTATTGGTAATATCTTTAGTTTCATGGTCTTCTTAGGTGTGTTATTACAATTATCTGCTTGGGTTACTGGACCATCAAAAACAATTATTCAAGTTGCTCGTGATGGCTTATTGCCACCAAAATTTGGTTTCCATCGCGAAAATAAATATGGCGTTTCTCGTAACGTTGTGTTAACACAATCTGTGGTTATCTCATTATTCGCTTTACTTTATGGGGTAATGGATGATGTCAACGCTGTATTCTTAACTTTAACAAATGCAACAACAATTATTTATAGTATTGTGTATGTATTGATTGCGATTTCCCTAATTAAATTACGTAAATCTCAACCAGATACACTACGTCCTTACCGAATTGGTAAAAAAGGTAATGGCTTAGCTTATTTAGTGGCAGCAATGTTAATTTTTAGTGTTATCATTGTTATTTTCGCCACATTAGGTACAACAACCGTGACTGATGCAGTCTTAGTTGCATTAATCACTATTGTCATGTTTGTGATTCCGTTAATCATTAATCGCTTTAAAAAAGCAAGTTGGGCAACGGAAGTAAAAGAAGATTTAGGTGAATAAAAAGGCCAGCAATTATTTTGCTGAGTGCCTCTTCATCTGATGACTATAGTAAATTGTCGTTTGGAAACTGAAGCAAGTTCGATTATTGCTTCAGTTTTCGCTTTCCATAAAAGGAGGTTTTCATATGAAATCAACGAAACCCACTGTTTCGTTCGCTGAAAGTTTAGGCATTTTGGTTGCCTTGTTAGCGATTCTCGGGTACTTAATTATTGGTCAAAAATTAACCCCTCACATACCGATTCTTTTTGTATTCATGTTGTTGTTGCTTTATGGCAAATGGAAAGGATTTTCTTGGGATGAGATCCACGAGGGCATTGTGGAAGGGATCAAACCAGGGATCATTCCGATTATTATTTTCTTGTTGATAGGTGTCTTAGTTGCTACTTGGATCTTGTCTGGGACGATTCCAACAATTATGGTCTATGGTTTTAAAATTATCTCAGTGAAGTTCTTCTTACCAACCGTTTTTGTGGTCTGTGCACTAGTTGGTGTGACGGTAGGGAGCTCCTTTACGACTGTTTCAACTATGGGGATTGCCTTTCTAGGTATTGGACATATTCTTGGATTCGACAATGCGATGACAGCTGGCGCAGTTGTTTCAGGTGCCTTTTTGGGGAACAACATTTCACCGTTATCTGATACAACAAACTTAGCTGCTGGAATTGGTGGCGTGAACCTTTTTGAACATATACTAAACATGATGTACACTGTTATTCCGGCGTTTATTATTTCGATTGTCGGCTATATCTTCTTGGGGCATCAATCTGGTTCAGCGGATTTACAATCGGTTGATGCAATGGTCCAAACGTTACATCAAGGATTCTGGATTTCACCGATTACATTGTTGCCAGTAGCGGTTTTATTCTTATTCGCCTGGAAAAAGGTACCGGCTATTCCAACGTTACTAGTCGGCTCTACAGTGGCGGTCATCTTAGCTTTTATAAATGATCATCACCTAAGTTTAGCGAAAGTTTCTACCATCTTAATGAGTGGTTATGTGGCAGATACAGGGGATCAAAGTATTGATACACTTTTATCTCGTGGTGGGATTGAAAGCATGTTAGGTTCTGCTGCGTTGATTATTTTGGCATTAGGTTTGGGCGGCTTGTTGATTAAGTTTAACATCGTGGCTACTTTAATTGATAAAATTAAAGGCTATGTGAATAATCCAGCCAAATTAATCGCTTTAACTGCCTTAAGTTCTGTGGGAATTAACTTACTAGTTGGCGAACAATATTTGTCAATTATTTTACCAGGGGAAACATTTAAATCCTCATTTACTCGTTTAGGTATTGATAAAAAATATTTAACTCGTACTTTGGCAGATGCTGGGGCGGCAGTCAACTCGTTAATTCCTTGGGGAGTTAGTGGTACCTTCATTATGGGAACGTTAAAAGTTGGTGCACTAGAATACTTACCATATGCCTTTTTCCCATTGCTTTGTCCCATTATCACCGTCATTTTGGGGATATTCTTAAAAAAACAACAAGGGGAAAACAAAAAAGCACCAGGGACTAACGTTGAATTGTGAGTTTTTTCAGATAATTAAACAATTGGTTACGATTGAACCTCAGTGTATCTACTGATTGGTTCAATCGTTTTTTCGTCACAGATTTTTTACAATTCTTCATATAATCTTTGAAGCTCCTTAAAGGCAATTTAATTATTCTAAGTTATGATACAAAGGATCAATCAAATAGGTGGATGAACGTGGTGTTAAACTCATAGAGACTAACAGTAGTTTATTCTTGCTCAATGTTGAGGTGTAGGTTCGAATCCTACCGTCCACTTTCTGTTATTTAAACCAACTTAGAACGAAACACAAACAAGTGACGGATACAAATGATTAAGGTACAATAAGGGTAGGGAAAACAAGGAGGAATTCTTATGAAAAAGATAGGGCTTATTTCTAGTGCTTTTCTTTTAACCCTTGCTTTAGCAGCATGCGGCGGCGGAAAAAGTACAGAAAATACGGATAGTCGTTCCAGTGCTGCGGAAAGTACCACAGTCGAGAGTACAAAAGCATCTGCTACAAAAGAATCAAGTAGCAAAGCAGCAACAAAATCTAGTGATGCGAAACCGTCAGGAACAACAACAGCTGATTCGAAAGCAACAGCTTCTTCTACGAAGGAAGCGGCAAATAATGGCTCAGCAGAGAAGCAATCACCAGCGAAAAATGCGAATCCAGATGACCAAGCCAACCAAGTGCTTAACCAGCTAGCAAACATGTTTCCTGGTCAAGGCTTACCGCAGGCAATTTTAACGAGTCAAACGAATAACTTTTTAACTGCAGCGACAACATCACAAGCGGATCAAAACAATTTCCGTGTTTTATATTATGCAGAAAAAGAAGCGATTCCAGTGAATGATGCACGTGTTAATCAGTTAACGCCAATTAGTTCTTTTGAGAAAAAAACATATGGCTCTGATGCCGAAGCAAAAAATGCAGTGAACCAAATCATTGACAATGGCGGTCAACCAGTAGATTTAGGTTACAATATTACTGGGTATAAACAAGGGGCGGCAGGTTCTAGTTACTTATCTTGGCAAGAAGGCAATTGGAGTTTAGTCGTACGGGCCTCAAATATCAATGGTGAATCGCCTGATGATTTAGCGAAAAATGTTGTCAACATTTTGGAACAAGAAACATTGCCAGCACCGAATACCGTTGGTCAAATCACACTGAACGTGGCAGGAACCACTGACTATAATCGCAACTCAGTAGTTTGGCAAGCCGGTACAGTCGTTTACTCTGTCCATCATTTTGACCCAATTCAAGCAGTGAAGATGGCAACATCGATTTAAATAATCAAAAGAAAGCGTGCAACAATGCCCATTGTCGCACGCTTTCTTTTATTATTTTTGTTCTGTATAACCTTGTGACTCCACCAATTCTTGGCTTTTCTTCATGCTGATTCCCTTAGAAGAATCTCCATCAATCTGGATACCATCCACTTTTTTTGCTTTATCATAATCAAGTTTTTCATAATTAATCGTCAATTTTTCGATGGCTTGTTTGTCCTCATAGGTCAGTTTGTAATCAAGCCCTTTGATGTCCTCATATTGTTTAGAAACGGGTTCCAACGCTGTTTTTGCCTCTTCTTTTGTAATCCCCAATTTGTCATAAGAAACAATGTTTTTAGCCGTTTGCGTTAAGACTTTATCTCCTTGGTACGTATAGGTTAAGGTGGAATCAATCCCATCTTGTGGCGAACCTACAAAGGTTTTTGTCTCTATTTTTGAACCGCAACTTGCAAGAAAAAATACCCCAATAAAAATTAAAAATACGCGTAAAAACTTTTTCATTTCTAGATAACCTCCTTTAGCTGTTTATTCTTGACTGTAACATAACATGACAAATAATTACTGTTAAGTAGAAAGCTTGTGAGAAGTCCAGCAAATAAAAAACTTGCCTCTTCTCATAAAAATGAAGAGGCAAGTTTTTTATTTAGTAATATCACTTAAATCTGGTTGTGAGTGAGCCAACCGACTGGCAGCCGCAGCCGCAATTGCGCCCACGATATCATCCAAGAATGTGTGAACATGTTCGCCATCATGCGCATTTAACTCTTTTAAAATGCCGGGTTTTACCTTGTCGATATACCCATAGTTCGTAAAACCGATAGATCCATAAACATTTACAATGGAGAGCGCCATAATTTCATCAATGCCATAAAGCCCTTCATCTTCCGTTAAAATTTCTTGTAACGGTGAGAGTAGCTTGTTTTCTTCTGCCAGAATATCCAGTTGGACACCTGTAATAATCGCGTTGTGTACTTCACGCTTTGTTAACACGGCATCAACACTTTCTAAACAAGTATCTAATGTTAAATTATCAATATAATCTTTTTGTAAAAATAACACAAGTTCAGCTAAATCATTCATTGTTACGCCACGTTCTTGCAATAAACGACGTGCGCTATTTTCTAACGTATCTCCTTGGATTACCATTTTTTGTCCTCCTAATTTCTGCTTTAGTTGAAGTTCTTCTTTCATGGTACCAAAAAGAACGATAAAGGGGAATTAGAATCTATTTTGGTAGAGAATAATTTAGTTGAAGTGTTATTTTTAGTTAAAAATTACTAAGCGTTCGGTTGTAACGATGCCATCGCTTGTTTTAATTGTGTCACTGATTTTTGGAAGAGTTCTTTTTCAGCGGCATTCAGATTCAATTCAATAATGTCAGTCACACCTTGATTGCCAACGACTGCAGGAATCCCTGTAAATACATCTTGTTGCCCATATTGCCCATCTAAGTAAGCTGAGACAGGTAAAATAGCTTGTTCATTATTTAAAATGGCTTTAACAATGCGTGCAGTACTCATACCAATCCCATAATAGGTCGCTTGTTTGCGATCGATAATTTCATAAGCTGTATTTTTCACTTTATCAGAAATGATTGGTAAATCGTCACTAGTTAAGCGCTCTGTCGCATCCACAATTTCTAAAATAGGTTTGGTACCAATCATGGTATGAGACCAGACAGCCACTTCAGAATCCCCGTGTTCGCCAATAATATAGCCGTGAACATTGCGTGGATCAATCGCTAAACGTTGAGACAGTTCTTTGCGGAAACGAGTTGTGTCCAAAGTTGTACCAGTTCCAATTACTCTTGAAACAGGTAAACCAGAAGCTTGCCAAGCCACATAAGTCAGTACATCGACAGGATTTGAGGCAATCACTAAAATTCCATCAAAACCAGATTTCATGATATTGTTAACAATTGTTTTCATAATTTCTGCATTGATTGAAACCAAATCTAGACGACTTTGCCCAGGTTTTTGATTAGCGCCAGCTGTAATCACGACGATATCGGCATCTTGGCAGTCTTGATAGTCGCCAGCCCAGACGTTTACATTTTCTTGACCCCAAGACACACCATCTAATAAGTCAATTGCTTCGCCTTCAGATTTGGCTTTGTCAATATCAACTAAGATTAATTCATTCGCAATCCCTTGGTTGATCATGGAATAGGCAATACTTGTGCCAACAAAACCAGTACCAATAATTGCGACTTTTTTGTTAAATACTTTCATCGTTCATCTCTTCTTTCTGTAATATTTCTTTCTTAGTGAATTATATCACGAACTTTTTAGGTGTGGTTATACCAATCTGTAATAGTCTTTATTAACAATTTAAATAAGGGAAGCGTGCTTTTTTTGTTATGATAAGAGTAGGAAAATAGAGGAGATAAGGAGGCAAAATGACAACGACAACAGTGTATTATGCAAGCAATAATGAAAAACAGCCGAACTGTTTTCAACTAGTTATCGGTAGTTGTAGCTATGAACTTCCAAAAATAGAAATCTACGAAATCCTGGAATGTGTCGCTTCAGCATATGGCTATCAAAAAGAACCATTCATTGAAGAACAAACAGAATGTTTTGTTAAAGGCAACCGTTGTATACATGTTTCCCAACAAGCGATGACGTTGACTTTTGTTGTGAATGATCTGCGTTTAGTAATGGAAAAACAATGCCGAAATCACGAAGAAGTCTTTCAAGAAGTCAATCATATTTTATTGAATATTTTTGAGGAGACCCCTTGTGTTTTTCTCGAAAAGTAGGAAAGAAGGATTAAGATGAAACAGGTGAAAATAACAACTACCTCAGACTTGATTAATGGCGGCTGCAATGCCTGTCCGAATGTGAAGTGTACGAATTATCTTGTTCATGTAGAAGATGAAACAATTGCGTTAGAAACGCTAACCGTTGCAGATTTAGTAACTTTATTAGCACTCAAAGAAGGGTTTCGTCAAAAATTAGTTATGGAAATGTTCGAAGAATATACGGTGTTTGAAAGGGAAACTCATCAAGTTGTATTCAAGGAAGAGGAAACGAGAATTCTTTTTCAATCAAAAAAACAGACCATTCAAAGCACTCTTTTGTGTAAAGAGCCACAACAAGTGTTCCAAGAAACCCAGCAAATTTTACACCAACTATTTGAGTTAGAACCTTTTGAATTTGAATTGGTAGAGGAAACTGATGAATAAAAAACAGGAAAACGATTTAGCGAAAGCTAAGTCGTTCTCCTGTTTTTTAGGTTTGTCGTTCACGAATTTTTTCAACGATTCGGTTATAAACTTCAGAGAAGGAAGTATTGGCATGGTGATCGGTCTGGACAATGAAAATTTTTCGAGAAGCAAAGGACTGATCAATTGGTTGCCAAGGGATCTCATCGGAAATAGATAATCGAGAAACAATTGATTGCCCAATGTTATTTTTTAGCAATTGTAACAGGACTTCGTTGTTGTTTAATTCGATAATTGGTAAGTTGATGCTGTGTTCGTTGAGATAAAGCTCATTGAAAAAACGTAAGCCAGAGTTCTTTTCTCTTAAGAGCCAAAATTTTGAAGCGGCATCTCCTGCTAGAACTAGTTGATCTTCATAAACAATTTCTTTGTGTAGATTTTTGGTTTCAATGGGTTTTTCAATTAGTCCAATGTGGGCATGATTATTTTGAACCATATCCACGACTTCGTTTGAATTCATCAGTTGAATCGAAAAGTTGATGAGTGGAAAAGCGGTAACCAAACTCTCCATAATATCTGGCAGTAAATAAATAGCAACTGTATTTGAAGAGGCTATAATGCAGTCTTCTTTAAAATTCTCTTTTTCTGCAGCTTGCGCAAAAGAAGTAGTTAAGCTTTCAATAATCGAGAGCATTTTTGGATATAAAAAATCAGCTTCTTTGGTAGGAATAACCGATTGTTTTCCATTACGATAGAACAGCTTGATCGAAAAGTGTTGCTCTAATTTCTTGATTTGCAAAGAAACAGTTGGCTGAGAAATATACAATTGTTTGGCCGCCGTACTAAAATTTTTGGTTTCATACACAGCAATAAATGTTTTGATCCATTCGAACATAAAATCGCCTCTTTCTATTTACTATCTTAATAGTTGGTATTGCAAATATTTATTTTACAAATATAAATATTTCATTTAGTATAATAACATACTTTTGATTAATATCAATAATAATAAATAAAGACGGAGTGTGACTACATAATGGTAGAAAGTGCGAAAAAATTCTTGCGGAAAGTCCCGATTCCCATTTGCGGACTAATTTTAGGGATGGTTTCTTTGGGGAATTTACTTTATTCCTTGGGATATGCAACAATTGGGACCATTTATTGTGTACTTGGCAGTCTCTTAATGATTTTAGTTATTTTAAAAATTATTTTTACAATGAAACATGCATTAAGCACCTTAGATGATCCAATTATTGCTTCGGTATCACCAACATTTACAATGGCTTTAATGGTTATCTGTGTTTTCTTAGATCGGATATTTACCAATGCTGCTTGGATTAACGTGTTGTGGATTGGCGCAGTGATTTTACATTTTATTTTAATGATTTATTTTGTAGCGGTGCATATTTTTCCAACAAAAATCGAACTGGAACATATTTATCCAAGCTGGTTTATTACGTTTGTCGGCATTGGCGTTATTCCTAATACTTCTCAATTGTTTATCAATGAGTTGGGAAAAATTGTTTTTTGGGTAGCGTTGTTCTTTTATTTACTCTTGTTACCAATTTTAATCAAGAGAATTACGAAGTCGAAAGAAATGCCTGAATCGACCATTCCTTTATTGACGATTATGACAGCGCCAGGTTCGTTATGTTTAGCTGGCTATATTTCAATGGGTGGTCATTTGTATATGCCATTAGTTGTTTTCTTGCTAATTTTATCTCAATGTATTTATGGGATTGTAGTAGTGAATCTATATAAAATTATGCAAGTGACATTCTATCCAAGTTATGCTGCCTTTACATTCCCATTAGTGATTTCTGCGACGGCATTAGTCAAAGTTAAACCTTTATTTGCAGAAAAGGTAGACCTAACGAGTTTGTTAAATATTTTGTCTACTTTTGAACTCTTATTAGCTGTGGCTATTGTAAGTTATGTGTTCATTCGATATTGCATTTTTTTATTCCAAAGAGAAAATAACACGAAAAAAGTGGAATTAAATTAAAAAAAAGAGAGGAAGCAAAGAGGTGAAGAAACTATTAATTACTGGAGGAGCTGGCTTTATTGGTTCTAATTTGGCTAATTTTTATAGTCAACAGTATCAAGTTTTTGTGATTGATGATTTGTCCATGGGGCGAGTGTCAAATTTGCAACAAACTGAGCAGTTGGTTTTTATTAAAGGAAGTGTGACGGATCAGCAATTATTGGACGAAGTACTTTCAAAGCATTCGTTTGAGTATATCTTTCATCTTGCGGCCGTGGCAAGCGTGGCAAGTTCTGTGGCACAGCCTCTAGAGACCCATGAGGTCAATTTTTTAAGTGTATTGAAAATATTGGAATCAATAAAAAAATATCAAAAAAAGCTCAAACGTTTTGTTTTTGCTTCGTCGGCAGCCGTTTACGGTGCAGAGCCAACGTTGCCTAAAAGAGAAACTTCGGTGATTTGCCCTTTGAGTCCCTATGCTATTGATAAGTTTGCTGCTGAACGTTATGTTCTCAATGAATACCATTTACACGGGGTACCCACGAGCGCAGTTCGCTTCTTTAACGTCTATGGTCCCAATCAAAATCCTGCTTCACCCTATTCTGGTGTCCTGTCCATTTTGATGGATCGTTATATCCAGTTAGAACAAGGGCAAGCGAGCCAATTTCAAATATTTGGAGATGGTCAGCAAACACGTGACTTTATCTACATTGAGGATGTCCTAACTGCATTAAATTTAGTAGCAACCAAAAATGAAGCGTTGGGACATGTTTATAATGTGGGTACCGAAGTTGCCATTTCCCTTAATCAATTAATTGAAGAAATGAATCAATTAGTGGGACTTTCTTTGCCAGTTTCTTATCAAAAGGAACGAGATGGCGATATAAAATATTCTCTTTCAGATAGTTCTGCTTTGAAAGGCTTAGGTTTTTCGCCCGTTTATTCAATTCAAGAAGGACTTCAAAAATATCTTAAGTTTACCCATAATACCCAAAATAGATAAAAAAAGACGAGACTTATTTGTTAAGTCTCGCCTTTTTTTGTGCAAATGTTTCGCCCCAATGGCAGAGTGAAGAGAGGGCATCGTAAAGAGCATATCCTTCCGGAGTGAGCGTATATTCCACACGAGGGGGCAGTTCGTTAAAGGATTCTCGATGGACTAGGCCATCTTTTTCCATTTCTCTCAAGCGATCTGTCAGGACGCGCTGAGTGATTCCGTCGAGCGCACGCATCAATTCACCGTTGCGCTTGGTTCCTTGGAATAATTCATCCATTAATGATAATTTCCATTTGCCATTAATGGTGGAAAGGGCTAAGTTGATACTGGTTTGTTTATCAGTTGTCATAGTTTCTCCTTGTGACACGTAATGGTTACTTTTTTCTTCCTAGGTGAATAAAAAGTGCGTACTTTTTTTCTCCATCATAGTGAGTAATAATAACTATGTCAAGTAAGGCAAGAGGAAGGAAGAAGAAATATGATGTATCAAGATGTTGTTCGCAGCCGCCGCTCAGTTCGGGATTTTATGCCAGATGTTGAGATTCCTAAAGAGGAATTAATGGCCATAATTGAGGAAGCGATGTTCGCGCCAAATAGTACCAATTTAAATTCATGGCGTTTTTTAATTGTCACAGAAAAAGAACAAAAAGAGGCACTTTATGAAGTTTCGATGCAACAACCAGCAGTTAAAGGGGCAGCGGCGGTGATTATTTTATTAGGTGATTTGACTGCTTATACAGTGGCCAATGCAGATGAAATCAGTGCTAAAGCTGTCGCACAAGGAACGATGACGGAAGAAATTCGTCAAGGAATTAATGAAAATGTTTCTTGGTACTATGATGTTAGCGAAGAACAAAAAAGAGAGTGGCTAATGTTAGACCAAGGCTTAGTTGCAATGCAGCTGATGCTTTCTGCAAAAGATCGAGGCTATGATACTGTGGCGATGTCTGGGTTTGAAACGGAAGCTGTTCGCAAGTTATTTAATATTGAGGATCATTTAGTGAACGGACTGATTATTCCGATTGGTAAAGCTCAAACACCCGGCTTTGAAACAGTCCGACGAGATGTTTCAGAAGTAGTAACTTGGTTAGATTAAAAAGCTAAACAGTTCTGCAATTGCTGTTTATTAGATTTTGAGCGTGGAACAAACATCCAAAGTGATTGTTGTCCCACGTTCTTTTTTTGTTGATCATCCGCTTTTGAGAATGGCCAGAGAAGACGTTTAGTGAACCAATTTTGAAAGAAAGTGATACACTAGAAGAAAAAGAAGTGGGGCGACCTTATGCGTTATGTCATAATGCAGTCACGAGATATTCGTGAAAATTTAGCAACGGAAGATTATCTATTAAACACTCTCTCTTTTGAAGAGCCCTTAGTATTGTTCTATATTCAGGAACCCTGTGTTATTTTAGGCCGAAATCAAAATGCTTATGAAGAAATTGACTTAGCTTATGCTAGAGAGAAGGGAATCGTTATTACTCGCCGTTTATCGGGCGGTGGTGCTGTTTATGATGATCTCGGGAATGTCAGCTTTAGTTTTGTTGTTCAGGAAGGACACCAAGCTTTTGGGGATTTTAAAGCGTTCACTAAACCAATTATTGAAGCATTACATAAAATGGGCGCAACGGGGGCCGAGATTAGCGGTCGCAATGATTTATTAATTGATGGGAAAAAATTTTCTGGCAATGCCATGTATACAAAAAAGGGGAAGATGTATACTCATGGTACCTTGATGTATGATGTTGATTTGGCAGAAGTTCAACGTGTTTTAACTGTTTCTAAGAAAAAAATTGAATCAAAAGGGACAAAATCTGTTCGGGGACGCGTAACCAATTTACGGCCGTACTTAGACGAAAAATATCAACAATTAACCATTGAGGAATTTCGCAATCGTTTACTGATGGAGCTCTTTGATGTCGAATCTCTAACTGAAATTGCGGAGAAAGAATATGTCCTAACCAAAGCAGATCAACAGGAAATTAGGAAATTGGTCGCTGAAGTGTATGGCAATGAAGCTTGGATTTTTGGTGAAGCGCCTAAATTTACGATCAAAAAAGAAGAAAAGTTTAAAGGCGGCATCGTGGATGCACGTTTGACTGTTGAAAAAGGTAAAATAATTGAGTTAACGATTTATGGTGATTACTTTGCCAAAAAAGAAACAGCGGAAATCGTTGCAGCTTTATTAGGTGTGGACTATCAGTATTCATCAATTTGGCAAGCATTAGCAGCGTTTAACTTTGAAGACTACTTTGTAAATATCACCAAAGAAGAATTTGTTCATTTATTGGTGGATTAATAAACGTGCTGGGACAAAAGTTAAAGAATCTTTTGTCCCAGCACGTTTATTTAATGATGGTTGGCTCTTGCTAGAAAAATTTCCCATGAACGTCCCAATTGCCAGTATCTTTGGCTTTTTTCAATGTTTGCATTCGACGGAAGCCAACAGGATGATCGGATAAGAAGTTACTCAATTTAAGCCAGATGGTATCATCATGTAAATCAATACTGTGAAAGTATTCTTCTAAATCCACACGACTGCCCATGTATTTTCCTGAAAATAAATAAATCATACTTAAAGCACCTTCTTCGGCGTAGTATAAACCTGCGCGATCAGCGGTATATTCTTGCGTTCTTGTAAAACTTTTATCTAACGCAACTGGTTTCAAAATAATGGATAACATTAGTCGCCATAAATTAGTGTGCCCACATTTATGGTGTCCTAGCTCGTGTGCCAAAATAAAGCGAATCAGCGAAAAATCGCCTGTATTGTACGCGATGTCCAACAAATCACTGTGAATGACAACATAGCGTCTGTGTAAAGAGCATTTTGCCGCAAAAGCGTTTAAGACACCATTCCCGTTGATTAAATAAAGACGTGGCATCCTTAATTTTTTAGTGCCAAAGCCCATTTCTTTTGCCAAATCAATATACAAGGAATAAATTTCTGGTAACTGATTTTCTGTAATTTCCACTCCGTTAGAAGCAGTATCCATGTACATATAACGAATGGTAAAAAAAGCAATGACTGGCGCAATTGGTGCAATTAAGACAAGTAATAACCAGTCAGGAATCGGCAAATCACTCAATATCAATAAGGCAACTAACCCCAATGCTAAAAACAATAAAACAAAACCAATGATAATCATTGGTAATTCAAAACGATAACGTAACTTAGCAACAGAAATTTCTTTCTTTTTTTCCTGCGGTTGACACATAAACATTCCTCCCCAAACATTTCCCAAACACTTTTTCAAATAAAATGACTTATCTGTTACTTCTAATATACCATTGGTTAATCGATAATGACAATGGTGGGAACTTGAATAAAGGTAATTATATCAAGTGATTAATGAAAGGGACTCGTTGTACGCGGGAAATTGGTCTATCTTGATTAAATAAAATTTTAATAATCTAACTGTTTTAGACGTAATAAAGTAGTTTCTGGAGTTAATTTTTTAATAACATACAAACGCAAAATCGCATGTTCAATTTTTTGTTCTTCTGGCGATAGCGCCGAATTTATATAGGATAACTTCTCGATTAAATAGGTTAAAAATGAGCCGGCGCCTTGGCTGCCCACTAAAAAGCCCATTTCTTCCGTTTCGGTTAATTGTTGTTTTTTTTAGTGGTAAATTTCTTGTGCAAGTGCCCCCGAGATAATGATTTCATCTGTTTGCTTGTTCAAATTTGTTAGTAAGTCGCTTTTTGTTGCTACTGTAACAGTTTCCATTGCACTCATCCTTTGCTTTTATATGATACATCTAGTATAACATGGTCTCACTTTTTTTATTTTTCCTCTTGCTCTGGTACGCGTTTCATAAGGTAAGCTAGGTGTATCAAAATATTGGAGGGCATGAAAATGAATGTTATAGTGGAGATAAGCGATAGACTTGGTATGGATTACTATTTTGTCTCGGTGACTACGACGGCCAAAAGTCTGCAGTTAGATAGTCCCAAAAAATACTATAAGATTTGGCATCAAGAAATTCCGTACCATCAGATAACGGAGTGGCACTTGACACAGCAGGAGGATATTCAGGAAATTTCTTTTGCTTGGCAGGAGACCTTTTATCGTTTTGTTGATTACGGGACAGGGATTGTGCCTTATTTAACTCAATTTTGTAAAGTAATGGGGTGAAAGTATGACAACAATTCGAGAAATTGCGCGCCTTTCAGGATCTTCAGTCACGACTGTTTCGCGTGTGATTAATCATCATCCGTATGTTTCTGAAGAAAAACGACTGAAAATCCAAGCAATTATCGATGAGTTGGGCTATAAGCCCAATATATTAGCGAGAAATCTTAGCTTTGGGAAAAGTAATACATTAGGTGTCATGGTTCCTTATACGAATCAACCTTATTTTGATGCTATTTTAAGTGGGATTATCCACCAAGCATTTCAACAAGGGATGATGGTCAGTTTATTACCAACGGATTATGATAAAGAAGTTGAAAAAAGTTACTTGGAAAAAATGGCCACGGGTGCGTTTGATGGCATGATTGTTTTGTCAAAGGCAAATCCTTTAAGTGTGTTTGCTCCGTATAAAGAGCAAGTTGTTTTTTGTGAAAAAATAGAAGACCCTAGTTATGCTAGTATCTATATCGATCGTTTAACCGTTTATCGGCGAGTTTTCCAAGCGTTGAAACAACAAGGATGTAGTGAAGTGGCAATTACGATTAACCGTGCACCAGAAAAAAGTACAAGCGCACGCTATTTAGTTGACGCATATCAGGAAATTTATGGAGTGATTCCTGAAAATCGGTTATTTAAGGACTGTTTAACCTATGAAGATGGGTGTGAAGTAGGACGACACTGCGGGCAAGATCCAACGCTCCAGGCGGTTGTGACCAACGGTGATGAAATTGCCGCAGGGATTCAAGCTGTTATTGAAAGACCACTCTTTTTAGTGGGACAGGAACAAACTTTATTAAGTGAAATTTTAAATTTTTCAACAATCTGTCATCCATTAATGGAATTAGGGGAAAAAGCCACACATTTATTTCAAGAAAAACGGCCGAAAACGATTCAATTGACCTCTACATTTATTAATCGACAACCAGATTTTTCTTTTTCTTAGAAAAAAGCTGGTTGTTTTTTCTTTGGTAGAATAAGGTTTTTCACTAAAAAATAAAAAAACTTACAAAAAGTAAGACAAAAAGCTTTACTTACTTTTAGTAAGGTAGTATAGTAAGCATGTAAACAAAATTAAATGAATTTACTGAGGAAATTCGAAAGGATGAACATATTATGTCAAAATTTACTGAAATGATGAAAAACCGTCGTTCAATCTATGCTTTAGGAGAAAACTTACCAATTTCAAAAGAAGAAGTAACTGCTTTAGTAAAAGAAGTTGTTAGAGAAAGTCCAACAGCTTTTAACTCTCAAACACAACGTGTTGTGTTCTTATTCGGCGATGCTCACAAAAAATTATGGGCAATGACTGAAGATGCCTTAAAACCATTAACTCCAGCAGAAGCATTTCCAAACACACAAGCTAAATTACAAGGTTTTGCAGCTGGTGCGGGCACAATTTTATTCTTTGAAGATACAGATATCGTGAAAAACTTACAAGATAGCTTCCCATTATATGCGGATAACTTCCCTGTTTGGTCTGAACAAGCAACTGGTTTAACACAAGCGAACGTTTGGACTGCCTTAGCGCAAGAAAATATCGGCGCAAACTTACAACACTACAACCCAGTCATTGACGAAGCGGTTGCTGCAGAATGGTCAATTCCTGCAAACTGGAATTTACGTGCACAAATGGTTATTGGTTCCATTGAAGCGCCAGCTGGCGAAAAAGAATACATGGAAGATAGTGCTCGTTTTAAAGAATTCAACTAAATCATTGCTTTAGTAAAACGAAGAGGAAAGGAGTGAAAGCAAATGGTTCAAGCATTACCAAGTAATATTGGGATTCAACAAGTCACTTTGAAAGTGGCTGATTTAGATAAAATGGTAAACTTTTATACGAAAACAATTGGCTTAAAACTTTTAAAACAAGGAGAGGGACGTGCTTGGCTAGCGCCACAAGGCACCAACGATGCAATTCTTGTCTTAAAAGAACTAACAGCTGGGGGAGAAAATCAGGGTACCACTGGCTTGTACCATATTGCTTTCCTGCTACCAACCCGCAAAGATTTAGGCAATATGTTGCTGTGGCTTTTGCAGGAAAATGTGCAAATTGGCGCAGCAGATCATGGCTATAGTGAAGCCCTTTACTTAAGTGATCCAGAAAATAATGGCATCGAAATTTATTGGGATAAACCAGAAGAAGTCTGGGATATTCGTCCAAATGGTGAAATTATCGGTGTGACAGAAGAATTAGACGGTGATAGTTTAGCTGCAGAAGCTGACGGTCACTGGCTAGGAATTTCCGAAGGTTCTAAAATTGGGCACATTCATTTGAAAGTGGCCGATTTAGATGCCACTGAAACGTTCTATAAAAACTTAGGGTTTGGCTTAAAGTCTAACTTTGGTCAACAAGCGAAGTTTTTTGCAGCGGGTCAGTACCATCATCATATTGGGACAAATACATGGAGCGGCAAACAGCTGCCAACGATTCAAGAAAATCAATTTGGCTTAGAAAATTACACCTTCCGTTTACCAACTGCGGCAGATTTAGAGATAGTCCAAGCCAATGCGGAAGAAGCAAAGTTACATTTTATTGCCAAAGATCATTTACTTGCGTTAGAAGATCCTAGCGGCATGATTATTCAATTTACCTATTAAAACCACTCTCAAACTAGCCCTTCGTTAGAAAATGAAGGACTAGTTTTTTTTGCATTGTTTTGCATTTATTTGCAAAATGATGCAAAAGGTGCTATCTTTACTTAGAAGAGGTGAGGAAGCATGTTGATTGAAGAACGTTTAGCCAAGATTCAAAAAATAGTGAATGAACAAAAAAGTATTTCCATGGAAGCGTTAGCGGAGCAAGTCTCCGTTTCAAAAGATACTATTCGGCGAGATTTAATTCGTTTAGAAAAGGAAGGACATTTAAAGAGAACGCACGGTGGCGCTATCTCAGTGCAGTCTGAAGCAACTATTTACGATTATGCTCAACGAATAGTGAAGCATCCAGAGAAAAAACAAGCCATTGCCCAAAAAGTTTGGGCAAATATTCCCAAACAAGCGTCCATTTTTTTTGATTCATCAACCACGGTGGAAGCAGCTATTCGAGCGATGGAAAATAGTCCGATTCACGCGATAACGAACTCTCTCAGTCATGCGCTACTTCTAGCGCAAATGGATCAGACAAAAATTACAGTATTACCTGGGCAACTGCATAAACAACAACTCTTTTTGTTTGGGGCAGAAACAGTCGCTAAGGTTGGGGAATTTGCCCCCGACTATACATTATTAGGTGTGTTTGCGTTATCTGAACAAGGATTATTTATTCACACAGAAGAAGAAGGTCAAGTCAAGCGGCGAATGATTCAACAAGGCAAACAAGTCATTGCCTTAGCAGACCAAACGAAATTAAACAAAACGGGTTTATTTAAAATTTGCGAATTAACAGAAATTGATTGTTTAGTGACAGATACACGACCTGATGAAAAATTCTGTGAGCAGTTAGCGCAAGCAGGCGTAACGTTGATTGTCGCAGATGAATAATGGAGGATAATAATGAAGCGAAAAATTAATTATACACATATTGCTGAACCTACTGTTTTTGAGAATGTTTTTCCAACGTATTTGACGAATGAAACGATGATGGCGCGCAAGCAGAAAGTATTACAACGAATGGAAACAGAAAAATTCGATCAATTGGTCTTCTATGCAGACAAAGAGCATGGCAGTAATTTTGAATACTTAACTGGCTTTATTCCGAGGTTTGAAGAAGGACTCCTTGTGTTAAATAAGGATGGTATGGCGACACTTATTTTAGGCAATGAAAATTTAAAACTGTGCCAACATGCCCGCATCTCAGCCGATTTAATTCATTATCCAGCTTTTTCGCTACCTAATCAACCAATGGCTGGGGAACAAAAGTTGTCGCAGATTTTTGAAACGCTTCTCGATGAAACTGCTCAAAAAATAGGTATCGTTGGTTGGAAAATGTTTACAACACAACAGCAAGAACCTGCTACGATGTTTGATGTGCCACATTTTATTGTCGAAGCACTGAAAAAAGCGCTGCCGAAAGAAGCTCGTTTACTAAATGGGACCCACTTATTGATTGGAGCAAAGGGGGCCCGCACAACAAATAATGCCAACGAATTGGCGCACTATGAATATGGGGCGAATTTGGCTTCTCGCAGTATGTTAAAGGCTTTAAATGCAATTGAAGTAGGACAGCGTGAAACGGACATTGGGGCTTTGTTAAATGATGAAGGTCAAACGCCGACGGTAGTAACCATTGCGGCAACTGGTCAACGTTTTGAATATGCAAACATGTATCCGACTGCCAAAGAAATTCAGTTAGGTGATGCCTTATCATTAACTACAGGCTACAAAGGCGGCTTGTCTAGCCGAACAGGTTTTGTTATTGAAAACGAGCAGCAATTGCCAGAAGCGCAACGTGATTATTTAGAGCGCGTAGCAAAACCCTATTTTCAAGCTGTCGTTCACTGGCTTGAAACCATTCGAATCGGACTGTTAGGGCGAGAAATGTACCAAGCGATTGAAGAACAGTTACCAAAAGAAATCTATCACTGGCATTTGAATCCTGGGCATTTAGTTTCGGATGATGAATGGATGTCGTCGCCTATTTATCCAGATTCAGCCATTCGCTTGGAAAGTGGCATGCTCTTTCAAGTGGATATTATTCCTTCTGTACCTGGTTATACAGGGGTGAGTGCAGAAGAATGTGTGGCTTTGGCTGATGAAACATTGCAAAAAGAGATTCAGCAAACTTATCCAGACATGTGGCAACGGATTGCGACACGCAGAGCCTATTTAAAAGAGACATTGAAGATTGACTTACCAACGGAGGTTTTACCGATGTCTAATTTAGTTGGTTACTTACGGCCTTTTTATTTAGCTAAAGACAAAGCTTTGTGTGTAGAAAAACCAGCTCCTAAATGAGTAGGTCCCTTTTTTTGAGTTTCTTTTGGGTCCTATTTATAATCAATATAGCGAAGGAAGAACACCAGAAGAGAGGCGTGATGGTAAATGCACTATCCTGAACATCTGAAAAAAGCAGTTTTAGCTAAAGCGAAAGACTTACCATTAGAAGGTTTTGTGGAAGGGCAAGGCCCGCAACAGCCAAAAGTGATGCTGATTGGGGAAGCACCTGGAAAAGAAGAAATTAAAGAAAACGTACCATTTATAGGGCGTTCAGGTCAATTGTTGATGGAACAATTACAACAAGTTGGCTTAAGTCGTGAAACGGTGTATATCACCAGTGCGGTTAGGAGTCGGCCTTTTTCTGTAAAAACGAAGCAGATTGCAAAAACGGGAGAAAGAGTAACCAAGTTTCCTAATCGAACGCCAACCAAAGAAGAAATCAAAATTTTTGCGCCTTTGCTTGATTGGGAAATCGCTGTTTGCCAACCTGAACTAATTTTGACACTGGGGAATATTGGGTTGCAACGACTTTTAGGACCAAAGCCAACAATCACTGCAGTGCACGGAACGGTCATTCAGTCGCCCATTCAAACATTTGATGAGCAATCACAAAACTATCATTGGACGCAGAAAACCTATCAAATCATTCCACTCTTCCATCCAGCAGCTGTCTTTTATAATTATCGTTTAAAAGAAGTCGTCAAAGAAGATTGGCAAGTGGTTCAAAAACAACTGCAACTGCTTAAGAAAGTTTAAAATGAGAAAAATAGAAGGATGGTTGTTTTTTCGAAGAGAGAATGCTACCCTAGAAGTATCAATAAATAGACAGATTATTTAATCGCTGGGTTGAATAATTGAAGGATTCTGATTTTTGCGTAAGCCTTGAAGCAAAAAGAATGAGTCCTTTTTTTGTTAGAAGGAGATTTGGGTATGGAGCAAACACAGCAAAACCATTTTACTGCGTTGTTTTATAAAAATGTTCTGTTAGGAATTTTAAGTATGGCGGCGCAATCAATTTTTATTTTGGCGGACACATTTTTCATTGCAAATGGGATCGGCACCGAGGCGTTGGCGGGGCTTAACATTGTCTTACCACTCGTTAATATTATTAATGGATTAGGTTGGATGTTTGGGGTTGGCGGCGCTACGTTGTTTTCGACCACGGTTGCGCAAAAAGAAATCAAAAAAGCCAATCAGTATTTTAGTTTAACGATTGGGTTAGTTTTCGTTATAGGGAGTCTCTTTACTTTAGTGAGCTTGATTTTTTCCGATCAAATTATTCGGGGACTTCAGGGGACCGGTGTCTTGTTTGGTTTGGCAAAGGAATATTATATGATTTACCTTAGCTGTTCATTATTATTTATTTTAAACAATTGCCTGATTACTTTTTTAAGAAATGACCATAATCCTCGTTTGGCAACGATTGCTTTTGTCAGTGGGGGAATTGTCAATATTATTTTGGATTATGTCTTTATTTATCAATTTGGGTGGGGCATGGCAGGCGCGGCCATTGCAACGGTGATGTCACCGTTAACAAGCTTAATCCTGATTACGTTGCATAAGTGGTCGCCGCAACGAGTTTTACGTTTTGAAAAGTTTAAAGTGAAATTCCATGATGTTCGAGAAATTATGTCGATTGGTTTTTCTTCCTTTTTAAATGAATTTTCTTCGGCCTTTGTCATGTTTTTATTTAATATTGTTTTGTTAAACTTAGTTGGTCATGTGGCGATTTCAGCTTATGCGATTGTTGCCAACCTCAATATTATTGTGATTGCCATTTTTACAGGGATTGGGCAAGGGGCGCAACCATTACTCAGCCGATACTATGGTTTAGGGGAAACGAAGGTGTTGCGTAAATTTGTTAAACTTAGCTTTATTACGTACTTGTTCGCCGGCTTCCTGTTCTTTTTAATCAGTCAAGTGTTTACGGGACAAATTATTGAGGTCTTTAATAGCGAAGGGAACGACCAGTTGGCGCAAATTGCTAGGACAGCCATCCGCTTATATGCGATTTCCTTCTTGTTTACAGGATTGAATTTTATGGGGATTTATTACTTTTCGGCAGTTCGTAAACCGAAAATGGCGCTAATGATTTCCTCTTTGCGTGGGTTCTTTTTAATTGTGCCAGTTTTATTTATTTTGGTGAAATTACTAGGATTAACCGGTGTTTGGTTAGCCATGCCCGTAGTTGAATTTGTTACGTTTGGACTAATGCTTGTGGGCTACCTTGCGTATCGAAACTATTTGAAAAAAAGAGAAGCAGTAACCTGATGTTGGTTACTGCTTCTTTTTTGCTTAGTTTACATAGTTTTCAGTTAAAGTCATGAATTGTTCCACATCTTTTAGGACTTGATCAATGCCGGCTTGCCAGAAATCAGGTTTTGTTAAGTCAACATTTAAATGTTTTTTCGCTAATTCTTCGCTTGTCATCGAAGCAGTGTCTCTTAATAACGCAATGTATTGGTCTTCAAAAGAGCTGCCTTGTTGATTGGCATACGCATAGATACCCATGCTGAATAGATAGCCAAAAGTATATGGGAAATTATAGAAAGGCACATCATCAATAAAGAAGTGCAATTTGCTCGCCCAGAAATGAGGATGATAACTGCCAAGACTATCTTTGTAGCTTTCTTTTTGCGCCGCTAACATTAATTCAGTAATATCTTCTTCCGCTACTAAACCTTTTTGGCGCACTTGATAAAAATTATTTTCAAAGATAAAACGCGCATGAATGTTCATAAACATGGCAATGGCATTTTGCATTTTTGTGTCTAAAAGGTTAATCTTTTCAACATCTGATTTGGCCTCTTTTAAGGTGGCGTCAGCAACAATCAATTCTGCAAAGGTACTAGCTGTTTCTGCTACGTTCATGGCATACTCTCGATTCAATGAAGGTAAATCCCACATCACGCTACTATGGAAAGCGTGACCTAATTCATGGGCTAAAGTAGCTACTTCGTTGATTGAATTGCCAAAGGTCATGAAAATCCGCGACTCTTGTGTTTCAGGTAATTCTGTACAATACCCCCCAGGACGTTTGCCTGGACGATCTTCAGCTTCAATCCAACTTTTTTCAAAAGCCATTTGGGCAAAATCGGCCATTTTCGGACTGAATTTACGGAAATTTTCTAAAATAAAGGCAGCGGCTTGATCAAAGGAATACGTTTTTTCTTCTAAATCACCTAAAATAATTGGTGCATCTTGGTCTTGCCAATCCATTTTTTCTTTGCCGAATAATTGCGCTTTGCGCGTTAGAAAGTCGACGAATGGTTGTTTATTTTTTTGGATGGTTTCCCACATAACCGTTAATGTTTCTTGACTCATTCGATTATAGTTTAAGGGATTTTCTAAATAATCTGTAGTGCCATGCAATTTGTAATCAGATAAACGGAACCCATCCAAGTGATTTAGGGTGTCTGCCAAAATTGAAGCTTTGCCACTCCAAGCTTTCTCCCAGGCTGTAAACAAACGTTGACGAACCTTTTTATCAGGATCTCCCATCATGCGGTTAAAGGCTTGGCCTGCAGATAGTTCTGTCACAGAGCCATCTTTTTCTTCAAAAGGAATCACAATGGAAGCAACAATCGTATCGTAATGTGTACTCCAAGCATTTAAACCATCTAGAGAAAGCGTATTGATGATATTTTCTTCTTGTTCGGAAAGCAGTTTTTTTCCATCACGGCGTAATTCATTTAAGCGAAAAGCCATTGTTTTGAACGGTTCTTCGGCTAACAGGGCTTGCCAATGTTCTGCTGAAATCTCGGTGATTTTTTTAGTAAAAATGGTTTCAGCTAATTGAATCGCTGGCAACAGATTGTATAAATCGCCTGATAAAATTTTGGCCTTGGTATCATTAGTATTAGCAGAAATTAAAGCAGTTAAAAAACTATTACATTGTGAAAAGCCATTTGAGATTTTCCCTTGTAACGTTAAGATTTCAGCAAATTGTTCTTTGCCTTGGGCACTTTCTGGTGTCCATTCTGTGATTAATTGATGGTACTCTTTTGTCTGTTCGGTTAATTGAGTCATTCGTTGGCTAAGTTCTTTGGACTCGCTCCCATTGGGGAAAATACTGTCTAAATCCCATGTAATAGAATAGGTCATATCCAATCCTTCTTTCATTTTTTTCTTTTCAGTATATCATAAGACCTAAGAGAAGTTGTTTCTTTTTCCCTCGAAACCGACTATAATAAAAAAGAATTTTCCGTGGCAGGCACGGGGCAACTTGAAACCAAGAAAAGAGGATTATATGAAAAATTATTTGAAAGATAGTAATTTATATTTAGTCATTGCGTTTGTTATTATGGCCATTTTATTTTTCAGTTCATCACAGACGTATGAACAGCAATCACAAGTTGGGCTTTTAGATAAACTTCTGAGCAGTCATCCTTTTGAAGAACAATTAAAAAATATTTCTTTTCAATATGCTGGCAGTGAAGTGAGCATTCAAGCTAGTGGTTATAGTAAATTTGTTGAATTTTTTATTCGTAAGGGAGCCCATTTTGGTACGTATTTTCTATTAGGTGGTAGTTGGTTTATTGGATTAGTGCCAAGAATCAAAGGTCTGTTTTTAACAGCTGTTGTTTCCTGGCTAGCTGCTACTGGCTATGCAGGTTTAGATGAATTTCATCAAATGATCACAGGCGGAAGGACCCCTCTTTTTCAAGATGTTATGTTGGATGCCATGGGTGCTTTGACAGCCATCGTTATTTGTTTGGTGGTTCATGGTTTGAAGAAAAATAAAAAAAGAAGACGCTAATTTAGAAGAGCTTCGTTTATTCGTCAGAACGGTGGGTAAGCGAGGGTCTTTTTTTGGTAGCGCTTGTTCCTAACTGAAAAGAAGAGTAGAATAAAGGAGAATAGTAACGAAAAGTCAGGAGGAATCAAGGATGTCAGGACACAGCAAATGGAGCAACATTCAAGGGCGTAAAAATGCGCAAGATGCCAAACGTGGGAAAATTTTCCAAAAAGTTTCAAGGGAAATCTATATGGCGGCAAAAGCAGGTGGCCCTGACCCCGCAATGAATCCTGCTTTACGTTTAGCAGTCGATAAAGCTAAGTCAGCCAATATGCCCAATGATAATATTGCGCGCGCCATAAAAAAAGCCAGTAGTGCTGGTGAAGGGGAACATTATGACGAGGTAACTTATGAAGGATACGGGCCAGGTGGCGTGGCAGTTTTAGTTCATGCACTAACAGATAACCGCAACCGAACGGCCACCAATGTTCGCGTCGCGTTTACTCGAAATGGTGGCTCTTTAGGTGAAACGGGTTCGGTGAATTATATGTTTGATCGTAAAGGCTATATTGTCATTAAGCGAGAAGATCATGCAATTGAGGAAGACGACATGCTAGAAGTCGTTTTGGAAGCAGGCGGCGAGGATTTAGAAACATCACCAGAAGTATTTGAAATTTACACAGCACCAGAAGATTTTACAGCGGTTCGCGATGCTTTAGAACAAGCAGGTTATTCATTAGCACAAGCTGAATTAACAATGGTTCCGCAAACCTTACTAACCTTGAACGATGAACAAAAAGCGCAATTAGAGCGCTTGGTTGACAAGTTAGAAGACGATGATGATGTGTCAGAAGTATTTACCTCTGCAGAAAATCTATAAAATAAAGGGATGCTTGGCATCCTTTTATTCATAAAATGAAAGCGGATACAGAATGGAGGGCATTTTGAAAAAGAGAATTTGTTTACAAGCAATCAGGGAAGAAGCGGAAGCCTATTATCGTAACGGTGATTTTTATTGCTCGGAAGCGATTGTGGCGACCATTCGGCAACACTTCGATGCGGAGATTCCCATTGAAGCTGTGGCCATGGCTTCTGGGTTTCCTGTAGGTGTTGGAGGAGCGAAGTGTATTTGTGGTGCTCTTTCAGGCGGGGTTATGTGTCTGGGCTACTTTTTTGGTCGGACAGAAGCCAAAGGAGAACAAGTAAATAAAACGATGGCTTTAGCCAACGAATTGCATCAAAGTTTTCGACAAAAGCATCGAGTGGTTTGCTGCAGTATTTTGACAAATAAAATGACGATGGGTTCACCTGAGCATATGGAACAATGCATTGGCTTTACTGGAGAAATCGCTGAAACAACCGCAAAAATTATTGCACGAGAACTTGCTTATGAATTAGTCTAGTAAAAAATGAGAGAGGAGCAACCAGATTCATTCACCTGAATCTGGTTGCTCCTCTCTCATTTAATACGTAATCAATTAACCAAGTACTTTTTCATAAGCTTCCACTTGAGATAAGACACGTTGGAGCTGTAATTCATTTTCAATATAGTTGATTGAATTACCTAAATCTTCTTGGCGGTTTGTTTCTAAACGATCGACTTCTTTTTTTGCTTCGTTCAATAAGTGTAGAACTTCTTCCTTAGATAACATGTACTCACCTCCTTGCGCAGTTCATCTACTATTAGTGTACTCCTTTTTTTCAAAAAAGGGCAATAATAGGATATTAAAAAACAAAAATAGCGGTCCTAACTGCTATTTTTGTTTACTCATGGCGTTGTTGTGCTAAAATCGCTTCGATTCGTTCTCTTTGATCTGCCAAAAAGTGAGGCAAATAAAGGGAGATTTCATCAAAGTTTGAGCTTTGATTTTCATAGGCTTCGGCATCTAGCAGGCCTTTTTGTGTGGCTACTTCAAATAACAAGTGGTTCGGTTCTCTAAAATACAATGATTTGAAAAATTCACGGTCTTTAATCCCTGAGTTTGTAAAATTCTTTTCATCCAACAGGCTGTCAACTTGCGTTAATTCTTGCGTATCTTCCACCCCAAAGGCGACGTGATGAACGCCACCAATCCCTTCAATGGCAAGCGGATTGGTACGGTCATCAATGATATGCACCTCTTGATAAAACTGTGGATGATGATTTTCCAGAACGGTTACTTCATGCGCAGTTTCAAAAAAAGGTACTGTTTCTTTTTCATGCCAATGTAAATAATCCACTAAAGGTTGTCTGGTAGCTGCGGCATATTGGACGCGTAATTGAATTGCATCAATGCCTAAAATTGCATGTTCTACTGGAATTTCAGCATGTTCAGCTGGAAAATAATCTTCCGCATTTTCAAATTTACGTAACGGAACAAGCGCCATTTGCGTATTATCGGGCGCTTCAAAACGCAAAATTGGGTGTTGGTTAAATGTTTCCACACCATAGTGGCAGATACCCGCTTGCTCAAGACGTTCTGCCCAAAAATCCAAAGAGGCGCGCGTTGGTACTTTTAAAATAGTTCGTTCAATTGTATTTGTCCCAAATGATTGATCTTGGCCATCATTCAATTCAAAAAAAGTTAATTCGGTACCTGTTCGTTGCTCATTATCTGAGAAAAATAAGTGATACATGGTGTGGTCATCTTGGTTGATCGTTTTCATTAGTAATTTTAATCCCAGTGTATTATGATAGAAGTCAAATGTAGGCTTTATCAATCGATTTAAAATAGAGATGTGATGAATTTGTGCATACATAGTAAAATTCCTTTCTTGGAGGTTTATTAAATGAAACAATTTTTTCAAAAAGGGTCGAAACCTAATCAATTAGTTGTCGCTTTCCATGGTACTGGTGGCAATGAATATCAATTATTAACGACCATCGCAACCCTTTATCCAGAAGCGAGTGTTCTAAGTTACTTAGGAACAGAAGGTGTAGGCGAACAGCGACGCTTTTTTGCGCCATTAGTCAATGGAGCATTACCTCGTGCTAACTTTGATGAGCGAGTGACGGCGTTTCTAGAAGAAGTTTGGCAACCGCAAAAGTTATACGATGAAGTTATTTTTATAGGGTACTCTAACGGTGCCAATTTTATTTTAGGCCTGTTAGAAAAGAACCCGACTATTGCTAACACTGTTATTTTACTGCATCCAAGCAATTTAGGCTATCAATATGTATCTGGTGAGTTTGCGACAAAAGTGATTGTCACAACAGGGGCTCAGGATGAGTTGAGTATTCCGGGACAAGTTCTTTCTTTAGCTAACCAATTAAAGAAACATTTTCCAGTTGACTTTTTGCTCGTTGATGGCGGTCATGGCTTATCAGAAGAAGAAGTAACGAAAATAAAAGAAGTTCTTTAAAAAACAAGCTGCAACCTTTGCTGATAAGTGGTTGCAGCTTGTTTTTTTCATGTGTGTTTAAATGATTTAGTTCTTTTTATTAATGAAAGCTTCCGCAAGTGCAAAGTCTCCTGCGTAAGGTTCATCTACGCCTTTTACTTTTTGATAAAGGTCGGCGCCTTTACCAGCTAAGACAATCGCATCATCAGCCGTTGTGCTTAAAGATAATGCGTGAGCAATTGCTTCGCCACGATCTAAAATGGTGTAAACAGGCATTTCTTTGGTAATATGGGCTTGAATTTCTTGGCAAATTTTTGCTGGATCTTCACTGGCTGGGTCATCGGTTGTTAGGACTGCAACATCAGCCAATTCAGAAAGAACCCTACCAAAGTCTTTGCGGCGAGAAATCGCTTTGTCTCCCGTACTACCGACAAGAACAATTAAGCGGCCGTCAGGATGTTCTTCACGGACAAAGGTTAAAAGATTCTTCAAACTGTCATAGTTATGAGCGTAATCAACATAGACGGTTGCACCGTTGGTATTCGTTAAAGATTCCATCCGGCCAGGGACGGTGGTTGCTGCGATCCCTTGTTGACACTCTTCTTTTGAAGCTCCCACAAGGACACTAGCAATCGCCGCACTTAACGCATTACCTTTGTTAAAATCACCACCTAAACGAAGGTGATAAGAGCCAGCCAATCCTAACGCATCTGCAGGACTTTCAACGATAAAACGTAAGGAATCCTCTGAAGAAACAGCGAATGAATAGTCAACTTCTGAAGCTGGCTGACTGCCATAGACAATGGCAGGGACTTTTTGCTGTTGTGCGGTTTCTTTAAGTAATGGAAAATAATCAGCTTCGTGATTCAACACAATGACTTTAGAATGTGTAATCAATTGACGTTTGCAATAAAAGTAATCGTCAAAGGTTGGATGTTCAATTGGACTGATATGGTCGGGGGTAATGTTTAAAAAAATGCCGACATCAAAAAATAACTTGTAGACACGATTAGTTTTGTAGGCTTGGGAAGAAACTTCCATAATAAAATGAGTCATCCCGTTAGCAACAGCGGTTGCCATCATTCGATACAAGTCCAAAGATTCGGGTGTAGTCAAGGCAGATTTAAAGAATGTTTTGCCATCTAATGTCGAATTCATGGTAGAAAGCAAGGCTGTTTTTTGTTGTGTAGCAACATCTAAAATATATTTGGTGAAATAAGCCGCTGTTGTTTTACCTTTGGTTCCAGTAAAGCCAATCAGTTTTAATTTATTTTGTGGATAATCATAAAAAGCCATGCTTAACACAGCCATTGCTTTTTTAATGTTAGTCACGATAATTCCTAGTTGTGCTGGAACCTCATAAGGCACCTCAGAAACATAGATTTCTAGGCCGTCTTTTACAGCATTTTCTAAATAGATTTCTTTAAAGTTTAATCCTTTACAAAAAAAGAGTGTTTCTGCTGTTACGTCTCTCGAATCGTAAGAAAGAGCCGTTACTTCTCGTTGACCTAACGTGTCGGAAAGAGTCAAGTGCCAGCCTTCTGGTGAAATAAATTCTTTTAATAAATCTTCTTTTTCTAAGCAATCGCGAATTGCGAATAATGAAATCGTCACTTTTTTTGCCTCCAAACGTTTCAACGAAATTTCAAAACTGATGTCATTATAGCATTATTTTTCTTTTAAAAAAACCATCTCGTTAGCGTGAGAAAATCCATGAGAAATGTTAAAATAGGATAATTCTTCGAGAAAGTCGTTGCATATCCCAAGATGAACAATTAAAATAAAGAAAGCATACTCAAAGAATATTGGAGGACAAAATGATCAATCAACCAAATTCAGTTGATCAACCAATCCTGACGAACCAAGAAAAAATGGTCAAAGGCTCAGCTTGGATGACAGCTAGTAATATTATCTCCCGCATGTTAGGGGCGATTTACATCATCCCCTGGTACGCTTGGATGGGCGAGCACGGAAACGAAGCGAACAGTTTGTTTTCAATGGGGTATACGATTTATGCCTTATTTCTAATGATCTCTACCGCCGGAATTCCAGGTGCGATTGCCAAGCAGACCTCGCATTATAATTCATTGAACGAATATAAAATTAGTCGACAGCTCTTTTATCGTGCCTTACAACTAATGGGTGGCTTAGGTGTGGTTTTTGCTATTGTGATGTATTTGGCATCTCCGGCATTAGCAGCTTTGTCTGGCGGAGGACCTGAATTAGTTCCAACGATGCGTTCATTAAGTTTAGCCGTTTTAGTTTTCCCAAGCATGAGTGTCATTCGCGGTTATTTCCAAGGAAATCAAGAAATGATGCCCTTTGCTTTATCACAAATTGTTGAACAAGTAGCACGAGTTTTTTACATGTTATTAACTGCTTTTATTATCATGAAAGTCTTTGAAGGTAATTACGTTACAGCGGTGACCCAAGCCACTTTTGCGGCATTTATTGGGATGCTCGCAAGTTTTGCGGTTTTAGGTTATTACATGTACAAACAAAAACCATTATTTGATTATTTAGAAGAACACAGCGCCAATGAACATGAAATTGCTCCAAAAGAGTTATTGATTGAAACTTTTAAAGAGGCGATTCCTTTTATCGTAGTTGGCTCAGGGGTGACGGTCTTTAAACTTGTCGATCAGTTTACTTTCTCAAACTTTATGCGTTTGTTTACGGATTATTCAGATACCCAGTTACGAGAGCTTTTCGGTATTTTTAATGCCAATCCGGACAAATTAACCATGATTGTCGTGGCTTTAGCGACTTCGATTTCGGCTACTGGATTACCGTTAATTACAGAAGCGGTCACCTTAAAAAATCATCGTGAGTTAGCGCGTTTGATTAGTAATAATTTACAACTTTTTGTGTTTGTAATGTTGCCAGCAACGTTCGGTATGATTGTTTTAGCGCAACCACTATACACTGTTTTTTACATGCCAGATGCTTTAGGCACTTCTTTATTAGTGCAAGCTTGTTACGCTAGTTTATTCTTGGGCTTGTATATGTTAGTGTCAAATATGTTGATGGGGATGTATGAAAATCGTGACGCAATGCGTTATTTAGGAATTGGTTTAGCTGTGAAATTAATCGTGCAATTCCCCGCAATCCGTTTATTTGAAGTTTACGGTCCGTTATTAGCAACGATGATTGGCTTTACGGTTTCTTGCGTATTGATTCTAAGAAGAATTCGTCAAGTGACACGTTTTAATTACAAATTAACCTTACGGCGAACATTGTTAATGTTCTGTATTACAGTCATCATGATGATTATCGCTTTGATTTTCCGTCAGTTCTTGTATCTATTTTTAGATCCAACTAGACGTTTCCAAGCTTTCATTATCGTTGTAATTGTGGCTGCTGCAGGAGGCGCTTTTTATGGCTATTCGGTCTTGAAGATTCGCTTAGCTGATCGTTTATTAGGGAAAAATGCCGCAAAATTACGTGCAAAATTCAATATTAAATAATAGCTGATTGAACTCCTTTCAGCAGATTCTCTTAAGAGACAAGGCTTGAGACATCGATCGATTCGATTTATGTCCCAAGCTATTTTTTTAAAGGAAAGAGGAATGACGATGCGTTTAGATAAATTTTTAGCCGATGTTGGTATCGGTAGTCGTAAAGAAATCAAACAATTGTTAAAGAAAAAAGTCGTTACGGTGAATGGTGACGTCGTAAAAGAAGCCAAAACACAAGTAAATGAAGAAACAGATCAAATTGCCTTGATGGGAGAAATTCTTACGTATCAGAAATTCTTTTATTACATGTTGCATAAACCACAAGGTGTCATTTCTGCGACGGAAGATCAGCGAGATGAAACGGTAATTGACTTGTTAACTGATCAGGATTACCGTGCCGACTTGTTCCCAGTTGGTCGCTTGGATAAAGATACCGAAGGCTTGCTTCTGTTAACAAATGATGGCCAGTTAGCGCATCAATTATTATCCCCCAAAAAGCATGTGGATAAAGAATATTTAGCTGAAGTTGAGGGACTTGTGACAGCGGAAGATTGTCAACTGTTTGCGCAAGGATTTGCCTTGAAAGATGGAGAAATGGTTAAACCAAGTCGTTTAGTCATTGAGACGATCAATGAGGAAGAAGGGACTTCCGTAGTCCGTTTAGTGATTCAAGAGGGAAAATTCCATCAAGTCAAACGGATGTTAGCCACTGTAGGCAAACCTGTGACGTATTTAAAACGATTACGAATGGGCGAACTATGGTTGGATGAAACGTTAGAACTAGGGGAATATCGGCCCTTAACAGAAGCCGAATTGCAACAACTACAACCTAAACAATCATACCTTAATTAAAATAAACAAAAACCCAGCCCTTTCTGCGGAAAAGATAAAAAATTTCTCGAAAAATAGTGTCGGGTTTCTTTCTTTTTCTGCATAAAATGGTATGATTGACTATGTAGAACTTTATGAATAGGAGTGACAACAAATGACAATTGATTGGACAAAAGAAGTCGAAGCACGTAAAGACGACTTATTAGAAGATTTACAAAACTTATTACGGATCAACAGTGAACGTGATGATGCACAAGCAACACCTGAAGCGCCCTTTGGACCTGGGCCAGTTGCTGGCTTAAAACACATGTTAGCGTATGGTGAACGTGATGGCTTTACGGTGAAAAATGTCGACAATTACGCTGGACACATTGAATATGGTGAAGGCGACGAAACGTTAGGGATTTTTGGTCATATGGACGTTGTTCCTGCTGGTGATGGTTGGGAAACAGATCCTTATGAACCAGTCATTAAAGATGGCAAAATTTATGCACGTGGTGCAAGCGATGATAAAGGCCCAAGTATGGCTGCTTATTACGCAATGAAAATTATCAAAGAATTAGGCTTACCCGTGTCTAAAAAAATCCGTTTCGTAGTAGGAAGTGACGAAGAAAGCGGCTGGGGCGATATGGATTACTATTTCCAACATGAAGAAGCGCCAGACTTTGGTTTCTCACCAGATGCTGAGTTCCCAATTATCAATGGGGAAAAAGGAAATGTGACTATTCGTTTAACTTTCCGAGGCGGTAACGGCGCTGATTATAAATTAGAAAGCTTCAAATCTGGCTTACGTGAAAACATGGTTCCGGGAACAGCAGATGCTGTTGTAACGGCTGCTTCAGCAGACGAAGCGGCTTCACTAGCTGCTAGCTTTGAAACATTCATCAAACAAGAAGCAAAAATTTCAGGTAACGCAGAACTTTCAGATAAAACAGTGACTTTCCATGTAGTTGGTAAAGGGGCTCACGGTGCTAGCCCACAATCTGGAATTAACGCAGCGACTTTCTTGGCAACTTTCTTAAATGATTACAGCTTTGCAGAAGGCGCATATAGCTTTATTAATACCATTGCTGAATTTATCCATGAAGATTTTTATGGTGAAAAATTAGGCGTGGCTTTTGAAGACGAAAAAATGGGTAAATTGACAATGAACGCTGGGATTGTTAACTTTGATCCAGAAAACCCTGAAAATAGCTTAGTAACATTAAACTTCCGCTATCCAAAAGGAACTTCAGCAGAAGAATTACAAGCAAAAGTTCAAACAACAGTCGGTGAAACGGTCACTGCAACACAAGGAGATCGCAACCAAGAACCGCATTATGTACCAGTTGATGATCCATTGGTGGCAACGTTACTACAAGTTTACGAAGACCATACAGGCGAAAAAGGCCAAGAACAAATCATTGGTGGCGGTACTTATGGCCGCTTATTAAAACGTGGTGTTGCCTATGGCGCAATGTTCCCTGGCTACACAGACACAATGCACCAAGCCAACGAATTTATGGAATTAGATGACTTATTCCGAGCAGCTGCTATTTATGCAGATGCGATTTATCGTTTAGCGAAGTAAAGTAAAAAAGCTGTTTTCGATTTTCGAAAACAGCTTTTTTTTGCAATTTTTGCCTTTTAAAAACCCAAAATCAGAACCGTCAATTTACTGAAAATTTCTTGCAAATCAAAGGATCCCACGATACGATAAATAGGAGAAAAGGCAATGAGTGAAACACTTATTGTTAACTATTTAATCAAAGGACGTGTGAAGATGAACGTAGAAGAATTAGTTCAAAAAGCAAAAGATTTAATTGGAGAAGGAAACGTGGAACATGCGCAACAATTCATTGAAGAACATAAAGATGAATTAGGCGAACACTATCATAAAATTACAGCGATGTTAGCTGATACAACGACCGATGGTTTGTTTGATAAAATTAAAGGATTGTTTCAATAGTTGAAAAAAATCTGAGATAAAAGTGTTTAGCTCCAAAAACCAAGTAGGTACGATGATTTCATCTGTTCATGCTTCACAGTGAAACATTGCAACTCTCGCCGTTTAACAGTTTTTGAGCGTGGAGCAAAAATCCAAAGTGATTTTTGTCCCACGCTCTTCTTTTTTTATTTAACTTTTAACCATTGTTTTGGCAACACATACGCAATTGGATTAAAAAGATAATCCGCTCCCCATTTCACCACAGGCATATTCGTAATAGCTAAAATGAAGAGGGCTAAGAAGAAAAGTGCCAGGATTCGGAAAGTAAACCATTCTTTAAAGAGTGTGTCTAATTGCAAACCACTTTCCAACAGAATAATTAAGGGCATATGCAAGAGATAAGGGTAGAGGGTATCTTTTCCGAGGGCGCTTAAAGGTAACTTTCGTTTCGGCAATAATGCAAACCAAGAAAGAGACACCAATGCTGCAGCAACGTAAAAGAACAGCTGAATGAAACTACTATATTCAAAGGCCGGACTAATTTCAGCGTAGGAAGCCCAACCAGTTAAGAAACCCCAAAATTTCGTTGCCAATGACCATTGACTATTTACAAATAAAAAGGAGCTTAAAATTACGCCTATCGCTGCCCATTTGACTTTGCGATGATCTAAAAAGGTTTGTAGCTTTTGAATATCCATTAAGTAGCCACAATAGAAGAAAGGGAAGAAGCCCAGAGTCCGTCCTAAAGACAAGAAACCTTCCACAGGCAAATAGCCTGAGGCGCAGCCGATAACAATGATGATGGGCAACATGATTTTCGGCTGAACGCGCTGAAGAAAGATGGTAATTAAGTAGAAACTTGCTAAGGAAAGTAAGTACCAAGGAACGCCCGTTTCGTTCAGTAAATCAAAATTCATTTTATTTGCAAAGGCGAAATTAGCAAGTGTAATCAACAACTTCGCTAAGAGATAAAGCCAAACAAAGGAAAGTAAGCGTAGATATTTTCGTTGTTTAATGGCATGTTTACTAAAGAGTCCAGAGACAAAAATAAAGGCCGGCATATGGAATGAATAGATCCAAAAGTTGATCGTTTCCATGAGTCGTGAAGGAGAAGCTTCACGATCTAAAATATGCCCAAAAATCACTAAGAAAATTAAAAAAAGTTTCACGTTGTCCCATTTATAAATTCGCTTGTCGTTTTCCATAACGATCACTCCTTTTAGTAGAAAACAGTTCACTTTTGTTTAAGGCAGAAGAGGACAATTTTTCCATTCATTGAGTAGATAATTGTAGATACGAACCGGCAGCCGTTAAATGAGCCCCCACATACTTGCGCTTAAAACAAAAAATTAGGCAGGATGTTAGTCTTAAATTATACTGAAAGAGTGACGATCCTCCAAAGATTTTGTTTATTAAGAAGTGAAAGATGCGGTGAAAATAAATGATAAAATTTCAAAATGTTTCAAAAGTATATCAAGAAAATGCCGTTTTGTCCGATGTGAATTTAACAATCCAACAAGGCGAATTTTTTGTATTAGTAGGGCCGAGTGGTAGTGGAAAAACGACGACTTTGAAAATGATTAATCGGCTCATTGAGCCAACGACAGGTGAAGTGGCTCTCAATGAGCAAGCGGTAACCAACTACCCTTTACGTGAATTACGACTAAAAATTGGCTATGTTCTTCAGCAAATTGCCTTATTTCCTAACTTAACCGTGGCGGAAAATATTGAGTTGATTCCTGAAATGAAAAAATGGCCCAAAGAGCAACGCAGAGAGCGAACCATTGAACTATTGAAAAAAGTTCAGCTGGATCCTGAGGAATATCTGCATCGTAAGCCAGCAGCGCTTTCAGGAGGCGAACAACAACGTATCGGGATTTTACGCGCCATTGCAGCCGAACCAGAAGTGATTTTAATGGATGAACCTTTTAGCGCGCTAGATCCGATTTCAAGACATCATCTTCAACGTTTGGTGAAAGAACTTCATCAGGAATTAGCGAGTACCATTGTTTTTGTGACCCATGATATGACTGAAGCTTTACTGTTAGGAGAGCGCATCTGTATTATGGACGCTGGTAAAATTATTCAAGTCGATACGCCAGAAGACATTCAAAAACATCCGAAAAATAATTTTGTCGGTCAATTTTTCAAACAATCTTCGCCAGAACTAGCGAACTATTGTGGCGCTGACTTGACTGCATTTTTAGAAGCCGCAGATGAGACGATTGAGCCAGTGCCGACTGTTTTCATGGAAACCAATTTAAAAGAGATTGTCCAACTCATTAATGCGCAAGAGAAAGCAAATTTAGTAGAAAAACAACAAGTTTTAGGGTGTATCACCTCAAAAACGATTACTCGTTTTATGGAACAACTGTTGGAAAGCGAGGGACAGTAGATGCAAGCACTGATTGAAACTTTTTTCGCTCGAAAAGAAGAATATCTGCAAGCGTTAATCGAGCATATGCAATTGTCCTTTATTTCGTTATTATTCGCTGCATTGATTGCAATTCCTTTAGCCATTTATTTAACGAGTCATCGTAAGTTAGCGGAAAGTCTGTTACAAGTGACTGGGATTTTCCAAACCATCCCTTCTTTAGCCTTGCTAGGCTTACTGATTCCGTTAATTGGTATTGGTCGACCACCGGCAATTGTTGCGCTAGTGATTTATGCCTTATTCCCAATTTTACAAAACACCTATACTGGTTTGACGGAAATTGATCCTTCGTTAGAAGAAGCCGCAGAAGCATTTGGGATGAGTAAAAAAGAAAAACTGTTTAAGTTTGAGTTACAAATGGCATTACCATTTATTATTTCTGGGATTCGAACGGCTACCGTTTTAATTATTGGTACGGCCACGTTGGCGGCGTTAATTGGAGCAGGCGGTTTAGGGACCTTCATTTTATTAGGAATTGATCGAAATAATTTATCGTTGATTTTTATTGGAGCTCTTTCATCAGCTGCACTAGCAGTCTTATTTAATTATGGAATTCATTGGTTGGAAAAAGCGAATGGGCGGCGACTAATCATTGGCGGTACTATTTTAGGCCTTTTGTTAGGTGGTTCATTTTTCTGGAATCAACAAACTTCTTCAAAGGAAAAACAGCTGACAATTGCTGGCAAATTAGGAGCGGAACCAGATATTATTATTAATATGTATAAAGCCTTAATTGAAGAAAATAGCGACATTCAGGTGACGTTAAAGCCAAACTTTGGCAAGACTACTTTTTTATATAATGCCTTGAAATCAGATGAAATCGATCTTTATCCGGAATTTACAGGAACAGTGATCGAAACCTTTTTAAAAAATCCTCCTCAGCTAGACAATCAACCTCAAGTAGTCTATGAAGCGGCACGCGCTGGCTTGAAAAAACAAGAAAACCTTACTTTGTTGAAACCGATGCGCTATGAAAATACGTATGCCGTCGCAGTTAAACGCTCATTTGCAAAAGCGCATCAATTAAAAACGATTAGTGATTTACAGAAAATTAGCAATCAGTTGAAAGCAGGTTTTACGTTAGAATTTATTGATCGGCAAGATGGTTATAAGGGATTACAAGAAAAATATCATTTAAATCTGAATGTCCAATCGATGGAACCGGCGTTACGCTATCAAGCGATTAATAATGGTGAGGTAAATGTGATTGATGCCTATTCAACGGATAGTGAATTGAGACAATACGATTTAGTAACGTTAGAAGATGATCAAGCGCTATTTCCGCCTTATCAAGGAGCACCACTTATTAAAACAGCAACGTTGGAAAAATATCCAGAATTAGCAGAAATATTGAATAAATTGGCAGGAAAAATTAGCGAAGAAGAAATGAGTGAAATGAATTATCAAGTCAATGTGGAAGGGCAAGATCCTAGCATAGTGGCGAAAGACTATTTAAAAGAAAAGAATCTTCTTAAATAAGTATTTTTTACTGAAAAAGACTGGTATATAAACATTTATCCAGTCTTTTTCAGATAAATAAAGAGTTTAATGTGAAAAGTACCTGTATTTTTACTCATTTTTGGATATAATAAAAGAAATGAATGGAGAGGAGTGGTCTATATGAAAAAAGCAGAACGCCAACGTTTGATTAAACAATTAATTATGCAACAAGAAATTGAAACACAAGATGAATTAATCACTCGTTTGGAAGAACTTGGCGTCCGAGCCACTCAAGCGACTGTTTCAAGAGATATCCGTGAAATGAGTATTGTTAAAACACATGGTGCAGATGGTCGTGTCAAATATGCAATTTTTTCTCAAGCACAAGGCACAAGCAGTGAAGAGAAATTACGAGAATCAGTAAAAGATTCAGTTGTTCGAATGGAGCGAGTACAATTTATTGTCATCTTGCATACAGAGATGGGAAATGCCGATGTGGTGAGTAACTTTTTAGATGAAGTAGCTTATCCAGAAGTGGCTGGTACAGTGGCTGGTGCGGATACGATTATTGTGATTACACGTTCAGAAGAGGATGCGGAACACTTTATCGAACGCATCGAAAATATGATTTTTTAAAATTGAAAGCATCAATAGAAGGGAGTTTTTTTCTTGGTAGAATTGAAAGCGCTACAAAACGGTTCGGATATTCGGGGAATTGCTTTGGATACGGAAGAGCAAACTGCAACATTAACCACAACAGCAGTAGCCGAGATTGCGGTGGGCGTGGTTCGTTGGTTACAGGATAAAAAACAGCTGCCACGAAAGGCACAACAGCGCCTGACAATTGCAATCGGACATGATAGTCGTCTAACGGCGGAGCCGATTAAGCAAGCATTAGTAGATACGTTTCTTTCATTAGGTATTCAGGTGATTGACGTTGGTTTAGCTACGACGCCTGCTATGTTTATGGCTACTCAATTTCCAACGCTTCAATGTGATGCAGCGATTATGATTACAGCTAGCCATTTGCCTTACTACTTTAATGGCTTGAAGTTCTTCACAGCAGAAGGTGGAGCAGAGAAAGAAGATATTCGGTATATTTTATCTCATACTGATCCGCTGACGGCCAATGAAAATGGCACACTGATGAAGCAAGAGTTACTGCCAATTTATGCGGAGCATTTGGTGGAAAAAATCCGCCAAGGAATTCATTCGCCAGAAGAGAAACCTTTACAGGGCTTTCGAATTATCGTTGATGCGGGTAATGGGGCTGGGGGCTTCTTTGCGGAGCAGGTTCTTCAAGTTTTGGGCGCTGATACGACGGGATCACAGTTTTTAGAACCAGATGGGCATTTTCCTAATCATGTACCTAATCCAGATAATTCTGAAGCAATGAAAAGTATTCAAACAGCTGTTTTAGCTAATCAGGCAGATTTGGGCATTATTTTTGATACAGATGTAGATCGTTCGGCCGTAGTGGACCAATCAGGTGAGGTACTAAACCGAAATAATTTAATTGCTGTTTTAGCGGCAATCGTTTTAAAAGAAGCGCCTGGTAGTTATATTGTGACAAATTCGCCAACCTCAAGTCATTTAAAAACATTTATTGAAGAAAAAGGCGGCCAACAGATTCGTTATATTTCTGGTTACCGAAATGTCATTAATAAAATGATTGAATTGAATCATGGGGGCTTTCAGACACCGTTAGCCATTGAAACCAGTGGTCATGCAGCGTTTCAAGAAAACTACAATCTGGATGATGGTGCATATGTCGTGGCGAAAATTTTAATGTTGTTACCAGAATTGAAACAAAACAATCAAACGTTAGGAGATCTGATGGCTACATTGAAGCAACCGGCAGAAACCAACGAATTTCGCTTCAAAATTACTGCGGAGGATGTTACTTGTTATGGGCAACAAGTCTTGCGAGACTTTGAATTGTTTGTAGAAAATCAAGCAGACTTTGCTGTGGACCGTGAAAACCAAGAAGGTGTTCGGGGAAACGTGTCTGGTCAATATGGCAGTGGTTGGTTTTTGCTACGCTTAAGTCTGCATGAACCGTTGCTTGTTCTTCAGGTAGAGAATGACCAAAGCGATAAAAATGAGTGTGTCATCGAAAAAATTGCCACTTTTTTACAAAAATATGAGGAAATAGATAGTCAGCAAATAGAAAAATAATCTAGGAAATTAAAGGTGTTCTTATGGAAAATGTCTTAAAAGGAAAACACATTGGCTTTTCTCATTTTAGAGAAGAATATATCGAACATATTGCAAAACAGCAATGGGATAATGAATTGCTTCGGCATTTGAGCTGGGATGCTTTACATCCGTGGGGGCTTGAAGAATGGAAAGATTTCACGATTAATAAAGGAGAAGATGATCGATTTCTATTTGCTATTTTAGAAAATACGACAGAGAAATTTATTGGTTGGGTCTCGTTGTCTGATGTACAGTTGAAAAATAGAGGGGCCAATTTAGGGATTGCTATTTTACAAAAAGAGCAACGAGGTCAAGGATATGGCTTTGAGGCGGTGTCTTTAATTTGTAAATTTGCTTTTTATGAATTGGGCTTGCACAAAATCAGATTAGCTGTCAATAGTAACAATCAAAAAGCGATTCATGTTTATGAAAAAGTAGGCTTCAAAAAAGAAGGAATTGATAGAGAAGCGTTATTTCAAGATGGCCAATGGCTGGATATCTACAATTACGGAATTTTACAAAAAGAGTGGCTACAAATGATTAAGGCTGAGAGTTAGCTCAGGAACTGTTTAACACCAAGACACTGAGCAAACGCAGATATGCCGTTATCAGCAGTGAATGTGCGGTAAAATAAAAAAACAGAAGAAATCGGCGGTTACCGTCCGATTTCTTCTGTTTTTTTACCATAGGCCAGGCGCTGCAGTCACAACGATTTGTTTTTTTGTAAACGGATGGAGTAAATGAAGTTGTGAAGCATGGAGCATTAAACGAGCTGCCTGCGATTTTGGGTTGTATAACGGATCACCAATAATTGGATGCCCTTCGCTAGCTAAATGGACCCGAATTTGGTGCGTCCGACCTGTTTCTAAAACACAGGTAACTGCGGTTTGATTGTTAGAAAGAGCTTGGACCACTTGGACATGTGTAATCGCTGAATCCCCTTTTTGAGGATCAATCCGTCGTTTCCGGCGATCATGTCGATCACGACCAATCGGCTGATTGATTGTCTGCTCTTTTTGGTTAAAGTGACCAGCTACAATCGCTTGATATTGGCGGTAAATTTGTTTTGTTTCTAATAAACGACCTAAAATAGGTAAGACAAAAGGATTTTTAGCAAAGACAATCGCACCACTGGTTTCTTTATCTAATCGATGAACGACATAAGGGACCTGATTTTTCTCGGCTAAATAGGCAGCAACATGATTTAACAAGGTGTCTGTTTCCTGTGGCTGATTTGGATGGGTTTTAATGCCATAAGGTTTATTTACAATCATTAAATGTTCGTCTTCATATAAAACCTTCACATGCGTTGCTTCCCCCAAATGAATAGTGGGACGCACATAATCGGTTTCTTCAAACGTTAAGGTGACACAATCGCCAGCTTGGACTGGAAAATGAAAAGCAGCTGTTTCTCCGTTGATTTTGACATTTTTTCGCGTGCGTAAAAAATGGCGCACTTTTCGAGGGACTAGCCACTCATTTTCTAATAGTTCTTTTACAGTCATTGTTGAAAAATTTTCAGGTAATCTCATTGAATATTCCACCAAATCCCACCTTTCACTGATTCGCTATTTAGTGTAACAAAGCTACTCAAAAGGTCAAGTCAGAACGGAAAAAAAGCTGAAATTTGTTAGAAAGGCAGTTCCTTGAGAGATTCTTAAACAAATTTACATAAAAAACGAAGAAAAGCATGATAGAATAGAGGCTAAATAAAGACTCGTTTCTAAGCGTAAGCAATTATTTACCTCTAGTGAAGGCCACATTTCCTTTGCTACAGCGAAAAGACCATTGAAATTGTTTTTCAAGAATTTTTCATGCTTTAGACCTAGGTCGTACCCACAAGAATATGGTAGACTTAGCCAAGAAACGTAAACAGAGGGAGTACTATGGACAATCTTAAACAATTTTTTAGTAAAGTCGGTGTCGGATTACGTCATTTTTGGACGTGGATAAAGCCTTATTTAATACAATTCCATCAAGCCAGAAAGCGGATTTGGAAAAAGTATCAAATCAATAAAATTTTCTTGTTAATTGGTTTGGTAGTCGCTTTAGGTGCCAGTATTTATTTATTTTACTTAGCCAAGTCCGCAAACGTTGAGACCCTAAAATCGGGGCTAAGTGAATCAACACGCGTTTATGATGAATCAGGAAAAGAAGTCGGAAAGTTATTCGGGCAAAAAGGGACTTTTGTGGAACTGGATAATATTTCTCCTTATATTCAAGATGCGGTTATTTCAACTGAAGATCGCGGGTTTTATCAACATAAAGGGTATTCCATCAAAGGGATTGCTCGTGCGGTTGTTGGAAAATTGACCTTCGGGAAAATCGGTGGCGGTGGTGGCGGAAGTACAATTACGCAGCAATTAGCCAAAAATGCTTACTTAACGCAAGAGCAAACGTTAGATAGGAAAGCCAGAGAATTATTCTTAGCGATTGAAATCGAAAAGAAATATTCGAAAAAAGATATCTTGGCAATGTATTTAAATAATTCTTATTTTGGTAATGGTGTCTGGGGCGTGCAAGATGCAGCTCGTAAATACTTTGGCGTGGATGCGTCCCAAGTTACAGTGGGGGAAGCCGCAACGCTAGCGGGCATGTTAAAAGGGCCAGGAATCTATAATCCAATTGATTACATTGACAATGCCACAGCGCGACGGAATACCGTTTTACAACTAATGGTTGACAATAAAAAACTATCTCAAGAAGAAGCCAATCAAGAAGCGAGTGTTAACTTAGCGAGTCTATTAAATGACACCTATGTTGGCGACGAAAATAGTTACAAATATCCATATTATTTTGATGCGGTAATTGATGAAGCGGTCAATCGTTATAAATTTAAAGAAGAAGATATTTTAAATAAAGGCTACAAGATTTACACTTCTTTAAATCAGGGGTATCAAGATGCGATGGATGCAACTTATAAAAATGATGCACTATTTCCACCCAATGCAGAAGATGGTGCCATGGTTCAAAGTGGCTCTGTAGCCATTGATCCGAAAACCGGCGGCGTGCAAGCACTGGTGGGCGGTCGAGGGGAACACGTTTATCGAGGCTTTAACTTTGCAACGCAAACAAAACGTTCACCAGGCTCGTCCTTAAAACCAATTTCAGTCTATACACCAGCTTTAGAGGCTGGCTATAAACCAGACTCTGTTTTAGAAGATAAACCACAAGATTATTATCCAGCGCAAAACTATAGCCGCACGTACAGTGGAGAAGTTCCTATGTACCAAGCCTTAGGAGAAAGCTTAAATTTACCAGCGGTATGGTTATTACATCAAATTGGTTTAGATAAAGGCTATGAAAAAACAGAGAAATTTGGCATTCCATTATCAGAAAAAGATCGGTACTATGGTTTAGCCCTTGGGGGATTACAAACGGGTGTTTCGCCACTAACTATGGCGGGAGCTTATAGTGCCTTTGCCAATGAAGGCTATAAAACTGAAACGCATTTAATTACAAAAATCGTCGACTCAACTGGCGCAATTGTAGTTGATAATACTAAAGTCAAGAAAGAACAAGTCATTACCAAAGATGTTGCAGACGGGATTACAAGTATGTTACTAGGGGTCTTTAGTTCTGGGAGCGGGGTCAACGCACAACCAGCAGGCTACGTAATGGCTGGTAAAACAGGTACGACAGAAACCAACTTCGATAGTAGTAAAACGAACGATCAGTGGGTGATTGGTTATACATCAGAAGTTGTCATTGCTACTTGGTTAGGCTTCCAAGAAACCAGTAAAACCCATTATCTGGAAGGTAGTAGCGCCACATATGCCTCTCAGGTGTTCAACAGTCAAGCCAGTGGCATCTTGCCACAAGTCAAACAAGCACAATTTCCTGTCGCGGATGCTTATGCCACAGGTGGGAAAGTTGTTGATAGCAACGATAGTTTAACCGGTGGAGCCAATTCTAATTGGCGGGATAACTTAAAAGACTTTGGAAACTCTGTTCAAGATGGCGCTAGCAATTTCGGAGATACATTGAATGAAGTTGGGGGACAAATTAAAGACGGCGCGAAAAAAGTCAAAGACAAGATTGAAGGAATTTTCGGAGGCTTATTAGGAAATTAGTTGGGAAAACCTAAGAGAAATGGTACAATAAAGATGAAACTATTGAGAAAAGAGGGATTCCATTGAGTAACATTTATGATACAGCCAATCAGATTGAACGTGAACTACGTGAGTTAGACGAATTTAAAGCATTACAAGCAGCGTATGAAGAAGTAAAAGCAGACGAAGCAGCTTACACATTGTTTAAAGAATTCCAAGGATTCCAACAAGGACTTCAAGAAAAACAAATGCGCGGCGAAGAATTCACGGATGAAGATGCTGAAAAAGCACAAAGCATTGCAACGAAAGTGCAAGAAACAGCAGTTATCAACGAATTAATGCAAAAAGAACAAGCGTTTAGCTTAGTTGTCAATGATTTAAACCGAATTATCATGACTCCTGTGCGTGATATGTATAACGATTAATTTACGTAATTGAACTCTGACAAGTTGTCTATAAGACAATTTGTCAGAGTTTTTCTTTTACTGAAAATAAAAAAACGAACAAATTTTCGTATGTTTTTACTGACCAAGCTGGCAGAAAATGATATGATAAAGGGAGGAGAAAAGGAGGGGAAACGATGAAACTATTGCATACAGCTGATTTACACATGGATCGGTCTTTTGAAGGGTTAACTGGGATCCCGACAGCCTTAGCGAAGCGCTTAAGAGAAGCTAATCAACAATTGTTGATGAATATCGTAACAGTTGCCATTCGAGAAGCGGTGGACTTGGTTATTTTTGCAGGAGATACGTTTCATCAAAGTCAGACCTCTATTTCAATGCAAGCCCAATTGATGGCTGCATTAGAACAGTTGAAACAAGCAGAAATCCCTGTGATTCTAACATTTGGGAATCATGATTACTATAAAAAAGACCGCTATTGGTTTTCTTTTCCAGACAATGTTTTTTTATTTGAAAAAGAAATGGTTGAGACACTGTATTTTGAAACGAAAGCGGGCGAACAAGTGGCTGTTTCAGGGTTTAGTTATGAGCATCCTTGGATTGATGAAAATAAAGCACTAGAATTTCCTATCAAACAAGCAGAATCTGACATTCATATTGGGATTTATCATGGAGACACCAGTCGGAAAGCGCAACAAAATTATGCTCCGTTTACATGGAAGGATTTAAAAGCCACTGGTTATAATTATTGGGCATTGGGCCATATTCATCAGCCGCAAATTGTTAGTGAACAACCGCTAATTGTTTATCCTGGAACACCTCAAGGGCACACGAAAAAAGAACAGTCTTTACAAGGGGTTGCAGTGGTCACACTTTCCCAAAATCAAGCGACTGTTCAATTTGAAAAAGTCGCAGAAATAGATTGGACGAATGAAGAAGTATCTCTGGCGCAATGTCGTGACACCCAAAGCGTTTTGTCTTATCTTGAAACCAGTTTGCTGACGAAGTGGCATGCGCATCAGCAACAGCAATTGATGGCGTTGACACTGAGAGAAACGCAACATTTGGATGTGACCGTGGTGCAAACCATTGTCAATGGTGAACTATTAAGCTACTTACAGCAGCAGCTTTTACAAAAAACGCAAGGTGATTTTTTTGTTTATCGTCTTGTATTGCAAGCAGAGGAACCAACGAAAGAACCGATCTATTTAGCCGCTAGTCCCAATTTATTAACGGCATTAGAAAAAACATACTTAGATCCAGTTATTTTTGAAGATACCACCAAGGAATTGTTACGTTATCCAGAATTTGCTGGAATTTTTTCAATGGATGAGCAGTGGCGATTAGAGAGCTTGCGCCTAGCACATGAGCAAATTAATGAAGACTTTACTATTCAGGAGGACCCACTATGAAATTACTTGCAGTAGAGATTGTGGGCTTTGGAAAATGGCAACAACAGAAAATTACATTTGAATCTGGTAATCAATTGCTGTACGGCGCAAATGAAGTTGGCAAGTCCACATTGTATCAATTCATTCAAGCAATGCTGTTTGGGTTTCCCACAAAGGGCAAAAGAAAACGCGATTACGCACCTAAAAATGGTGGCTCGTATGGTGGTCGTTTGTGGTTGGCACATCCTGTGTTTGGGGAAGTTCAAGTCGAGCGTTTTAAAGAAAAAAATAAAGGGCAAGCAATCATTTATTATCAACAACAAATGGGGGATGAAAAAACCTTACAGCAAATGTTACATCCGCTAACGAAAAAGTTATTTCAAGAGGTTTTTACTTTCCAACAAGAACAATTAATTACGAGTGACAAGTTGACAGAAGAGGAACTGCAAACATCCTTGTTAGCCATTGGTGTTTCTGGTAGTCAACAACTTTTGACTTACCGAAATGCGTACTTTAAAGAAGCACAAAAAATCTTTAAAGGCAAAGGGCAGCAGCCATTACTCAATCAGAAGTTGGCGGCTTATCAAGAACTAAAAGAGCAAATTCAAGAGAAAGAAGCGCAGCAACAAACTTTTCAACAATTAGAAGAAACGATTCGCGAAACAGAACAACGGCGAGTGACACTGCAACAGCAATTAAAAGGAACGCAACAGGGCTTGTTACAGGTTGCGGAACAGCAACGTCACTTTCCCTTGTACGAAGAATGGCAGTCGCTACCTGAAGAAACAGAGAACGTTGTTTTAGTAAAAGAAGACCAAGTTCAATTAGAAGAAACCTTTCAAGAATATATGTACCTAGATAAAGAACGACAACGTTTGACCAAAGAGTTATCTCTTCAGTCAGAAGCGCTCGATGTTCCAGAAGGCTATGCTTTTTACCTAGAACAAGAAGCATTGATTCAACAATTGTTGAATCAACGCTATGATATGCAACAATTGATGACGGAATCGGAATGGATGACCCAAACCTTTGAGCAAAATCGTCAAGAAATGGTCCTTTTAGAGAACGAATGGTCATGGTCGCCTGAACGACCACCACAGCTTTTTTATGACAACGAAACCGTTCAAAAGTGGCGCCAACAACAAGTTGCGTATACGCAAGCTCTTCAAAAAGGACAAGAACAGAAAGCATTCTTGACTTCTCAAATTGAAAATCTGGAAGACCAGTTAACGGATTTTGAAAAAGCGCATGCCGCATTTTTTGGTGAAGCGACGCGTGCCCAAAAAGCGCAGAAAACAAGTCAACCACTTTGGTTATTGCTAGGAAGTATCCTTGCATTACTCGGTTTCTTTTTGCCAAGCCCTTTAAAATGGGGCCTAGTTCTCGTGGGAGTTAGTTTTATCGCGAAAGAAGTGCTTAGCTACGCCACTAGAAAAGAAGCTTCCTCTGATGAAGTGAAAGAAGAGTGGCAGACAAAACTTTCGCAACTAGATTATTTAAATGAACAGTTCCAACAGGCGCTGAATCAAGAACGTGAGGCACAACTGCAAGTGGAACAACTTGAACAAGCAGTAGCGGAGCAAGCCCAAGTCCATCAATTAGGAAAAATGAATCAAATTGATACTTTAATGAATCAGCGGGAATTGATTACGCGCTATTTATTGCTTGTTCAAACAAATGAAGAACTCATGAGTCAATTGAAGGAAAATCAACAAAAACGCCAAGGATTTGAAGAACAAGTCTTTCCATTGATGACGCATTTACCCTTGCAAGGAAAGAGCCTTTCCGAAAAGTTACACTTTTTAGAAGGGTTTGCTGAAGAAATGGAGAAGGTTCGCTTTGCTCAAGAGTATCAAGCAGATGGCTATCTCAAACAGCAGTTACGAGAGTTGAAAACTAAACAGCAAGAAGCATTAACACGAATTCAGCCTTTACTAATTCGTTATCGGATTCTATCAATCGCTGATGTTCCAAGTAGGATTCAACAGCTGACCACTCAGCAAGCTCAAGTTGGTCGTGGGCAAGAATTAGCGACACAATTAGGCAATCTGTTTCCAGAAGCGGTAACAGAAGCAACGTTAAAAGACCGTTCTTTACAACTGGCGCAGCAACAAGCACTGGAAGAAAGTCAGTTAAATAAAATACAAGAACAGTATCAAGCGTTGATTTATGAAAAACAACAATTAATGACGGATGGTACCTTAGATGAGTTGTATCAACGACAAGCAATTTTAAAAGCGGAAATCAAAGAACTAGCTCAACGTTGGTCTGGGTATCAACTAGCGGGACAACTGTTAATGGACCTATTAACAGAGCTTTCGGAACAACAATTGCCCAGCTTATTACAGTATGCATCAAGCTACTTTGCACTTTTAACAAATCAGCGTTATCAATCAATCCAAGTAGCCGAAGGTCAACTAGTTGCGGTGACGAAAGAACAAGAAATGTTTTATTTACATGAATTATCAACTGGCACTAAAGATCAATTGATGATGGCTGTTCGTTTTGCCTTTTTAGCAGTCCAAGGAGAGCAACTGATTTGTCCAATTATCATTGATGATGGCTGGTTACACTATGATCATCAAAGAAAAGCCCAATTAGCTGAATTATTTACTAAATTTGGTCAAAAACAGCAAGTCATTTGTTTTTCTTCTGACCAAGAAATGGTAAGCTATTATCAGGACTTACAACAAAGAGTAATTGCGTTAGAAGGAGGAAGCGTCAAGTGAAAAAATTACGTGAATTAACAGTAGAAGAACTTTTTGAATCATTTGTTCTAATTAAAAATGCCGATGTACGTGTAGCTAAAAATGGGAAAAAGTTTATTGCCTTTACCTTTCAAGACACATCTGGCACGATTGACGGAAAATATTGGGACGCCTCTGAGGATGAAATTACACGGTTTACTGCGGGAAACGTTGTTTTACTGAATGGGAAACGAGAAGTTTATCAAAATAAACCCCAAGTAAAAATTTTACACATGCGTTTAGCGACAGCAGAGGAACCAAGCCAGCCAAGTTTATATATGGAACGAGCGCCTTTGAAAAAAGAAGAGATGGTCGAGGAAATCAATCAAGTGATTTTTGAGATTACCAATGCTCATTGGAATCGTATTGTGCGCTATCTCATGACGAAATACCAACAAGAATTTTATGAATTTCCTGCAGCCAAACGGAACCATCATGCTTTTGCGAATGGCTTAGCTTACCACACTGTCTCAATGTTGCGCCTAGGCAAAGCAATTGCTAAGGAATATCCTGAAATTAACACGTCACTATTATACGCGGGGATTATTTTACATGACTTAGGAAAAGTTTTAGAATTATCTGGTGCTATTACGACAGAATATACGGTGGCAGGGAACTTAATTGGTCATTTAGTTTTGGTGGATGAGGAAATTACCAAGGCGTGTTTGGCTTTGAAAATTGATGATCGAGAAGAAGACGTTGTCGTTCTTCGGCACATGGTCTTAGCCCACCATGGATTGTTGGAATATGGCTCACCTGTGCGACCAAGAATTATGGAAGCGGAAATCTTACATCAAATTGATACCATGGATGCGTCCATTCAAATGATGCTAGGGGCAATTCGTCAAACACAGCCTGGGGAGTATACGGAACGAATCTTTGGTTTAGATAACCGCAGTTTCTATGTTCCAAAAGATAAATAAAAAAAGAGAGTGGTCAATCGACCACTCTCTTTTTTATGCTTATTTAGAAGAAGATTCTGTTGTTTTGCTTGAAGAATCTGTTGTTTTGCTTGAAGAATCTGTTGCTTTTTCAGAGTCGCTTGTTTTGGTATCGCTTGTTTTGGTATCGCTTGTTTTAGAATCACTTGATTTTGATTCTTTTTTCTCTGAAGAAGCGCTTGAAGATTCAGTTTGCATGTAGCCTGCTAAAGCGTTCTTGAAGGCATCATCTTTAATTTTCACATTGGCCGCTTTTAATTCGTCACTAATGACTTTCGAAACAAATGTTTGATCGGCTAATTTTGTTTCTTCAGCAATTTTCTTGATCTCTTTTTCATAAGGTTTCATGTCATTGCCTTTTGCTTTGTTTTTCGTCATTTTCACTACATAGTAGGTTGTTTGGTAGGTTTGCATATTTGTTGCAGCAATTGGTTCTGACACTTCGCCATCTTTTAATTTGAAGGCAGCTTCTTTAACTTCGGCAGGAACAGTTGTTGCTTGTGAATCAAATTTAATTTTACCGCCATCTTTTTTCGTAGCAGCATCTGTTGATTTTTCTTTAGCAATTTTTGTGAAATCGCCGCCGTCAGTGATTTCTTTCTTGACAGCTTTGGCATCATCTTCTGAAGCAACTTGGATAATTTGTGCTTCTACTTCTGGATGGAAACTTGCCCAAGCTGTTTTTAAGTCTTCATCTGTAATTTTTAAGTGGGCTTTTAGACCTGCATCATAGGCTGCTCTTTGTTTTAATTGTTTCTTGAATGCTTTTTCAGTTAAACCAGCTTGTTTTAATGCATCAGAGAACTTTCCACCTTGTGCTTCTACTTGTTCTTTGGCTTCGTCAAAGTTTTTTTGAATATCTTTGTCAGTTACTTTGTCGCCATATTTTTCTTCAAAGACTTTATAAATAACCATTTGGCTAAACGCTTGTTGGCTAGTGCTTTGTTCTTTAATTTGGTTATAAAAATCATCAACAGTAATTGTTGAACCTTTCATTGTTGCGATATCTTTTGAACCGCTTGAACACGCTGCTAAACTAAAAACGGCCATTGCGCCCGCTGCAGCTAAGATTAGTTTTTTCTTCATTCTCTTATGCACTCCTGTTTTTTTTAGTTTTATTTCTGTTATAACTATACCATACCTTATTTTGAAAAAGAAAGAGTCTCAGGCATAGTTTCAAACAAAATTCGTATTTACGTCACACTTTTTATTTTTTTAATAACAAAAGAAATAATTAACATAAAAGACTTTACTTTTGCTTGTTGGTTTGTGTGTCAGGTAATTCAGCCGTGATTTTAGCAATTTGTTCTTTAATTTGAGCAATCCGAGGTTCCGCTTGGAATTTGAAATCAGTGATTTCTTGTTGCAGGTCTTTTGAAAATTCAGTTGCCAGTGGAACGTTTTCTTCGACAACTGCCAAATTTCGTTGCACCTGATCCCAGTCATTCGTGACTTGATTTTTCAGTGAACGATAGTCCTCTAGCTCATTGATTAAATGTTGGCGTGTTTCTTTCCCGCTTCTTGGAGCAGCCAACAAGCCGCCAATGGTACCAGCAGCTGCACCAAAAAAGAGACCTTTAATAAATTTTTTCATTTAGTTCACCTGCTTTGCAATGGTCTCAGCAATTTCTTGCATCGCTTCGGCGGAATAGTCCTCTTGATGGTTGCCAAAATGAATAGAGAAATCATCTTCTTTTGAATAACGGGGAATCAAATGAACGTGGGAATGGAAAACGGATTGATAAGCCACTTCCTTATTGTTATTTAAAATGTTTAATCCTTCCATTTCTGGAAAAGCTTTTTCTAATGCTCGTGCTACTTTAGGAATACGAGCAAAGACGTCGCTTGCTAAAACGTCATTATATTCAAAAATATCAGCAACGTGTTGTTTTGGAATCATTAAGGTATGCCCTTTGGTCACTTGTGTAATGTCTAAAAACGCGTAGACTTTCTCGTCTTCATAGACTTTATAACTTGGGATTTCGCCGTTGATAATTTTACAAAAAATACAATCATTCATGAAAAATTCCTCTTTTCTCTAGGTTCTTTCCTTTACTTTACCACAAGTTGATTTCTCTGTGGATGAAAAAGTACGTGAGTTCGCTAAAAAGTTCGTTTCATTTCGTGTATAATAAGAGAAAGAAAAAAATCCATTTAATTAAGGGAGTAATTTTTGAATTCTTGGTTCGCTTAGGGTTTAATAATGGTAGAGAGAAAAGGTTGGAGGCAAAAGAAATGAGCTTAACAATTGAACATTTAACAGGAGGTTACGGCCATATTCCTGTCTTAAAAGATATTAATTTTGACGTCAAGTCTGGTGAAATGGTTGGTTTAATCGGCTTGAATGGTGCGGGGAAAAGTACCACCATCAAAAATATTATTGGGTTACTTACGCCGCAAAAAGGCAAAATTATGATTGACGGGGAAACATTGCAACAAGCCCCTGAAGAATATCGTAAAAAAATCGGGTATATTCCGGAAACACCTTCTTTATATGAAGAATTAACATTGAAAGAGCATATCGAAGTAACGGCCTTGGCTTATGATATTCCATTAGAAGAAGCATTCAAACGAGCAGAACCATTACTAAAAACGTTCCGTTTAGACAATAAATTGGAATGGTTTCCTGCTAATTTTTCAAAAGGCATGAAACAAAAAGTTATGGTACTTTGTGCATTCTTAATTGAACCGAGTTTATATATTATTGATGAACCTTTTCTAGGCTTAGATCCTTTAGCAATTCATGCTTTATTAGAATTAATGGATACGATGCGTAAGCAAGGGGCAGCGATTTTAATGTCCACGCATATTTTAGCAACAGCTGAAAAATATTGTGATCGCTTTGTGGTGCTACACGAAGGGAAATTACGGGCAAACGGTACAATGGCTGAATTACGTGCAGAATTTAATTTACCAGAGTCTTCTTTAGATGATATTTATCTTGCCTTGACGAAGGAAGAAAAGGTGGGGTAACATGGGCGAATTTTTTAGTCAACGTTTGTCACGGCATTTCAAAAAAATGTCCAAGTACTTGCGCTATATTTTAAATGATCATTTTGTTTTAGTCTGTATGTTTTTATTAGGCGGATTAGGTCTGTACTATTCCCAGTTGTTAAAAGAATTACCTCGTGATTTTGTTTGGGGCAGACCGTTAATTCTATTGAGCTGGCTGCTACTCATTCAAGTTGGTAAGTTGGCTACTCTGACAGAAGAGCCAGACAAGGTGTTTTTATTACCAAAAGAAAAACAATTCGCTGCTTATCTGAAACGAGCGCTGCGCTACTCTTTACTTTTACCGATTGTAGTCAGCTTTCTAGGAAGTGGCCTATTGATGCCGTTGATTGTAGTCACAACAGGTTGGTCGTTTCAAACCTTCTTTTTATTTTTGGTCATGCTAGTTTGTATGATTTATACACATCTTAGTTTACAAAGCTATGGGCTCTATCATCTTTCGTCAACCACTTACCGTAGTTGGTGGTTTGTTTGGTTGATCAGTAGTCTCTTGATTATGACGGGAGCTATTTACTGGACGCCTTGGGTTGGTGTGATTGGTGGCATCATTCTGGCCGTTGGTTTATCGAGTATTTGGCAAAATAAGATGAAACAGAGTTTCTTGGATTGGGAAAAAATGATCCAAAAAGAACAAAACAGAATGCATAGAATTTATAAATTCATTCAGCTGTTTACAGATATTCCTGAAGTGAGTAGTACAGTGAAACGCCGTAAATACTTAGATCCTCTCCTCGGAGTAGTCAAAAAAACATCTGAGAACACGTATGCTTACTTATTCATTCGGAGCTTTTTACGAGGTAGCGAATATAGCGGCTTATTGTTTCGTTTGATTTTGGTTGGTGGCGTGCTACTCTTCTTTTTACAAGAATTCTGGATTGCGTTGGTAGTTGCTCTATTGTTTGTCTATTTAATCGGGTTCCAGTTGATTCCCATGTATACGCAATTTGATTATATGGTGATGACACAGCTATATCCAATTTCAATAGAAAAAAAACAAGCAGCGATTCGCCGGTTAATTAGCGGCGCATTATCTGTTGTGGCCATTATTTTTGGTGGGATTGTCTGCCTTCGTTTAGACAGTTTGCAAAATAGCTTGATCATTCTGGGTGCCTTAATTGTAGAAGTTGTGATTTTCACTAAAATGTATGTTCCAATGCGCTTGAATAAGTTATAAAGATGAGAAAACCCAGCAAAATTTACAAAAGAACCACATAGAAGCTTGACGAAGCAAGGTTTGGCGACTAAAATGGTAATTGCTGTAAAAATTGCAATAAAATTGTGTTGAGATAGGAGATAATTTCCATGGAATTTCAGTTGGATAAAGACTGGCGTCTGCAGCCGATAAAGGGCGCAACTGGTCAAACATACATGGGAATAAAAGAAACCGAGAAAGTGTTCATTAAACGAAACACTTCTCCACTTCTTGCAGCATTGTCTAAAGAAGGGTTAGCCCCGAAGATGATTTGGACAAAGCGGACAGCGAATGGCGACGTACTAACAGCCCAAGAATGGCTGGAAGGACGTTTATTACATGCGGACGAAATTGGCAAACGCAATGACGTGATTGACGTGTTATACCAATTGCATCATTCCAATTTGCTGAAAGACATGTTGAAAAAAATTGGTGGCGAAGTTTGTACCCCGCTAACAATGTTGAAAGAGTATAAGCGTCAACTACCTAAAGAATTAAAACGAAACAGTTATTTAAAAGAAGTAATCACTTATTTATATAATCATTTACCAGAATATCCAGAAACTAGTTATGTAGCTGTTCACGGCGATGTGAATCATCGGAATTGGTTAGTCTCGAATAATTATCTCTATTTAGTAGATTGGGATTCTGTGATGGTCGCGGACCCAGCGGTAGATTTAGGAATGATTTTGAGTCATTATGTCCCTCGTTCCGGCTGGAATCAATGGTTACTATCTTATGGTTTAATCCCAAATGAAAGTACAGTTCAACGAATTTATTGGTATGGTTTATTTAGCTTTTTACAAGAGATTGTTCGTCATCACCAAGAGGGCGAAAGAAGAGCAATGACTGCAGAAATTTTACAATTAAAACGAATGTTTAGTAGTTAAACTAATTCATTTAACATCCACACAGGCTGGCGAATTTCACCAGTCTGTTTTTAAAAGAAAGGAATTTTAAAGATGCGTGTAAGAAATAGACCCGGAGCAGCAGAATATATGGCAAAATATCCACAATATGTGGTAGAAGGCCCTGAAAAATGGCAAGGGAAATGGCAAGAACGTTTTGGCAATAATCATCCCATCCACATTGAAATTGGTTCAGGTAAAGGTCGTTTTATTTATGAAATGGCTAAAGCACATCCTGAAATTAATTATATTGGTATCGATATGCAATTAAGTATTTTATCGATTGCATTAGATAAGCTAGTGGCCGAGCCGTTACCTAATCTACAGTTATTGCGAGTAGACGGCGAAGCATTAACAGAATATTTTGCTGAAAATGAAGTAGATTTAATCTATTTAAATTTTTCAGATCCTTGGCCAAAGAAAAAACATGAAAAACGTCGTTTAACGTATAAAAACTTTTTAGCGACAGATGAAATTATTTTAAAACCAAATGGAGAAATTCATTTTAAAACGGATAATCAAGGGCTCTTCGAATACTCATTAAGTAGCTTTTCTAAATATGGCATGATTATTGAACGTGTGTGGCTAGATTTGCATAATAGCGAGTTTGAAGGCAACATTATGACAGAATACGAAGAAAAATTTTCTAGTCGTGGTCAACGAATTTATCGAGTAGAAGCACGTTTTGTTGCAAAATAAAAACAAGCATTCCTTTATTTTAAGTGAAGGAATGCTTGTTTTTTATTATTTAAGAAAGCCTAAGTTGTCGTTCTTAAAGCATAAGCGTCCAATAAAATTCTTGCCAGAATGGATAGTGGTAACCGTGAACGCACTTCATAATCGGGGAAAAAGGAGCCTTCTGATTTGAAGCCTACGAACGGAATTTCAATATATTTCATTAAACTAGAGTGTTTGCTTGCAGTTAAAAGGATAGTCCCAATTTCTGAGTCGTAACAGTTTTTACCAGCGACAACTAATTCTTGGGTTTCTCCGTTTAAAGAAACAAAAAGAGCCACATCTTTTTTTGATAACTTTTTACTAATATTTTTAATAATTTCTGGGTCCGTATGCAGTTCACAGTATTTGCCAGCCAATTGAAACTTAACCATCATTTCCTGAGCAATTAATTCTGAAAAACCTCTAGCAAAGATAATAATCCGTCGAGAAGCCTTGATTTTTTGGATCGCATCTTCGATATTACCAATTTCAATCATGTTAATCGTGCGAGTTACTTCTTCTTCATTCTTTAAAATGGCCGTCCGAATTCCTCGGTCTACTTTTTCTAATGCTGAAAAATTTATATTTTGGTTTTCTTTATCTTTCAAGTGATGCTTGAAGGATGTGAAACCTTCATAGCCTTTCTTTTTCATGGTTCTTACAATCGTCGCAGTTGATACGTTGGCTCGTTCGCTTAATTTTACAATGGAATAATCAGGGATTTCTAAAATATGTGTTTCGATAAAATGCCAGAGATATTGCTCTGACTCACTCAATTTTTGTTCCATAATGGCCAGCCCTTCTTTCTTTCACTAAAAAAACATTTATAAGCCTATTTTTAATGAAAAAAAATAAAAAAGCTAGAGAAATTATGAAATTGTAAATGTTTTCTATATTTTTGCGAAAGAATGAAAACCTTTACATGGTATTTTGAGACATAATAAAGAGGAGAAAGGAGGAACTACAGTGACTATTTATACATGTACATTAAATTTAGCCATTGATTTATTTATCGAAACAGAAGAGCTAGTTCCTTTTGTCGTGAATCGCACGAAGGAAGATGATATTCAAGCAAACGGGAAAGGAGTCAATGTTTCCCTAATTTTAAAGATGTTAGGGATTGATAATACCGCTTTGGGAGTCAAAGCTGGTTTCACTGGGAACTATGTCGAGGATTATTTAAAAGAAAAAGAGATAACCACTGATTTTATCGAAGTCGCTGGCACAACGAGAATCAATGTGTTTACAAAAGTTACCCAAGATCAAAAGGAATACAAATTAGTCAATAAAGGACCAAAATTATCTGAAGAACATGTACAACGTTTTTTGAAAAAAATTTCAGAGTTACGTAAAGGGGATTATTTGTGCGTATCAGGAAGTTTACCACAAGGGGTTTCGCCAAGTATTTTGATTGAAATTAGCCGAATTTGTTTTGAAAAACAGGTGTTCTTAATCTTAGACAGTAGTTATGAAGAAATTTTAGATTGTTTGCCTTATCAACCATTTTTATTGAAACCAAATGAAGAAGAACTTCAAGAGTGGTTTCATACAGAAGTGCAGACTAAGGATGATTACATTTTTTACGGACAAGAATTACTGAAGCGGGGAGCCAAAAATATTTTACTTTCTTTAGGTAGTGAAGGGGCTTTATTTATGAATAATGAAAAGGTTCTTTCAGGTAATTCACCAACTGGAATGGTTGTGAATACAGCTTGTTCAGGGGATGCAATGTTAGGTACCTTTTTAGCTGGCTGGCATCAAGGACTTTCATTGGAAAAAAATTTAAAAAGAAGTATTGCAGCAGGTAGTTCAACAGCATTTCGCAAAGGATTGACAGATTTTTCAGATGTTCAGGAGTTAGAGCAACAAATAAAGATTCAAGAGGAGGAATAAACAGATGGCTACGTATCAATTAATAGCTGCTACAGGTTGTCCGACGGGAATAGCGCACACGTATATGGCACAGGAGGCATTGGAACAAGCTGCGAAACGTAAAGGTATTACGATTAAGGTTGAAACACATGGTCAGATTGGTATAGAAAACGAGTTAACACCTGCAGAAATCCAAGGAGCGGAGGCAGTCATTATTACCGCCGACAAAGACGTTCAAGCAGAACGTTTTGCTGGGAAACGAATTATTGATGTCCCTGTCAGTGTGGGGATTAAAGAAGCAGATCGCTTAATTGAAGAAGCGCTCGCAGGAAAAGGATCGATTGCGGCCGAAAACCAAGCAGTGGATGAACTTGAACAGGAAACACAAATTTCTTCAGGAAATGTTGGACATAGTATTTATAAAAACTTAATGAATGGCGTCTCTCACATGTTGCCGTTTGTAGTAGCAGGCGGCGTTTTAATTGCTCTTTCTTTTGCTATTTGGGGTATTTATTCATTTGATCCAGAAAGTAGTCAGTATAATGCTACCGCTGCTATGTTAAAAAGTATTGGTGATGCCTCAATGGGCATGATGGTGCCAATCTTATCTGCGTATATCGCAGAGGGGATTGCCAAACGACCTGGTTTGGTTGTGGGCTTTGTCGGTGGTTTGATTGCTAACACTGGTGGTACTGGCTTTTTAGGAGGGATATTATCTGGTTTCCTTGCTGGGTATTTCATTCTTTTATTACAAAGAGTATTTAAAGGTTTGCCTAAATCATTAGATGGTTTAAAAGCAATTTTCCTTTATCCAGTCATTGGCGTTGCAGTTATTGGTATCACTATGTCTTTACTAGCAGATCCGATGAAAGCTGTTAACGAAGGAATGATGAGCTTTTTAGCTAGTTTCCAAAACTCCAGTCCGTTGGTTTTAGGAATTATTGTGGGTTGTATGTGTGCCTTTGATATGGGAGGTCCAGTTAATAAAGCGGCCTATGTTACTGGGACGGCACTCTTAGCTCAAGGAAATACTTCTTTTATGGCAGGAGTTTCTGCTGCCTGCATAGCGCCACCTTTAATTACAGGCTTTGCTACATTATTCTTTGGAAAATACTTTGACACAAATGAACGCAATGCGGGGCTAGTGAACTTTATTTTAGGCTCCACACATATTACAGAAGGCGCTATTCCGTTTGCGGCAAAAGACCCATTGAAGGTTTTACCAATTATGATGCTCGGATCTTCAATTGCGGCAGTCTTAACGTATATGTTTGGGGTACAAGTGCCAGCACCTCATGGAGGCTTTCTTGTTTTACCAGTTGTTACTCACGCTGTTCAATGGGTTCTGGCAATTTTAGCTGGTTCATTGGTAGGCGGTTTATTGCTAGGTTTTGTACAAAAAAGTAGAATCGCCAAACAAGAGCAATCGTTATCAAAAAAATGAAATAACAGGAATTAGGAGTGGATGGAATGGCTTTTATTAAAGAAAATCATATTTTTTTAAATCAACAGTTACAAACGCAAGAGGATGTTTTTCACTTTTTAGCAAAAAAATCAACAGAATTGGAAGTTGCTCAGGACGCACAGGAAGTTTTCGATAAACTGAACGAGCGAGAACAAGAAGGAACAACGGGGATGATGAATGGATTTGCGATACCTCATGCAAAAGCAGCAACGATTCAACAAGCGGCCATTATCATCGTTACCTTGGACCAAGGTGTTGAGTGGCAGAGCCTTGACAACCAATTAACGGAGTTTGTGATTGCGCTGTTTATTCCAGATGCCGAAGCTGGCACGACACATTTGAAATTACTCTCTTCCGTTGCGCGCCTCCTATTAAGAGAAGAAGTTACTTCTGGACTGAAACAAGCAAGTTCGCCAGCTGAAATTGCTACGTTACTAAATAATCAATTAGGAGAGGGAACAGAATGAAAAAAATTAGTGAACAAAAACGTAAACATTTAGAAAATCTGGTAGATGATCAAGGGATTATTGGAGCACTAGCCATTGATCAACGTGGGGCCTTAAAACGCATGATGGGAAAATACAAAGAGGTGACTGCGCAAGAAATCAGTGACTTTAAAGTATTAGTATCTCGTTGCTTAACACCAGAGACTTCAGCAATTTTGTTGGATCCAGAATATGGCCTAGCTGCTGCTGAAAATCGAGCACAGACTTCAGGTTTGTTACTTGCGTATGAAAAAACGGGCTACGATGCTTCGACACCAGGACGGTTACCCGATAGTCTTGATGTTTGGTCGGTTAAGCGTTTAAAAGAAGCGGGCGCAGACGCGTGTAAATTTTTACTTTATTACGATGTTGACGAAAGTGAAGCAATCAATGAACGAAAGAAAGCTTATATAGAACGGATTGGTTCAGAGTGTTTAGCCGAAGAAATTCCATTCTTTTTAGAAATTGTCTCTTATGATGCAAACAATTCGGATAGTGCTTCAAAAGAATACGCTAAAGTAAAACCGCACAAAGTAATTGAAGCGATGAAAGAATTTTCAAAGGATCGCTATAATGTTGATGTTTTAAAAGTAGAAGTCCCTGTGAACATGAATTTTGTAGAAGGTTTTGGCACTGAAAGTCTTTATAGCCAAGATGAAGCGCAGGCTTTTTTCAACATGCAAAGTGAAGCAACACAACTTCCATTTATTTTCTTGAGTGCAGGGGTTAGTGCTACGATGTTTCAGGAAACATTGAAATTTGCAAAAAAAGCAGGTTCCTCGTTTAATGGAGTCTTATGTGGTCGCGCAACTTGGGCAGACGGCGTGCTTCCATTTGTTCAACAAGGTGCTGAAGCAGCCGTTGCGTGGCTTGAAACAACTGGTAAAACAAATGTTGACGAATTAAATCAGGTTTTAAGAGAGAGCGCAGTATCAGTCTTTGAAAAAATACAGTAATTAAGCTGAAAATATTTACTGAATTTGAACTAATTAGTCATCTGAATTAAATTTTTTCAGAAATCGTCTTCTTTAAGTGAACTCAATGTACGCAAACTCAAAAGATATGATATAATTATTTCGATATCGATGTATGAACACCCAAAAAGTAACATTGCTTTACTTTATTTGGGGAAAGTTGGGGTATTATGGGAATTCCTAAAGAAGGCGAGTTTGTAACCATTCAGAGTTATAAACATGACGGACATTTACATCGAACGTGGCGTGATACGATGGTACTAAAAACGAGCGAGTATTCTTTAATTGGTGTGAACGATCACACGTTAGTAACGGAATCCGACGGACGTCGGTGGGTGACTCGTGAACCAGCCATTGTTTATTTTCACAAGAAATATTGGTTCAATATAATAGCAATGATTAGAGAAAAGGGGGTTTCGTATTACTGCAATCTGGCTTCGCCATATGTTTTAGATGACGAAGCGTTGAAGTATATTGATTATGATTTAGATATCAAGGTTTTTCCAGATGGTGAAAAACGTTTACTAGACGTTGATGAATATGAATTTCATAGCAAACTAATGGATTATCCAGAAGATATTGACTTCATTTTAAAAGAAAATGTCAAGACTTTAGTGGATTGGATTAATAACGAAAAAGGCCCCTTCTCGCCCGAATATGTAGATATCTGGTATCAACGTTATCAACAGCTATCAAAAAAATAGCCGATGTAAACAGCCCACAAAAGGAGCTTGGAGCATTAGCCAAAATGGCTAATGCTCCAAGCTCTAAATTTTCCGATTTAATTGGTGTTATAGTTCTTTATTCATTTCGTAGTGTTCAATGCCAGCATCCATAAAAGGTGCTCCTGTTTTTTGATAACCTAAACGTTCATAGAAGCCTACAGCGGTGACTTGTGCTCCTAGAGTAATCTTGTGGTAGCCTTGTTCTTTGGCAAAATTTTCTGCCGCTTCCATAATCACTCGTCCATAGTCGGCGCCACGGTAAGCTTTTTCAACGGCCATTCGTTGTAATTTCATAACGCCATTTTCTAGTGGAAGCAAGCGACAAGTTGCGACAGCTACATGGTTCGTGTACAAAACAAAGTGAATACAATGTGCTTCATATTCATCGATTTCCATCTCTTCTGGTACCCCTTGTTCCGCTACGAATACGCGTTGACGAAGCCGGACAGCATCTAAATAAAGATCACTCATGGTATCTTTTGTTTGAGCTACATGCATAGAAAAACCCCCAAGTTCAGAATCTGTTTCTATTTTATTATACCACGAAAAAGTTCTAGCAATGAAGTATTCTCAATGACTGAGGGGGGAAGGTGTGATAAAATAAAACAGCAACAATTGAATAAAAATAAAGGAGGAGCCGCTGTGATTAATCGATTTAAAGAATCGAAATTATTTTTCTGGTCAGTTGAATTACTTGTCGTGGCCATGCTATTATTTATTGCTTCGAAAATTAATTTCTTATTTGCACCGATTGGGACATTCTTTTCAACGTTGTTTGCCCCAGTCTTAGTAGCAGGCTTTTTGTATTATTTACTAAATCCTGTGGTCAATCTACTAATGAAGACGAAAATGAAACGAATTTATGCCGTCTTACTGGTATTTTTATTACTAATCATCGCATTAGTTCTGATCTTATTAACAATTATCCCTAAGTTGGCAGATCAGCTAGCTAGTTTAGCATCAAGTATGCCGGATTTCTTTAAACAAGTGGAGACCTGGATTTATGAGATTGCGGAGTTACCTATTTTTAAACAAATTGATTTAACAAGCTATATTGAAAAAATGGATATTTCTTATGCAAATATTATCCAACAATTTTTAAGTAGTTTATCAAGTAGCTTAGGTTCAATCGTATCAACGGTGGCGTCAACCACCATTGTTTTGGTCACTGCGCCATTTATTTTATTTTATATGTTAAAAGATGGAGACAAGCTAGTACCAGCGATTCAACGTTTTTTACCTGAAAAAAGAAAAGATGATATTGTGGATCTTTTAGGACAATTGAACCAAACCTTATCCAGTTATATTAGTGGACAAGCGATTGAATGTTTATTTGTCGGTACATTTACGATTATTGGGTATTCATTGCTTGGCGTTCGTTATGCCTTTTTATTTGGTGTCATTGCCGGCTTTACGAATTTGATTCCCTATCTAGGACCTTATCTAGGATTAGCGCCCGCTGTCTTAGTGACTATCTTTAATGAACCCGTCAAAGCAGCCTTATGTTGTTTAGTGGTGCTAGTGGTTCAACAATTGGACGGAAATATTATTTATCCAAACGTTATCGGAAAATCTCTAAAAATCCATCCATTAACGATTATTTTAATTTTATTGGTAGCAGGAAATTTAGCAGGTTTGCTAGGTATTTTCCTCGGTGTCCCATTTTACGCAATCTGCCGGACCATTATCTACTATGTTATTGATATGGTCAAAGCGGGTCGTAGTGAAAAAGTTACCAATGCTGTTCTTTTAGGGAATGAAACAAATACGAAAGAAAATAACGGTTAATGATTGAATCCGCTAATCTTTCGTGCTATGATTTTATGGATTAGGATAGAAAATAACCTGTCATAATACTGATTGTGTCTGTTTCTAAGCCTAACCATAAAAAGAGGAAGAACGTTAAAAGAGTACGAAAGTACAGCCTCGGAATTATCAACAATTAAGGAGAGAGAGAACATTATGAATAATGCTGACCCTGAGAGTCAGTCGCTAATTGCGCAACTTCTATTATTAGTCGTGTTGACGTTTATCAATGCCTTTTTGGCAGCGGCGGAAATTGCAGTCGTATCTGTTAACAAGAATCGTGTGGAACAAAAAGCGGAAGACGGCGACGCAAAAGCTCAAAAATTGCTTAAGGTATTGCAAGACCCCAATAACTTTTTATCCACAATCCAAGTAGGGATTACTTTGGTTAATATCCTATCTGGTGCTTCATTAGCAGAGACTTTATCTAGTCGTTTGGCCCCTGTATTAGGTGGCGGCGCCGCAGCTAAGAGTCTTGCCAGTATCATTATCTTAGCATTGTTAACGTACGTTTCTATTGTATTTGGTGAATTATACCCTAAACGAATTGCTATGAATAAATCAGAAGAAGTCGCTCAATTGACTTCTGGTGCAGTCCGCTTTTTAGGAGTTATCGCGCGTCCCTTCGTTTGGTTGCTATCGGCTTCGACCGATTTATTATCCAAAATCACACCAATGACTTTCGATGATGCCGATTCGAAGATGACACGAGATGAAATGCGCTACATGCTTGAAACAGAAGGTGTTTTGGAAAACGAAGAACTAGAAATGCTACAAGGTGTCTTTTCATTAGATACAAAAGTGGCACGAGAAGTAATGGTTCCTCGGACAGACGCATTCATGGTTGACATCCAAGATGATGTCCAAGAAAACATCAATTTAATTTTAGGAGAAAATTATTCTCGGATTCCTGTTTATAGTGAAGACAAAGATAAAATTGTTGGTATTTTACATACCAAAACGTTACTAAAAGCTGCACGTAATTTAGGCTTTGAAAACATTGAATTAGGCGCGATTATCCAAGAACCATTATTTGTCCCAGAAACCATTTTTATTGATGATTTACTTTATGAGTTAAAACGAACACAAAACCAAATGGCGATTTTACTAGATGAATATGGCGGTGTTGTCGGTTTAGCAACACTAGAAGATTTACTAGAAGAAATCGTTGGTGAAATTGACGATGAAACAGATGAAGTAGAAAATTTATATACACAAGTGGCTGACAATGAATATTTGGTTCAAGGACGCATGTTAATTGACGAATTTAATGAAGTATTTGAAACAGATTTACACATGAGCGATGTTGATACAATGGCAGGTTACTTAATTACAGCATTAGGAACCATTCCTGATGAAGGGGAAAAACCTTCTTTTGAAGTGGGCAATATTAAGTTAACTGCTGAAGAAATGGAAGGCACACGTTTGCTAGTCTTACGCGTTCATTTCTACGATGAAGAAACTGTCGATGAAGAACCAGAAGAAAATCGTCGTTTTTTCCGTAAAGAAATGGAAGATGACGAACCAAGACGTTAAAAATAACCTGTGACATCAGTCGTTTTGACTAATGTCGCAGGTTTTCCTTTTAAAAAACAGCCAACAGCAGCTCTTTATTCTCAAGGCTTGACATGATATACTAGCAAAGGTTAATCAAAAATTATGCTGAAGAAAATAAATAAATAAACATCACAAGTGATAAGGAGATTTTTATGACGATCAATCAAAAAGAAGCAGTCGATAGTCGCCGTACGTTTGCGATTATTTCCCATCCGGATGCTGGGAAAACAACGATTACTGAACAATTATTATTATTTGGGGGCGCCATCCGCCAAGCTGGAACAGTCAAAGGGAAAAAAACAGGGAACTTTGCCAAATCTGACTGGATGGAAATTGAAAAACAACGGGGAATTTCGGTAACGAGTTCTGTGATGCAATTTGACTATCAAGACAAACGGATTAATATCTTGGACACCCCAGGGCATGAGGATTTCTCAGAGGATACGTATCGGACCTTAATGGCCGTGGATAGTGCTGTGATGGTTATTGATAGTGCCAAAGGGATTGAAGCACAAACGAAAAAACTTTTCCAAGTTGTTAAAAAACGTGGTATTCCAATTTTTACTTTTATTAACAAATTGGACCGTGACGGACGGGAACCATTGGAACTTTTAGAAGAATTGGAAGAACTATTGGATATTGAATCTTACCCAATGAACTGGCCAATTGGTATGGGAAAAGGCCTAGAAGGTCTATACGATATTTATAATGAACGTGTGGAATTATATCGTCCAGAAAATAATGGTGGGGAGCGTTTTATTCCTTTAAAAGATGGCGATATCCCAAGCGATTTACCATTGCACAATAACAGCGTTTATCAACAAGTGTTGGAAGATGTTGAGTTATTGGTAGAAGCAGGCGATGAATTTAGCGAGGAAAAAATCGCTCGTGGTGATCAAACGCCAGTCTTCTTCGGTTCTGCTTTGACAAACTTTGGGGTTCAAACATTTTTAGAAACCTTCTTACAATTTGCGCCTGCGCCACATGCGCATAAAACAGAAGAGGGTGGCGAAGTAAGTCCTTACGAAAAAGAATTTTCAGGCTTTGTCTTTAAAATTCAAGCGAATATGAACCCAGCCCATCGTGATCGAATTGCCTTTGTTCGAATTTGTTCAGGTGTTTTTGAAAGAGGCATGGACGTGACCTTAGGTAGAACAGGTAAAAAAGTCAAATTAAGTAACGTGACACAATTTATGGCGGATGCCCGCGAAAACGTCACAGAAGCTGTTGCAGGCGATATTATCGGCGTGTATGACACAGGAAATTACCAAATTGGCGATACTTTGTATGAAGGGAAAATGAATGTTCAATACGAAGAGTTGCCGTCATTTACCCCTGAATTATTCATGAAAGTGACTGCCAAAAACGTAATGAAACAAAAATCTTTCCATAAAGGAATTTACCAACTGGTTCAAGAAGGAGCCATTCAATTATACAAAACATATTTAACAGAAGAATATATCATTGGCGCCGTAGGTCAATTGCAGTTTGAAGTTTTCCAATATCGAATGTCCAATGAATACAATGCTGAAGTGGTAATGACGCCAATGGGTTCTAAAATTGCCCGCTGGATTAATCCAGAAGATTTAGATGAACGCATGAGCTCTAGCCGAAACATTTTGGCACGGGACCGTTTCGACCAACCATTGTTCTTATTTGAAAACCAATTTGCGGAACGCTGGTTTGCTGATAAATATCCAGATGTTGAACTGAAAAGTTTGATGTAAAATTAATTTGTAATCAATCAGTAGCTGAATCTTTAGAAGATTGAAGCTCGGCGCAGTCATTCTCAAGATGATTGCGCTGAGCTTTTCTTGTTATAAGGTATTAAAGCAGGCGTGATTGTTTTTTTTGAGATAGAATACTTACTATAACGAACCTATCAAGGAGTGGACAAGAACATGAATTTTTATGGCATCGAGTATTTAAAAAGCCAATCTAATTTAAATGATTACTTAAAGTATTTTTTTATTTTTGCTTTGTTAATCGGGCTAGTCATTGTGTTTAGTTTTTATGTGCGACATCAAATTCAAACGAAATATCGTGAATTAAGTATTATTATTTTTTTATCATTATTATTTGTTTTAGGGGTTCAATATTCCAATTATCAACTGAACCAAAATCAGCATTCACAATCTTCACAAATGGTACATTTTGTCGAACAAGTGGCACGGGAAAAAAAGGTTTCTCCAGAAAAAGTTTATGTCAATGGTACACAATTGGCTGACGGAACCATAGTTAAAATTGACGAAGTGTTTTATAAAATGAGTTTAAGTACGGATCAGCAGTCTTATACGTTACAAGAAACGTATTTATTAACACCAACGATTGAAATCATAAAGTAAAGTGAGGGAAAATTAATGCAGTTTTATAGTCCAATTATTATTAAATTTGCTTTAGGTATTATTTGTTTAATTGTCCAAATTAATTTGATGGGAAAAGGCAATTTGGCGCCCACATCGGCTATGGACCAAGTGCAAAACTATGTATTGGGGGGCATTATTGGTGGTGTTATTTATAATGATTCAATTACGGTGCTCCAATTTGTATTAGTGTTAATTTTGTGGACATTATTAGTCTTAATTTTAAAATTTGCAAAAGAACACAATCGCTATGTGAAGCAAATTGTGGATGGTAAACCCATTACTTTAATCAAGGATGGACAGGTTGTGGTGAAGGAATGTTTGAAAAATGGTATTTCTGCAAATGATCTAATGTTTAAATTACGAGCAAATGGTATTTATGAAGTCCAGCTTGTTAAACGGGCGGTTTTAGAACAAAATGGTCAATTAACAATCGTCGAATATGGCGATGAAAGTATTCGTTATCCGATTATTGTGGACGGTCAAGCCAACATGGATGTCCTAGAGTTAATCAAAAAAGATGAGCACTGGCTATTAACGCAAATCCAAGAACAAGGATTCCAAAGATTACAGGAAATCTATTTAGGTGAGTATTTATCTGGACAGTTAAGTTTATCGCCGTATGAAGAAAAAACGATTTCTTAGCTATACTTTTCATTCTACTTATATTAAAATTAAATGGTAATTCAATGAGTTTTAAAAGGAGGAAAAATGAAAACTAAAAAGATAGTTGTCGGGTTATTTTGTTCAATGATTATTTTAATGGGGTGCCAACCAGATCAACGAACTGAAAAAATGAAAGAAAGTACTGAAGCAGAAGCAGTCCAAGTAACGAGTGGTGCCTCGGCAGCCACTAATGCCACTTCTGTAAAGCAGGAGGAGCAGACAAACACGAATGATCAACCGAAGGAGAGTGCTGCCAAAGTGAGTTATGAGCGTAATGGACATACCTTTGAAGTTGATGCTGTTTCTGGCGCTACAGTAGAAGCTAATAATGGACAATCAGGAATTAGTCCAGAAGAAAAAGCTCAGAAGATGTATTGGTCAGGTCGTCCAGAAATCGGGGAAGTTCAAGGGGATTATTATCATCATGAAGTCGTGTTTGATGGCGGCTATACGGCTTTAATTGATGTCGTTGTTAAGGATCAACAAATTCAGTTAGTAGAATTTGATGAACGTGGACCTAAAAACTATTATTCTGAAGAATGGGCAGGAGTGACAAAACGTTTATCCGGCTATGCAAATTTTCAAGCGAACAACGCCCGAACTGATCAATCGTTAGTGACCGTTGTTAATACGATGACTTTTCTAGAAAATCAAATGGTTGCTGAAAATCGCCTAGATGGCGCATTCCAGACAGCCAAAGGTCAATCCAATAGCGCTAATAATGGCTATCTTCCTGCTGCTAGGGCTTTAGCCAAGGAAATCAAAGAACCTTCAAAAGAACATTATACAAGTCTAACAGAAGATTTTGGGGAGGGGCTTTCTGGACGTTTAACTGTTATTACGTTAAAAGATTCAGGGAAAATAACCGATCTTCGTTATGATGAATATTTTGCAGATACAGAAGAAGAGATTAAAGACGCAAAACTGAAGGCTTATTCTCGCCAATCAAAATATTTTTCTAAAGATTATGCTCAAAAATCGGGGGAAAATTTCAAAAAAGAAGTGGATGACTTAAGAAAAAAAGCAATCGAGGAAAATAAATTAGTCAGTCCGACAAATGAGGAAGCCTGGTCGGAAAATTATCAAAGGCTTGTAAAAAAAATAACGTCACAATAAATTAAAAAAACTGCCAAAGTGGGGAAACTTCGGCAGTTTTTTTTAGTTTTCCATGAGGGAAACTTTTAATGGAACAGACACTTCGGTCACATGGTTTAACTCAATGATAGAAATTTCATCTGGGTCATAAGCCTCTTTAGGTAATCGTTTTAACAGTTTTGCTAAAATTTCTTTTACTTCTGTCGGACGAATGCGACGATTTTTATTCATAATCAGAACTTCCACATGGTGAGCTGCTTCTGAATAGACAGCGGTCGTGTTTCCTGCTGAGTAGACTTTTACAAAGTAAGCATCCGTGTTTTCCAATTGTTTATTTACTAATTGTTTGTAGCTATTGGTCACATTCACTAATTTCATTTTATCACCTCATTATAGTTGTGTGCTGCAAAAGAGCGTTTCCAATTATGTACAGGAGTTCCAGATTGAATTTTTTCTATGAGGAACAAGTATACGAATATCTTTCTTCTATTATAGTTTTTTTTGATGAAAATAAAAAGTGAAAAGCATAAAAAAATCCGCACGCATTGTTATTAATGCGTGTGGATTTTTGATTATTCTGCTTGGTCAGATGTTGAAGTTTCTGTTTTAGTCACTTCTTGTGCGCCAGTTACGATAATTTTACCTTCGTTATCTAACGCTGCGACTAATTGATGATTTTCAGGATGATCTAGATAGTATTCAGCAATGCCGTCTTCAATTTGTTCTTGAATTGTTCGACGTAAAGGACGAGCGCCCATTGCAGGATCATAACCTAAATCAACGAGTTTCTCTTTGACTTCTGTTGGAACCTCAATGTGTAATTTTTGTTTAGCTAATAAGCCATTTACTTCTTCTAACATCAAGCTGACAATGTTCATCAGGTTTTCTTTGCTTAATGCTTTGAATTCGATAATACCATCGAAACGGTTAAGGAATTCGGGGGTGAAGAAGTTGTTCAATTGACCTAAAACGGATTTAGTCACACCTTCACGGGCAGCACCGAAGCCAACGTTGGCTTCCACAGCTCCTGTTCCAGCATTACTTGTCATGATAATGATGGTGTCTTTAAAGCTGACCGTACGACCTTGTGCATCTGTTAAACGACCATCGTCGAGAATTTGTAAAAACATGTGTAAAACATCAGGATGCGCTTTTTCAATTTCATCCAATAAAATTAAACTATAAGGATTACGACGGACTTTTTCTGTGAGTTGTCCAGCTTCGTCATACCCAACATAGCCTGGAGGAGAACCAATCAGTTTAGAAACACTGTGTTTTTCCATATACTCACTCATATCAAAACGAACCATCGAATCTTCTGAACCGAATAGCTCAAAAGCTAATTGTTTTGCTAATTCTGTTTTACCAACGCCTGTTGGCCCAACAAATAAGAAGGAACCAATTGGGCGGTTTTGTTTGCCTAGGCCTACACGATTGCGACGAATCGCTTTAGCTACTTTATCGACGGCATCATCTTGTCCGACAACATGAGCTTTTAAGTCAACAGCTAAATTTTTCAATTGGGTTTGTTCTTTTTCTTTTAAGTCACCGACAGGAATGCCAGTTTTTTGTTCCACAATGGCTTCAATATCTTTTTCAGTGATGACGGGTGTTTCTTCATCGCTGATTTGTTTTTCTTTCATTGCTTGTAATTTATTGATTTGATCACGATAATAAGCCGCTTTTTCAAAATCTTCTTCTGCGGAAGCTTGTTGTTTTTGTTGTTCCGCTTCTGCTAATTTTTTATCAATTGTTTTTGGATCGACGAGTTGAATAGTTAGATTCATTTTTGAACCAGATTCATCTAACAAGTCAATCGCTTTATCTGGTAAAAAGCGATCTTGAATGTAACGATTGGATAAGTTTGCTGCTGCGTTAATCGCTTCATCTGTATATTTAACATGATGATAATCTTCATAACGTTTTTGCAAACCATGTAAAATCGTTATGGTTTCGGCAACGGTTGGCTCATCTACTTGGACTGGTTGCATCCGACGTTCTAAGGCAGCATCTTTTTCAATAATACGGTACTCATTTAAAGTTGTGGCACCGACTAATTGTAATTCACCACGTGCTAAGGCTGGTTTTAAAATATTGCCAGCATCCATATTGCCATCACCAGCAGCACCAGCACCCACAATTTCATGGACTTCATCAATAAATAAAATGACATTTTCAGCTTCAGTGATTTCTTCAATCAATTTTTGCATCCGTTCTTCAAATTGTCCGCGAATACCAGTTCCTTGAACAAGTGAAACCACATCTAAACGAATGACTTCTTTGTCCAATAATTTTTGGGGCACATCGCCATCGACAATTTTTTGGGCTAAACCTTCAACAACGGCTGTTTTACCAACACCTGGTTCACCGATTAAAACGGGGTTGTTTTTTGTACGGCGATTTAAGATTTCAATGACACGCTTAATTTCTTGATCACGTCCTACCACAGGATCGATATCTCCTTGGCGTGCCGCTTCGGTGATGTTAATCCCATACTCGCCTAGTAAACCTTGACCAGCGCCAGCGCCTCCGCGAGGGGGTTGACCTCCATTACCACCATCACCAAATTGAGTGGGTGGTGTTTGTTGTTCATAAGGATTACCTTGTTGCATTTGGCGAGAAAGAGAGCGATATAAATCGTCTAAACTCCCAAAGCCAAAAGGGTCTTGTCCCATATTTTGAGGGGAATTATTTGCTTGATTTTTTAATTTTTGATAGCAGCTTTGGCAATAGTCCAGTTGTTTTCTTTGACCATTCACATTTGCATATAAATGAATTGTTGCTTCATTTTGTTGACAATTTTGACAAATCATTGAATGAAACACATCCTTTCAAAATAACTGAGGCCAGAAAAATAGTTGTTTGCTCTATTATTTCTAGTAAACAGACCATTTTTCCTCAAACCAGCCAAGTACTAGATAGCAGGAATAAATTCTGTCTATAAAATCACTTGACCATTTTTGACCTTTGAGGTTATTATAGCATTTTTTGTAAGAGAATCAAGTAAAAGACCTTGTTTAAAAAAAGGCAAAGATTCGATTTTTTTACAGACAATTGCGCCATTTTCAAGTAAACTATAAGAGTTGATATTTAAGAGAAAGAGTGGTGAAATCAATGGCTGAAAATCCTTTTGTAGAAAAAATTGCTTCATTAAAAGCTGGAGAAATCTCTGAATTAATCGTGGAGCAAAATGAATTTTTCCAATTTCGTGATGCTTGGATTTCTTTGCCTGACCGCGCGGAAATTGTTGGAGAAGCGGGGTTAAATGGACGAATCATTTATCGTTACCAAAAAGAGGAAGAATAGTCAGTGCAAAACATCACGAAATTTAAGCAAAAAGTGTTGTGTAAGATAGAAAAAAATGGTAATCTTAGAAACTGAAAGGGTCTTTTTTCGAGTAGACGTTTGATTTTAGCGTATCAAGAAAGGAAAACCCTAACATAAAAATTTTTTATTTACGAAGGAGACCGATTTATATGGAAAAGAAAGAATTTCACATTGTAGCAGAAACAGGAATTCACGCACGTCCAGCTACTTTATTAGTACAAACTGCAAGCAAATTTAACTCAGATATTAACTTAGAATACAAAGGTAAATCTGTTAACTTAAAATCAATCATGGGCGTTATGTCTTTAGGCGTTGGTCAAGGTTCTGACGTAACAATCACTGTTGATGGTGCTGACGAAGCTGAAGGAATGGCAGCAATCGTTGAAACATTACAAAAAGAAGGATTGGCTGAATAATGTCTGAGATGCTAAAAGGGATTGCCGCAAGTGATGGCGTTGCTGTTGCTAAAGCTTACCTGCTAGTTCAACCTGACTTGTCTTTCAACAAAACTTCCGTAGAAGATACTGATGCAGAAGCAACTCGCTTAGACGATGCTTTAGCAAAATCTACTGAAGAGTTGCAAGCAATTCGCGACAAAGCAGCTCAAAGCCTTGGTGAAGCAGAAGCGCAAGTTTTCGATGCTCATTTAATGGTTTTATCTGACCCAGAAATGGTTGGTCAAATCAAACAAAATATCCAAGACAACAAAGTCAATGCAGAAGCTGCCTTGAAAGAAGTTACGGATATGTATATTGGTATGTTTGAAGCAATGGACGATAATGCTTACATGCAAGAGCGTGCAGCAGATATTCGTGACGTTGCCAAACGTATCTTAGCACATTTATTAGGTGTGACTCTTCCAAATCCTTCAATGATTAACGAAGAAGTAATCGTGGTTGCCCATGACTTAACACCTAGTGATACTGCACAATTAGACCGTACGTATGTTAAAGCCTTTGTTACAGACATCGGCGGACGTACTTCTCACTCAGCAATCATGGCTCGTTCGTTAGAAATCCCTGCAATCGTTGGTACAAAAGAAATTACTGACAAAGTAAAAGCAGGCGATATTTTAGCAGTGAACGGAATCATTGGGGATGTTATTATTGACCCAACAGATGCTGAAAAATCTGAATTTGAAGCAGAAGCAAAAGCTTATGCAGATCAAAAAGCAGAATGGGATAAACTAAAAAATGCAGAAACAGTGACAGCTGACGGCAAACATGTTGAGTTAGCTGCAAACATTGGTACACCAAAAGATTTAGAAGGCGTACACAAAAACGGCGGCGAAGCTGTTGGTTTATATCGTACAGAATTCTTATACATGGATTCATCTGACTTTCCAACTGAAGAGGACCAATACCAAGCGTATAAAGCAGTTCTTGAAGGAATGGAAGGAAAACCAGTTGTGGTTCGTACAATGGATATTGGTGGGGACAAAGAGCTTCCTTACCTAACATTACCACACGAAATGAACCCATTCTTAGGTTACCGTGCATTACGTATTAGCTTATCAGAACTAGGTGACGGCATGTTCCGTACACAAATGCGTGCATTATTACGTGCGTCTGTTCATGGTAACTTACGTATCATGTTCCCAATGGTTGCTACTTTGAAAGAATTTAGAGCAGCGAAAGCAATCTTTGAAGACGAAAAACAAAAATTAGTCAACGAAGGTGTTGAAGTTTCAAACGATATCCAAGTAGGTATTATGATTGAAATTCCAGCAGCTGCCGTATTAGCTGATAAATTTGCCAAAGAAGTAGACTTCTTTAGTGTTGGAACCAACGACTTAATCCAATACACAATGGCGGCAGACCGTATGAACGAACGCGTTTCTTACTTATACCAACCATACAACCCATCAATCTTACGTTTAATTAAAAATGTAATTGATGCAGCACACGCTGAAGGTAAATGGGCTGGTATGTGTGGTGAAATGGCGGGCGATCAAACAGCTGTTCCATTACTATTGGGTATGGGCTTAGATGAGTTCTCAATGAGTGCTACATCTATCCTTAAAACACGTAGCTTGATGAAACGTCTAGACACAACTAAAATGGCTGAACTTGCTGACCGCGCATTAAAAGAATGCGACACGATGGAAGAAGTCGTTGCATTAGTTGAAGAATATACAAAATAATTAAGTGATTATGAAAGCACATCGACAATTGTCGATGTGCTTTTTTATTGTTGCGATTCACGTATTTTTTTCTTGAAATAATAAATCGTGCTTCCCAAAATGAATAGAAAAACTAGCGTGATGCTACTCACCAGTTTCCAAGGGAAATTGGTGTGTTTTTCAGGTGGGAGGTTGACGGCGGTAGCATTGTATTTTTTAGCTTCTTTTTCTTGGATAACTAAGTGTTTTTCCCACGAATAGTCTTGATAGCCATCGTTTGCTTTGATTTTTACAGTATAATTTCCAGGAACAAAAGGTTGTTCCTTTAAGTCAATCCGATAATTAAAATTTGTATTAGGGGCCATTGTTAACGACTCTTGGTGATTTTCGTAGCGAGGTTTAGCTTCTTTTTCATAATATAAAGAGGCATCGACTTGTAATTTTTTAATCATAGCCGCTTGTTTGTTTTGGAGATTCATTAATACGCGGTTACGACCGTTAGCTTGATCGGTTTTTACTTCATTTAAAGATAATTCTGGCTGAACAGGTTCATCTGTTTCACTAAGTAAGACACCGACTACATAAGAAAAACGATTATTGATGGCCACGCCGTTTTCTGAGTGAGCAGGTTGTTCATCTGACTTTTGTTCAAAGTAGAGTCCTCCTAAAACATACCCATTAAATGGTTTTTCCGGTAAAGTAAGCTGACATTCAACAGTCTTGGTTGAGTGTTTAGGTAGGTGGATTTCTTTTGGTAATTGCGCAATCTCATTAAAAGTAAAAGGTGCAGACGGATCTTTTTTTGTTTCAGCATGAGAATAATCTGCCAAGCCATTATCATTAGTAATCGCTGCATTGGCTGAAGCTAGCACGGTAATGTCGTTGGCTGTTTGATTCGTTAGTTCGATTTGTAGCTTTTGTGTTTGGTTTGGAGCGACACGTAAATCAAAATAACTTGTTTCTTTGGTTCGTTGATTGTCGGGTAAAATGGCTTTTACAGAAAAAGTCATTTCGCTTGCTTCTACAGAATAAGAGCCAATAAAAAATAAAAAAATGATGACGCTAATAGCATGGAGCCATTTAAAAAGCTGCTGATTCATAGTGTGCACTCCTTTTTGACAATTTTTTATAACAAGGTATTGCATGAAACAACTTCATGCAATACCTTGTTTGTTTTCTTTTAAAGTGGTGTATCATCCAAAATCCAAGTAAGCGTTGTTTTATATTGTTTAGCTGCAACTTTTTTCGTTGTCGCAGGAACAGTTAATTGAATGCCTTGAGCAGCGGTCGCTCCGCTACCAAAAGCTAATGTCCAAGTGCCCATTCCTGTTGAAAGAGCGGCAGTCGCCACAGGAGAAGTGGCGGCACCAGTTGGATCCAAGGTTACTGGGACCGTTAATGGCGCCAAAGAAAGTAACTGTGTTGAATTGGGTGTTGCTGCTAAAAAGGTCAAGGACGCATTATCCAAAACAGCGGGTGTTGAATCACTTGTAGCAAATTGCGCACTCTGTTTAACTGATAATTTCCAGCCAAGATTTAGACCACGTTTGTCAGTTACTTGGACATAGTTTGGCACGCTAATTAAATCGCCAGTACTATTTTGCACTTGATCCAGTTGTGCCGAATAGATCGCTGTTCCGGCTTGAATTTGCTTTGATCCAAAATGGATATTTGAAACATAGTCAATACTAAGGGGGCCGGCTGTACCAGGTTGATGAGGATCAGCAGGATTAGGTGTCACAGGCTGAGAAGGGTTCGTCGGGTTGACAGGTGGCGTGACAGTATTATCAAGAGTAAACGTAATATCAGCGTTGGATTGAATAGAAGCGACTTGAGCTGCTTCAACTTTTGGACTATTTAAAAGCATAAGAGGCGTAGCAACGAACAAAATGCTTGAAATGCGCACGATCTTTTTCATTTTTTATTCCTTCTTTCTTGTTTATTTTTAACTTTTAAAAAAGCTAAATCCTAATTAGAGGGGTGTATCAGAAAGAATCCATTGTAATTCGGCAGTGTAAGATTCTTTGACCGTTAAGTTAAGGTCAGGAGCAACGCTTAAAAAAAGTCCATTTTGTTGGTTCCAAGGAATTTCTACATTGTTATCGTCCGTTGCGGTGTATTGATAAACTTCGGTTGCTAAAGAGGAGATAGGAAAATCACTACCATTTTTTCGATAAATGAAAGCTTGCTGGATCGTTTTATTTGTAGAAGTTGAATGCATGGGCTGACTCTCTCTTACCAACAAATGCCATGGTGTTTTTGCAACTCGACCATCGGCAATGAGGAAAGGAGCGCTGATGGTCAATGGTGAGTATATGGTTCGTTTGCTGGGAAAAGGTAAATTTTTAAAGGAAACTGTAGTTGGTATCTGCACAAAACGGAGGGTACCGTTTTTGATAGGTAAAGACTGTTCCTTAGTGATTGGCGTAATTGGCGTTCCGCCACCATCATTGCCAGTAACCGTGCTAGAAAATAAAAGAAATTGGTTTATCCATTCTTCTGTAACCGTTGCTGTATATTGTAAGGTGAATTGTGTATTGGCTTCTGTAAAATTATCTGCTGGCAGCGAATTGTGATAACTCCAATACGGCAAACCAGTGGAACTATCAGTTAAAAGTTGAAGCCCAGCTATTGGCGTACTTAAACCTGCTGCTGATTGTTTTGTTAATGTAGCAGCTGAAAGTTGGGACAGTCCTTTAGGCACCGTTGCTCGTAATTGCTGATTCATCCACGTTGCTGGTTGATTGGTTAAACGTGTGGTTAACGTAAAACGAATTATTTGACCACTTACGACAGAGTTTGCAGCTTCCCAGAGCCCTTGTGCATTTTTCCGCTCAATGATTTGCGTGACCGTTAGTTGAGGCACAGAATAAGCAACTGTTTGAGAAACAGTAGAACTGGTTAGCAAAGGCAGGCCAGTGCGATTGCTGAGCCCTTGGACCCACAAGCTGACCGTTTCTCCTCCTTGGAAAGTGGGTAAATTAGCAAATTGAAAATGGCCATTGGAATCTAAGGACGTTGTGTAAATAGAACCACCATTTATTTGTACTTTAACTTGATAGGTTCCGTTAGATACTTGAGAAGCTTTACCTGAAAGTTGAGTTGAGCCGGCATTGGCGACTACGTTTGTGACTGGTTGGATTGACCAATTGACACTTTGGTCAGCTGAGGGGCTGCTTTGAATATAGTCGGTTGACGTTTTGGAACGAGCAAAGACAATTGTAGAGAGAGTGTCGCCATATTCTAATGGTGAAGCTAACGATGTCGAGAAATTTCCGGCTGCATCGACAGAAATCCCTTTCACCACAATGGGGGTAGTGGTGCCATCATGGCGGTTCAAGGTTAATTGAACAGAGTAGTTATAGTTTGGGTCTTGTACTTGTTGAATGGTCCCTGTTACAGTAGTGTCCAGATGATTTGGTTGAGTTAGTTTGGCTGGTGTGACTTGAGGAACGGGATAATTCCCTAAACTAAGTTGAGCTTTGCTAATTACGCCTGTTTTTGTATTATTCCCAATAATAATATTAATTGCGCCTAATCCAGTGCCAACATCTGTAAAGGTTCCTCGAATCGGATAGTCTTTGCCGTTAAGAGCAGGAGGGATTGAAATTCCTCGTTTATAAAGTGCGCCGACATCAAACGAAATGGCGGCAGACCATTTGGTTCCGGGAAGTAACACCAAGGTGCTACTTGGAAAAGTCAGATAAACAGAATGATAAGTGCTACTATAAGAGAGACTGACGCCGTTAGTTGAACTGTGAATATCTTGAGTGGCTGTTCCTGGATAACTGACAGTCCCTGTTAAAAGAGTCAGAAAATCTTGTTGCTTTAGAGTGTCGTTATCTAACTGGCTTGAAATTTCTGTAGGAAGTTGAATAGCAATAATCGGTCGATCATTAATTGCTAAGCCGATAAGTGTCACACTGTATTCATACGAAAGTGTGATAATATCTTGGTTATACGTTCCCGTGCTTAAGGTACTTTTTAAGGTGCTATTACCAACAGAAACACTAGCTGGCGTAGGTGCCATAGGTTCATCGTTTTCAGAGGAATCATGGGTTTGCTCGGTTTCTTGTTCCACGATATCGGTTGCTTGAGTTGTTTGTTGTTCTGTTGAAACTGAGGTAAATGTTTTACTAAAAGTAGAGGCGTGAGTTGTAGGGTTCAGTGTTTCAGAATGAGCTATCAAAGGTTGAGTCAGCGATAAAAAAAGCCATGATATGATGCAAGAAAAGATTCCCCAGACGAACTTATTCAAAACCATCCTCTCCTTTTTTGATATTATATGTATAATGGCGAAAATATATAATGCGTAAATATTGAGTACATACATTCTATAATGGGCCATTCATAAAGTAAAGCGATTACATCCGATGGTAAACAAGATATTTTGTTCACAATCTTTTAGTGTTTTAAGAAGGAAATTTCTCGAAATTCTATGCTTTTTTAATCCGAAAAAATTAAAAAACTGATAGTTTGCTAAAAATCGAGTCTTTCTTTCACTTCTTAGCACTTAAAATATTTACATTTTCCTAGGGATAGTGTACTATTTAAAGGTATGCATAAATAAAGTTTGATGTATAAAATTAAATGTTATTCGGAGGGAAACAAATGTCTGCGAAATGGGAAAAAAAAGGCACTAATGATGGTGTATTAACTTTTTCAATCGAACAAGCAGTAATCGAAAAAGGATTAACGCAAGCGTTCAATAAAGTGAAAAAAAACTTAAACGTACCTGGTTTCCGTAAAGGAAAAGTATCACGTACTGTTTTTAACCGTATGTATGGAGAAGAAGCGTTATACGAAGATGCGTTAAACGCTGTTTTACCAGAAGCATATGAAGCGGCTGTTTTAGAAGCAGGAATTGAACCAGTAGCACAACCAAAAATTGATGTTGAAAGCATGAATAAAGGGGAAGACTGGGTTATCACTGCTGAAGTAACTGTAAAACCTGAAGTAAAATTAGGCGAATACAAAAACTTAACAGTGTCTAAACAAGACCGTGAAGTAACAGATGAAGACGTGGAAGCACGTTTGAAACGCGAACAAGAATCTCAAGCTGAATTAGTAATCAAAGAAGATGCCGCTGCTGAAAATGGCGACACTGTAGTTATCGACTTTGAAGGCTTCTTAGGCGACGAAGCATTTGAAGGCGGCAAAGGCGAAAATTACTCATTAGAACTAGGTTCTAATTCATTTATTCCAGGCTTTGAAGACCAATTAGTTGGCAAAAAAGCTGGCGAAGAAGTAGAAGTAAGCGTTACTTTCCCTGAAGATTACCAAGCAGAAGATTTAGCTGGTAAAGAAGCAGTCTTCAAAGTAACTGTTCATGAAGTAAAAGCAAAAGAATTACCAGAATTGGATGATGAATTTGCAAAAGACGTTGACGATTCAGTAGAATCATTAGACGAATTAAAAGAAAAATTCCGTAAAGAATTGACAGAAGCAAAAGAAGCAGCAGCTGAAGAAGCAAAAGACGAAGAAGCAATTCGTTTAGCTGTTGAAAATGCTGAAATCGTTGAATTACCACACGTAATGGTTCACGACGAAGTTCACCGTTCAATGGATGAATTCTTAAACAACATGCAACGCCAAGGAATTTCTCCTGAAATGTACTACCAATTAACTGGTTCTACAGAAGAAGATTTACACAAACAATTTGAAGGCGAAGCAGAAACACGCACAAAAACAAACTTAGTGATTGAAGCAGTTGCCAAAGCTGAAAACATCGAAGTAACACAAGAAGACATCGATGCTGAAGTGAAAGATTTAGCAGAACAATACAACATGCCTGAAGCGCAAGTACGCAAAGTATTAAACAACGACATGTTAGAACACGATATTCGTATGAAACGTGCTGTTGAAACAATTACTGAAACAGCTGTTGAAAAATAAACATTTTTAATAAGCTCTTCATTTGATAGAGTTTTCTAAAACTGTAGATGGAAGGTGTCTTTCATCTACAGTTTTTTTCATATAAAATAACTTTTGAAAGGGTGTGTCAAAATGGATAAAAATTATTCGAAAATTAAATATGGATTAGTGGTGTTTGGCATCTTATGCTTGACGTACAATCTCTGGGAATTTTTTACGGCTAAGTATTCAACAAAACAAGGTGTGACGTTCGTTATCGAATGTTTACTTGGAATTGGTCTAATCTTTTTACCGGATCTTGTCAATAAATTTTTAAAAATTATTATGCCACCGACTATCGTTTATTTTTACTGGTTTTTCTTATTTATTTCAGTATTCCTAGGAACCTCGTTGCATATGATCTCAATCATTTCGTTCTGGGATAAAATTTTACACTTTGTTAGTCCGATGCTGTTAACTGCTGTGGGTTATGGTATTGCTGCTTTCCTATTGAAGAAAACGAAGTACGCCGATGTTTCCCCGTGGTTATTTTTATTATTTGGGTTTGCATTTGCAGGGCTTTGTGGCGTCTTCTGGGAATTCTGGGAATTTATCTGCGATTCATTAGGGAACATGAACTTACAACGCTATAATATGTCCAACGGCCAACCATTTATTGGGCGTGCTGCTTTAATGGATACGATGGGGGATTTATTTACCAATACCCTTGGGGCCTTTGTGATGGGCGTGTACACGTATATCAGAAGCAAAGGAAATCCTGAGTATTTAGAAAATTATGCGATAAAGAGAAAATAATAAAAAAGCGATTCAACCATGGTTGAATCGCTTTTTTGCTGTTTTTTTAAGCAGGTACTTCGACAGGTTTTTTCAAAAGTCCGTAGACAATTCCTGAAATAATCGCCCCAATTAAGATGAACAATAGATATAGTAATGGATTACTTAATAGGAAGACGACGAAGATTCCTCCATGTGGTGCCAATAATTTGATACCAAACGCACCAACCAACGCACCAGTAAAGGCAGAACCTACCACGAAACTTGGAATCACACGTAATGGGTCAGCTGCTGCAAAAGGAATTGCCCCTTCAGTGACAAAAGAAAGTCCCATTACAATATTGGTTAAGCCGGCATCTTGTTGATCTTTTGTAAATTTATTTTTAAATAAACGAGTTGCTACGAAAATTGCTAATGGAGGAACCATTCCGCCAGCCATTACAGAAGCCATGACCACGCTGCCACCTTCTGCAACAGTACTTGCTAGCGTAGCTGTACCGAAAACATAAGCAGCTTTGTTAACTGGTCCACCTAAGTCGATGGCCATCATACCAGCTAATAAGGCACCAAGTAAAGCTGCATTTGTGCCATCTAAGCCAAGTAGGAAATGATTTAACGCATCATTAATTGCTTTCATTGGGATGTTAATGACTAACATTAATAAGCCTGTAATAATCAAACCAAAAACTGGATAGAATAAAATGGTTTTAATTCCATCTAATGATTTTGGCAAGCCTTTGAAAACTTTACGTAAAAGAACCACTACATAACCAGCTAAGAAACCACCGATTAGGGCCCCAAGGAACCCAGCTCCTCCAGCGTTTGCTAACGCACCAGCGGCGAAACCAGCAACTAAGCCTGGACGATCCCCGATACTAGAAGCAATAAAACCAGCTAAGACAGGTAACATAAAGCCAAATGCTGCGCCACCAATTTGGTTAAACCAGCTAGCTACGTCATTGTAATTCCCTAAATTGGCTAATTGATCTTGAGGAACCCCGATAAATTGATCAATCATAAAGGAAAGAGCAATGGCAATTCCGCCACCAATAACGAAAGGTAACATATGAGAAACACCATTCATTAAATCTTTATAGATACGAGAACCGATTGAACCTTCCGCTGAATCCTCTTGATCGCTTGCAGCCGAGTCACTGCCATGGAAAGTAGGAGCTTCACCACTAATGGCTAAGTTAATTAGTTCTTCGGTTTTACGAATTCCATCACTGACGGGACGATTGACTAATTTTTTACCATCAAATCGATTCATTTCTACTTTTTTATCGGCTGCAACAATCACGCCATCAGCACGAGCAATATCTTCAGCAGTTAAACGATTTTTAATTCCTTCTGAACCGTTTGTTTCTACTTTAATGTCTACGCCCATTTCTTTTGCTTTTTTCTTCAGCGCATCTTCGGCCATGTAAGTATGAGCAATTCCTGTAGGACAAGCAGTCACAGCAATAATATATTTACGATTGCTTTCTGGTGCTGGCGTTGTTTGTTCTTGTTCTGCTTTTTCTTCCGCTTCTTTTTGATCTTCTGCTGCTTGGAAAAGAGCTTGTACTGCTTCTGGAGTTTCCGCTTCTTTCAATTTACCAACAAATTCTGGATCGATAAGTAATCGAGAAAGGGCCGCAAGCGCTTGGAGATGTGTATCATTGGCGCCTTCTGGAGCAGCAATCATGAAGAATAGATAAGTAGGTTGTCCATCTAGTGCTTCATAATCAACACCTTTTTTACTTTTAGCGAAAAGAACTGTCGGTTCTTTTACGGCACTGTTTTTTGCGTGAGGCATAGCGATGCCGTCGCCTAAACCAGTCGATGTTTGTGCTTCGCGTTTTAAAATTCCTTCTTTGTAAGTGTCAATGTCAGAGATGCGGCCACCATCGTATAATTTTTGGACCATTTCATCAATCGCGCCTTTTTTATCAGTAGCTTGTAAATCCATAATCATGACATCTTTTATTAATAAATCATTAATGTTCACTCTATTTTCCTCCCTTAGTGGATTTATTCTGAAATTTTTTCAATTGTTACTTCGTGAATAAGTTCTTGGATAAAATCTTCTGAGGCTAAATCATCAGAAAATGCGGTCGCGCTACCGCAAGCGACACCCCATTTGAAAGCCTCTAAAGGATCTTGTGTTTTTGAAAAGTTGCCAATAAAACCAGCAATCATTGAGTCGCCAGCGCCGACAGAATTTTTCAGTGGACGTTTTAAAACGTTGGAACGATAAACACCTTCTGTTGTGAAAAGTAATGCACCATCACCAGCCATTGAGATAATTACGTGTTGTGCTCCTTCTTCTAGTAACCGATGTCCATAAGGTAAAATATCTTCAACACTTGTAAAGGTTGTATGGTATAATTCTGCCAACTCATGATTATTTGGCTTGACCAATAAAGGCTTTTGTGACAAAGCGTTCATTAAATCTTCACCTGTCGTATCAATAACAAATTCTGCGCCTTTTTCCTTCACAATTTGGATTAATTCTTCGTAAAATCCTTTGCGTAGAGAAGCAGGTGTACTTCCTGAAAGAACAACAATATCACCAGCCTGAACACGACTAACTGCTTGTTTTAGTTCTTGAATTTCTTCGTTTGTTAGAGCAGGTCCTAAGCCGTTAATTTCTGTTTCAGTATCTGATTTCAATTTAATGTTGATTCGTGTATCAGCAGACACGGGAGTGAAATTCGTTTGGATTTCTTCTTTTTTCAACCAATCGGCAATGAATGAGCCTGTAAAACCACCTAAAAAACCTAAGGCAGTGGATTCTGTCTCCATACGTTTTAAAATACGTGAAACGTTGATTCCTTTGCCGCCAGGTAATTTAAAATCATTCGTCATCCGATTTAAATCACCAATTTGTAGATGATCGACATGAACGATAAAGTCGATAGAAGGGTTTAAAGTCACTGTGTAAATCATTTGTTTGCCTCCATTAAAATAGTTTTTTGCTGGAATCCTTGAAGCGATTCAGCAGGGCAGTAGTCAGTTAGTAAAGTAACTGACTCTAATTCTTCCACTTTGGTAAACGTTACTTCATTAAATTTTGTATGATCCAGTAAAACATAGGCTGTTTCTGCTTGATGAATAGCCAAGGCTTTTAGCGCTGCTTCTTCGGGATCAGGCGTCGTTAAACCAAACTCTAAATGTGCGCCGTTAGTTCCTAAAAAAGCTTTGTTAAAACGAAAATGTTGTAGCTGTTCCATACTAGTGGCACCAATGATTGCTTTAGTGGAGAGCTTCAAAGTACCACCAAGCATAATAGTGGGAATTTCCATATCGCTAAGTTTTGCAGCGTGATGCACGGAATTCGTCACTACATGGATTTGTTTCCCAACTAAAAAAGGGATCATTTCTAACGTGGTTGAACCAGCATCTAAATAGATCATATCGCCATCTTGTACACAACTAGCGGCTAAAGAAGCAATCTTTTGCTTTTCGTGCGTGTTTTTGATTGATTTTTCCGTCATGTTTTGTTCAAAGCCTAAATTAAGAATACGCTTAGCGCCGCCGTGAATGCGTTCTAACAAATTGGCGTCTTCTAATTCTTGTAAATCGCGGCGGATTGTGGATTCTGAAGCATTGAACAAGCTAGCAAGTTCTTGCGATTTGACGACTGATTTTTGATCTAACAATTGTAAAATTTTTTGATGTCGTTCTTCCGTAAGCATTTTCATCCCTCATTTCATGGATATAATAGCACAAATGAAAACGCTAATCAATCTAAAACGGTCAAAAACATTCAAAAAAATTAAAAAACAGTCATAAAAAAAGAAAGCTGCTGAACTCAGGTTCAGCAGCTTTCTTTAATTCACTAAATCATTCGGTAAAGTTTTTTGATAAATCTCTTTTTTGACTTGGTAAGCGAGTTTTTCATCGGTCAAAATAATGAGCACATCGCCAACATGCATAACAGTATCACCATGTGTTAAAATTTCCGATTCGCCACGGCGAATGGAAGTGAGCAACATTTGTTTAGGCCAGACAAAATCACGTACCATCGTATCATCTAAGGAACTTTCTGCAGTGATAGGTAATTCAATAATCGTTTTGTGGCCACGAATATTACTTACTTTAGAAGGAACCAAACGTTCTAATAAGCTTTCATAAATTGGCTTGCCGCCAAGACTATCGATGGTAATATAACTAACTAAAGCGACAACCCCTAAAGACATTAAATGAGAAAAATTGCCGACCATTTCTGTTACTAAAATAATCGCTGTTAACGGTGCTTTACCAATCGCAGTAAAATAACCAGCCATGGCAAAAATTAAAAAGTTTTTCACAAAAATTGGATCCATCCCTACGTATTGGACAAGTAGACTGCCATACAATGTTCCGATAATGGCACCTAAAGTTAGAATAGGCAAGAAAATACCACCAGGGAGATTCGAACCGTAAGAAACCATTGAAAAAACAAAACGTAAAACCAGTAAGCCGACTAAAGCCCAAATAGTGGCCGGTTGATTGCCTAAAGCTAAAACAATTTGATTCCCACCGCCAAGTAAATGTGGAAAGAAATAACCAATCGGTAAAATCAAAATAAAAGGAACAAAACCATAATAATTAGAAGAAAGGCCTTTGATTTTTCCATATACTTTTGGTAAGGACAACAATGTTTTTTGATATATCCAACCTAATAATCCTAGCAAAACGCCCAGCAGTACTAATGTCCAATAGTACTCTAAAGGCAAAGATTTAACCGGACCAATATAAAGAACTGGCTGCAATCCGAAGAAATGCAAAGAAACAAAGTTAGCGGAAATGGCCGCAGAAAAAGAGGTTAACCAAACTAAAGGTGAAAAGGAATGGTGAACCTCTTCTAGAACAAATAAAAGTCCTGCGATTGGTGCATTAAAAGCGGCGGCTAAACCAGCACTGGCACCACTACTGATTAAAATTTTTTCTTCAGACTTGGTGCTTTGCCGCCATTGACTATAGCCTTGTCCAACCACTGCACCTAGTTGAATTGAAGGACCTTCACGTCCCAAAAATAGCCCAGGACTAATCGCTAAGATCCCACCGATAAATTTTTTCCAAAGCACTGGAAACCAATGAATTTCTAATTGACCTTGAAGTTGTCCTTCCACTTGGGGAATGCCACTGCCTTTAATTGCTGGTTCGCTTTTGATCAGTCGTCCTAATAAATAAGCAAGCACGAGAGAAAATAAGAACCAAGGAATCATCCAAAAGGGTTTTTCGTGAAACGTTTGATACAGATGCACGACTTGTTCGCCAATTTTTTCAATGCCTAAGCGAAATAAGCTGACAACAAAGCCGACCAGGATTCCGACGACGATGCCTTTAAGGATAAAGCCGATTCGGGTACCATCTAATTGTTTAATTTCATGTACATCATTATTCATTTCATTTTTAGCCTCCATCACTACTTACTAATGTACTGCGGTTTGACTTGATTTACAAGAAAATTTCATATAAAAAGAAAAAGATTTTTTGTTCTTTTCTAAAGAACTTCAAAGGGATTTTTGGTATACTGTATAAGATTGAAAAAAGAGAGAGGACGTTTAATATGACACAAAAACATGCCTTGGTTCAGGGAATGAATCCTCGACAAGAAGAAGCCGTTTTGCATACAGAAGGACCACTGTTAGTCATGGCTGGTGCTGGTAGTGGAAAAACGCGGGTTTTAACACACCGAATTGCCTATCTAATTGAGGAAAAAGAAGTAAATCCATGGAATATTTTGGCGATTACGTTTACCAATAAAGCTGCTAAAGAAATGAAAGAGCGTGTAAATAAATTACTGGAAACGGGTGGCGAAGATGTATGGGTCTCCACTTTTCACTCCATGTGTGTAAGAATTTTACGTCGTGATGTGGATCAGATTGGTTACAACCGTAATTTTACAATTATTGACCCATCGGAACAAAAAACATTAATGAAACGCATCTTAAACGACTTAAATATTGATTCAAAAAAATATGATCCTCGCTCAATTTTAGGTACGATTAGCAATGCCAAAAATGAATTACAAACGCCTGAAAAAGTTGCTGAAATGCAAGGTTCCTTATATGAAGAAATTGTCGCAAAATGCTATGAAGCCTATCAAAAAGAATTACGCAAAAACCAATGTATGGATTTTGATGATTTGATTATGAATACGATTCGTTTATTCAATGAACAACCAGATACGTTGGCTTTCTACCAAAATAAATTTCACTATATTCATGTGGATGAATACCAAGATACCAATCATGCACAATATACCTTAGTCAATTTATTGGCTGCACGTTTCAAAAATCTGTGTGTCGTAGGTGATGCCGACCAAAGTATCTATGGTTGGCGCGGGGCGGATATGCAAAATATCTTGGATTTTGAAAAAGATTATCCAGATGCCAGTGTAATTTTGCTAGAACAAAATTATCGATCCACCAAAAACATTTTGGCGGCTGCGAATGATGTCATCAAAAATAACCGTAACCGCCGCGAGAAAGAACTGTGGACAGAAAATATAGACGGTGAAAAAATTGTCTATTATCGTGGGGACACAGAACGGGATGAAACACAATTTATTGTGAGCCAAATCCAAAAAGAAATGCGGGAAAATGACCGAATTTATGGTGATTTTGCGGTATTATATCGGACCAATGCTCAATCCCGTGTAGTGGAAGAAATGCTCTTGAAATCTAATATTCCGTATACCATGGTGGGCGGACATAAATTCTACGACCGTAAAGAAATTAAAGATATTTTGGCTTATTTAAGTTTGATTGCCAATCCAGATGATTCGATTAGTTTTGAACGAATTGTCAATGAACCAAAACGAGGAATCGGTAAAAGTTCAATTGAAAAATTACGGCTATTTGCGGATACGCATGGTTGGGCTTTGCTGGAAGCTGCCCAAAATGTTGATTTGGCAAATATTTCAGGAAAAGCGGGTAAAGAGCTTGGTAATTTTGGCATGATGATTCAAGACTTAACGAAAACAGTGCCCTATTTAACGATTACAGAATTGGTGAAAGAAACTTTACAACGTAGTGGTTATCGGGAAGCTTTGATGGCGCAAAATAATTTAGAGTCTCAAGCTCGCTTAGAAAACTTGGACGAATTTTTATCTGTGACACAAGAATTTGATAAACGTTTTGAAGCGCAAAATAACGACGATCCAAATGGCGAAGAAACAAAATTGGCGGATTTTTTAACAGATTTAGCCTTGGTTTCTGATCTAGATAATTTAGAAGAGAGCTCTTCACAAGTAACCTTAATGACGTTGCATGCGGCCAAAGGGCTGGAATTTCCAGTGGTCTTTTTAATGGGCTTAGAAGAAGGGGTTTTCCCATTATCACGTGCCATGCTAGAAGAAAGTGAACTGGAAGAAGAACGGCGCTTGGCTTATGTTGGTATCACACGAGCGGAAGAAGCCCTGTTCTTAACGAATGCTTATTCGAGAACATTATATGGTCGCACGCAATATAATCGACCAAGTCGCTTTTTAGAAGAAATTGAGGCGGAGCGTTTAATGAAACAAGGGGCGGCGGCCAATTTACAGAAAGCTCCAGCGCGCACCTTTGATCCTAAAGTATTCAAGCCCAGCGCAAGTAAACCAGCTTATACACAGCCAGCTACAAAATCAGTTAGCAACAAAGTGGCAAGTGGTGGCGAAAAAGTTTCCTGGCAAGCAGGTGATAAGGTCCAACATAAAGCATGGGGCGTTGGTACAGTCGTTCGTGTAGGCGGTTCGGCCAAAGACTTAGAGTTGGACATTGCTTTCCCTGAAAAAGGCATAAAACGGTTGTTAGCGGCATTTGCACCTATTGAAAAAATTTAACATGCAAAATAGATCAGCGATTTAATGAGAAATCATCATTAGATAAATTCTTTTTATTTTCTATCTTAGTGTAAATGTGTTAAAAAGACGATAAGAGCATTACACTTATGAGGAGGAGTTCTACGATGGAACAACAACCATTAACATTAACGGCGGCGACAACTCGTGCGCAAGAATTAAGAAAACAACTCAATCAATATTCCCATGAATATTATGTCAAAGATCAACCATCCGTAGAAGATTATGTTTACGATCGTTTGTATAAAGAGTTAGTCGATATTGAAACGGAGTTTCCTGATTTAATCACGCCAGATTCGCCGACACAACGTGTAGGTGGCAAAGTTTTATCTGGTTTTGAAAAAGCTCCGCATGACATTCCAATGTATAGTTTAAATGATGGGTTTAGCAAGGAAGACATTTTTGCTTTTGATGAACGTGTTCGTAAGGCGATTGGTAAACCCGTTGCTTACTGTTGCGAGTTGAAAATTGATGGGTTAGCAATTTCATTACGTTATGAAAACGGGGTGTTTGTACGCGGAGCAACACGAGGCGATGGAACGGTTGGTGAAAACATTACAGAGAACTTACGAACGGTTCGCTCTGTGCCAATGCGTTTAACGGAGCCCATTTCAGTGGAAGTTCGTGGCGAGTGCTACATGCCCAAACAATCCTTTGTCGCATTGAATGAAGAACGTGAAGAAAATGGCCAAGATATTTTTGCCAATCCTCGGAATGCAGCGGCGGGAAGTTTGCGCCAATTAGATACAAAAATTGTGGCGAAACGGAACTTAAATACGTTTTTATACACAGTTGCTGACTTTGGGCCAATGAAAGCGAAGACGCAGTTTGAGGCATTAGAAGAGCTTTCTGCAATTGGTTTTAGAACCAATCCCGAACGGCAATTATGTCAGTCAATTGATGAAGTCTGGGCCTACATTGAAGAATACCATGAAAAGCGGAGCACTTTGCCATACGAAATCGATGGAATTGTGATTAAAGTGAACGAATTTGCGTTGCAAGATGAATTAGGTTTCACTGTCAAAGCACCTCGCTGGGCGATTGCCTACAAATTTCCACCAGAAGAAGCAGAAACAGTAGTGGAAGATATTGAATGGACAATTGGGCGCACGGGGGTGGTCACTCCTACTGCAGTCATGGCTCCTGTACGAGTCGCGGGAACCACGGTTAGTCGGGCAAGTTTGCATAATGCAGATTTTATTCAAATGAAAGATATCCGTTTAAATGATCATGTTATTATTTACAAAGCCGGCGATATTATCCCAGAAGTAGCGCAAGTCCTAGTTGAAAAACGTGCAGCCGATAGTCAGCCTTATGAAATGCCGACACATTGTCCAATTTGTCATAGTGAGTTGGTGCATTTAGATGAGGAAGTGGCGTTACGTTGTATTAATCCAAAATGCCCTGCGCAAATTAAAGAAGGGCTGAATCACTTTGTCTCACGAAATGCAATGAACATTGATGGCTTGGGGCCAAGAGTGTTAGCACAAATGTATGACAAAGGATTAGTGAAAGACGTAGCGGATCTGTATTTCTTAACAGAAGAACAATTAATGACTTTGGATAAAATCAAAGAAAAATCAGCAAACAACATTTATACTGCCATTCAAGGGAGTAAAGAAAACTCTGTCGAACGTTTGATTTTTGGCTTAGGGATTCGCCATGTGGGTGCGAAAGCGGCAAAAATTTTAGCGGAGCATTTTGGTGATTTATCAACCTTAAGTCGAGCAACTGCGGAAGAAATTGTGGCTTTGGATTCAATTGGCGAAACAATCGCAGACAGCGTTGTGACGTATTTTGAAAATGAGGAAGTTCATGAATTAATGGCTGAACTGGAAAAAGCCCAAGTGAACTTGACATATAAAGGTCTCCGGACAGAACAATTAGCAGAAGTGGAGTCACCTTTCAAAGACAAAACAGTTGTTTTAACAGGAAAATTAACGCAGTACACTCGCGAAGAAGCCAAAGAAAAAATTGAAAATCTTGGTGGAAAAGTTACAGGGAGTGTTTCGAAAAAAACTGACATTGTGGTTGCTGGCGAAGATGCAGGCAGTAAATTAACCAAAGCTGAAAGCTTAGGCGTGAGCGTTTGGAATGAACAAGAAATGGTCGATGCGTTAGATGCAAGTCATTTTTAAGAAGAAAAATTAACGTTGTCAGATTTTATGTAGTAATTTGATGGTATGCTTATTTTAGTCATAAAAGTTATATGAACGAGGAATTTCTGAGTTGAGAAAGGAGGTTGATGCTTATGCGCAATTCTTCTTACTTTAACGAAAGGAGCAATGTTTTTGTCCGTTGAAGCAGCGCTAGGACTGATGATTGGTTTTGCAACACTTGTTGTGACCATTATCTTCGGTATCTTAGCGCTTGTCTTAGACAACAAAAATAACCGTTCATAAGCTTTGAGGAGCTGAACGGTTAAGCGTTTGAAATAAAACCAATAACTCAGTAAGCCGCTAGTTCTTATAACTAGTAGTGGCTATTAGAGAGGTATGTTCCTGCATATCTCTCTTTTCATTTTCATAATAACATATTTCCGTCATTTTTGCGAGCGACAAATTATCAATGAAATTCAAGGTTTCATCTAAAATATCCGACCATTTTATGGTAGAATAGGAACAGAGTGAACAGCTGTGCTAAGCTGTTTAAAGAAATACAATCCAATTGATTAATCTGAAAATGAAAATTTCAGTAAATGATAGAAAGAAGGGTATCTATGGCAATTACAGAAGAACAAGTCAAACATGTCGCTAAATTATCAAAATTATCTTTCTCCGAAGAAGAATTAGCGGACTTTACCAATCAACTAGATAAAATTATTGATATGGTGGAATTACTAGAAGAAGTAGATACAACAGGGGTTCCTTTTACTTCAAATGTGAATGAATCAATCAATGTCATGCGTGAAGACGTAGCGACACCAGGAATGGACCGTAAAGAATTAATGCGGAATGTTCCGGAATCAGAGAATGGTTACATTAAAGTGCCTGCAATTATGGATAACGGGGAGGCAGGAGCCTAATGGAAAAATTATACGACAAATCGTTAACAGAGTTACATGATTTATTGGTCTCAAAAGAAATCACTGCAGTTGATTTAACCGAAGAAACATTAAATCGTATTCAAGATACAGAAGAACAACTAGGTTCTTTTATCACAGTTAGTGAAGAAAAAGCAATGGCATTAGCCAAAGCGATTGACTTAAAAGGCATCACTGAAAGTAATCCATTAGCTGGGATTCCTATTGGGATTAAAGACAACATTGTCACAAAAGATATTTTAACAACAGCTGGCTCAAAAATGTTACACAATTTTGACCCAATTTATGATGCGACCGTGATGGATAAAGTCTATCAAGCGGATATGATTCCAGTCGGAAAATTGAACATGGATGAATTTGCCATGGGCGGAAGTACGGAAACGTCTTACTTCAAGAAAACAAAAAATGCTTGGGATCAAACGAAAGTCCCTGGTGGTTCTTCTGGTGGTTCAGCTTCTGCTGTCGCAGCCGGACAAGTCCCAGTTTCTTTAGGGAGCGATACAGGTGGTAGTATCCGCCAACCAGCCGCATTCAACGGTATTGTGGGCCTAAAACCAACTTATGGACGTGTGTCTCGTTTTGGTTTGATTGCTTTTGCTTCAAGTTTAGACCAAATTGGTCCATTGACACGAAATGTTAAAGACAATGCCTTAGCTTTAAACGCAATTAGTGGTTATGACGAAAAAGACGGCACTTCTGCAGGCGTTTCTGTTCCTGATTTTACGGCAGATTTAACTGGCGACATCAAAGGCATGAAAATTGCTTTGCCAAAAGAATACTTAGGTGAAGGGGTACAACCTGATGTTCGTGAAGCGGTATTAAAAGCAGCAGAAACATTTAAATCTTTAGGAGCAACGGTGGAAGAAGTTAGTTTGCCACATTCTAAATACGGCGTAGCGGTTTATTATATTATTGCCTCTTCAGAAGCAAGTTCAAACTTACAACGCTTTGATGGTATTCGTTATGGCTACCGTTCCGAAAATGTCCAAAATCTAGAAGATGTCTATGTTAATTCACGTTCTGAAGGTTTCGGAACAGAAGTTAAACGTCGGATTATGTTAGGAACCTTCTCTTTAAGTGCTGGTTATTATGATGCGCACTTTAAAAAGGCTGGTCAAGTCCGTACACTAATCAAACAAGATTTTGAGAATGTCTTTGCGGATTATGACTTAATCATTGGCCCATCCACACCAACAGTTGCCTTTGGTCTAGGGGAAAACATCAATGATCCAATCACAATGTATATGAATGATATTTTAACCATTCCTGTCAACTTAGCAGGACTACCAGGCATGTCCATTCCAGCAGGCTTCTCAGAAGGCTTGCCAGTTGGTTTACAAATTATTGGGAAACATTTTGACGAGCATACAATGTATAAAGCAGCCTATGCTTTTGAACAAGCGACAGATTTCCATACGAAAAAACCAGTCATTTTAGGGGGGAACGATTAATGAACTTTGAAACTGTCATTGGATTAGAAGTCCACGTAGAATTGAAAACCAACTCTAAAATTTTCTCCTCTGCGCCAGCGCATTTCGGAGCAGAACCAAATAGCAACACAAATGTGGTTGACTGGAGTTACCCAGGTGTTTTGCCTGTCATGAATAAAGGTGCCTTAGAATTTGGTATGAAAGCAGCACTTGCCTTGAACTGTGAAATTTCAAAAGAAACACATTTTGACCGTAAAAACTATTTTTACCCAGATAACCCGAAAGCATACCAAATTTCTCAATTTGATCAACCAATCGGACATGATGGTTGGATTGAAATTGAAGTCGAAGGCAAAAAGAAAAAAATTCGCATTGAACGGGTGCATTTAGAAGAAGATGCTGGGAAAAATATTCACGGCACAGATGGTTATTCTTATGTAGACTTGAATCGTCAAGGTACGCCTTTAATTGAAATCGTTTCTGAAGCAGACATGCGCTCACCAGAAGAAGCGTATGCTTATTTAGAAGCGTTGCGTTCAATTATCCAATTTACAGAAGTTTCTGATGTGAAAATGGAAGAAGGTTCTATGCGTTGTGATGCCAATATTTCTTTACGTCCGTATGGTCAAGAAGAATTTGGTACTAAAGCGGAATTAAAGAACTTGAACTCTATGAACTTTGTAAAAAAAGGTTTAGCTTATGAAGAAAAACGCCAGGCCAAAGTCCTATTATCTGGTGGCGAAATTCAACAAGAAACACGCCGCTTTGATGAAGCAACTAGTACAACGTTGCTTATGCGTGTTAAAGAAGGCTCAAGTGACTACCGTTACTTCCCAGAGCCAGATGTTCCTCGTTTTTCAATTGATGATGAATGGATTGAAAAAGTTCGCGCTAGTTTGCCAGAAATGCCAGCCTCACGTCGTGCCCGTTATATCAGTGAATTAGGTTTACCTGAATACGACGCAATGGTCTTGACTTTAACGAAAGAAATGTCAGATTTCTTTGAAGCAACCTTAGCAAACGGTGCAGATGCGAAACAAGCATCAAACTGGTTAATGGGCGAAGTTTCTGCTTACTTAAACAGTGAAAAAGTTGAATTAGCTGATACTAAACTGACACCAGAAAATCTAGCGGGTATGATTACTTTGATTAACGATGGCACAATCAGCTCGAAAATTGCGAAGAAAGTGTTCAAAGAGTTAATTGAAAACGGTGGAGATGCTAAAGAAGTTGTCGAAGCAAAAGGCCTTGTTCAATTATCTGATCCAGCGCAATTATTACCAATGATTAACGAAGTTTTAGACAACAACCAACAATCAATTGATGACTTTAAAAACGGAAAAGACCGTGCAGTTGGTTTCCTTGTTGGACAAATTATGAAAGCAACTCGTGGACAAGCAAACCCAGGTGTGGTTAACAAGTTATTGCAAGAAGAGCTTTCAAAACGATAAGAAAGTAGCAGGCAAACCATGAAAAAAGCTAGAGTGATTTATAATCCAACGTCAGGAAAAGAGTTAATCAAAAAGAACTTAGCCGATATTTTATCTATTTTAGAAGAATGTGGTTATGAAGCCAGTGCATTTGCGACCACACCAGAAGAAAATTCAGCACGCAATGAAGCACATCGTGCTGCGCGTGCAGGATTTGATTTACTAGTAGCAGCAGGTGGAGATGGGACCATTAATGAAGTCGTGAATGGGATTGCTCCGTTGAAGCGGCGCCCTAAAATGGCCATTATTCCTGCTGGAACGACGAATGACTATGCACGGGCATTGAAGATTCCTCGTGATAATATCGTTAAGGCAGCAGAAGTGATTAAAAAAAATCAAACTGTCAAAATGGATATTGGCCAAGCCGGCAAAAATTACTTTATCAATATTGCGGCGGGTGGTCATTTAACGGAACTGACTTATGAAGTTCCATCAGAGTTGAAAAGTATTTTTGGTTACTTAGCGTACTTAGCCAAAGGAGCCGAAATGTTGCCGCGAGTGAAGCCGATTAAAATGCGCATGACGTATGATGAAGGTGTGTACGAAGGCAACGCATCAATGTTTTTCCTAGGGCTGACTAACTCGGTGGGTGGCTTCGAGCAAATCGTACCAGACGCTAAATTAGATGATGGTAAGTTTTCATTAATCATTGTAAAAACAGCCAATATTTTTGAGATTCTTCATTTAGTTGCGTTAATGTTAAATGGTGGAAAGCATGTTGAAGATCATCGACTAATCTATACAAAGACCAGCTATTTACATGCAGAAACGTTAGAAAAGAACAATAAAATGATGATTAATTTAGATGGTGAATATGGAGGCGATGCTCCAATGACCTTTAAAAATATGCATCAACACATTGAAATTTTTGCAAATGGTGATGCACTGCCGTCCAATGCAATTATGGGTTCTGTCTTAACTGGTAGCGATGAGATTGTCGTAGAATCAGAAGACGAAGAGGAAGAAGCATATAACGAAGCTAGCAAAGAATTTGTCAAAGAAGTTGAACGACTAACAGACGAAGATATTGATGGCGATGGAAAGATTGCCGAAAAAGAAAAGCACTAGGTAGTCCGTGAATAGCTAATGAAAGATTTAGTTGATAAGATCTTTCATTGGCTATTTTTTGACTAAGGGAAAGGGTCTCATTCTTTTATTTACCCAAAAAGCTCAAACGGAATTGCTAAATCGCCATGAAAATTCGTTGTTGCTTTTCTTAGGTATTTTCATTAGAATGAGTGAAGTGTATAAAAAGAAGGAGCGACTTATGAAAAATTATCCAGTAAAGAAAAATGACGTCATTGAAGTAGAAATCATTGACTTGACGCATGAAGGTTTAGGCGTGGCAAAAGTGGACCATTATCCATTGTTTATTGAAAATGCCTTACCAGGTGAAAAACTTGAAATCAAAGTCTTAAAAACAGGCAAAAGTTTTGGTTATGGGAAAGTGTTGACTGTCCTAAAAAGCAGTGAACAGCGTGTGCACGTGAAAGATGAAAACTTTACAAAAGTCGGGATTAGTCCGTTGCAACATTTAGCGTACGGCGCCCAACTATCATTTAAAACGCAACAAGTCGAAAATGTTATGCAACGTGTCGCTAAATTGCCAGGAGTCCCTGTTTTACCAACAATTGGGATGAATGATCCGTGGCATTACCGGAACAAAGCACAAATTCCCGTGCGTAAAATTGACAACCAATTACAAACAGGTTTTTTCCGGAAAAATAGCCATGATTTAATTCCGATGGAACATTTCTATATTCAAGACCCAGAAATTGATGCAGCAATTGTTAAAATCCGTGACATTATGCGTAAATATAGCGTAAAACCTTATAACGAATCTGATAATACAGGGAACTTACGCCATATTGTCGTTCGTCGTGGCTACCATACTGGGGAGATGATGGTTGTTCTAATTACGAGAACACCGAAATTATTCCCAATTAGTAAAATTGTGCCAGATATTTTGGAAGCTATTCCGGAAGTAGTCAGCATTGTACAAAATGTAAATCCAAAACGAACCAATGTCATTTTTGGCGACGAAACCATCTTATTACATGGGTCTGAAAAAATTACAGATACTATTTTTGATTTGAAATTTGAAATTTCCGCGCGTTCATTTTATCAAGTAAATCCACAACAAACAGAAGTGATGTATCAAAAAGTTAAAGAGTATGCGGCTTTAACAGGCAATGAAATTGTGGTGGATGCCTATTGTGGGATTGGAACGATTGGCTTAACTTTAGCCCAAGACGCAAAGCAAGTTTACGGTATTGAAGTAATTGAAGAAGCGGTCAAAGATGCAGAAAATAATGCTAAATTAAACAACATTGAGAATGCCACTTTCACGGCTGGTTTAGCGGAAGAATTATTGCCAAAATTAGTTGAAAATGGCTTGCAACCAGATGTTGTGGTGGTGGATCCACCACGGAAAGGGTTAGACGGTCAATTAGTAAACACATTAATTGAAACGCAACCTGAACGAATTGTTTATGTCAGCTGTAATCCAGCCACACTCGCTCGCGACATTGCATTATTAACAGAAGGTGGCTATGAAGCAAAAGAAATTCAACCAGTGGATAATTTCCCACAAACGACCCACATTGAATCTGTCACGTTATTAACAAAGGCGGTGGATTAAATGAATGAAAAAGAAAAAATGTTAGAATTAATTAAAAAGAAACAAGGTGGTGGCCGTTCTAAAAAAATGGAAACTCCCAAAAATGATCGTAAAAACATGCGCAAAGGGCCTAAAATTTTTAATAAATAAGCGGTTATCAGTAAAAAGTTGTCTCCCATTAATGAAATGGGCGACAACTTTTTTGTTAAAGCATTCCTAGCCAAACAAATAAGTTGTTATTTTGCTAGTAAATCTGTTATTTTAGACAAAAGACAAGGAGGGCTATTCAGTGGAATATGTAACAACATTAGAAGAATTAGAAGAAAAAATTACAGACAATCGTCTACAACCCGTCTTTTTGACAGCAAAAAATTGTAGTGTTTGTACAGTTGATAAACCGATTGTCGAAAAAATTGCAACAAAATATGAATTTCCTACATACATTGCAGAAGCTGATAAAAGTCCAGAAATAATTGGACAATTAAATGCTTTTTCTGCACCGACCATTATCTTATACTATGAAGGAAAAGAAATTCATCGCCAAGCTAAAATTATTAACTTTCAAGAAATTGAAAAGAGAGTTCGACAAGTACAAGAAAATAGTTAATCAAAAAGGAAGCCACCGATCACGGAGAGGCTTCCTTTTTAATTATCTCGCTAAATGTTCAGTTTGTTGTTGAGAAAAAAGTTGATAACTGACAAAAACTTCTGCTCTTTTATTTACTTCTAATTTAACGAAAATATTGTGGATATGTGTTTTTACTGTCCCGATTGATAGGAATAGTTCGTTGGCTATATCTTGATTTGTTTTGCACTCTAAAAGTAACGAAAGCACTTCTCGTTCTCGCTGCGTTAATTGATAGGCATCACAAAAAGGCGCCAAAAGTACGGGTTCATCTGATTGATTTTCTTCCAATTTAGCAGCGTCTTTTTCAAGAACCGACAGAGGAAAATCACGATTACAGAAGTAGATAATGGCGATCGAGAGAATGATTGTATAAATATCTTCAGAAACGTTTCGGTTGTTAATTTTAAAGACAATATCAGAATATTGGTCAATGTTAAAAATAACGAAGGTATCTTCCAAAAGAATCGCCACACCGAAACCAATGCTTAGCCAACCAATAAAACGAAGATATTTTTTCGCAAGGGCTGATAAAGGATCTATTCGTAATTGATAGAGCGCATAGCATCCAAGGTAAATTAAAAATAGCTGATTGGGTAAATAGTACAACCAAACTTTTAAGGCGGAATTTTGTGAAAATGGAATAGCTAGCATCCATAAACCAATTAAAAATAACCAGACAAATTGATAATTTTTAAAAGGACGACCACTAATAGTATTGATAATAGCCAGATAGGCAAAATTACAACAAATAAAAATGATGGTCTTTAAAAAAGGTGCGGTCATAAAGGTCTGATTATATTCGGTTGCAAACGAATTAATGAACTCAGTCATATAAACAATCACATTGTCACAAATAAAAATAACCATTAAAAAGAGAAGCAATAAAAAAATCGGTTGTTTATTTTTCAAGTAAAGATTTAAGGTAAAGGTTGAAGTAAACGAATATAAAATAATCAACAAGATGTTATAAATAAAAACAAATGTCACGATTGGAAACCCCTTTCATCTTTTATTTTAAGTGAATGATTTTTCAAAATAATTATACCATTTTCAAATCTATGATTGGTCAGAAATTAGAGAGAAATCCGCCTAAACTTTTATAAACCCCTGGTGTACCAACGGTTTATAACCATAAATAAACTTTTTTTAATGAAAAATTACGCCAAAAAAGAAAGCGTTTTCTAACTTTTGGTGGATAGTAAACTCTTCGCTAAACTTGGTAAAGTCAATGTGTAAACAAAAACAACTTTTAGGAGGAACACATCATGAAAAGAGATTACGTTACAACAGAAACATATACGAAAGAGGAAATGCACTACTTAGTCGATTTATCATTAAAAATTAAAGAAGCGATTAAAAATGGGTATTATCCGCAACTGTTAAAAAACAAATCTTTAGGAATGATTTTCCAACAATCTTCAACTCGAACACGAGTATCTTTTGAAACTGCAATGGAACAATTAGGTGGACATGGCGAATATTTAGCACCTGGTCAAATTCAATTAGGGGGACATGAAACGATTGAAGATACCAGCCGTGTATTGTCACGTTTAGTAGATATTTTGATGGCTCGTGTGGAACGTCACCATAGTATTGTTGATTTAGCTAATTGTGCTACCATCCCAGTCATTAACGGTATGTCTGATTACAATCATCCAACCCAAGAATTAGGTGATTTGTGTACCATGGTTGAGCATTTACCAGAAGGCAAAAAATTAGAAGATTGTAAAGTTGTCTTTGTCGGAGATGCAACACAAGTTTGTTTTTCTTTAGGATTAATCACAACAAAAATGGGCATGAATTTTGTTCACTTCGGTCCAGAAGGCTTCCAATTAAATGAAGAGCATCAAGCGAAATTAGCAAAAAATTGTGAAGTTTCAGGCGGTAGCTTTTTGGTCACAGATGATGCAAGTTCTGTTGAAGGCGCTGATTTCTTGTACACGGATGTTTGGTATGGCTTGTACGAAGCGGAATTATCTGAAGAAGAACGTATGAAGGTTTTCTATCCAAAATATCAAGTGAATCAAGAAATGATGGATCGGGCAGGTGCCAATTGTAAATTCATGCACTGTTTACCAGCAACACGTGGGGAAGAAGTAACTGATGAAGTAATTGACGGTAAAAATTCTATTTGTTTCGATGAAGCAGAAAACCGTTTAACATCTATTCGTGGCTTATTAGTATATCTTATGAATGATTATGAAGCAAAAAATCCTTATGATTTAATCAAGCAAGCAGAAGCGAAAAAAGAACTAGAAGTTTTCTTAGACACTCAAAGCATTTAACGGCCAACTGTCCACTGATTGAAAAAATGAATCAGTGGACAGTTTATAAAGAGAGGAAGAGTCTTCATGGAGGGGAAAAAGAAATTTAGTTTAACGAGTGCCATTTTATCAGTGATCTGTGTGGTTTTCGTTGCTGAAGCAGCGGCGCCTGTTGCTGCAATAGGTAATTCTCAGTTTTTTTGGTGGATTTTCTTATTAATTGCATTCCTATTGCCATATGGGTTAATTTCATCAGAATTAGGAACAACTTATATTGGTGAAGGGGGCATCTATGATTGGGTGACCAAAGCATATGGTCATCGTTGGGGTGCCAGAGTTTCTTGGTATTATTGGATTAATTATCCATTGTGGCTAGCTTCATTAGCCGTTATGACGCCAGAACTATTAACGACAATTACAGGTATTAAGTTTTCAACACCGATGATGATTATTGTTGAATTAATTTTTACTTGGATTGTGGTTTGGATTAGTTTTTATCCAGTCAGCGACAGTATCTGGATTCTAAATGGAGCTGCCGTAATCAAGATGGTTTTAGCAGTCTTAATTGGTGGGCTAGGATTGTATGTAGCCTTGACGAAAGGTGTTGCCAATGAATTTACCTTGAAATCAATGCTGCCAACGTTTGACTTAAGGAGTTTATCTTTTATTTCTGTAATCATTTTTAATTTGTTAGGGTTTGAAGTCATCTGTACGTTTGCAGATGATATGGAAAATCCTAAGAAGCAAATCCCACAAGCTATTGTAGCAGCGGGGTTAGTCATTGCGGCCATTTATATTTTTTCAGCCTTTGGAATTGGGGTAGCGATTCCCACCGATCAAATTAGTACCGGCAGTGGTATGATGGATAGCTTTAAACTATTGACAGGCTCGACAGAAGGTTGGTTCATTATGTTGATGGCTTTCCTATTCCTTCTTACGTTGTTCGGCAACATGATTTCTTGGTCATTAGGAGTCAATAATACAGCTTGTTATGCTGCTGAAAATGGTGACATGCCTAAATTTTTTGAAAAACGTAGCAAGAAAAATGACATGCCAATTGGGGCTGCTTTGATGAATGGCATTGTGGCATCGGTGGTCATTGTATTAGCACCAATTTTACCTAATCAAGATTTATTCTGGGCCTTTTTCTCCTTGAATGTCGTCCTATTCTTGTTATCGTATATCCCAGTTTTCCCAGCTTTTTATAAGCTTAGAAAAATTGATCCCGATACACCACGTCCGTTTAAAGTTAACGGAAAACCAGGATTTTTAAAAGTTTTAGTGGTTTTGCCAATGATTATGATTATTATTTCACTGATTTTCACAGCAGTGCCTTTAGATTTTAGTCCCGCAGCATTAAATGAAAAATTACCAATCACAATTGGGGCAATCATTTTTATTCTGTTTGGTGAAGTAATTATTTACGTGAAAAAAATTAAGAAGGGAACGAAAGAAAATGGCTAAACGAATTGTAGGAAGTACCCCTAAACAAGATGGCTTTAGAATGCCAGGAGAATTTGAACCACAAGAGAAAGTTTGGATGATTTGGCCAGAAAGACCGGATAATTGGCGCGATGGTGGTAAACCTGTCCAAGAAGCTTTTACTAATGTGGCCAAAGCAATTAGTCAGTTTACACCGATGAATGTGGTGGTTTCTCAACAACAATTTCAAAATTGCCGTCGCCAATTGCCGCCAGAAATTACGGTTTACGAAATGTCAAACAATGACGCCTGGGTCCGTGATTGTGGACCATCATTTGTCATTAACGACCATGGAGAAATCCGTGGTGTGGATTGGACATTCAATGCTTGGGGGGGATTAGTAGATGGTTTATATTTCCCTTGGGACCAAGACGATTTGGTTGCACAAAAAATTTGTGAAATTGAGCATGTAGATTCTTATCGTACAGATGATTTTGTTTTAGAAGGCGGTTCATTCCACGTAGATGGACAAGGAACAGTCTTGACTACAGAAATGTGCTTATTAAGTGAAGGTCGAAATCCACAACTTTCAAAAGAAGCAATCGAACAAAAATTATGCGACTATTTAAATGTTGAAAAAGTTCTTTGGCTAGGTGATGGAATTGACCCAGAAGAAACTAATGGTCATGTGGATGATGTAGCTTGTTTTATTGCACCTGGTGAAGTGGCTTGTATTTACACTGAAGATCAAAATAGCCCATTTTATGAAGCGGCACAAGATGCGTATCAACGTTTGCTTAAAATGACTGATGCTAAAGGACGCCAATTAAAAGTCCACAAATTATGCTGTCCTGTCAAAAATGTAACCATTAAAGGCTCCTTCAAAATTGATTTCGTGGAAGGAACCATGCCACGAGAAGATGGCGATATTTGTATCGCATCCTATATGAACTTTTTAATTACAAATGATGGCGTGATTGTGCCACAGTATGGTGATGAAAATGATCGTTTGGCTTTAGAGCAAGTTCAAACGATGTTCCCAGATAAAAAAATTGTCGGCGTTAATACGGTAGAAGTTGTTTATGGGGGCGGCAATATTCACTGTATCACACAACAAGAACCAAAGCGCTAGGAGGGAAACAGATGTCAAAAATAGTGATTGCATTAGGTGGAAATGCGTTAGGAAATTCTTCGAAAGAACAATTGGCAAAAGCACAAACCGCGGCAAAATCCATTGTTGATTTAATTGAACAAGGCCATCAAGTGGTGATTGCTCATGGCAACGGGCCACAAGTTGGCAAAATTCGCTTAGCTTTTGAGGAAACGAGTCAATCTCCAGAAGATGTCGTGCCGTTTCCTGAATGCACAGCAATGAGCCAAGGCTATATTGGCTATCATTTACAACAAGCAATTGATGAAGAACTAGTAGCCAGAAATTTAGGGGAACAACCAGTTGTTACGTTAATTACACAAGTCGTGGTGGATCCAAAAGACCCAGCGTTTACAAAACCAACAAAACCAATTGGTGGTTATTATGACGAAGAAACAGCCAAACAGTTGATGGCGGAAACTGGGAACGTCTATCAAGAAGATGCGGGTCGAGGCTGGCGACGGGTAGTTCCTTCACCAAAACCAGTTGATATTTACGAAAAAGTTAGCTTGCGAACACTTGTTGATGCAGGACAGATCGTAATTGCTTGTGGTGGTGGCGGGGTTCCTATTGCCTATGATGGTCCAGTCTATCATGGTGTAGATGCAGTCATTGATAAAGACTTTGCGGCAGCAAAAATGGCTGAACTCATTGAAGCAGATGTTTTTGTGGTATTAACTGCAGTAGAACATGTTTTTGTTAACTTTGGTCAAGCAAATCAACAAGCTTTGACCGATGTTACGGTTACGGCAATGCAACAATATATAGAAGAAAATCAATTTGCGCCAGGTAGTATGTTACCTAAGGTAGAAGCGGCCATCAGTTTTGCAGAAAGTAAACCAAACCGCCAGGCGATTATCGGGCTTTTAGAATTAGCTTCGGAAGCAATCAAAGGAGAAAGTGGTACACGAATTACACAATAAATTCTCAGTATTTAACTTTCACAAAAGACTAAAACAAACGCATTTAGCGGACTAACTTAATCGTTAGAGAGTAGGACATCGGTCGTTTTGACGGATGTCCTACTCTCTATTTTGTCTTTTTAACGAACAAAACTGTTAGTTGTCATGCAAAAATAAACATAGTAAGATAATCTTTAAATGGTATAGGAGGATAAAAATGTCTAAATTTTTTAAAGTAATCGGAATAATTGCTGTTTTGTTAGTCATAATAGGCGCTGCAGCGTATTGGTTTATACTCAAAAAGTTCACTCCTGAGGCAGAAACCCCAGCAATGTACAATCAAGAGAGAATCGTTAAAACGATTGAAGACCAATTAAAAGAAACAGATGTACAAAAAGCTCGGACCAAAGCACCGTTGATTATTGAAAAAAATATCACTGAATTACAGCAAGCGATTGCCAACGGAGCATTGACCTATGAAGAACTTACGGCGTTTTATTTGGACCGTATTTTACAGTTCGATCAAATAGATAATGGCATGAACAGCATCTCTGAAATCAATCCGCAAGCAATTAAGGAAGCCAAGGCATTTGACCAGCAAGCCTCTCAAACACCGAAGAAGCCTTTGTATGGTATTCCTGTGACTTTGAAAGAAAATATAAATACGACCAACATGATTTCGAGTGCAGGAGCGTATGCCTTACGCACGTTCAAGCCTAAGGAAGATGCGGAAGTAGTTAAGAAGTTAACAGAGGCGCAAACTTTGATTTTAGGAAAAGTAAACTTATCTGAACTAGCGAATTATATGTCAATGAAAGCACCAAGTGGCTATAGTTCCAAACATGGACAAACACTTAATCCTTATGGGCCACTCAAAATAACACCTTCAGGTTCAAGTTCTGGGAGTGCGGCTAGTGTGACGATGAATATCGGCGCCTTCTCTTTAGGCACTGAGACGATGGGATCGATTGTTTCCCCCGCTTCTCATCAATCAGTGGTTGGTTTTAAACCGACCCACAGTTCAGTAAGTGGCGAAGGTGTTTTGCCATTGGCACCGTCATTAGATACAGTTGGCCCGATTGCCCGAAGTGTCGTTGATGCTGCGCAAGGCTATAATGTGTTTAAGAAAGACACGGTTCCGAGCATTGATTCAACGAAATTTACTAAAAATAACTTACAAGGTCAACGCATTGGGTTGCTAGAAATGCCAAGTGCTGAAGAAGAATTTGCGACTGCTAAAAAGGCCCTCCAAAAAGCTGGAGCAGAAGTGATTCCGTTAACACCAGACATGGAAGGGATTGATGGCGGGAAAGTTATTTCCAATGAATTTAAGTTTGCATTGGAAGAATTTGCGAAACGTTATGACTTACCATTTAAAACACTGGAGGAACTAATTGCGTATAATCAACAAGATAAAAAGGTTCGTGCCAAGTATGGGCAAGATTTATTAGAAGCAGATGTTAAAAAGAAACAACCAGATAAAGAAATCATTCAAACAACCATTAAAAAAGCACAGCAAACGTTTGATGCGTTGCTAAAAAAACAACAATTAGACGGATATGCCTTTATTGATTCTGAAGGTACGGGTTTAAGTGCTGTGGCAGGATATCCTGAATTGACGGTTCCTTTGGCGAAAAACAGTGAAGGACAACCTTATGGGCTGACTTTTACACAAACTGCCAATAAAGAGCAAACGTTATTTGAGCAAGCTTACAGCTTTGAACAAAGTACAAAAGGACGGATAGTACTTTCAGACAACGAGCTGTTGGCAAACAGTAAAAAAATAAATAGAGATGAGCAGTAAAGGGAAACTAGGAATGGCGAAACATCTGTATCAAACCTAATAAAGATAATCGACCTACAAATGAAAGGAATTGCTTGTAGGTCGATTATTTAGGTGAGTCGTTTTTTTTGCTTTTTTAGGCGAATGTTTTCATGTAATAAGTTAATAAGTGGCCAGATTCGAGAAATAAGGCCGTCAATTTTTAAGCATTTCAATAAAAAGAGTGAACGATGGCTGTGTTTGAAGCATAAATATGTACGGTTGCTTCCGCTTTCGCAACATTAATTTGGAGCGCTACCGTCGTAAAGGGTTCTGCCGCAGGAATCATTAGATGGAAACAAATCCATGAATACATAGAAGATTAAAGCAAGATGAAGAAAATATTGTGGCAATAAAGGATATCAGAAAGCTTACGAAATAACTATATGTAGTGTGTTTTTATTTTTTTAATCAATATATAGTATTAAAATCTTCTTTTTATTCCGAAATCTGATTGACTTGTTTTTTAAAACGGAGTACTCTTATTGAGACGTCAACAAATAAAAGTTTGGTTTTAGGAAGGTCGGAAATTTGTTGTGAATAAGAATTTTTTGGTGAATGATTTTAAAGGTTGGGAAACGAGAAGTTACTTGTTTTTAGCTTTGATGGTGGGGGTACAGTTGATTGCATTTGCTATCAATCCATCGAATTGGATTACGTTAGTAGGTGGTTTAGCCGGCATCATTTGTGTGAATTTAATTGCCCAAGGAAAAGTCAGCAATTACATTTTTGGGTTAATCAGTGCAGTGATTATTGGCTATTTTGGGTTAGTGACACGGGTATATGCGGAAGTTCTTTTACAAAGCTTCTATATTATTATGGACATTACAGGGCTTTATGCCTGGCTTCGGGCTAGCGAGGATGGCTCGGGTCAAGTAACCGAAGTAAAAGTTTTAAAAGGTATTCAGTGGTTGTATGCCTTTTTCACGTGGCTGCTCATTGGCGTAGCTGCATATATTTTGTTAGGCTTTGTAAATGATGCGCAACAAACATTAGATGCAATCACGTTCAGTGTTTCAGCGACAGGGATGTTATTGATGATTAAACGTTATCAATCGCAATTCGTGTTTTGGTTACTAGGAAATATTTTTTCAATTTTGTTATGGTTCCGAGCAGGGACGCACGCTGGTGGTGATTATGCGATATTTGTTATGTATTGTATGTATACTTTTAACTCAATTTTTGGTATGTTTAATTGGTTGAAGATAAAAAATAAAATGGAAAAAAATAGGTAGGGAGTTCGATGGCAGTGATTGTTTTAGCAGGTACGATTGGCGCTGGTAAATCTAGTTTAACAGCTTTAATTGCAAACCGTTTAGGTTCAGAAGCCTTTTACGAATCAGTTGATGATAATGAGGTATTACCTTTATTTTATGCGGAACCGGAAAAGTACGCGTTTTTATTACAAATTTATTTTTTAAATAAACGTTTTGATAGTATTAAACAAGCATTAACGCATGAAAATAATGTATTGGATCGCTCGATTTATGAAGATTCATTACTTTTTCATTTAAATGCAGATTTAGGTCGTGCCAACGAAACAGAGGTCAAAGTGTACGATGACTTATTACAAAACATGCTCCAAGAATTGCCTTATGCTGCGCATAAAAAAAGACCTGATTTGTTAGTTCACATTCGTATTTCATTTCCCAAAATGTTGGAACGCATCAAAAAACGTGGCCGTCCTTATGAACAAATTGAGACAGATCCAACGTTGTATGATTACTATCAAATGTTGAACGAGCGTTATGATCAATGGTATGAAGACTATGATGAAAGTCCTAAAATTCAAATTGATGGCGATAAATATGATTTTGTCGAAGATCCTGAAGCGTGTCAATATGTCTTGGCGTTAATTGAGAAGAAAATTGAAGAATTAGAAAGATAAATAAAAAGAAGCAAGTCCGGACTTGCTTCTTTTTGACTTAAAATGTGGATAGATAGGCTAAAGTTGCTACTAAATAAAGGAGTGTAGTGCTAAATTATAGAATCGGATTTTAACCTTCCCCTAAGTTAAAATCGGATAATCTATCCATCGACAGTTTAAGTTTGTATAAAATAGCGGTAGCTATTATCAACGAAGTCATTCATCGGTTGACCTGACTTCTCTAGAAGTATACCATCGAAAATAACCAACAGTTGTTCAAAATTTGGACTTAGTAAGTGTAAATTTTGATTGAAAGTTTCTGTAAATCAATCATTTATTCAAAAAATAATACTCGAAAGAAGGAAGATAAATGGGCCAAATTTGGTTTGAACGCATTCTACGTTGGCGCAAAAAAGCGCAACGATTTTTACAAGGACGTTATGCACGGTTCGATGAATTGAATCGAACGCTGTTGCTAACAAGTGTCGTGCTGGCGCTCATCAATATTTTTACTGGCTATCTTTGGGTTCGGTTATTGATTTTAATCACAGTCGCCTACGTGTATTATCGCTTTTTTTCAAAACATATTCACCCGCGATTGAATGAAAATCAACGGTTTATTCTTCGAAAACAACGCCTAATGCAAAAGGTTCATGCTTTTCGCAAGCGACACATGACTCAGAAAGAGTATCGTTATTTTAAATGTCCAAAATGTCAGCAGTCATTACGTGCGCCGAAAGGACGAGGAACAATCAAAGTCACTTGTTCAAACTGCCAAAATCAATTTATCAAAAAAGTCTGACCTTCTGTGTTTTTTGGTCTAGGCAACTTTCGGACTTGTGGTATACTTGAGAAAAGAAACCATTGGATATTCTAAAAGGGGAATATCTTGTTAAAAAAGGAGAGAAAAAACAATGGAAATTAAACGCCAACAAGAAATTGTTGAAGCGTATCACTATGATATGCGAGTACCTGATTCAGAAGTAGAGACAGATTTACGTGTCAGTTTTTCACCAATTGAAGTAGAAGAAGAAAATTATCCAGAAAACAGCTCAGCACTTGTTGCTCGCTTAGAATTTCGAATTGTCTTTGACGAATTTGTTTTATCAGGGGCGATTAGCCAAATTAATCACATTGTTGATCGTAAAATTGAAAAACAAGAAGATATTTCGCAAGAAGAAGTCGATGAACTTGTGCGTCCTTTATTTAGCATCGTCGAACGTTTATCTTATGAAGTAACTGAAATTGCTCTGGATCGTCCAGGTGTTCAATTGAATTTTCAACAATCAGAAGAAGCTTAAACTTTAAAAACAGCGTTTATAACGGATTCCGTTACAAACGCTGTTTTTATTCTTGTGAAGATTTAGCAACCAAAGCTTTTTTAAACTGTTCATAATTTTTTGTAGCGATATCCACATAAGCAATCGGCTGACCAACTTTGGTGATTTTTTCGGAAAGATAGGGAGCGAGCATTTCATTGTACAAAATGAACGCAGCTTCTGGTACTTCCTCTGAAAGAACATCATAACTGATAAAGTCAATTTCATAGGTTGGTTGAAAAAAGGCTTTGATGTTTTGCTGCTCTTTATTTGAAAAGAGCCAAGGACCCGCATTTGCAGGGCTTCCCACAAATAACGTCGCTCCATCACGGTTGACAGAAAGGATCCAACAAATTTTTTGCATACGCTTACACCTCCTAGAACTAAGTATACCACGTCAGCTTAAAAGAAAGAGGACAAAAAACAAATTATTTTTACAGTGACTAGTAAAACAACGCTTGGTGATAGTTTTAAACTATCACAACGGTTATTTTCTATCAAAAAGTAAGCAAATTATCCCACTATTTGCTATAAAATAAGGTACAATAGAACTATCACTGGAAACAGTTTGCTGTTTTCAGGGTATTTACTGGAGAGTGAGTACCGGGAACCTTTACTTCCTTTGATGTACTTGTCATTAAAAACATAGGGAGGAACTAAAATGACAACATTCATCACTGTATTAGTGATCCTTGTATTTATTGCTGTGTTATTCGGTTTCTACCAAATGCAAAAGAAACATTTAAAATTCTCAACACGTGTCTTTTCAGCATTGGGCGTGGGGATTGTTTTAGGTGCAATTATTCAATTTGCTTTTGGTACAGACAGTAAAATTACTACGCAATCAATGGAATGGATCGGGATTGTAGGTAATGGTTATGTAGCGTTTCTACAAATGCTCGTAATTCCGTTAGTATTTGTATCTATTGTAGGTGCATTTACAAAAATGAAAGAATCCAATAAATTAGGAAAAATTAGCTTTAATGTGTTAGCCACCTTACTAGGAACAACAGCAGTAGCTGCCTTGGTGGGGATTGGAACAACCTTAGCGTTTGGTCTTCAAGGGGCAAAATTCACGCAAGGTGCTGCAGAAACGTCAAGAATTGCCGAGTTAGCGACGCGTCAAGATGCGATTCAAGATTTGACGATTCCCCAACAAATCGTTTCATTTATTCCTAAAAATGTCTTTGCTGACTTTGCGGGAACACGACCAATGAGTACCATTGGGGTGGTAATCTTTGCTGCGTTTGTTGGTGTCGCTTATTTAGGCGTTCGTCGTAAAGCGCCAAAAGAAGCTGAATTTTTTGCAAATTTAATTGATAGTTTATATAAAATTACCATGCGAATTGTTACCTTAGTTTTACGCTTGACCCCTTATGGCGTGTTAGCGTTAATGATTAATGTTGTAGCAACAAGTGATTTTGTTGCGATTATTAACTTAGGTAAATTTGTGTTGGCATCGTATGTGGCCTTAATCATTGTTTTTGCCATTCACATGTTGATTTTAATTACTTTAAAAGTCAACCCAGTTACGTATCTAAAAAAAGTTTTTCCAGTCTTGAGCTTTGCTTTTACTTCTCGTTCAAGTGCAGGAGCTTTACCATTAAATATTGAAACACAAACCAAAGCATTAGGTGTCGATGATGCCACAGCAAACTTTGCTGGTAGTTTCGGTTTATCTATTGGACAAAATGGTTGTGCCGGCGTTTATCCAGCTATGTTAGCAACCATCGTTGCACCAACTGTTGGAATTGATGTCTTTAGTTTACAATTTATTTTAATGTTAGTAGCAGTTGTCACAATCAGTTCATTTGGCGTAGCCGGTGTCGGCGGCGGAGCAACCTTTGCTTCTCTAATCGTTTTAGGCGCAATGAACTTACCAGTTGCAATTGTTGGTTTAGTAATTTCAGTTGAACCACTTATTGACATGGCGCGGACAGCTGTTAACGTTAACGATAGTATGGTTGCAGGCGTGTTAACAAGTGCTCGTATTCATGAATTAGATCGTGATGTCTTAAATGATCGCGACGTTGTCTTAGATGCAAATATCTAAATCAATAAAACGAAAAGAGGTCGGGACAGAAGTGTTTAACTCCGAGAAATAAGAAGAAATTTCCGGAAATTGTTCTTTAATTTTTGGAGAATTTCGGCTTATTTCCGAAGGAGTTGCTTCTGTTCCCGCCGTTTATTAGTTTTTGAGCGTGGGACAAAAATCCAAGGTGATTTTTGTTCCACGCTCTTTTTTTGGATTTTAAGCGAAAGTGCAGTAATTATTTAAAAGAACGTATATAATAAGTTGTTAACTAAATTCAAAAGGACGTGAAGGAATGTTTTCAAACCAAGTAAAGATTATGTTATATGTGAATAATGTTGAGGAATCTAGTCAATTTTGGCAAACGTTTGGCTTTGTTGAAAAGGAAAGAGAGGAAGTTGACGGTACATTGGTGGTAGAAATTGCACCAAGTGAATCAGCAGAAGCGATTATTGTTTTATATGATTTGGCCTTTATTCAAAAACATTCACCAGAAGTGGCGGGGAATACCCCTTCTTTAATGTTTGCTAGCGATGATATCATTGGTCTCTATAAAAAAATGCAAGAGGCTGGGGTTACTGTCGGTGAAATGGTTCAATTGCCAACAGGCTTAGTTTTTAATTTTGCAGATAACGATGATAATTACTTTGCTGTGATGGGGCAAGAAAGTAAATAAAAAACAGCTTGGCACCAGAATCTAGATTGATTCTGGTGCCAAGCTGTTTTTTATAAAAGTTGAAAGTTTTATAAATTTTACTAAAATCTGTAATTTTCATGAAAATATAGCGTATGATAATGCTGTTAATAGAATAGGCGGAGGTAAGCGGTATGCGTAAACGACATGCAAAGAAAAGACATGGAGGAGTGAATTGGCTTTTTATAGTGTGTTTGTTGGTGGTGATTGGTGGTAGTGGTTATTTAATAAAAACGTTCTTTTTCACTAGAGATTCACAAGTTAGTCAAGAATCGAAAGTGGTCTTGGAAGAAGATCGCCGAAGTGATAATTATGCGAATTTAACGAAAGAAATAGTTGCACCAGATAGTGGCGAACTTGATCAAAAAATTCAAGAAACAAATTATATTGGTTCGGCTTTGATCATTAAAGATGATCAGGTTTTAGTAAATAAAGGATATGGCTTTGCCAATTTTGAAAAGCAACAAGCCAACACGCCAAACACAAGGTTTCAGATTGGCTCAATTCAAAAATCTTTTACCACAACCTTGATCTTAAAAGCAATTGAAGAAGGTAAACTTACATTAGATACAAAACTCGCTACGTTTTATCCGCAAATTCAAGGTGCTGAGGATATTACGATTAGCGATATGTTGAATATGACAAGTGGTTTAAAGTTATCAGCAATGCCTAATAATATCGTTACCGATGAAGAAATTATTCAATTTGTTAAACAAAATACCATTCAAGTCAATAAAGGAAAATACAATTATTCCCCAGTAAATTTTGTCCTTTTAGCAGGAATGTTAGAGAAAATGTATCAACGTACCTATCAAGAATTATTTAATAATCTTTATCACAAAACGGCTGGTTTAAAGAATTTTGGCTTCTATGAAACCTTATTGGAACAGCCCAATAATTCAACAAGTTATAAATGGACAGAAGACAATTCGTATAATCAAGTGCTCTCAATTCCCGCAGCTAGTTTTGCCCATGAATTTGGGACTGGGAATGTGGATATGACGACAGGTGATTTGTATTGGTACTTACATCAATTAATGAGTGGACACTTAGTTTCCACCGCACTTTTGCAAAAATTATGGACGTCTTCTCAGCAAAGTTCTTATCATGGCGGCATCTATGTTCATGATAACTATTTACGCTTACACGGCGTTGAAGCGGGTCAACAAGCCCTGGTTTTATTTTCAAAAGATATGAAAACCGGGGTCATATTGCTAACTAATTGTGTGAATCCAGCGAAATACAAAGAATTAATTGGTTCGTTGTTCCATGATGTAACCAATTTAACTGTTAAATTTTAAAGCAGAAGCAACAACGATCACTCCAAAGCCTTTTTAGGTTTCTTCTGAGAGACTTTATATTAAAATAAAGGGAAGAACGATCAAAGGGAGTGACGAAGATGAAGCAATCAAAAAATAAACAAGTTGTAATTGGTGAATCAACGAAAAAAAACATTTATCTTCAAGATATAGAACAGGAAACGCAAGCTTTTATTCTCCAAAACAATCCACAATTGACAGCTGAATCGATGATTACATTGGCGGAGTTACTTAATTATCGTTTGGATTACATGAAACAATTGGTCGCAAATGATTCTGAAAAAATCCAACAACTGAATGAATTGGTGGTTCAACATATCAAAGAAGATAAGCTGATTTCCAATAATATGAATGAAAAGATGGAAAAGAAATTAACCTTTGGCCAACGAGCAGCGGATACCATTGCTAAATTTGGCGGTAGCTGGGTGTTTATTGGCTTCTTTTGCTTCGTGTTGATTGCTTGGATCGTGATTAACTCTACCACTTTATTGGGACAACCATTTGACAAATATCCTTATATTTTGCTAAATCTCGCCTTATCTTGTTTAGCAGCTATCCAAGCACCGATTATTATGATGAGTCAAAACAGACAAGAAGCCCGTGATAGAGAACAAGCGAATAATGATTATAAAATTAACTTAAAAGCAGAAGTAGAAATTAATTTATTACATGAGAAAATGGATTATATTATCAATAATCAACTAGAAAATTTGGTGAAAATCCAAAATATTCAAATTGAACTTTTAGGTGAATTGCAAGAACAACTCGCCGCGACTTCTGAAAAGGAGTAGTATATAGAAGAGGTCGGGACAGAACCGTTTAGCTCCGAGAACCAAGTAGGTACTGATTAACATCTATTTGCTTTGCAAATAGTGTTTCTCAGCAATAAGAAGAAATTTCCGAAAATTTCTCTTTAATTTTTGGAGACCAAGTAGGTATTGTTCATCATCGAATCACTACGTTCTTCGTGATTCTCAACAATTTCGGCTTATTGTTTTCTCGCCAAAGGCTCGTCACAGTTTTATCCTTGTAAGTTCCGAAGGACCTTCACCAAGTAGGTACGATGATTTCATCTGTTCATGCTTCACAGTGAAACATCGCAACTCTTAGAGCTGTAGCTCTTTTGAAGGCTGTACTGTGACGAGACGCATGTCGAGAAAACACCTTAGAAGTTGTTGAGATCGGAGCAACGCGTAGTGTTGGTTCTGTTCCCGCCGTTTATCAGGCTTTTTTTATTGTGTGTAAATACACAAGCAAAATAATCGCTTTCCCTTTTTTATTCACCGTATAATGGGATAGAATGACTTTATACAAAAGGGGAAAACAAGATGAAATACCAAGTATTACTTTATTACAAATATACAACAATTGAAGATCCAGAAGCTTTTGCGAAAGAGCATCTAGCTTTTTGCAAATCATTAAATTTAAAAGGCCGTATTTTAGTAGCGACAGAAGGGATTAACGGAACGTTATCTGGTACTGTCGAAGAAACAGAAAAGTACATGGAAGCAATGCAAGCAGATGAGCGCTTTAAGGATACATTCTTTAAAATTGATCCAGCAGAAGAAATGGCGTTCCGCAAAATGTTTGTTCGCCCACGTTCTGAATTAGTGGCGTTGAACTTAGAAGAAGACGTTGATCCATTAGAAACGACGGGGAAATATTTGGAACCTGCAGAATTTAAAGATGCCTTATTAGACGAAGACACTGTTGTAATCGATGCTCGTAACGATTATGAATATGATTTAGGTCATTTCCGTGGTGCCGTGCGCCCAGATATCCGTAGCTTCCGTGAGTTACCACAATGGATTCGCGAGAACAAAGAACAATTTATGGATAAAAAAATTGTTACCTATTGTACTGGCGGGATTCGCTGTGAAAAATTTTCTGGCTGGTTATTAAAAGAAGGATTTGAAGATGTTGCTCAATTGCATGGTGGTATCGCCAACTATGGAAAAAATCCAGAAACACGTGGCGAACTTTGGGACGGCAAAATGTATGTCTTTGATGACCGAATCAGTGTCGAAATTAATCACGTTGATAAAAAAGTTATTGGGAAAGACTGGTTTGATGGAACACCTTGCGAACGCTATATTAACTGTGCAAACCCAGAATGTAATCGTCAAATCTTAACTTCAGAAGAAAATGAACATAAACATTTAGGTGGCTGCTCATTAGAATGTAGCCAGCATCCTGCCAACCGTTATGTAAAAAAATATAATTTAACAGAAGCAGAAGTTGCTGAACGTTTAGCTTTGTTAGAAGCGGTTGAAGTATAAAAATAATAAAAAAATAAACAAAAAAACTTCGAAAATTATTTTTTGAAGTTTTTTTGTTTATTTTTTTGTCTTTAAAAGTGTTGATTTTAAAGCTTTCTTAGCTAAAACCATTTTATTTTTTAAAAGCGTCTGAAAAAAATAAAAAAATCTAATAAATATTTCTTTTATATAATGTTTATTGGCTGGGCCAGTCAATGTTGAAAATGGGGAAGGAGGAATTCAGATGAAAATCATAAAAAGGTTTAGTTTGGTATGTTTAGGGCTGTTGATCATTGGGTTGCAAACAAAAAGCGTTATGGCTGAAGAAAATAATTATGAATCAAATGGTCAAGCGAGCTTCTATGGTACCTACGTTTATGAGAATGAAAAAGAGTCAAATGACATAGCGTATACCCAACAATCAGAAGAACAGGGAAGAAACAATTTAACTGCTTCTGGACAAGCAGTTTTACCTAAAACAGGCGAGTCTGAAAATCCACTGTATTCCTTGATAGGAGTTAGTTTGTTGGGGGTAGTCATTTATTTAATTAATAAAATGAAACGAGAGAAGGAGCTTATTTAATGAAAAAAACTGTTTTACTTACATCGGCAACCATACTTTTAGGCGTAGGGTTTCAAGCAATAAACGCATCAGCAGCAGAAACTTTTCCGAAAGAATACAATACGGAAGGCACAATTACTTTTGAAGCAGGCGATAACGAAATCACACCGCCAGTTGATCCAGAAAATCCCGATCCTACTGATCCAGTAGACCCAATTGATCCTCCAGGGCCAGGAACGGGTGGTGCTTTATCAATTGATTATGGGTCAAAATTTAAATTTGGCACACAAAAGATTTCTACGGCAGATCAAACGTATTATGCTGCGCCAGATGAAATGAAAGATGGTTCAAAAAAACCAACCTATGTACAAGTAACTGATAAAAGAGGAACGTTAGCAGGATGGAAACTAACGCTTTCCCAACCTGAACAATTTAAAACAGCTACTGGAGAGGAACTAGTCGGCGCTCAATTAACGTTTACAAAGGCAGAAGCTGCCTCAATGGTGGATGAAAAATATAAACCTACTGAAGTCAGTAGTACTATTTCCTTAACACCTGGTGTAAATAATAATCTAGCGATGAACGCTAAAAAAGAAACAGGTGTTGGGACTTGGGTTTATCGCTTTGGTTTAAATGAAGCAACAAATAAAGAAGCTGTCCAACTATTCGTTCCCGGAAAATCTGTAAAGCTTGCACAACAATATTCAACGAAGTTAGTTTGGGCATTAGAAGATACTCCCGCTAATAATTAAATAAAGGAGAAAAGCAATGAAAAAACAATTCACAGGAATCGTTCTATGCAGTACATTTGCAGTTGCTGGTGGGTCCTTACAAGCGAAGGCAGAAGAGCCAAAAGAGTATCGTTCGAATGGTTTAGTAGAATTTATTCCGAACGTAGATCCGACAGACCCGGTTGATCCAGAAAATCCCGATCCAGAAAAGCCAGTCAAACCAATTGATCCGACAGACCCAGAAGGTCCTAATCCAAGTACTCAAGGGCCACTGTCTATTGATTATGCTTCAAGTTTTGACTTTGGGAAAAATCGTATTTCGAATAAAGACCAAGTATATTTTGCAAGAGCACAGCAATATCAAGAAAATCAAAAAGAAACACCAAATTTTGTGCAAATTTCTGATAATAGAGGAACCAATAGTGGTTGGTCTTTAACGGTTACGCAAAAGGAGCAATTTAAAGCAACAAAGGCGACTTTAAATAGTCAGTTGACAGGTGCGCAAATTTCTTTAGCTAACCCGACTGTTAATAGTAATGCGCAAAATGTTGTGAAACCAGAGGCAACAAATAAGATTGCCCTTGTTCCAGGGACCGCATCGCTAGTGGCAGCTGCGAAGCAAGGAACCGGTGCAGGAACTTGGGCTACTTATTGGGGCAAAGTAGAAGTGGTTGCAGAACGCGATGAAACCAATACGGTACACAATGTTAATGTTACAAAAGATGTTGCGCTATCAGTACCAGGGTCAACCCCTAAAGATGCCGTGAAATATCAAACAAAATTATTGTGGACGTTGACGGATGTACCAGGAATTTAAAAAGTAGAGGTGAAGAGAGATGCGAAACAAACAAAGCCTAGTCTTTTTGGCAAGTAGTTTATTCTTACTACTCCTTGCGCCTATTACTAGCGAAGCGATTAGTAATCCTTCGACAAATATCAACGAAGTCAATCGGGAAATAGTGGAGGAATCGGCCAATGATCAGGCAACTAGCGCTCCTTCTCACTCGGAAACATTAGAGCAAGAATCTTCCCTAGAAACGACAACAACAACCGATAATCATCCAGCAGAAACAGACCAATCAACGGCTACTTTAGAACCTAGCAAACAACAAAAGGATGACGATAACAGTGCAACGGAATCGGCGATAGTTGAACCACAGCCGCGCATGTTGGCTGCGCCATACGCTACTTCATTGCCAGATGATCCTAATATCATTCCAATCGACAAGGTATTTCAAGAGCCAATTGGAAATGCAACAAGTATTTTAGAAGGTGGGAAGTTATTACAACTAAACCCAGCTGTTAAATCACAAAAAGGAGCTATTTGGTCAAAAAAACCAATCAGTTTATTGTCGGATTTTACCTTTAAAAGTTATTTGTATTTAGGAAACGAGTATGCAAATGCTGGTGATGGTATGACCTTTACCTTAACGAATGATCCTAGAATGTCCACAACACCTCAAGAAGTCATTGGTTCACCTGGGATGGGAATCGGTGCATACTCCACGAAAGCGGGTCAACCTTATGTTAGAAATGCCTTATCGATTGAGTTTGATACCTATAAAAATACTGGTAGTTCCAACCGAATGGACCGAGAAATTTCACAAGATAAGGGAAATGGGCATTTAGCTTTTGTCACTCCGAAAGCTAATAACAACAGCTATACAGGGGAGCATTCAGGCGTCACCGTTGCGCCAACCTATCTATCTAATGGAACCTGGCGCATGTTGACTGTTCATTGGAATGCCGCAACCAAAGCATTAACATATGATTTAGAAGGTGTGGGCACGAATACGTATGTAGTTTCAGATTTAAATACACAATTTGGCGCAACAACGGTTTATTGGGGCTTTACATCATCCACAGGTGGCAAATACCAAGAGAATGCTTTAGCAATGACACAAATTCCTACCAACGTTACGTCACAAGCAGCCCTTAGCGTGAATGGTCAGGAGTTTAGCTCAGCTGTTGAAGCAGTGAAAAATGATCAGGTGAGGCTACGGAATACGTTGAATATTGACAATGACTTTATCGAAGATCGTCAACCGCAAGTAAGCATTGACTTACCTGATGAATTAGCATATGAAGAAAATTCATTAACGATTGATGGTAAAAAGGTAGCAGCCAAAGATCTGACACAAACAGGGAATCACTTAACAATTGCTTTAAATGACTACCTAGTTTTAAAGAAGGACATGATTATTGAATTAAAAACAACCCTTCAAGATAATACGCCCGAAAAAGTTTTAACTATGAACTTTGACTATTATGAAGAAGGAACCTTACTGCAAAAGTCAAATAATGTAACGATTACTATTCCTAAACCAACAGAAAAAACAGTAACCGTTTTTTATAAAGACGCGGAAGGTAAAGATATTGCTCCACCTAAAAGTGTAACAGGGAAAATTGGTGCACCCTATCAAGAAAAACCCCTAGATATTTCTGGCTATGTTTTTACAAAAGACTCAGGCAATGCGGAAGGAACAATGACAGAGGAAACAAAAGATATTTATTTTTACTATCGTTTAGGGGAACTATATTTTAAAGAGACACCAAAACAGATTACTTTTGGTACGGAAAAGATACGTAATCAACCACTAATTAAACTTGGGCATCCCACCGAAGGACTCAAAGTCGTGGATGAACGTAACGCAAATAATTGGCGCTTGCAACTAAAGCAAACGCAACCGTTAACAAATGATTCAATTGTAATGCCAGATGTTTTTTCTTTCGTTTCAACTGCTGGAAGCTCTCAGATTACAAATGAGGCAATTACGCTTTTAGAAAGTAATCAGAAAGGTGAAACAGATTTAACAGCATTACTTGATGAATCAAAACAACAAGGAATTCAAATCAATGTTCCTGTAGCTTATCAAAGAGTTGGAACATTTAAAGCTCGTTTATCTTGGGCGTTAGAAGACGTACCAGGAAATTAAAGAAAAGAATGGAGAAAAGAAAATGAAAAAAGTAACAACAGTATGTTTATCCACATTTATTTTAGGGAGCTTAGGCATGACTTCTCAAGCCTTTGCAGAAGATGGCGGTAGTTATACATCTAATGGTATCGTAGAATTTACACCAAGTGAAGATCCAACTAATCCGGTTGACCCAACGGATCCAACTAATCCAGTTGATCCTATTGACCCAACAGATCCTGAAGGTCCTAATCCAGGAACAAACGGTCCGTTGTCAATTGATTATGCGTCAAGTCTAGACTTCGGTGTTCAAAAAATCACGTCGAAGGATCAGACTTATTTTGCTGCTACCCAAAAATACAAGACGGTAGGCGCAACCGATGAAGTCAAAGAAGGTCCTAACTATGTCCAAGTAACAGATAACCGTGGAACCGAAGCTGGCTGGTCATTAAAAGTGAAACAAGAAGGACAATTTAAATCAACTTCTGGTAAAGAATTGACTGGGGCAGCTATCACGTTTAAAAACGGAAATGTAGTGACTGCTTCAGATTCAGGCAAACCAACAGGCCCAGCCACAATCACGCTAAATTCAGATGGTAGTCAATCAGATGTAATGAGTGCAGCGAAAGGAAACGGTGCAGGAACTTATTTATTTGATTGGGGAACCGATGCAACTACAGCTGCTAAAAGTATTGAGTTAACTGTTCCAGGTTCTACAACCAAATACGCTGAAAAATACGCCACAAAATTAACATGGACGTTGACAGACGCTCCAGGAAATTAAACGAGTTTTAAAAAGAAGAATAGCGGGGAACATAGTTACCTGCTATTCACTACATATAGAAAAGGAGTAAATAATTTGAACAGAAAAAAACAACGATTTCTTTTTTTTCTGATACTACTAATTCTTTTAGCGTTAGTACCTAGCAATGGTTTTGCCAGTGAATTTAATTTTGCGGTTACGCCTATTCCATCAGAAAAACAAGTAGATAAAGAAAAAACTTACTTTGATTTATTACTAGCACCAAATGAAGAAACTGAGTTGAAAGTGAACTTGCGCAATGATACAGATAAAGAAGTAAAGGTAGGTATTTCCATCAATAGTGCCATTACCAATTCAAATGTAATCGTGGAGTATGGTGAAAATAAGGGGAAAAAAGATCAAAGTTTAGCGTTTGATATAAAAGACTACGTTCAATACCCTAGCTCAGTTCGTTTAAAACCGAAAAGTGAACAAACGGTTTCTATTAACGTCAAAATGCCTAATACACCCTTTGATGGAGTGTTAGCTAGTGGTATCACTTTTAAAGAAGAAACGTCGGATGAAGGCAAACGTCAAGACGATAAGAGTCAGGGGTTATCCATTAAAAATGAATATTCGTATGTCGTTGCATTATTGATGCAACAAAACAAAAAAAAGGTTGAGCCGAATTTACTTTTGAAAAAAGTCTCACCAGGACAGATTAATGCTAGAAATGTGATTTTAGTCAATCTACAAAATGATCAAAAAACATATATTAACCAAGTTGCCTTTTCGGCAGAGATTACCAAAAAGGGACATGAAGAAGTTTTATATAAAGAAGAAAAAGCAAACATGCAAATTGCACCAAATACCAATTTTTCTGTTCCTATTGCGCTAAAAGGGCAACCACTTAAGCCAGGAGATTATCATTTGTCTATGACCGTTGTTGGGAATAAAGATGCTGCAGGCTCATTTAAAAAATCAATAAACAATGAATCGATATCTTTTAGAAATCAATGGCAATTTGAAAAAGACTTTACAATTAATGGTGAAGTTGCCAAAGAATTAAATGAAAAAGATGTCACCTTAAAAGAAAATCATTCGAATTTATATTTGCTGATTGGCTTACTACTATTATTGATAGTGATTTTAATCATTGCCTGGTTGATTTGGCGAAAAAAGAAACAGGAACAAAACGAAAGAGAAATATAAAGAGTAGTTAATTTTTGATTTGATCATCGGCAACGTTTTTGTTTGTTTTTACTTATCAAACATGCAGTTTATTCAACAAACCTAACTCAAAAAAAGAAATAATAAGAAGGAGTATTGTTAAATATCGTCTGATACCACTTTACTAGTTATATTTTTTGTTATGTAGCTAAAGTATTTGGCAATATATGTGAGAAAAATGGATAAATACAAACATTTACTATTATGGAGTACATTGTTACTCTCGTTTTTTCAAGTAACCAATGTGCAAGCAGCAGAAGAACGGAATCCAATTTATAATCCGACCAATCCAACAGAAGAAATTTATCCGATTGAGAATACTGGCACACCAGAAAAAATGGAAGAAACAAATGAAAGTACTATTACTAGCGAAACGCAAGCGGAAGAAAGTAGCGAAGACGTTAGTAAAAAAGAAGTGACAACCAATAATCCAAAAACAAATGAAGAAAGGCCTTCTTCCAAGAAAAGTCAGCATCAAGTATTTTTCACGGATGAATTATTTGATGCTAGCCATATCACCATTGTACCAAATAGCACAGGCGGTGCTGGAACGGAGGGGCAAAACACTTTTTACTTGAATTTCATACGGGAATTAGTAGGAACGGCTATTTATGGGAGAAAGAACTGATAAATGATGAATTATGAAATTTTTTTAAATAAAGAAGATCAACGAAGTTATTCCTTGCTAAGGCATTTAGAAGAAAGTCCCACGCTATCAGGTACTTTTATTGCACTTCGCGAAGAATTATCAATGTCGAATTTTTTAGTCAAAAAAACATTAGAAAAATTAAAAGCAGATATTGACAATCTAAAGTTAAGCGACAGCTTAACTTTAGTCGTTTCTGATGTAGATGTTACACTTGAAATTGATGGAAACTATTCAAGTAAACTTTTGCTCACGAAATACTTAACAGAATCGCTCTCTTTTAAATTAGTGTTGTCTTACTTTAGAGGAAATTATAGTTTGACAAAGTTTGCTGAATGTAATCATGTCAGCACCTCTGTGGCGTATAGTACCTTACAGCGGCTAAAAAAAGCCTTAAAGGAGTATCAGATCTATTTTAGTAAGCGGGAAATTGTCGGCAATCAAAAAGCAATTTCATTTTTTTTGTATAAATTGTTCACGCTTTCCAATCAACCAATTTCCGAATTATATTCGGTAAAAGTCTATAATGAAGCGAAACGTGTATTACAGTCTGTTGAGTTAAACTATACTTTCACCACCTATGAGCGACGCAATTTTTTCCATTATTTAGCTATTATGATTAACAACGAAGGACGTGCGGTGGAAGGGATCGATACGCGTGCACTGAATACATTTTCAGAGGAACTAATAAAAAAATCGCAAGTGGCATGGGCATTGGCCTCAAAATCATTAACGTATACGATTGTTTTTTTCTTGTATTTGCATGGCAAACTAGAGAAAAAATATGTCATTCACGAAGATCCTACGATTGAAAGCCTAACTCGTGTTTTCATTGGAAGTTTTGAAAAAGCATTTAATTGTTTAGAGGAGTCAACAAGGAATACTCTAGAAGAAGGGTTAGCAATTATTCATTTCAATGTTATTTACTTTCCGATTAATATGTTTGACGATTTTGAAATGGATTTACAGTTTTTTAAGCAAACATATCCGGAATTTTATTTTTATTTAATTGAATATATTCGTTGGTTAACAGCAAAACATAAAAAAATTGCGAAAGCCAATCACTGTTTGTTTTTTAACTATCTATTGTTGCTAATTAATCATGTTCCAGTTCATTTAATTGCAGAGCCAGCCAAGGTCCTAATTGATTTTTCTTATGGAAAAGAGTATAACCAATTCATCAAAAAAAATTTATCCGTCTATGTGAATTTAAATGTAGAAATTATTGACCCGTTATCAGATACCTTACCAGATGTGGTGATTACCAATTTAAATAACTTGTATCAAGAAGAACAGAGTAAAGTTATGGTTTGGCTGGATCCACCTCGTTCGATTGATTGGATCAATTTAACGCAATCATTATTGACTATTCAAGAAGAAAAATATCAACAACAAAAAGAATCGACAAAGACAAGCGGTGATCCTATCGAATAGAATCATCGCTTGTCTTTGTGTTTAAGTCTTTACAAAACCACCCAAGTGCTTTATAATATGAATATACATTCATATGAATAGAAAAACATTAATGAGGAGGCGCATAACAATGTCAAAACAAACAGGTGCACACGCACATGAAGAAAAAGGTAAAAACGTTCCAGTTATTCTCTTTTTTACAGGATTGGCTCTTTTCTTTATCGGTTTATTTTTAGGGAACATGCTCTTAGTGAAAAATATTCTTTTCTCGTTAGCTGCTATTTTAGCTGGTTATCATATTATTGGGGAAGGCTTTGGAGATACGTATCGGGATACGAAAAACAATCGAAAGTTTTCGCCTAATATTCATTTGTTAATGACCTTAGCTGCAGTTGGTTCAGCATTAATGGGAAGTTTTGAAGAATCAGCATTGTTGATTTTGATTTTTGCGGCGGCGCATTTCCTTGAAGATTATGCTCAAGGCAAAAGCCAACGTGAAATTACAAAACTATTAAATTTAAATCCAACAGAAGCTCGCTTGATAACAGATGACGGCTCAATTCAAACTGTGTCAGTTGAACAATTGAAGATTGGTGACCGCGTGCAAGTCCTCAATGGTGCGCAAATCCCGACAGATGGCGTCGTGATTGAAGGAAGTACCGCTGTGGATGAATCATCTATTAATGGGGAAAGTATTCCCAAAGAAAAAAATAGTGGTGACCCAGTTTTTGGTAGTACCATGAACGGTTCAGGCACAATTGTTGTTGAAGTAACGAAAGATAGTTCAGAAACAGTTTTTGCAAAAATCGTACAGCTCGTGAACCAATCACAAGAAAATCAATCAGAAATTGCAAGCAAAATTAAACGATTTGAACCGAAATATGTCACACTAGTTTTAGCAGTTTTTCCACTAATTGTTTTAGGTGGCGCATTGCTTTTCCAATTGACTTGGGCTGAAAGTTTTTACAGAGGCTTGGTCTTCTTAATTGCTGCCTCCCCTTGTGCTTTAGCAGCGAGTGCCGTTCCGGCAACTTTATCAGGAATTTCCAATTTAGCAAAACAAGGCGTTTTGTTTAAAGGTGGCTCATTCTTATCAAATTTAGCTGAAGTGAAAGCACTCGCTTTTGATAAAACAGGCACGCTAACAAAAGGCAAACCTGAGGTCACAGATTATCTTTTTGTTGATGGCTTAGAAGATCGCCAAGACGAATTAGTAGCTGTTTTAACAAATATGGAGAAAAAATCCAATCATCCATTGGCGACGGCGATTGTTAATCGCTTTGAAGCAGAAACAACGGCTTTAAATTTAGAAGTAGAAAATATTGTCGGGGTGGGTTTAGTAACGACCATTGCAGACACAACTTTTAGAATTGGTAAACCATCTAGTTTCGAACAAGTGCCAACAATCATTGAGAAACAAACAACGAAATTAGCAAGTGAAGGCAAAACGGTAGTGTACTTTGCCGAAAATGAACAAGTGATTGGTTTGGTGGCATTGATGGATGTTCCTAATGAAGAAGCAATGAACGCCATTCACTATTTCAAGTCACAAAATATTGAAACAACAATGATTACAGGAGATGCAAAACTTACGGGTGAAGCAGTTGGTCGCTTAGTAGGCGTGGACCAAGTTTTTGCTAATGTTTTGCCTGAGGAAAAATCAGCGATTGTTGATCAATTAAAACACGAAGTAGGAATGACTGGGATGGTTGGTGATGGCATTAACGATGCGCCCGCTTTAGTGAATGCTGATATCGGAGTGGCGATGGGTGATGGTACAGACATTGCTATCGATGTTGCAGACGTGGTAGTGATGAAAAATGATCTTTCTAAATTAGGCTATGCTCATCGTGTCTCAAAACGCTTGAATAAAATTGTGCAGCAAAATATTATTTTTTCAATGTTAGTGGTAGCAACGTTAATTATCTTGAACTTTTTAGGTATTGCGAATATCGCATTTAGCGTACTTATTCATGAAGGAAGTACCTTAGTGGTCATTTTTAATGGCTTGCGTTTATTAGTTAATACAAAATAAGTCAAATAGTCACTTGCAAGAAAGGAGAGAAAGCGATGAATTCTTTAAAAATGATTGAACTTTCTCTCACCGACGTTGTCATTCGGATGGCTCTAGCCGTGGTTTTTGGAGCATTGATTGGGTTAGAAAGAAGTATTAAAAGAAAAGGCTTCGGTATCAGTAGTAATGCCATTTTATGTTTGGCCTCCTGTACGATTTCCATTTTACAGATTCAATCGGTGGATATTTTAGTCGATGTGGTGAAACAAAATAGCGCCTTGGCATCCATTATTTCTATGGATATTACACGATATGGCGCCCAAGTGATTAGTGGTGTAGGCTTTCTCGGTGCGGGGATTATCGTTTTTAGAGAAAGGAAAGTTTCTGGGTTAACGACAGCAGTAATGATGTGGAATGTTACTATTATTGGTTTAGTCATTGGGATGGGCTTTTTAACCATTGCATTTATCAATCTCGTGGCAACTTTGCTAGTATTAGCTCTGGCCCATTTTAAACGAAAAACTCCTTTAAAACGATTGCAGCTTATCGTAAAAATGAAGGAACCCATGATTAAAGAAAGCCGACTGCATGAACAACTTCAAGCTTCTTTAGAAAAAGGGGAGCGCTTAGTAGAATTGACTTTGGAATCCGAACAAGAGGCAGTGACAGCAAAGATTTCTTATGTAGGCAAAGAAGATTTCTGGCATTCCAACTTGCACCATCTCTTAAAAGAAAAAGGGCACGTTCAATCTGTCTCTGTCACGGAAACAATTTAATCATAAAATAAAGCACTTGGGCGCTAGCGCGCGCCAAGTGCTTTTGTTTAAATATTTAATACTTTATCTAAGAAATCTTTTGTTCGAGGGTTTTGAGGATTTTCAAAGACTTGCTCTGGCGAACCATCTTCTAGGAAGTTACCGCCATCAATGAACATTACTCGATTAGCCACTTCTTTTGCAAAGCCCATTTCGTGAGTAACGATGACCATTGTCATTCCTTGTTTTGCTAAATCTTTCATTACACCAAGAACATCGCCAACCATTTCTGGATCAAGGGCTGATGTTGGCTCATCGAAAAGCATAATATCAGGATTCATCGCTAACGCACGTGCAATTGCGACACGTTGTTTTTGACCACCAGATAAAGAATCTGGATAGGCATCTTTTTTATCTGCCAACCCAACACGTTCTAAAAGTTCTAACGCTTTTTTCTCCGCTTCGTCTTTTGATAAGCGGCCTAAATCGGTTGGTGCTAAAACAATATTTTCTAAAATAGATAAATGTGGGAACAAATTGAAATGTTGGAAAACCATGCCGATATGTTGACGGACTTGGTTGATGTCCGTATTTTTATCTGTCAAGTTCGCACCATCAATAATAATGTCTCCGCTAGAAGCTTCTTCTAATTGATTCAAGCAACGTAAAAAAGTACTTTTACCAGAACCAGAAGGACCGATGACGCAGACTACGTCGCCTTCGTTAATAGAAACATTAATGTCGTTTAAGACCGTGTTGTCACCATATTTTTTTACTAAATGTTCAACTAAGATTTTTTCAGTCATATTAGTTCACCTTCTTTTCAAGGTTTTTCGCTAATTTAGTTAAACTAGTAATTAAAATTAAGTAGATTAACGCAATAACGAAGTAAACCATTGTACTTTGTAATGTCCGAGCAACAATAATTTTTCCTGTTTGTAGTAGTTCGATTAAGCCAATTGCTGAAAGGATAGTTGTATCTTTCAATGAAATAACAAATTGGTTAATGAATGAAGGAATCATAATGCGAATCGCTTGTGGTAAAATAATTTTTTGCATTGTCCGATTATAGGAAAGACCTAAACTTCTTGAAGCTTCCATTTGGCCAACTGGAACAGCTTTGATTCCGCCGCGCACAATTTCAGAAATATAGGCACTGGCATTTAAAGTTAATGTGATAATCCCAGCAATGAAGACCGGGATATTAAAGCCAAGCACACCAGGTAATCCGAAATAGATGAAGAACGCTAAGACCATTAAAGGAATTCCGCGAATTAAATCAACATAAATGGTTGAAAGTACACGTAATGCTTTGATTGGTGAAACGCTGAATAGCCCAAAAATAACGCCGACAATTAAAGCAAGTACGAAGGAAATCAACGTTAATAGAATCGTCATCCATAAACCGTGTAACAATTGTTTCCAGTTGTTTTGCATAAAGCCAACAAATGTAGATTCGTCAGCTGTTTCTTCTTTGGCTTCGTTGCCATCTTTCACGTAAGTGCCGATAATTTTATCGTATTCACCTGTACGTTTCATTTCTTTTAAGCCTTCGTTAAACATTTCAAGTAGTTCAGGATTTTGCCCTTTTTTGACAGCGAAACCGTAAGAACCACCTTTTTCACGAGGAATTGGCGTCGCTAGTGGTTGATTTTGCGCAACCCCATAGCCAATGACAGGATAATCATCCATCATGGCATCAACTTCGCCAATTTCTAATGCACTGTATAATGCATCAGTTGTGTCTAAATACTTAATTGAGTAATCATATTTCTTTTTATTTTTTTCTAAGAAATCAGCACTTTCAGTACCAATTTTTACACCGACTTTTTTGCCTTTTAAATCATCATACGATTTAATTTTGTCATTGCCTTTTTTGACCGCAATTTGAATACCGCTATCAAAGTAAGGAACAGAGAAGTCGAAGGCTTTTTTACGATCATCCGTAATCGTCATGCCTGCAACCATCCCGTCTGCTTGACCAGATTCAACAGCTTGGACAGCAGAACTAAAGCCAATAAATTTAAATTCAACAGTAAAACCTTGCAATTCAGCTGCGCGTTTGACTAAATCTACATCAATTCCGACATAATCGCCTTGGGCATTTTGAAACTCAAACGGAGCAAACGTAGAATCGCTAGCAATCACATATTTCTCTTTTTTAGGAGTGATTTTTTTCATCTGTTCGCCAGCGTCTTGTGTGTTTGTTTCATCGCCTGTCGCTAAGTAGTTGTTTAAAATTTTATCATAAGTACCATTGTCTTTAAGATTTTTCAAACCAGCGTTGAACTTTTTGATTAATTCAGGGTTTTGGCCTTTTTTCACTGCGAAACCATAAGAACTGCCTGTTTCTTTATCGCCAACTAATTGTAATTTTTGGCCATTTTTAACTGCGTAGCCCAATACAGGATAATCATCAACGATTGCATCCGCTTCACCGTTTTCTAAGGCTTTATAAAGACCCGTTGCATCGTCAAAATTTTTGATGGTGCAGTCATATTTCTCTTTATTTTTTTCAAGGAAATTGGCACTTTCAGTTCCAACTTTAGCCGCAACCGTTTTGCCTTTTAAATCATCATATGATTTAATTTTGTCGTTTCCTTTTTTAACCGCTAATTGTAAACCGCTATCGAAGTATGGATCTGAAAAATCAAAGGATTTTTTTCGCTCATCCGTAATACTCATTCCAGCAATCATGCCATCAATTTGTTTAGACTGAATCGCTTGGACTGCACTATCGAAGCCTAATGGTTTTAAATCCACTTCAAAACCTTGATCTTTGGCAATCGCATCTAATAAATCAACGTCAATACCAATGTATTTTCCTTTTGAGTCTTGGAATTCAAAAGGGGCGAATGTTAAATCCGTTCCAATTGTATATTTCTTTCCTTCTGCATGTGCTGAAGTGCCACTAATGAATGTTAGCAGAGTTACCATCATCACAAAGAAAGAAAGTAAAAAGTGTTTCCTTTTCATAAAATACCTCCTAGTTTTGCATATTGAACAATTATATAGTAAGAAATAGGAAGCTGACAAGTATTTGAACGCTAAAAAGAGAAAAAAACTCTAATTTCCTTACATTGCATGTTATAAAATGTGACATAGAAATTAAGAACAAAAGATTAAGATCAGTTGAAGTCCGAAACAGCAAAAGTGGCGAAAATATGTTCGGTATGTTAAACTAATAAGTGGACATTCTGCCAGAATGGGCCGATAATTTAAGAGAAATTAGACACTTTGAGGGGGAGTTATAAATGATCGAAAGAGAAACTTCCAATACCTTTCATTTGGCTTCTAAATATGAGCCTGCCGGAGATCAGCCAGCCGCTATTGCTGAACTAGTTGACGGTGTCAAAGGTGGAGAAAAAGCTCAAATTTTACTTGGAGCGACCGGAACAGGTAAAACATTTACAATCTCTAATGTGATTCAAGAAGTGAACAAACCAACATTAGTGATTGCACATAATAAAACACTAGCTGGACAATTATACGGGGAATTTAAAGAATTTTTCCCAGATAATGCGGTCGAGTATTTTGTCAGTTACTATGATTATTATCAACCAGAAGCATATGTACCCTCAAGTGATACATATATTGAAAAAGATTCCAGTATTAATGATGAAATTGATAAACTACGCCATTCAGCGACAAGTTCTTTATTGGAACGAAACGATGTCATCGTGGTAGCATCAGTTTCTTGTATTTTTGGTTTAGGGGATCCGCGGGAATACAGTCAACAAGTTGTTTCATTACGTGTGGGAATGGAAATGGATCGTAATGAGTTACTAAAAAGCTTAGTCGATATTCAATTCGAACGAAATGATATTGATTTTCAACGGGGGCGTTTTCGTGTCCGCGGTGATGTGGTTGAGATATTCCCAGCTTCACGGGATGAGCATGCGCTACGTGTTGAATTTTTCGGAGACGAAATTGATCGAATTCGTGAAGTAGATGCGTTAACTGGTGAAATTGTCGGCGAAACAGAGCATGTCGCTATTTTTCCGGCAACACACTTCGTGACGAACGAAGAACATATGGAACACGCCATTTCGCAGATCCAAGAAGAATTAGAAGCACGTTTGAAAGTGCTTCGCAGTGAAAACAAATTATTGGAAGCCCAACGTTTGGAACAGCGAACCAACTATGATATTGAGATGATGAGAGAGATGGGCTATACGTCAGGGATTGAGAATTACTCTCGACATATGGATGGTCGCCAAGAAGGGGAGCCGCCATATACGCTGTTGGACTTTTTCCCAGATGACTTCTTACTTGTAATCGATGAGTCTCATGTAACAATGCCGCAAATTAGAGGAATGTATAATGGCGACCGAGCACGGAAACAAATGTTAGTGGACTATGGTTTCCGTTTACCAAGTGCACTTGATAACCGACCGCTTCGTTTAGAAGAATTTGAACAACATGTAAACCAAATTGTTTATGTATCGGCAACACCAGGCCCTTATGAAATGGAACAAACAGAGACGGTTGTTCAACAAATCATTCGACCAACAGGTTTACTAGATCCAGAAGTAGAAATCCGCCCAATTATGGGTCAAATTGATGACTTGGTGGGCGAAATTCATGAACGGATCGAAAAAGATCAGCGAGTGTTTGTCACAACCTTAACGAAGAAAATGGCTGAAGATTTAACCGACTATTTCAAAGAATTAGGCTTAAAAGTTAAATATTTGCATAGTGATATAAAAACACTGGAAAGAACGGAGATTATTCGCGATTTACGATTAGGCGAATTTGATATTCTAATAGGTATTAACTTATTACGTGAAGGAATCGATGTGCCAGAAGTTTCCTTAATTGCGATTCTAGATGCGGATAAAGAAGGCTTCTTACGTAGTGAACGCTCGTTAGTGCAAACGATGGGACGGGCTGCCCGGAACGCTGAAGGAAAAGTCATTATGTATGCAGATAAAATCACCGATTCGATGCAACGAGCTATGGATGAAACGGCACGACGTCGGGCAATCCAAAAAGCATATAATGAAGAACATGGCATTGAACCAAAAACAATTATTAAAGAAATTCGTGATTTGATTTCTATTTCCAAAACAGCTGATAAAGATGAAACAGTGGTTCAATTGGATAAATCATATGAAGATTTATCAAGACAAGAAAAAGCTGATTTATTAATGAAACTTGAAAGAGAAATGAAAGATGCGGCCAAAGCGTTAGACTTCGAAACTGCAGCCACATTACGAGATACCATTCTTGAATTGAAAGCTGCCAAATAAGTCAACCAACGGATTAAGTAAAAGATACGATGAACCATCGTATCTTTTACTAATCTTTTCTCTATAGAATGACTTGAAATGATTTGACGTAAGAGATTTAGTAAAAGGAGAACATATATGGCAAATGATAAAATTGTGATTCATGGTGCACGCGCCCATAACTTAAAAAATATTGATGTCACGATTCCTCGTGACAAAATGGTTGTTGTAACTGGACTATCTGGTTCTGGCAAAAGTTCATTAGCGTTTGATACGCTTTACGCAGAAGGGCAACGACGTTATGTAGAGAGTCTCTCTGCTTATGCGCGACAATTTTTGGGACAGATGGATAAACCAGATGTTGACAGCATCGATGGTTTAAGTCCAGCTATTTCAATTGATCAAAAGACGACAAGTAAAAACCCGCGCTCAACGGTGGGGACGGTCACGGAAATCAATGATTATTTACGATTGTTATTTGCTCGGGTAGGTCATCCAATTTGTCCTAACGATCATATTGAAATTACCAGTCAGTCTGTTGAACAGATGGTTGATAAAGTCTTAGAGCTACCAGAGCGAGCAAAAATTCAAATTTTGGCGCCTGTTGTGGTCAAGAAAAAAGGCCAACATAAAAAAGTGTTTGAAATGATCCAACGTGAAGGGTATGTCAGAATGCGGGTGGATGGTGAAACCTATGATGTTAGTGAGGCACCAGAACTTGAAAAAAATAAAAAACATGATATTGCGATTGTGATTGACCGTATCGTTGTGAAAGAAGGCATTCGCTCTCGGTTGTTTGATTCGTTTGAAGCGGCTTTGCGTTTAGCTGAAGGTTACGCAATTGTTGATGTGATTGGTCAAGAAGAGATGTTGTTTAGTGAACATTATGCTTGTCCTTATTGTGGGTTCACAGTCGGTGAATTGGAACCGCGCTTGTTTTCATTTAATGCACCATTTGGCGCTTGTCCCGATTGTGATGGTTTAGGTGTTAAATTAGAAGTGGACAAAGACTTAGTGATTCCAGATCCCACTAAAACCTTGAGAGAAGGAGCCATTGTTCCGTGGAACCCTATTAGTTCCCAATATTATCCACAAATGTTGGAACAAGCAGCCACCAGTTTTGGGATTGATATGGATACGCCGTTTGAAGAATTACCTGCAGACCAACAAGAAATTATTTTAAATGGTTCTGGCGAGAAAAACTTTCATTTTCATTATGAAAATGACTTTGGTGGTGTTCGTGATGTGGAAGTGCCATTTGAAGGGATTTTAAAAAATATTAAACGACGTTATCATGAAACAAATAGCGATTTTACACGAGATCAAATGCGGTTATACATGACAGAATTGACTTGTCGAAGCTGTCAAGGGTATCGTTTGAATCCGCAAGCTTTAGCTGTAAAAATCAATGGCACGCACATTGGTGAAGTCAGTGAATTAGCAATAAAAAATGCGGTCCAATTTTTTGAAGGTGTGTCTTTATCTGAACAAGAAACAACGATTGCTCGGCCAATTTTAAAAGAAGTCGAAGATCGGTTAACCTTCTTAAAAAATGTCGGGTTAGATTACTTAACCTTAAGTCGAGCTGCCGGCACACTTTCTGGCGGAGAAGCACAAAGAATTCGCTTAGCAACACAAATTGGATCAAACTTATCAGGCGTTCTTTACATTTTAGATGAACCATCAATTGGTTTGCATCAACGAGATAACGACCGCTTGATTGACTCATTGAAAAAAATGCGGGACTTAGGCAATACATTAATTGTGGTGGAACATGATGAAGATACAATGATGGCTTCGGATTACTTGATTGATGTGGGACCTGGCGCTGGACATCTGGGCGGTGAAATTGTAGCCGCTGGTACGCCGGAAGAGGTTGCTAAAAATCCGCATTCATTGACTGGACAATATCTTTCTGGGGAAAAAGTGATTCCTGTACCAAAAGAACGTCGCAAAGGTAATGGCAAAGCGATCAAAGTCACTGGTGCCAGTGAAAATAATTTAAAAAATGTCAGTGTTGAATTTCCGCTAGGTGAATTTGTTGCTGTCACAGGCGTTTCAGGTTCAGGGAAAAGTACTTTAGTCAATCAAATTTTGAAAAAAGCGCTGGCCCAAAAATTAAATCGTAATTCCAATAAACCTGGGAAACACAAAAGCATCACTGGTTATGAAACCATTGAAAAGATTGTTGACATTGACCAAAGTCCAATTGGTCGAACACCAAGAAGTAATCCAGCGACTTATACTAGTGTTTTTGATGACATTCGCGATTTGTTTGCCCAAACAAATGAAGCCAAGGTTCGTGGCTATAAAAAAGGCCGCTTTAGTTTTAACGTCAAAGGTGGCCGTTGTGAAGCTTGTCGCGGGGATGGTATCATCAAAATTGAAATGCACTTTTTACCTGACGTCTATGTGCCTTGCGAAGTTTGTCATGGCAAACGTTATAATTCTGAGACGTTAGAAGTTCATTATAAAGGCAAAAACATTTCTGATATTTTAGATATGACGGTGGAAGATGCCGTAGAATTTTTCAAACATATCCCTAAAATTCATCGTAAATTGCAAACAATTGTGGATGTAGGCTTAGGCTATGTGACATTGGGGCAGCCAGCAACTACTTTATCTGGTGGAGAAGCACAGCGGATGAAGCTAGCGAGTGAACTTCATAAAAATTCTAATGGGAAAAACTTTTATATTCTGGATGAACCAACAACCGGCTTGCATACCGATGATATTGCGCGATTGCTTCTAGTATTAGAGCGTTTAGTGGAAGCGGGCAATACCGTTTTAGTGATTGAACATAACTTAGATGTCATCAAATCTGCGGATCATGTGATTGATCTAGGGCCAGAAGGTGGCGACGGTGGTGGGACGATCGTGGCGACAGGAACACCAGAAGAAGTTGCTAAAGTCAAAGACAGTTACACAGGATATTATTTAAAACGTGTTCTGAAATAAACATTAATGATTAGATAAAGAACCTTGTTTTTATGGGAAACAAGGTTCTTTTATTATAAAATAACAAATAATTTTTAATAAAAATTAAAAATAAATGTTGACTTAATGTGTAATTAAAAGATATACTATGTTTGTTAACAAAATAACAATGAACACGAAGGGAAGTCTTAAATGAAAAACAAAAAAATAACAACAAGTTTATTAACGGCAGGAATGGTCTTAGCTATCGGAATCACACCTTTTGTACATAGTAACACAATGGAAGCAGCAACTTTAATTTCACAATCAGACCATGAAAAAGTAATGAGTTTTACCAAGAAAGACTTAAAAGAAGCAACGGGCATTCAATTGGAGCCGGCGACAGTACAAGCCGTTCATCAGGAATTAAAGCAACAAATCACCTGGGAAACATTAGGCTATTCCACAATTGATGCGCAAAATATTGCGACACGTTTTACACAAAATACATATCAGGCTCTGGGGATTTTAACAGATATCGCCAACCATTCAGACCTTCAATTGAAAGTCATTACCATTAATAATCCCTATCTAGCAACAGCTAAAATTGGTACCTTTAAGTGGGAAACTGTAACTCCTGAAGTTGGTGGGGACCATGAAACAGCAGACAATGAACTAACAACACCGACACCGACTGTTGCCAGTCTTCAAGAGATTGACGTAGAAATTGAATACGACGAAAATGAAATTGAGTTCACCTATGAAATAAAATCGAACGGAACAATTGAAGCAACGTATGAAGATGAATCTGCTGATTTAGAATTAGAAGGTAAGGCAGCACAAGACAAAATCATGACTCTTTTAGATGGATTGTCAATCAAAACAGCTACAAATGAACAAATTAAAGAACACATTACGAAAAAGTTAGCCGTGAATGAACAAGTAAAACAATTTGAGTTTGAAGCTAATTTTACTGATAAAACAGAAATTGAGTTTGTATTAAAATAACACACAGTTATATAGTATAATTCAGCAATTAAAACAGCGTTGACAAAAATGTCAATGCTGTTTTTCTATGAAAGAATAGAAATCTTTATAAGAATGATTGAAAAGCTTTCTTTGATACGCCCGGGGTGTTATAATATAGTGATGCAAGTGAAGGGAGTGTTGAATATGCCAGAAAATTTACAACTGGTTATTATTACAGGAATGAGTGGCGCTGGAAAAACAGTCGCTGTTCAAAGCTTTGAAGACATGGGCTATTTCTGTATCGACAATTTACCACCAAGCTTAATCCCAAAATTTTGGGAATTAATTAAAGAATCTGGAAAAGTTACCAAGATTGCGTTAGTGATCGATTTACGTTCACGGACCTTCTTTAGAGAAATTCAGGATATGTTAGTCGAACTTGAAAATACTAATTTTATTGATACAACGATTTTATTTTTAGATGCCACCGATGAAGAGTTGGTTTCTCGTTATAAAGAGACACGGCGTGCGCATCCAATGGCGATGGATGGTTTAGTGACAGAAGGTATTCGTAAAGAACGTGCAATGCTGGAAGAAATCAAGGCGGATGCTCAGTTGGTTATTGATACCACGGACTTGTCCCCTCGTCAATTGCGGGAACGTTTGAATAAAGAACTAGCAACGAGAGAGACACACGAATTTCGAGTGGAAATGGTGTCCTTCGGCTTTAAATATGGGTTGCCGATTGATGCAGATATCGTTATGGATGTTCGCTTTTTACCTAATCCCCATTATATTGATGAACTACGGCCGTTAACTGGAATGGATCAACCTGTTTATGATTATGTGATGGGCTTCCCAGAAACAGATGAATTTTATACCAAATTTATCGATTTACTGCGAACAGTCTTACCTGGATATAAAAAAGAAGGTAAAAGTAGCGTCACCATTGCAATTGGCTGTACTGGCGGACAACATCGCTCTGTTGCATTGACAGAACGTGTTGGCGCTGAATTAAAAGAGGAAGATTACCATGTAAATATTACCCACCGCGACCGCTTAAAAAGAAAAGAAACGGTTAATCGCTCTTAATGAAAACCTATCGAATTCGTAAACCGAAGATTGTGGTTGTTGGTGGTGGAACAGGCTTGCCAGTAATTTTAAAAAGTTTAAGAAATCAAAGTGTTGATATTACTGCCGTCGTAACGGTCGCTGATGATGGCGGTAGTAGTGGCGAGCTTCGTTCCTCTATTAATAACATGACACCTCCGGGAGATTTAAGAAATGTTTTAGTGGCATTGTCAGATATGCCACAATTATATGAAGATATTTTTCAATATCGTTTTGATAAATCAGATAGTCATTTTGCCAATCATGCAATCGGTAATTTAATCATTGCTGCTGTCTCGGAAATGAGAGGAAGTACGTATGAAGCGATTCAATTGCTTTCAAAAATGATGCATGTTGATGGACGGATTTATCCATCATCAGAACGGCCATTAACGTTACATGCCGTATTTAAAGATGGCTCAGTGGCGGTGGGAGAATCAAAAATTGCACTGGATCGCAAGACGATTGACCATGTGTTTGTAACAAATACACACGGAGAAGAACAGCCAAGAGCTGCGCGCAAAGTCGTCAAAGCAATTGAAGAAGCAGACATGGTCGTGTTAGGACCAGGGAGTCTTTTTACAAGTATTTTACCTAATTTAGTTATTACAGAAATTGGTGAAGCCATCAAACAAACGGCAGCCGAAGTAGTCTATATTTGTAACATCATGACCCAAAAAGGGGAAACGGAACATTTTACGGATGCCGATCATGTTCGTGTCTTAAACGAACATCTACAAGCGCAGTTTGTTGATACAGTGCTGGTTAACACAGAAAAAGTACCAGAAAATTACATGGATCCTGAAATTTATGATGAATATTTAGTTCAAGTAAAGCATGATTTTCAAGGATTACGTGAAGAAGGATGCCGAGTCATTTCGACAGACTTTTTAGAATTAAGAGATGGCGGAGTTTTTCATGATGGGGAAAAAGTTGTTGAAGAACTTTTCCGTATCGTATTTGGAACGAAATATTAATTAATCAAAAGAATCAAGAGAGGAGGAGCTTAGATGTCTTTTGCCTCGGATGTCAAAAAAGAGTTAACTGGTTTAGAAGTCCATCGAGAACACGCGAAAGCAGAATTAGCAGCATTAATTCGGATGAACGGCTCACTTAGCTTAGTTAATCAACAGTTTGTCTTGAATGTACAAACGGAAAATGCTGCAATTGCTCGTCGAATGTATTCATTGCTGAAAGATCATTACCATGCACAAGCAGAATTATTAGTTCGTAAAAAAATGAAACTAAAGAAAAATAATGTTTACATTGTGCGTCTAAAACAAGATACACAAAAAATTCTAGCTGATTTGGATATTATGGATGGGGTCGTTTTTAATGGCAATGTGTCAAATGAAATCATGGGTAACGCGCAAAAAATGCGTTCCTATTTACGCGGGGCCTTTATGGCTTCTGGCTCAGTTAATAATCCGGAAACAAGTCGCTATCATTTAGAAATTTTTTCAATTTATGAAGAACACAATAATGATATTTGTAAGATGTTGAATTACTATGACTTAAACGCTCGAACATTGGGACGCCGAAATGGGTATATTTGTTATTTAAAAGGTGCTGAAAAAATTGCCGACTTTTTAACATTAATTGGTGCCACGAACTCTATGTTGAAATTTGAAGATGTCCGGATTGTCCGTGATATGCGGAATTCAGTAAATCGTTTAGTGAATTGCGAAACAGCGAATTTAAATAAAACCATTGATGCGGCTTCAAAACAAATTGAAAATATTCAATTTATTGAAAGTACAGTAGGGCTGACGTCATTACCGGAGAAACTTCAGGAAATCGCAGAATTACGGTTAGAGTATCCGGAAGTTAGTCTCAAAGAACTAGGGGAAATGATTCCTTCAGGAGCTATTTCTAAGTCAGGTATTAATCATCGTATTCGAAAAATTAATGAATTTGCAGAAAAATTACGAGAAAAAAGTGCGTAACTTTTCTGCTCCAGAAGTGAAGAATAACATTTCCGTTTGAAGTGCTATCCTTCACTTTTTTTTTAAGCGTGTAAAAAAAATTAAAGTGTGTAAAAAGTGTGTAGCACTGAAATGTAGTGTTGACCTGTGGTTTAAAGAAACGACGTTGGCACGAATGTTGCATGTAATAAAATGCAAGCGATTACTTATTGCTGTTTTTAACTAAAACATTAAAAACTATTGGAGGGGTCAAAATGGTTCAACGATTAATTAGTGCAAATGCATCAGAAATCAAACGGATGTCAAAAGAAGAGCTGTTTCAGAGTATTAAAGCGAGCGAAGGGCGCGTAATTTTATCGGAAAATGTGGTAGTTCATCCATCCGTAGCAGGTGATATCACTTGTGCGGAAATGTCAAAAGCATATGGCGCAGACATGATTTTATTGAATGTTTTCGATGTTAATCAACCGATTGTAGTAGCCGCTTATGAAGGGCAATATACTGCGGAAACATGTGTCCCTAATGATGAGGTTGTTCATCGTTTGAAAGAACTAGTCGGTTTACCGATTGGCATGAATGTCGAACCTGTTGATGAAAATTTAGACTTAGCTTCAACGAGAGTTTCGATTGAACCAGGTAGAAAAGCATCAGCAGCTACTTTCAAAAAAGCCAATGAACTGGGTTTGGATTTTATCTTATTGACAGGTAATCCAGGAACTGGCGTGACCAACGACTTGATTGCTAAGAACGTGGCCTTAGCCAAAAAACATTTTGACGGCATCATTATTGCCGGAAAAATGCACAGTTCAGGCGTAGATGAACCAGTGGTCAGTTTAAAATCTGCTGAACAATTTATTGAAGCGGGCGCTGATATTGTCTTAGTCCCAGCAGTCGGCACGGTTTGGGGCATCGATGATCAACAAGTCAAAGAAGTTGTGGATTTTGCACATTCAAAAGGAAAATTAGTTATGAGTGCCATTGGAACTTCACAAGAAAGTGCTCAACCTGAAGTTATCCAAGCAATCGGCATTAGAAATAAAATTTTAGGCGTAGATATTCAACATATTGGCGATGCCAATATGGGCTTAGTTGGTATTGAAAATATTAAAGAGCTTTCTGATGCGATACGTGGGAAAAGACATACTGTTGCTAGAATGGCTCGTTCGATTAATCGTTAAAAAAGTGAACAGAGGCACGAATTCAGAAAATTTGAATTCGTGTCTTATGATTTTTTTATTGAAAAACGGTATACTAAAAGAGAAATAAAGGTTTGAAAGGATGAGGTTTTTTTATGGATATTTCAGTAATTGATGCAACAAAAGTTAACACAGAAACAGGGCTTCACATTGGTGAGAGCAATGCCCCTGTCAAAATGATAGAATTTATCAATGTTCGCTGTCCTTATTGCAGAAAATGGTTTGAAGAGTCTGAGGAACTGTTAGCACAATCTGTCAAAAGTGGTAAAGTTGAACGTATCATTAAGTTGTTTGATAAAGAAAAAGAAAGTTTACAACGCGGCAATGTGATGCATCACTACATTGACTATTCAGCGCCTGAACAAGCACTGTCAGCATTGCATAAAATGTTTGCTACGCAAGATGAATGGGGAAACTTAACCTTAGAAGAAGTAGCGACGTATGCTGAAAAAAATCTGGGCTTAAAAGAACAAAAAGATGCAACGCTTGTTTCCGCAGTGATTGCTGAAGCCAATGCGGCGCACATTCAATTTGTACCAACGATCATCATTGGTGAGCATATCTTTGACGAAAGTGTCACTGAAGAAGAATTACGTGGATACATTGAAAAATAAAAAAAATGGAAACAGCGACTGTCGCTGTTTCCATTTTTTTATTTTTAATTTAAGGCGCTACTATTTTCCATTACTTCATCGATTAAACCATATTCTTTTGCTTGTTCGGCAGTCATATAGTTATCACGATCGGTATCACGTTCAATCACTTCAATTGGTTGGCCAGTTCGTTCAGCTAAAATTGAATTTAAACGTTGACGAGTGTCTAAAATGTGACGAGCAGCAATTTCAATTTCTGTTGCTTGCCCTTGAGCGCCACCAAGTGGTTGGTGAATCATGATTTCCGCATTTGGTAAAGCGAAACGTTTGCCTTTTTGACCAGCTGTTAATAAGAAGCTACCCATAGAAGCTGCCATTCCTAATACGATAGTTTGGACATCCGCTTTAACGAAATTCATGGTATCGAAAATCGCTAAACCTGCAGAAACGCTGCCACCAGGAGAGTTAATGTACAAGTAAATGTCTTTTTCTGAATCTTGGGCATCTAAGAATAATAACTGTGCAATCACTGAGTTTGCCACGTTATCATCGATAGGGCCGCTTAGCATAATGATGCGGTCTTTTAATAAACGAGAGTAAATGTCATAAGCACGTTCACCGCGAGATGATTGTTCAATAACTGTTGGAATTAAATTCATAAGTAAATCCTCCTATATAAAGAAACTTTTAAAGTCATTCTATCACAAAGCACTTTGAATGCCTATGAAAAGTATACCTCTTTGGTCAATAAAGGTCAACGAAGTCGCTTGAAAAATTTTGTGTCATTTTTTATCCGAAACTTTTGGATTATGTTATACTAAAATGGAAAATTAGAAAAGAGCGAGGGGAAAAATATGTTTGTTTTTATCGCCGGAATGGTCGGTGTAATCGTCGGTGCGCTAATAGTCACAGCAAGTGCTGCCTTACATTCATCTTACAAAGAGCGAAAAGAAGTACGTTATCGTGAACTAGAACATTTGGTTAAAGAAATTGAATCATTGAATTTATTAAATAAAAAAGTCAAAGAAATTTTACAAAAGCGTGAATTATATATAGACAGATCAATTGAATACTTATCGATGGATGATTGTTTCATCAGCATCGATGATTTTATTTATTTGGAATCATTTTCTGCTCAAAATAATTTTTACTTACCGACGTACTTAATTGAAGAATTTTTCAAAAAAATTGCGCATCGTAAAGTCATTTTGACGGCCAGCGAAGTTGCTGAAATGGGTGGTCACACCTATAAAGGCGGCCGTGTTATTTTGGAAAATTTTTCAGACGAGATTTTAGCAATTATTGAAGATAAAAAACGTAAAATGCAGCGTTTGTCTAACGAACCACTTCATTATTTTAAAGCGATTAAATAAAAAAAGAACCAGCGTACCCGCTAATTTTTTGGGGTATCTGGTTCTTTTTCTTGTTGTTCCATATCGGTCATAGTGTCTTCAATTTCTTTATGTAAGAAATAAGAAATAACTGTACGAATGATTACCAAGGTTGCCAATTTCAAAATATCTTGAAAAGTTGGTTTGACAATGGATTCAATAATATCAGCAGCAATTAAAATTTCTAAACTTAACAGAATGTAGCTACCAAGGAAGTTTTTGATGAACGTATTCATTTTGGTTAAGGTAAAGCGGCTTTGATTTTGTCGTTCACTTTTAATGAAATCTTTTCCTGCTAAACAAACACCCCAAACTAAAACAATAATCGAAAAAACATTCAGTCCTAAAATACATAGCTCAAAAAGTGGGGTTAAAAGCGTCATTAACTGATGGGGCCACTCATTCATCGTATTCACTCCTACCAAAAAGCCTTTTCTTTAACTATAACGAAACGGCTGACTAACGTCAAATATTGTTGAAATAAACGGGCTAAACTATTCAGCTTATAGAACAAAACTAAGAAAATTATGAATAGCATCTAACAATTAAGTAAAAGAACTGTAAAGGTTCTTTTACTTTTTTTGTGTAAAAAAAGAGTCTTAAAAGGAATCAAGTAGCAAAAAGTAAGTGAAAACCAACTTTGTCAGTGGATAGTCTTTTCATTAATTTTTAAAAGACAAATTTTACGTTTTCAAGAGCCGAATACTGCCAAGTTTTAGCCTTTAAAGGTGATAGAATCAGAAATTGAGTAAGAGATGTGTCACAAAAGCAAGGAGACACATCGACTTGATGAAAGATTTAAGGAGCTGTAGTTGAAGTAAAGAGAAGCAAGTGTCCCAAACACTAGCGAAAGAAAATAGGGAGGATTAAAATGTTTAAGAAAGCAACGAAATTATTATCGACAATGGTGATTGTCGCTGGAACAGTTGTGGGAAATTTCAGTCCCACGTTGGCTTTAGCCGAAGGAGTGGATAAAGCAGGAGATACAGAAGGAATGACCAATACGGTGAAAGTGAAAGACGACAGTTTGGCTGACTGTAAACGGATATTGGAAGGACAAGCTGCTTTCCCAGTTCAAGCGGGTGAAACGGAACCGGTTGATTTAGTGGTTGTTGAAGATGCCAGTGGTAGTTTTTCAGATAATTTTCCACATGTAAGACAAGCGATTGATGAAGTGGTTCAAGGTTTATCTGATCAAGACCGCGTGATGCTGGCTTCGTATCGTGGCGGAAAACAATTTATATTTCCTGATGGAAAAGTAAAAATTAATTCAGCTGATTATGATATGAATGTGCGTGTTGATACTCAATTAACCCATGATAAAAGCCAATTTGTCTCTGGATTTGGAGATGTTCGGACGTATGGTGGTACACCAACTGCCTCAGGATTGAAACTTGCTTTAGATACGTACAATCAAACACACGGAGATTTAACGAATCGAAAAACATATTTCTTATTAGTGACAGATGGGGTCGCTAATACACGTTTAGATGGTTACTTGCATAAAACCAACACCAATGATTCAATCAATGAATATCCAGATCCAAGACATCCTTTTCAAGTTTCGGTTGAGTATAGTAATGACTATCAAGGTGCAGCAGCAGAAGTTTTAGCGTTAAACCAAGAAATTACTAACCAAGGCTATGAAATGATTAATGCGTATTGGGAAAGTGTTGAATCTTTAAGTTCAGTAAATTCATATTTTGATAAGTATAAAACAGAAGTGGGTCCTTTTGTAAAACAAGAGTTGCAACAAGGATCTAGCACACCAGAAGATTTTATTACAAGCCAATCTATTGATGATTTTACAACCCAATTAAAACAAATTGTCAAAGATCGTCTGGCGCAATCGACACCAGCAACAGCTTCATTAACGATTGCCAATCAATTTGATATTCAATCGGCGACCGCTACGGACGATGCTGGAAATGATGTGCCTGTTCAAATTAACGGACAAACCATTTCAGCAACTAGTACAGAAGGTTACGTAGGAAACATCACGATTCACTACGAAGTCAAAGAAAATACAGCGATTGATGCAGCAACCCTTGTAAGTAGTGGGACAATGAATCAAGGAACAATTGCTAAGGAATTTCCAGAAGCGACGATTCCTAAAAATGACAATGCGCATGCGTGTGACGTGACGCCAGAAGATCCAACGATTACAAAAGATATCGAAAATCAAGAACATTTAGACTTAACCAATCGTGAAGATAGTTTCGATTGGCATGTCAAAACAGCCTTTGGTAACGAAACAAGTACTTGGCAACAAGCCAGTTTAGTAGATGATATTAACCAATTATTAGATATCCAAAAAGTCGTTGTCACAGATGAAAATGGTAAAGATGTTACAGCTAACGGCAAAGTAACACAAGAAAATAACAAAGTAACTTTTGAAATGAATAAAAAAGACGACAGTTATACCTACTTAGCTGGTCACACATACACAATGACTATCACCACTAAAATTAAAGCTGACGCAACGGACGAAGAATTAGCGCCTTATATTGAACAAGGCGGGATTCCCAACCAAGCGGACTTAAACTTTGGCAACGAAGGTGACGTGTTGCATTCCAACAAGCCAACCGTAACACCGCCTGCACCAACGCCAGAAGATCCAACGATTACAAAAGATATCGAAAATCAAGAGCACTTAGATTTAACCAATCGTGAAGATAGTTTCGATTGGCATGTCAAAACAGCTTTCGGTAACGAAACAAGCACGTGGACCCAAGCCAGTTTAGTGGATAACGTCAACCAATTATTAGATATCCAAAAAGTCGTTATCACTGATGAAAATGGTAAAGATGTTACAGCTAACGGTACAGTAACACAAGAAAATAACAAAGTAACTTTTGAAATGAACAAACAAGCAGACAGCTACTCATACTTAGCTGGACATACGTACACAATGACTATTACCACTAAAATTAAAGACGGCGCAACCGATGAAGAATTAGCGCCTTATATTGAACAAGGCGGGATTCCCAACCAAGCGGACTTAAACTTTGGCAACGAAGGGGACGTGTTACATTCCAACAAGCCAACCGTAACACCGCCTGCACCAACGCCAGAAGATCCAACGATTACAAAAGATATCGAAGGTCAAGATCACTTAGATTTAACCAACCGCGATCAAGAATTTAAATGGAACGTCAAAACAGCTTTCGGTAACGAAACAAGCACTTGGACCCAAGCCAGCATGGTGGATGACATTAATAAAGTGTTAGACATCACAGACGTGAAAGTTACTGATGAAAATGGTAAAGATGTTACAGCTAACGGCACAGTAACACAAGAAAATAACAAAGTAACTTTTGAAATGAACAAACAAGCAGACAGCTACTCATACTTAGCTGGACATACGTACACAATGACTATTACCACTAAAATTAAAGACGGCGCAACCGATGAAGAATTAGCACCTTATATTGAACAAGGTGGCATTCCCAACCAAGCCGACTTAAACTTTGGCAACGAAGGTGACGTGTTGCATTCCAACAAACCAACCGTAACACCACCTGCACCAACACCAGAAGATCCAAAAAAACCTGAACCTAAACAACCGCTAAAACCGAAAAAACCGTTGACGCCTACAAATCATCAAGCACCAACGAACCTAGTCAATTTTGGAAAATCAGCAAGTAAAGGAATTCATTTACCAATGACTAATACAACAGTAAATCCACTTTACATGATCGCAGGTTTAATTGTCCTTATAGTGGCTATTAGCTTTGGCATAACAAAAAATAAAAAAAGAAAAAATTAGACAAACTAAAAAGGAAGAAAAAACATGAATAAAAAAATTTCGTTCAGTCTGTTAATTTTGTTACTTAGTTTGTTGGTAGGTTTTACATTTATTCCGCATAAAAAGGAACTAAGTTTTAATGAGTATCAAGAAAAAAAACACTCTGGCGAAACATTTTATGTTGTTTTAAAAAAGAAAAACTGTTCAGATTGTCAGGATTTCGAGAAACTATTACAAGCACCTAAACAGGTTTACTATGTAGAATTAACAAACAAAGAGACCATGAAGGAATGGTCAACATTTATCCGAGAAAATAAAGTTTTACATGTGCCATCTATGTTTAAAATAGATAACGGCCATCTCAAAAAAATTGATGGAGAAGGAGATGCGAATCAATTATTCGCAAACTATCAAAAAATAATGAAGTAAAAAGAATAAAAAGACAAGCCAAGTTTCCTAAATAAAGGAAACTTGGCTTGTCTTTTTTATAGTAATAGTCGTTTATTAAATAACATGTGAAATGTTTTACAAATACATTTTGGTTTGATAAAATAAACACGAATATATGAATTTTCTTTCATTTGTTTTGGGAGGAGGAACGAATGCTTGAATTGATTTTACTTTTGTCGGTGATTCTTTTAGGTTTATTGATTGGAAATAAAAGAGTTGATAAGTGGCTTTTTCTTAAGGCATTACTTTTGTTTTCTGTTATGCTAAGTGTGAGCATCTTAATTTCGGTAGCTATGTATTTATTATTAACAATAGGCGTTGCAAACGTAATAGGGCAGCGGTTAGAGTCGTTATTTCTTTTAGGGATAGTCGTTATCATCAGTACGAGTCTTTTGTTATATTTTTTATTGAATTTAACGACGAAAAAAATTGTTTTACCCATCGCTTTAATGAAAATAATTGAATATTATATTCAATGGGTATTGATTTATGTTACTATTTATCAAGTGATTTTTGATCAGTTTATTGTTTCTTCAGAAGTAAAAAATATGTTACAAGGGACTATTGATGAGCCAGTCGCAATCATTATTGTTATTTTGCCATCATTTATTTCAATTTGGATTGCCGTTGTTTTATTTAGGATTCGTATGGAAGAACTTTAATCAGATACTTTTAGAATGGAGGAGTTTGTATGTCTGCTTGGCAAACATTTAAAAATGGAACAAGGCAATTTTTTAAAGACATCTTGCAGTACTTATGGTTATTTTTTACTTTAAATGTCTTATTATTATTGGTGGGTGGGGCTTTTAGTTGGGCTACTTCCAACGCACTAAAAACTCAAGGTATTCCTTATCTTTCGTTTAATAACCTGAATTTACTGTTAGAAAAGCCGCTTGCTCTGGTTTTATTAATTCTCTTGTTGTTACTTTTTTTAGGTGCAGTTTTTTATCAGTTTACCTTTTTATTATTAGGGATTTTTCAAATACGGCAAGACCATCGCTTTCATTTTAAAGGAGTTACCAAGGCATCTTTTAAGGTTCTTAAAAAGCAAGGTGCCCGTTCGTGGTTATTCTTTTTCGGTTATTTTGTTGTCATTGTCCCTTTTGGTAACCTGATTTTCCAAAGTAATCTATTGACGAAATTTGTGATTCCAGATTTTATTGTTGAATTTTTGTCCCAACGAATTCCTTACTTGGTTGGGTTACTGGCCTTTGGGTTATTAGTCTGGTATTTAGCTATTCGTTTCATTTACACGCTTCCATTAATGATTCTGGAGAGAAAAAAAGCGGGCGAGGCAGTTAAGGCTAGTTGGTCAATGACAAACAAACGATTATGGTTCATTATTCGTAATATTGCATTTGTGACGATCGCGGTATTTGTTTCAACGTATGTTATTTATGTGTTACTTTATCTTCTACAGTTGAAGTTAGATACCTTGAGCGATACCATTAGCTTGCTAGGTGGTATTTTAAATTTAACGGTTGTCCAATTTTTACAGTTTGTCTCTAATGCTTGGCTTTCAGTATTACTGATTAATTTCTTATATACACAATTAAATGTTCAAGCAGAAACGACGAAAAAAGTTGCCTTTGACAAAGAAACGAAACGTAATAAATTAGTGACTATCGGAATGGGCCTAGGACTATTCACCATTTTTGGCGGCTATATAATTTTCAATGCTGTTTACTTAACAGGGCTATTAGAATCAAAACCTTTGATTATTGCGCATCGAGGGGTCACCAATAGTAATGGCGTGCAAAATACTATTCCTGCTATGGAAAGAACCATTAAATTTAAACCAGATTATATTGAAATTGATGTTCAAGAAACCAAAGACCATCAATTTGTTGTGATGCATGATGCAAACCTTCAAGAACTCGCCGGCGTTGATGGCACGCCGCAAGAATTTACGTTGGCTGAATTAACAAAAATGACCGTTAAAGAAAATGGCCAAGAAGCACCAATTGCCAGTTTTGATGATTATTTAGCGAAAGCAAACCAAGCCAAACAAAAATTACTAGTAGAAATTAAAACGTCTAAACAAGATAGTCAAGGTGCGCTATCTAACTTTATTGAAAAATATGAACGTCCTTTGATAAAGAATAACCATCAGGTTCAATCTCTCGACTACAATGTGATCAAAGCGTTTAAAAAAGCCAAATCAAAAGTAAAAGTAAGTTTTATTTTGCCCTATAATTTCACTTTTCCAGAAACACAAGCTGATTTGTATACAATGGAAGCTACCACGTTGAACGATACCTTCATTTTAAAAGCTGACCAACAGAAAAAAGCAGTTTATGCTTGGACAGTTAATGACTCAGAGGTATTGAGTAAAATGCTCTTTATGGACGTTGCTGGAGTGATTACCGATGATTTGGAGTTAGTCAATGAAGAAGTCAATGACTTTGAAAAAAATCCATCGTATGCGGATCGTATTTTGCATTATATTTTTATGCTGCCAAGTGTGGCTTCTCAATAAAAAATGAAGAAAAGGGTTAAACGAAATGAAAAAAGAATTTTCGCGAGTACTTCTTAAAAATCAATCTGATGAAATTCTTATCTTAAAAGATCGGCCAGACACATGGAATTTCCCTGGCGGAAAACAAGAACTTGGTGAATCAGCGCTGGAATGTGCGATTCGTGAAATGAAAGAAGAATTAGCAGTAGAAATTACTGAACTTGAAGAAATTTTTACTGGACCACTCGTTTTTGATTCAATCGTTTGGCAAGGACATTTTTATTTTGCCAAACAAGCCCAAGGAAAAGTTACCCTGAACGAACCAAATAAAATTAAAGGCGTACAATTTATTAAGCGATTTGAGGAAGTAAATTTTTCACCAGGATTAGCTCCGCTATTTGATTATTTGGCGTGTAGCGATTATTTAAAGTTAAACAAAACTAACTGGAAATAGAAAGAATAGGAGTGTCTTTTGCTGGGGCTTTGTCAAGCGCATCTTTGATTATTTTAGAAAGTCCAAGGAAAAGTCGTGGGCATTGTTTATTCCTAATAAATGTGTTATAGTAATTAAGTAATCAATTTTGATAAGTAATTTGAGTTATATATTTAAAAACTATACTTCTCCTTTTGCCACTCAACATTTTTTGCAATAACTTGCATATTTTTATGCACTAGGAGGAAATATATATGAACAACGGTACAGTAAAATGGTTTAACGCAGACAAAGGTTTTGGATTTATTACAGGTGAAGATGGCAATGATGTATTTGCACATTTTTCAGCTATTCAATCAGATGGATTTAAAACTTTAGACGAAGGCCAAGCAGTAACTTTTGATACTGAAGAAGGTCCACGCGGCTTACAAGCAACGAACATCGTAAAAGCTTAATAATGAATGAAAACGGACCACGTGTTGGTCCGTTTTTTTGATAGCTGTTGTCTGATCTCGCCATTAATTACATAGCAAAACAAAGCAGAGGCCATTTAAAGGAGGAGAATCTGAAGACGACCTTAACTGAGCTGTTACTTGTAAGTGGATTATTTTGGCTAGTAATCATAATTGGTATGATTGCTGGTAGCATATTTCTAATTAAGTATTTTAGAGGTCGGAGCTGAACAGTTCTGTTCCCGCCAATTATCAGGTTTTAAGCCTGGGACAAAAATCCAAAGTGATTTTTGCCCTAGGTTCTTTATTTAATTAGGGTATTAAGTTTTAGGTAAAATAATTAACAAATTAAAAGCAATTTACTATATAATCAGAAAGGGATCTTTAAGAGAGAAGCAGGTGTTTGCTTGTCGTAATACTTTGTTTAGCAGATAGAAAAAGGAAACGTTATGCGTTACAATAGGAACGGAGGAATTTTAACCTTATTGGATTTGTAGCTGAAGCAGAACAAATGTTGTCGCGTTAAGTGCGATTGAGCTTACCACAAGCAACATTTGAAAAAAATACGGATAGAAAAATCATTCCTAAACAAGAAAAAAACACTCTTTAGATGAATAAAGAGTGTCCAGAAACGTTGATAAATCAACATATTTAAATAACGCGCCCTGAGGGAATCGAACCCCCGTCTCAAGAACCGGAATCTTACGTGATATCCACTACACTAAGGGCGCGGCACGAATACTAGTTTAGCTGATATTGACAAAAATTACAAGAGGGAGGACGAAAATAATGAAATTTGAGCAACGAATGTCCCAACAACAAAAACAAGTCCAGAAGTTGGCCATGACTCAACAGCTTCAACAATCCATTCAAATTTTACAATTTAATACGGAAGAACTCGCTGCCTTTGTTGAAGCGAAAGCATTAGAGAATCCATTGATTGATTTACAAGTAGACACGCAGTACACCACAGATTTTCCGACAACTAGTCGTTCTTACACCAATCAAGACGAAGAAAATAATTATATGAATCAAATTCCAGACTATCATTTATCATTATTTGAGTCTTTAATTGATCAAATTCATTTGAATTACCGCGATACATACTTGCGAACATTGGTTTTGTTTTTAGTAGAATATATAGATGTGAATGGTTATTTAACGATTTCGTTAGAAGAAGCGGCAGAGAAAACCGAAGCAAGCGCCATTCAAATGCTAGATGCATTAACTTTGTTACAACAGCTAGATCCAGCAGGTGTGGGGGCACGCAATTTACAAGAATGTTTGATGCTACAAACAGAACGAGACGATACCGCGCCTAATTTAGCGTATATTTTATTGGAGGAAGAGTTTGATGCCTTAGTGAGTCGTAAATGGGGCCCGTTAGCTAAAAAATTTGGGATTGAATTAGCAGAAATTCAATTGATTTTTGATTATATACAAACGTTATCGCCAGCGCCAGGGAATATTTTTGATGCGACCGAGGAATTGTATATTCGACCAGATTTAACTGTCCGAATCAAGGAAGATCGAATAGTGGTGATTTCCAACAAAGCTGGTCGACCGACATTAAATTTTCAAGAAAATTATTTCAAACGAATGCAAGAGACTGACGACAAAGAAGTCCAAGAATATATTAAGGATAAGAAAAACGAATTTGAATGGTTAGAGCGCGCAGTGAATCAGCGGGGGGATACAATTTTACGTGTAGGGCAAGAAATTGTGCGCCGTCAAGAAGCCTTCTTTTTAGAAGCAGATCGGCCATTAAAACCAATGACTTTAAAAGAAATTGCGGATGCTTTGTCTATTCATGAATCGACAGTTAGTCGTGCGGTCAATGGAAAATATCTAGAAACCACGTTTGGCGTCTTTGAATTGCGCTCATTCTTCTCAACAAGTATTCTTTCATCAGAAGAAGATGGCGAGGATGTCTCAACAACGATGGTTAAAAAGCAACTACAAAAATTAATTGATGAAGAAGTAAAAAGTAAACCGTTATCTGATCAAAAATTAGTCGAGCGATTAAAAGATTCAGGCATGGAAATATCCCGGCGAACGGTAGCAAAATATCGTGAAGCCCTAGGGATTCCATCTTCATCTAAACGAAAACGATATGAGTAAACAACCAAAGCTTATGAGTGATTTTCATAAGCTTTGGTTGTTTTTTTGTGATTTAAAAAATGCTGGTTTTTTGAATTGTAAAAAAAGCCTAAAGGAGGCAAAGTTTGCTTGCCATTTCCTAGGAAAAAACGTATATTAAAGTTACTTGCTTCTTTAAATAAAGGAAAAGAATAATTTTATAGAAAAGTTGGAAAGCACAAATGAATCAGACAGCAAATAGCAAGAAAAAACGCTATATTACAGGTTTTGATGGCATTCGGACGATCGCTGTAATTGGCGTGATTTTGTATCACCTTTTTCCCCAAGTCATGCGAGGTGGCTACTTAGGTGTTCCGATTTTCTTTGTTGTTTCAGGTTATCTTATTAACGACTTGTTGCGGCAAGAATGGGCAGAAAATCAGACCATTGATTTAAAAGGATTTTATGTGCGAAGGATGAAACGGCTGTATCCAGCATTAATCGTGATGCTTTTAAGTGCAGTTAGTTATATTACACTCTTTCAGCAGGATTTATTAAACAATATTCGCAGCGTTGTCGCTAGTAGTGTTTTTTATTACAACAACTGGTGGCAAATTCTTAAAGGGTTTTCTTATTTTGATGGATTTGCGACACAATCGCCATTTGTACATATTTGGTCATTGGCAGTTGAAGCGCAAAATTATTTAATTTGGCCATTACTTTTTATTCTTCTGGAACGCTTTGTTCGTAAGCGCGGTCGAATTTTCAGTTTAGTTTTAATCGGCGCTTTAATTTCGGTGACGCTGATGGCCGTTTTATATGTTCCTGGCGCAGATCCTACACGTGTCTATTATGGAACAGACACACGTGTTTTTTCTATTTTACTAGGTAGTGCATTGGCGTATGTTTGGCCAAGCACACGTTTGAAAGAAGAAATTCCAGAAGCCTCTAAAAAAATCTTAAATGGCGCTGGTTTAAGTGCCTTAATTCTTTTAGTATTAGCCTTTTTAACATTATCAGATCATACAAATTTTGTTTATTACGGCGGCATGTTTTTAATTAGTTTGGCAGCCACCGTTTTAGTGGCCGTCACTGCACATCCAGGGGCAGATATGAATCGTTGGTTAACGAATCCAGTCTTTACGTGGATAGGTAAACGGAGTTATGGCATTTACTTGTATCAATTCCCAATCATGATTTTTTATGAGGCCAAAATTAAGACCTTATCGGACCATGTTTTTCTACATTCATTGGTTGAAATAGCATTAATTTTAGTCGTGAGCGAATTGTCTTATCGTTTTATCGAACATCCACTGACACGATTGTCTTATAAGGATGTCTGGACTCAATTCACTGAGTTCTTACGGAAACCGTGGGACCTTCGTGAAAAAGGGACAATGGCCTTTATGACAGTGATTAGCGTGATTGCAGTATTCGGTTTAATTGTGGCTCCAGCAAACGCTAAAAGTGCGCAACAAGAGCAACTAGAAAAAAATATTGCGAAAAATCAGCAAAAAATTGAAGAACGTAAAAAAGAAGTCCAAGAAAGTGGCACGAAAAATAGTAGCACGTCCACAGAAAGTAGTACAAAACCGAGTGAAAGCCAAGACGTTCTACCCGCACAACTCACCCCAGAGCAAGTAAAAAAAGCGCAGAATTTAGAAATCACAACTATTGGTGATTCTGTTATTCTAGATGGTGCTAGCGGGTTACAAGATATTTTCCCTAAAATGATTATCGATGGGGAAGTGGGCCGTCAATTGTATAGTAGCATTTCACTAATTGGTGAACTAGACAAAAAGAAAATGCTTAAAGATACTGTTTTAGTGAGTTTAGGTACGAATGGTCCTTTTACAGAGGCACAATTTGATGAATTTATGAAAGCGTTAGGTAATCGAAAAGTTTATTGGATTAATGTTCGCGTCCCAACTAGAAGATGGCAAAATCAAGTGAATAGTTTACTTAGTCAAATGGACAAAAAATACGATAACTTAACGGTCATTGACTGGTTTAATTATAGTAACGCCCATGATGATTGGTTTTATGATGACCGAGTTCATCCAAATGTGGCAGGTGGCGAGCAATATACACACTTTATCGCGGAGAAAATTTTACAGTAGCAAGAAACTTCCAGCTCAGATGAAAGGGGCTGGAAGTTTTTTGTTGCAGATAAAGAAATCGTTTACAAAATATGGTGTTTACGTTACGATAAATAAATAATCATCGTTTTTATAGGAGGTAGATAATGAGAGAAAATCGGAGTGAAAACAGCGAAATTTATGCTGAAGATATTAGTTTTTTCTACAAAAAAAATTATTTTGTTTTGGAAGATATTAATTGGAAAATCGAAAAAGGACAATGTTGGGGGATTCTCGGGCACAACGGTGCGGGAAAAACGACACTAAGTTATTTAGTTTTAGGTTTGCTGAAGCCGAGCAAAGGTGTAGTACATAATTATATAAAAAAAGTAGAATATCTTCCGGAAATGGGTGGTTTCTATGAACGACTGACAGTCAGAGAAAATATACTTTTTAAATTGGAGTTGTCGGGGGAAAAACAAAAGTCAAAAAAACTAAAACAAGTGTTAAAAGAATTTGGATTAATAGACTATGAGTTTAAACGTGTAGATAAATTGTCACAGGGATTAAAAAAAAGAGTTGCTTTAGCAATGCTTTTTTTAAGAGAGAGTGAAGCTTATTATTTTGACGAACCTACGAATGCTTTGGATCCAGAAATGAAAAAGAAGTTACGACAATTAATTATTCATTTAAAAGAAGCAGGAAAAATCATTTTAATTAATAGTCATGATTTAGCTTTCGTTGAAGAAATATGTACTAATTTTTTAATATTAAATAATGGAAAAGTCTGCTTCAATGAGCCAAATATAGGAGTCAATTTAGAAGAAATCTATTTGGAAAAAGTAGGTGAACGCCATGAATAAAGAATTTTTTTATGAAATCCAAGTAGTGATTAAACGTGAGTTTCTGGAATTAAAAAGTCATCTTTGGAAATATTTCGGCTTAATGCTTTATTTGATTTTTTTTACAGTTTTCATTAGTAAAAGCGGCGGTTCAGAAGGAATTGTTTTGCCAAATGAAGCTAACTTATTTTCCAGCTTTACTTTGGCCGGTAGCTTTGCTGCTATGTTTATCATGAGTACAATGCTTCAAGAAAAAAAGCAAAGGACTTTACCTTTATTACTTCTGTCTTCTGTCAGTATAACTAGGGTAGTTATTGGAAAAATAGTGGTTGCTGTAATGATTAGTGTACCTTTTCAAGTGTTTCAACTACTTATTAGTTTTGTTATTTTAAATAACCAACAGAGTCCATATCTTTATCTATTGGCACCACAGAACGTAGTTACTTTACCTTTTATTACTTACCTGTTAGGAAGTTTAGTTCTATTGCTTTCGGTAATTATCAAAGATAAAAAGGTGGCAGAGTATCTTTCTATTTTTTGTTCGCTGACTTTAGGTGGCATTCTCGCAAGTGCCTATATTTTATTCAATGTACAGTTTTCTTTAGTAAAGATTTTACTTTATTTTCTTTTTTTAATAAGTTGTAGTATTTTGCTGACTATGGCAACAAGTAAGATAGTTAAAAATTCGCTATTCTTTATTGAATAGTGTGATAGAAATTTATAATAGGTTAATGATTTTCTTGAAAACCTAAGCTTTTTTTTTAGATATCTGGTATACTGTTTTTGTTACAAGTTCCCGAAAGGATTTAGCAAGTAATTGTCGTTACTTACTAAAGATGCCTTGTAACCGAAACTATTTAGGGGGAATAACATTATGACAGAAAGACATTTATTTACATCAGAATCCGTTTCAGAAGGACATCCAGATAAGGTAGCTGACCAAGTCAGTGATGCAATTTTAGATGCGATTTTGGAGAAAGATCCGATGGCCCGCGTGGCATGTGAAACATCCGTAACAACTGGTTTAGTCCTAGTATTTGGAGAAATTTCTACAACAGCTTATGTAGATATCCAAAAAATTGTTCGTCAAACTGTGAAAGATATTGGTTATACACGAGCAAAATATGGATTTGATGGAGAGACTGTCGCAGTTCTTGTAGCAATCGATGAGCAATCACCTGATATCGCTCAAGGGGTTGACGCAGCCTTAGAAGTGCGTGATCAAGATGAAAAAGACGATATTGGCGCTGGTGACCAAGGCTTAATGTTTGGTTTTGCCGTTGACGAAACACCGGAATTAATGCCATTACCGATCGCGTTAAGTCATCGTTTGGTTCGCCGTTTAGCAGAATTGCGGAAGGAAAAAGTCTTACCTTACTTACGTCCTGATGCAAAATCTCAAGTAACAGTGGAATATGATGATCAAGGTCAACCACAACGTGTGGATACGATTGTCATCAGTACACAACATGATGATGAAACAACCTTAGAACAAATCGAAAAAGACATTAAAGAACAAGTAATCAATGAGGTGATTCCTCATGAACTTTTAGATGATGAAACAAAATACTTTATCAACCCAACTGGTCGCTTTGTAATCGGTGGCCCTCAAGGAGATGCCGGCTTAACTGGTCGTAAAATTATCGTTGATACTTATGGCGGTTATGCTCGTCATGGCGGCGGCGCTTTTTCTGGAAAAGATGCAACCAAAGTTGACCGCTCTGCTAGTTATGCTGCGCGTTATATCGCGAAAAACATTGTTGCTGCTGGTTTGGCGAAAAAAGTAGAAGTCCAATTAGCTTATGCAATTGGTGTGGCGCAACCAGTGTCTATTTCTATTAATACGTTTGGTACGAGTGATCTTCCAGAAAGTAAATTAATCGAAGCAGTTCGTAAAAACTTTGATTTACGTCCAGCAGGTATTATTGAAATGCTAGATTTACGTCGCCCAATTTATAAACAAACTGCGGCTTATGGTCATTTTGGTCGAACAGATATTGATTTACCTTGGGAACAAACAGATAAAGTTGAAGCGTTAAAAGCTAGTTTAGCTGAATAATTAAATAAAAAAAAACAAGAAGTCAGCCAATACTTGGCTGACTTCTTGTTTTTTTTTGCAATAATTTTTTTATGAAAAAGCATTTTTTTAAGACATTTTGTTCTTTTTTGTATAGAATAGCTATGGAGCAATTTAGAAAATTGACAATTGAATAGAAAAGGATGTGAACAAATGGCAAAAGAAACAAATGTGAAGTTAGTCACGGTGAGTGTTTTTGTGGCAACATTTATGACAGCCATTGAAGGGACCATTGTGTCTACTGCGATGCCAACGATTGTCGGCTCGTTACATGGCATGGAAATTATGAACTGGGTATTTTCAATTTATTTATTAACGAATGCGATGTTAACACCGATTTATGGGAAACTTGCGGATAAAATTGGTCGTAAACCTGTCTTCATGATTGGCATTATCATTTTTATTTTGGGCTCCTCGTTGTGTGGCTTTGCTCAAGATATGTTGACTTTAATTATTGCCCGCGCAATTCAAGGTGTGGGGGCAGGCGCAATTTTACCAGTTGCGTTAACGATTATTGCCGATATGTATACATTGGACAAGCGAGCGAAAATTTTAGGCTTAAACAGCGCCGCCTGGGGAATTGCCAGTATTTTTGGTCCGTTAGCAGGTGGTTTTATTGTAGATACAGTCGGTTGGCATTGGATTTTCTTCATTAACGTTCCTATTGGACTTGTTTTATTGGGCTTGATTAGTATTTTCTTAGTTGAACCAAAGCGGGAACGGACCAAGATGCCAATGGATATTTTGGGCAGCGTTACTTTGATGGCAGTGTTGCTAACGTTATTGCTAGGTTTTCAAATGATTAGCGATAATGGTTTTACATTAGTAACATTTGGTTGTTTGAGTTTGAGTGTGCTCTTTTTTGTAGCGTTTGTGATGATAGAAAAACGCGCGCAAGACCCAGTGATTGATTTGCATTTATTTAATCAACCAACGTTTGTTTTAGTAAATCTTATTGCGGCGCTTATTAGCGGTTTCTTAATGGGGATTGATGTCTACATTCCGATGTGGATGCAAGGTGTCTTAGGAAAAAGTGCAGGAATTGGTGGCTTAGTTTTAGCGCCTATGTCGTTACTGTGGATGGCTGGATCATTTATAGCAAGTAGCTTTATGGAAAAATATGCTATGAAAAAAGTTTTAACGATTGGGTTATCGATTCTATTAGTCGGGGCCATCTTTTTAGTGGTAATGCCAATGGCCGTTCCGTTTTGGCTTTTCTTTGTAGTGTCTTCTGTCTTAGGAGTTGGTTTTGGGATTACTATCACAACGACTACGGTGACCGCACAAAGTACAGTGGAGCCTGAAAAAATGGGGGTTGCAACATCGTTTAATACGTTGGTGCGTACAATTGGGCAGACTGTGATGGTGTCAATTTTTGGTGTGATTTTAAATGCAGGAATGTTTGCGAAATTGGAAGCGAGCGCGTTAAACGTCGATGCAGATGTCATGAATCAATTAGTGAATCCACATACTGCAAATTTAATTCCAGCTACGTTGTTAAAACCATTACGCGGTATCCTCTATGCAGGTCTGCATAATGTTTACTTAGTCGGTGCGGGCTTAGTTGTTGTCGCTCTTTTGTTAAATATTTTCGCAAAAGCGCAACGAGCGAAGGTTTAGTGGTACACTAATAGAAAGAGTATTGGAGGGAAAAGTAGATGGCCTTTTTACAAGCAAATATTTATTCAAATGTATTGGAAATGGAAGTGAATGTGAACGTAATTTTACCACAAGAAACGGTAAAAAAAGTGGGCACAAGTACCCAAGCAGCATTGACAGATATTCCCGTGTTGTATTTATTACATGGGATGGGAGGAAATCACAGCGTCTGGGCTCGCAGAACCTCTATTGAGCGGTATGTCGCTGATTTGGGGATTGCTGTCATTATGCCGTCCACGGATTTAGCTTGGTATACGGACACGCAATACGATATGAACTATTGGACGTTTATCTCAGAAGAATTACCGAAAATTTGTCATCAACTCTTTCCACAGTTAAGTACAAAACGAGAAAAAACCTTTGCCGCTGGTTTGTCAATGGGTGGTTATGGCGCCTTGAAATTAGGATTAGCGAAACCAGAATCTTTTGCAGCCGTTGCTTCTTTGTCTGGGGCAGTCAGTTTATCATCCACTAGTTTTGGGGAATTATTAAAAGTCCGTAAGCGAAGCTATTGGGAAGGTATTTTTGGCCCGTTAGATCAAATTGAAGGTTCTATTCACGATCCGCTGTATTTACTACAACAATTAGTAGAAAGCCAAACAGAAATGCCCCAATTTTACCTTTGTTGTGGGGAGCAAGATATGTTACTTTCTGCTAATCAACAGATGGCTCAAGCGTTGGAACAGGCACAGGCAAGTTACACTTTTGAAACTGGACCAGGAGAACATGACTGGGTGTTCTGGGATGAATGGATTCAAAAAGCCTTGGCTTGGCTACCAATACCAAAATAGAGAAAGTAGTTTTCGCTATTTATTTTAAAAGTTAACCCTTGGTCCGTTACTTCGATTGACGGACCAAGGGCTTTTTTTATTTAGATGAAGAGGTGTTGTCTGCTTGCAACCCATCTAAGTAGGTTTTAACGGCTTGAATAAAGGCGGATTTTTGGTGGATGGAGTGTCGAAATTGAATGCTTTCCTCCATGTACGTTAACTCATTGTCGGAGACATATTGTTTCATGTGCAGCACTTGTTCTTTTAAATAGTCATCTCCGTTCAACACTTGCGAAACGAGCTGTTTTTCCTCCGTTGCGTCCATAATCATCCCAAATAAAAGATGTTGTAAAGACGTTACTGCTAAATGAGTCATTTCTGGTGAAAAACCTGCTTTTCTTAAAATGCCCATCATTTGATTTAAATGGCATAATCGTTGGGGATAGGCAGGGACGGTTTGGATTTCGATAGCTACGGCACAGGGAAATTGTTGATAGAGATCATAATAGTTTTCCATGAAGGCCAGTAAGTCAGAATACCATTCACCACATAATTCAGGTTCTTGAAAGTGCTCTTCAATCGCTTCAGCCATACTTTGAAGTAAGGCTTGCTTATTTTTAAAATACCAATAAATTGCGGGCGCCTGTACACCAAGCTGTTTGGCGACTTTACGCATAGAAAGTTGTTCTAAAGTGGGACTTTTTTCTAACAAAGAAAATGCGGCTGCAATAATCGTGTCTTTTGATAATTTCGGTTCCATGATTTTAGCTCCTATTAAACGTTATCTTCGTAAGTTTATCAAAAAGAAGGTACACTTTATGATAGGAAAAACTTGTGAAAAATTAACTTGTTCGCTTGTATTTTACCACTAAAAATGGTAAATTATGAATCGGCCTTATTTTACAGTGTTAAATTGGTGAAGTCAATGAGCAAATTGATTTTTTTGTAATGGGGAAGAATTCGCAGACCAACACTGAAGAAGCAGGGAACTATTTTAAGAAAGTAGGGATAAGATGGACCTTATTATTCAACACGCCAAAAAATACAAAGGCTCGGTAGTTATTGCCTTGTTGGCGGTGATCGTAATGGTTGTCTCAGCACTTTGGCAACCAAAATTGTTACAACAAGTGTTGGAAGCAATTATGAATGACGATAGCGACAAAATGAAAAACTTAGGGATTCAATTAATTGCCATTGCAGGATTAGGACTCGTTGCAGGGGTTATTAATACAATTTTTTCTGCCAAAGTTGCCCAAGGTGTCAGTGCTGACATTCGTGAAGCAACTTTCCGCAAAATCCAAACCTTTTCATTTGGCAATATCGAAAAATTTTCAGCAGGTAACTTAGTTGTTCGTTTAACAAATGACGTTACTCAAATTCAAAATGTCATTATGATTGCGTTGCAGACACTTTTTAGAATTCCTTTTTTATTTATCGGGAGTTTTATTTTAGCGATGCTAACCTTGCCACAACTATGGTGGGTGATTGTTGCACTTGTCATCGCAGTTATTTTGATTTCTATGCTGTCCTTTTCGCAAATGGGCAAGCATTTCATGATTATTCAAAACTTGATTGATAAGATTAATGGTATCGCAAAAGAAAATTTGTTAGGCATTCGTGTCGTCAAATCATTTGTTCAAGAAAAAAATCAATTGTCACGTTTTACAAAAGTGAGTGAAGAATTAACCACCCATAACTTAATCGTAGGTAGCTTATTTGCTGTGATGATTCCAGCGTTTATGTTGGTGGCGAACTTAGCTGTTGTAGGCTCAATTTTCTTTGTGAGTAACTTAGTCAAGGACGATCCAACTTTAATCGGTGGTGTCGCTTCCTTTATGAACTATTTAATGCAAATCATGATGGCGATTATTATCGGCGGAATGATGATGATGATGACTTCTCGTGCCGCTGTTTCCATTAAGCGGATTAAAGAAGTGATGGAAACAGAACCAGATGTTACCTACAAAAAAGTCCCAGAACAAGAGTTAATTGGTAGTGTTGAGTTTGACCACGTATCTTTCCGTTATCCTGGGGATGAAGAAGATACCTTGAAAGACATCTCTTTCTCTATTCAGCCAGGTGAAATGATTGGGATTGTGGGCGCAACTGGGGCTGGTAAATCTACATTGGCACAATTAATTCCACGTTTGTTTGATCCGACAGAAGGAAAGATTGAAGTTGGTGGTGTCGATTTACGAGAAGTGAACGAACACAGTTTACGAAAAACAGTTTCCTTTGTGTTGCAAAAAGCAATCCTGTTCTCTGGAACGATTGCGCAAAATCTACGCCATGGTAAACGTGACGCTTCTGAAGCGGACATGGAACGGGCTTCAGGCATCGCCCAAGCCAAAGAATTTATTGAAAAATTAGCAGAAGGTTATGATGCACCCGTCGAAGAACGGAGTAATAACTTTTCTGGTGGACAAAAACAACGGTTATCAATTACAAGAGGTGTGATTGGTGAGCCTAAAATTTTGATTTTAGATGATAGTACCAGCGCGTTGGATGCTCGTTCGGAGCGGTTAGTCCGAGAAGCGTTGGATAAAGAGTTAAAAGAGACTACCACGATCGTTATTGCCCAAAAAATTTCTTCTGTTGTCCATGCAGATCGTATTTTAGTATTGGATAATGGACGTTTAGTCGGGGAAGGCACGCATGAAGAATTAGCAGCTACGAACCCCGTGTATCAAGAAATTTATGAAACTCAAAAAGGAAAGGAGGAAGCTTAATGACTGATTTAATAAAAGCTAGTAAATTTTTCTATCATTATTTAAAGCGTTACAAAGTTTCTTTCCTCTTTATTTTCTTAGCAATTTTCGCAGCGACTTATTTACAAGTCAAAGCGCCGCAATTCGTTGGGGAAGCTATTCAGGAATTAGCGAAATATGCGGTTAATGTGATGCAAGGAAAAGACGATAAAAGTGCGTTCGTTTCTGTCATTTGGAAACTGCTCATTTTTTATGTCTTAACTAGTGCCGCTAGTTTCATTTACAGTATTCTCTTTACACAAGTCGTGGGGAAATCGACAAACCGCATGCGGATTGGTTTGTTTAACAAATTAGAAAAATTGACGATTCGTTTCTTTGATTCTCATCAAGATGGTGAAATTTTAAGTCGTTTTACTAGTGACTTAGACAACATCCAAAACAGTTTAAACCAAGCGTTGCTACAAGTATTAACCAATATTGCCTTATTGGTTGGTGTCTTAATCATGATGTTCCGTCAAAATGTGGAACTGGCATGGGCCACAATTGCTTCTACGCCGATTGCGATTTTAATTGCGGTCTTTGTGATTAGCAAGGCGCGCAAATATGTCGATTTACAGCAAGATGAAGTGGGTAAATTAAATGGCTATATGGATGAAAAAATTAGTGGGCAACGTGTGATTATCACTAATGGCTTACAAGAAGAAACCATTGACGGCTTTTTAGAGCAAAATGAAAAAGTTCGTGCCGCTACGTATAAAGGTCAAGTGTATTCAGGATTACTTTTCCCAATGATGCAAGGAATGTCATTAGTCAATACGGCAATTGTTATTTTCTTTGGTGGTTGGTTAGCAATCAATGGCTCTGTTGATCGTGCCGCTGCGCTAGGTTTAGTCGTTATGTTTGTCCAATATTCCCAACAATATTATCAACCATTAATGCAAATTTCTTCAGGTTATAGCATGATTCAATTAGCTGTTACAGGCGCTCGTCGTTTAAATGAGATGTTTGATGAACCAGATGAAATTCGTCCCGAAAATGGCGAAAAATTAGAAGAGATTAACAAAGCTGTGGCTTTAAATCATGTTGTTTTTGGCTATAATCCAGAAACGCCTGTGTTGAAAGATGTTTCTATTCATGTGGATAAAGGTGAAATGGTCGCTTTAGTCGGACCGACAGGCTCAGGAAAAACAACGATTATGAATTTAATGAATCGCTTTTATGATGTGAATGAAGGCGCCGTGACGTTTGATGGTGTGGACATTCGTGAAATGGATTTAGATAGCTTGCGTTCACATGTAGGCATTGTTTTGCAAGAGTCCGTTCTATTTTCAGGAACAATTCGTGAGAATATTGCTTTTGGTAAGCCAGAGGCCACGGATGAAGAAATTGTTCAAGCAGCGAAACAAGCGAATATCCATGAATTTATTGTAAATCTTGAGCAAGGCTACGATACTGAGATTACGGAAGAGAATAACCTTTTCAGTACGGGGCAAAAGCAATTAGTAAGTATTGCACGAACGATTATTACCAATCCAGAATTATTAATTTTGGATGAAGCAACAAGTAATGTTGATACAGTAACAGAAGCTAAAATCCAAAAAGCGATGGACGAAGCAATTAAAGGGCGCACCAGTTTTGTGATTGCCCATCGTTTGAAAACGATTCTAAATGCGGATCGGATTATTGTTTTACGAGACGGTGAAGTCATTGAAGAAGGCAACCACCATGAACTAGTTGAACAAGATGGATTCTATGCGGAACTTTATAAAAATCAATTTGTTTTTGAATAAGTCGAAAAAGAAGCAAAATGAGTCATTCTCATTTGCTTCTTTTTTTGCTATGCTAAATAGAAAAAGGAGAAATGTCAATGGAAAAAATGAGGAATGTACGGCAATTACGGCGCACGTTTTTGGTGCTAAATACTTTATTTGTACTGAGTGTATTCAGAGAGAATCGATGGACAAAATCGGCACTACTTTTTTGGTTGTTGGCTAATAGTTTTTTATATGGACTGCAGTGGTTGATTTATTTTGGGGGCGAAAAAGGCTGGCTGATACATCTGCAGCGGTGGTATTATTGCGCGATTCTTCTCCAAATAGTAGGCACATTGATTGTATATTTTTCGTTTTTTGTATAAAGGTCTCTCGTTTCTTGCCGGAGAATATGCTAAAATAAAAAGCAGCAGGGGGCGAGAAAACCATGGAAAAGCCAAATAAACGCAAAGCTGATTTAGAACGTACACGGCAAATTATTTTGTCTGTCGCTTCTGAATTATTCATGACAAAGGGGTTCAAAAATACCTCCACTCGTGAAATTGCTTTAAAAGCGAACATTACCCAACCGAATCTCTATCACCATTTTAAAAATAAAAAAGAACTGTATTTAGCTGTGATTGAAGAATTAACGTCCCGTGTTCAGGAAGAATTAGTCCCAATTGTTTCTGGAAATGCATCAGTAGAAGAAAAACTTTATCAATTAATCAAAGTTTTGTTAGATGAACATCCGACCAATCTTTTCTTAATGTTGAACGACATGTTTCAAGAAATGGGCCCTGATTACAATCGTACGCTGTATCAAATTTTCAAAAAAACCTATATCAATAATATTGCGGCTATTTTTGAAAGTGAACCTGAAACCAATTGCTTACAAGAGGGCATCAGTGTAGATGATGCAACTCGGTTTATTTTATATAACGTTAGTGCATTATTAAGTATTGAAAAAACGTACCAGCGAAAAACAGTGGATGACGATGTCAAAAAATTTATTCAATTTATGCTACATGGCGTTCTGAAAAGTCACAAATAAAAAATAGAGAAGCCCTGTTGAAAAACAGACTTCTCTATTTTTTTGTAAAATTCACTTATCAATCGATAAATAATTATTGATTTATCGATTGATAAGTGATATAGTTTATTTCGAAAAGAAGAAAGAGGTGAACCATTCATGTTTTTAGGATTTAATGAAATGAAGTATTCAAAAGGACGGTACGTCCTTGTAGTCTTAGTAATGGTCTTGATTGCTTGGTTGATTTTTATTTTGTCAGGTTTAGCGAACGGGTTAGCTCAAGGAAATCGTTTAGCCGTAGATCAATGGCAAGCGAATCAAGTGGTTTTATCAAAAGAGGCCAATAGTAATTTAAATGTATCAGTGTTAGATGAAAACGTGAAAGAAACGATTTCAGGAGGCAAGATTGCACCGATTGGTCAACAATCTTTAGCCATCCGCCCAGCAGATGACAAAAAGGCTGAATTAACGAATGTTAGCTTATTTGGAATTGAAAAAGAAAGTTTTTTAATGCCAAAAGTGATTGAAGGAAACGCATTTACTGATAAAAATCAAGTGATTGCTTCAGAAACATTGAAAAATCAAGGATTTAAAATTGGCGACAAATTAACTGCAGGGAAATATGATGAGCAATTAGAAATTGTCGGCTTTATTTCTAAAAGTAGCTATAACATTGTGCCAGTTATTTACACTTCTCTGGATACTTGGCGGTCAATTAAATATGGTGACAATCCAGCAATGGCCAAAATGGTTAATGGTTTCATTGTTCGCAGCAAGGACAACGCGGAAGTTAAAACGACTAATAAAGACAGCCAAGTTCTTTCAATTTCAGATTTTATTGAAAAACTGCCAGGATACAGCGCTCAAAACTTGACCTTGGATGGCATGATTTATTTCTTGATTGTGATTGCAGCGTTCATTATCGGTATTTTTATCTTTGTGATGACTTTACAGAAAACAGCAATGTTCGGTGTCTTAAAAGTTCAAGGGGTGCCGACTAGTTTCTTAGCAAAGGCAGTCATGCTACAAACCGCTTTATTGGCTGTTCTAGGAGTGGCGATTGGTCTTGCTTTAACGGGAATTACCGTGCTCTTTTTACCAGAAGCGATGCCTTATGCAACTAATGGACCACGCATGATTTTGTTTAGTGTACTATTGATTTTATCTGCATTAATTGGCGGGGCATTTTCAATTCGAACGATTGCTAAAATTGATCCGTTAATCGCGATTGGAGGTTAGAGACATGGCAAATGTTTTAGAAATGAAAAATATTTATAAAAAATATGGTGAAAAACATACAGAAGTGATCGCGTTAAAAGAATTATCTTTTGCGGTTCAGCCAGGTGAATTTGTCGCAGTAATTGGTCCTTCTGGTTCTGGTAAAAGTACCTTTTTAACGATTGCAGCTGGTTTACAGGCACCGACAAGTGGTGAAGTCATTGTTGGCGGGCAATCACTAAATAAGTTAACGAAAAAGCAACGTTTGGCGCAACGTTTTCAAAAAATCGGCTTTATTTTACAAAGCTCTAATTTGGTGCCATTTTTAACAGTGGAAGATCAATTTCACTTAATTGAAAAAGTTGATAAGTCACGTAAAAATAGTGAATTAAAAGAGCAATTGTTAGAGACGTTGGGGTTAAAAGAATTACGAAATAGTTATCCTCGTGATCTCTCTGGTGGGGAAAGACAACGGGTAGCCATTGCGTGTGCATTGTATCATGAGCCAGACGTAATTTTGGCAGATGAACCAACGGCTAGTTTAGATACAGAAAAGGCGTTTGATGTTGTCCAATTACTAGCGAAAGAGGCCAAAGAGAAAGATAAAGGGATTATCATGGTGACACATGATGAGCGTTTGTTGAAATACTGTGATCGAGTGGTTCGTATTCGTGATGGTGAATTGACAGAGTAACAAAACAAATAAAAGAGAACATGATCGGATTGCTGGAGACAATCCGACCATGTTCTCTTATTTCTTTTCAATACAGAAAAGAACAGGTGGCTGATTTTTTTGATTGATAAACTCATAACGTAAGACACTGTAAACATCTTGTGGTAAGGCTTGCGTGTAATTCGTGACCAAATCAAGTTCCTCTGAACCACCTTCGTGGCCATAATAAACGACTAAAATAATGCGACTTCCTTTTACCAAATGAGGCAGTAACCCATCTAACGCCTGTTTAGTCGTAGCGGGTTTTGTAATAATTTCCTTATTACTTTTAGGTAAATAGCCTAAGTTAAAAATAGCGGCAGTGATTTCTGTTTCTTCATCAAGGACAGCATGAAGATGTTCATGTCCTAATGGAAATAACGTAGTTTGTGGGAGTAAATTAAGTTCTGTTAACTTTTGTTCTGTATTGATCAACGCTTCTTTTTGGATATCAAAGGCGAAAACTTCACCAGAAGGGCCAACCAGCTCTGCTAAGAATGCTGTATCATGACCATTTCCCATTGTTGCATCAATGACGAAGTCGCCAGGTTCCACTACTTCTTTTAAAAGTTGGTGACTAAAATGTAGGGCTGTTTGTAGCATTAATTGAAAACTTCCTTTCCTGAAATGACAGTATATTTTCCTTGATAACTGTTGCGGCGTTTCATTTCCGCATCAATCGCATTGAGAACTTCCCATTTTTTCAAGCTCCACATCGGTCCGATAATTGTTTCAAAGGGAGCATCGCCTGTCAAGCGATGAATAACAATTTCGGGTGGAATCATTTCTAACTGATCACAAATCACTGAAACATAGGCTTCTTTGCTCATCAATTGTAAGCGTCCTTCATTATAATCCCGCATCATTTTGGTATTTGTCATTAAATGAAGTAAGTGCAGTTTAATCCCTTGGATATCTGAATCCTGAATAGTTCGCCGCACATTTTCGCGCATCATGGCAGGTGTTTCCCCAGGTAGCCCGTTAATTAAATGTGTACAGACCCGAATCCCGTGTTTCCGTAATTTAGCCACACCATCTAGATATGTTTGATAATCATGAGCGCGATTAATGGCAGCGCTAGTTTCCTCAAACGTGGTTTGCAAACCCAACTCTACCCATAAATAAAAGCGTTCATTTAATTCAGCTAAATAGTTCACTACCTCATCAGGCAAACAATCAGGACGGGTACCAATGGATAAACCAACGACACCTTTTTCATTGACTACTTGTTCAAACCGATGACGAATAACGTCAACAGGCGCATGTGTATTGGTGAAATTTTGGAAGTAAACAATGTATTGATCGACAGTTGGCCATTTTTGATGCATCAATTGGATTTCTTTTTGAAATTGAAGCGGCAGGGGATCGCTAGGTGCAACAATCATGTCGCCTGAGCCAGAAACACTACAGAACGTACAACCACCTTTGGCAACCGTCCCATCACGATTGGGGCAATCAAAGCCACCATCAATTGGCACTTTAAAAATCTTTTCACCAAACTGTTGACGAAGTGCATAGTTCCAAGTGTGATAGCGTTTATTTGGATCATCTGAATAAGGAAAAATTTGCATAATCAAGACTTCTTTCTAGCGTTGTTTGCTTTGAAATCGCCAAACAAAGCGTTTTTCTAAATAAATAGGGTAACTTAATAACAACCAAGCTAAACCAAGACAAAAACCACCTAAGATATCGCTAGGGAAATGGACACCTAAATAGATTCGACTAACCCCAATCATGAAAATCCCAATACCTAGTAAAATTTGCACACAAAGGCGGACCGTTTTATTTTTAATGAAAATTGGCAGAATCAATAAAATAGTGCCGTAGAACAAGGTACTTCCTACAGCATGTCCGCTAGGAAAACTATACGTATGTTCAGTTACTAAATGCTCCAAAGTAGGACGTTGGCGCATAAAGAATAATTTTAATAAAGAATTACCTACGCCAGCAATTAAGGCAGTATTAATAAAGAGCCATAATGCTTCAGCATAATATTTCCAAACAATAAACAGAGCAATGACAACGATTGTTAAGATGATAATCGTCAATGAATTGGCAAATTTGGTGTACCAAATAAAAAAGTTATTTAGCTGTGGAAAAGGACGACGAACAAAAGAAGTAATCGTTTGATCAAAGCCTTTGAGCCAGGTTGGATAAAAACGAACAACATAGCCTAAAAACATAAATACTAAAAGAAAACAACTACCTGCAAATTGATAATAAAGTTTGTTTTTCATAAAAAATCCTTTCAAAATTTAATCGCAACAATCCGTATTATACCATCAAAAGGGTAAAAAATTAAAAGATAATTTCATTGCCTGATTAGAGGGGATACAGATATTAAAAAAGTTCTGGCAGCACAATCTCTCATTGTGGTGCTAGAACTTTTTTAAATGGCGCATGTTTATTGATTATCATCATCAGGAGTATCAACGGTAATATCGCCGAATTCGCTAGAAAGGTTAAACTCTGTATCCGCACGACCATTCTTATAAGATGTTCGCTCTTTGTTTAAAAGTTGAACATCGCCTAATTTTGATTCCCCTTTGATTGAAATGTTACGCAAAATTTCTCCAGAATTTACATAAATATCTCCATGGACAAGAGCGACAGTTAATTTTTTAGGCACAGCAGGCATGTCTAAAGAAAAATCACCATTTTCACTTGAAAAGTTAGCTTCTCCTTTGAAATCATAGACGCTAATATCGCCATCTGTCGTTGTTGCTTGGATGTTTCCACGAGCATTTTGCACTCGAATATCACCAGAAGTAGTAGTATTTTTGATTTCATCGAAATAGGCTGAATCCAACGTTATATCGCCGTCAGTGGTTTCAACTGTTGCTTTTTTAGCGGAAGTATCCGCTGAAAGGTAGATACCATCTGAAGAGTTAAGCGTCATTTTTTTGGCTTTAACACCCGATAGACTAACATAAGAATTTGGTAGATTAGTTGTTAATTCGTCTACGTTAAAAGCATTCAATGAAACTTGTGAATGGGTTGAGCCATCAATTACTAACTTTTTCACATTATTAGGAATCTGGACACTCACGTTCGGTGTGAAGTCACTAAAAATACCAATATTAAAGAATGACAATTCGGGTTGGTTTTGTGTACGAGTGGTATTGATGGTTGCTGTTATTTTATTTTTTTCTTCTTTGACATCTAAGGTGCCTTCAGCTTTTGAATGAAAGGCATTATTCGGTGATCGTAATCCCATGTTGTTACTATCAGTTTTATAAATGGTATAAGGGCCTTTGCCTTTTAAGGATAAGTGAAGTTCTTCGCCTGCTTGTTTATTTTTTAGTGTATAACTTTCTTTTAGCGGCGTGACTGATTTTTCCGCTTGTTTGTAAAAATAGACGGCGCCAGATCCACCAATTAGCATCGCTAAGACAGCAATGGATAAGAGAATCCCTGTTGTTTTTTTCATTAGATATCACCTCGTAAAACAGCAATGTTCCATTGGAAATAACGCTTAAAGACATGTGCTGAAAATTTTAAAATTGGTAGAAAAAGTAACCAACCAATGATTGATGCACCAAATAAAAAGAGACTCATAGATAATTGGAAAAAGGAAGCGGCATTTGCTTGGGTAATAACACTATAAATACCATAAATTGGTGAAAATAAAGTTGCAGCTCCGGCAATGCCACAACCGACGTACATTAAGGCAATCCCTAAAATAACCCAAAACATGAAGAAAAAATTTAAACAGAAAATACCAAGCACTTGGAAAAATCGGGTTAGCGGCCGATGCTGTGGTCGTTGATAGTATGGAGAATCATTATCATAGTAAAATTCAGATTCTTCTTCATAGGGATGATCATAAGCAGGTGTAGCCGCTGGAATTTCTTGCCAGCCATTATTTTCAATTTTTCGTTCCGTCAATTCGATGCCTTGTTCTTTTAAAATTTCTTCTGCGATAACCCGTGGTTTCCCCAATGATTTTGCCACTTGTTCTTCTGTTTCGCCTTCCGCAACACGAGCATCAAATAACGCCTTGTATTTCGCAAGAATAATAGCTTGATCTTTTGGATTTAATGCTTTTAAATAAATTTTCAGCTCAATAATAAAATGTTCTTTATTCATTCCGCTCCCTCTTTCTACACGATTCATTTCTCATCTTAAACTATAATTTCTTTTTGAGCGAATAACAAGAGGAATTAAAAAAATCAGACTAAGGTAAAGAAGCATCTACAACTAAAGTCGCAGTTTTTTTCCGAGTAGTAACAAGAGAGGAAATCCATGTTAAAAAACATTACTTCTTTACAATCTAGTTACAGTAATATGAAATTTTGTTGAAGTGTTTTTAATTCGCTAGAAAAAAAGGTATACTTGTTATAATAACAAAACTAAAAAATTACATTTACATATAAGTTAAAAAAGGAAAGTTGGGGACGTATCAATGAAGAAAGAATCAATGTCACGTATCGAAAGAAGGAAAGCACAACAAAGAAAGAAAACGCCAGTACAATGGAAGAAAAGCACTACTTTATTCAGCTCGGCGTTAATTGTTTCATCTGTAGGAACGCCCGTTGCGTTACTACCAGTGACTGCTGAGGCAACAGAAGAGCAGCCAACAAATGCGGAAGTTGCCCAAGCACCTACTACGGAAACTGGCTTAGTAGAGACACCAACAACAGAAACTACGCCAGGAACTACGGAACAACCGACAACGGATTCGTCAACAACGACTGAATCGACAACTGAATCATCAAAAGAAACACCAACAACACCAAGTACCGAGCAACCAACAGTTGATTCAACTACACCTGTGGAATCAGGAACGACTGATTCTTCAGTAGCAGAAATCACGCCAGTAGCTCCTTCAACAACCGAGTCTGAAGCAGCGCCTGCGGTTACACCCGATGATGAAGTAAAAGTACCAGAAGCTAGAGTAGCTTCTGCGCAAACTTTTTCAGCGTTATCACCGACGCAAAGTCCTTCAGAATTTATTGCCGAGTTAGCACGTTGTGCACAACCTATTGCGCAAGCCAATGATTTATATGCATCAGTGATGATGGCTCAAGCAATCGTTGAAAGTGGTTGGGGAGCAAGTACGCTATCTAAGGCACCAAACTATAACTTATTTGGGATTAAAGGCAGCTACAATGGACAATCTGTCTATATGGATACATGGGAATATTTAAACGGCAAATGGTTAGTGAAAAAAGAACCTTTCCGTAAATATCCTTCTTACATGGAATCATTCCAAGATAATGCGCACGTGCTAAAAACAACTTCTTTCCAAGCGGGCGTTTACTATTATGCTGGGGCTTGGAAAAGCAATACAAGTTCGTACCGCGATGCAACTGCTTGGTTAACAGGTCGTTATGCGACAGATCCTAGCTACAATGCTAAATTAAATAATGTCATTACCGCATATAACTTAACTCAATATGATACACCATCTTCTGGTGGAAATACTGGGGGCGGAACAGTTAATCCAGGAACAGGCGGCTCGAACAATCAATCAGGAACGAACACGTACTATACTGTAAAATCAGGAGATACCTTGAATAAAATTGCCGCGCAATATGGTGTGAGCGTTGCTAATTTACGCTCATGGAACGGCATCTCTGGCGATTTAATTTTCGTTGGTCAAAAACTTATCGTGAAAAAAGGTGCTTCAGGTAACACTGGTGGCTCAGGCAGCGGTGGTTCTAACAATAATCAATCAGGAACGAACACGTACTATACTGTAAAATCAGGGGATACCTTGAATAAAATTGCCGCCCAATATGGCGTGAGCGTTGCTAATTTACGCTCATGGAATGGCATCTCTGGCGATTTAATTTTCGTTGGTCAAAAACTCATCGTGAAAAAAGGTACTTCAGGTAACACTGGTGGCTCAAACAACGGTGGCTCTAACAATAATCAATCAGGAACGAATACGTACTACACAATTAAATCAGGCGATACCTTGAACAAAATTGCCGCGCAATATGGCGTGAGTGTTGCTAATTTACGCTCATGGAATGGCATTTCTGGCGACTTAATCTTCGCTGGTCAAAAAATTATTGTGAAAAAAGGTACTTCAGGTAACACCGGCGGCTCAAGCAATGGTGGTTCTAACAATAATCAATCAGGAACGAATACGTACTACACGATTAAATCAGGCGATACCTTGAACAAAATTTCTGCACAATTCGGTGTTAGTGTGGCTAACTTACAAGCCTGGAATAACATCAGCGGTAGTTTGATTTTTGCTGGTCAAAAGATTATCGTGAAAAAAGGCGCCAACTCAGGTTCAACGAATACGAACAAGCCTACGAATAATGGTGGCGGTGCGACAACATCCTACACGATTAAATCAGGCGATACGTTGAATAAAATTTCTGCACAGTTTGGCGTGAGTGTTGCTAATCTACGTTCATGGAACGGGATCAAAGGCGATTTAATTTTTGCTGGTCAAACAATCATCGTGAAAAAAGGCGCTTCTGCAGGTGGCAATGCTTCTTCAACAAATAGTGCATCAGGCAAACGCCATACAGTTAAAAGCGGTGATTCACTTTGGGGCTTATCAATGCAATACGGAATCAGCATCCAAAAAATCAAACAATTAAATGGCTTAAGCGGGGATACAATTTATATTGGTCAAACTTTAAAAGTTGGTTAATTTAAGATTGAAAAAAATAGCTATCTTTGGTAACATGAGTCTTATAATAGAAAAAAACAATGAGAAGGAATAGTAGAAAGAACCATGTGATAGAGAGCGTATGGCTGGTGGAAATACGTACAGAAGCTTTTGAACTCGCCTTTAAGTTACTTTTTTGAACAAACCAAGTAGGAAAAGTCGGTGACGATCGTTAAGACGTTTGAGGTTAAGGTGACGGTGACTGACCGTTTCTTTGACGAATTTAGGTGGTACCACGTTGCATTTGTATGTTCACGTCCTATAGGAATTTTTCCTATAGGACTTTTTTTTATCACTAAGTGGCTAGTTTAAGTCAGAATAGTGACAATGGCTGCAGGTGGCAAATTTTAAGAATGAAAAATTTTATATTACTAGGAGGAATAACATGAGCTACAATCACAAAGAGATTGAGAAAAAATGGCAAAAATATTGGGCTAAGAACAATTGTTTCAATACATTGGACGACCCAAATAAAGAAAAATTTTATGCACTAGATATGTTTCCCTATCCATCTGGACAAGGCTTACACGTAGGTCACCCGGAAGGCTATACAGCAACCGATATTCTTTCACGTATGAAACGTGCGCAAGGCTATAATGTGTTGCATCCAATGGGCTGGGATGCGTTTGGTTTGCCAGCAGAGCAATATGCGTTAGATACAGGAAATGACCCAGCTGAATTTACTAAGAAAAATATCGAAACATTCCGTCGCCAAATTAATTCACTAGGATTCAGCTATGATTGGAATCGCGAAATTAATACCACTGATCCTGAATATTACAAATGGACACAATGGATATTTACAAAATTATATGAAAAAGGGTTAGCTTATGAAGCAGAAGTTGCGGTTAACTGGGTACCTGAACTAGGAACTGTTATTTCAAATGAAGAAGTCATTGATGGAAAAAGTGAACGTGGTGGTTATGATGTGGTTCGCCGACCAATGCGTCAATGGATGCTGAAAATTACTGCTTATGCAGATCGCTTATTAGAAGATTTAGAGCTTGTTGATTGGCCAGAAAGTATTAAAGATATGCAACGAAATTGGATTGGACGTTCTGAAGGAGCCAATGTGACCTTTAAAGTCGCTGGTACAGAAGAAAGTTTCACGGTGTTTACAACCCGTCCTGATACCTTGTTCGGTGCAACCTATACTGTTCTAGCTCCTGAACTAGAACTAGTGAAAAAAATTACGACACCTGAACAAACAGCAGCTGTAGAAGCATATATTGAAGAAACCTCAAAAAAATCTGATTTAAATAGAACGGATTTAGCAAAAGAAAAAACAGGTGTTTTCACAGGTGCGTATGCGATAAATCCAGTCAATGGCCAAGAAATTCCAATTTGGATTGGCGATTATGTTTTAGCAAGCTATGGCACAGGCGCAATCATGGCGGTCCCAGCGCATGATGAACGGGATTACGAATTTGCGAAAACATTTGGCATTGATATCCTACCAGTAATCGCAGGTGGCGACATTACAACAGAAGCCTATACAGGGGATGGACCGCATATCAATTCTGATTTCTTAAATGGATTAAACAAAGCAGAAGCCATCGCTAAAATGAATGAGTGGCTAGAAGAAAATCACGTAGGGAAAAAAGAAGTATCTTATCGTTTACGTGACTGGTTATTCTCTCGTCAACGCTACTGGGGTGAACCAATTCCTGTGATCCATTGGGAAGATGGAACAACCACAACGGTTCCTGAATCTGAGTTACCTCTACGTTTACCAGTAACATCGGATATTCGCCCAAGTGGAACTGGGGAATCGCCATTAGCAAACATTGATGAATGGGTCAATGTCGTCGACCCTGAAACTGGCATGAAGGGAAAACGTGAAACGAATACTATGCCACAATGGGCTGGAAGCTCTTGGTATTACTTACGATTCATTGATCCTCATAATAAAAATGAAATTGCTGATTTTGAAAAATTAAAACGTTGGTTACCAGTTGATATCTATATTGGTGGTGCCGAACATGCGGTGCTGCATTTACTGTATGCTCGTTTTTGGCATAAATTCTTATATGATATTGGTGTGGTTCCTACCAAAGAACCTTTCCAAAAATTATACAACCAAGGTATGATTTTAGGAGAAAACAACGAAAAAATGTCTAAATCACGTGGCAATGTTGTAAATCCCGATGATGTGGTGGCTAAATATGGTGCGGATACGTTACGTCTTTATGAAATGTTCATGGGCCCGTTAGATGCTTCCATTGCTTGGAATGAAAATGGCTTAGAAGGAAGTCGTAAATTCTTAGATCGCGTTTGGCGTCTGATTGTTGATGAAGAAGGAAAAATGCGTGACCGAATTACCACAATTAATGATGGCCGTTTAACGAAAGTTTATCACCAAACGGTTAAAAAAGTGACAGAAGATATGGCAAACTTGCACTTTAATACAGCGATTTCTCAATTAATGGTTTTTGTGAATGAAGCCAATAAAGTGGATGCCTTACCTTATGAATATGTGGAAGGATTTGTCCAATTACTTGCGCCAATCGCGCCACATATTGGTGAAGAACTATGGCAAATTTTAGGTAACGAGGAAAGTTTAACTTATGTCCCTTGGCCAACCTATGATGAAGCAGCCTTAGTAGAAGATGAAGTGGAAGTAGTTTTCCAAGTGAACGGAAAATTACGTGGCAAACAAAATGTCGCTCGTGGGTTAAGCAAAGAAGAATTAGAACAAATTGCAATGAACCATGAAGCTGTTAAAGAATTTATTGAAGGAAAAACAGTGCGCAAAGTGATTGCTGTTCCAGATAAATTAGTAAATATTGTTGCAAATTAAGTTATATGTTTTTATTAAAAAAAGAGCCGGACGTATCAAAACGTCAGGCTCTTTTTAAGGTTGTTTTGTTTTACCTTTTTGATTCATATGTTCTTTACATGTGATTGTTATAACCGAAAGCAAGGCGATGAAGAGAAAAAAGTAACCGAGCGGCGTACAGAAAAAGGCGGGTTCTTTTAAAAGTCCATCGCTAGATAATGTTGATCCAACTAAAATAGAGATCATAAATAATAAAAGACTAATCAAGCCAAGAAATAAGCTAATACGATATTTTTTCAACTTCAGTTCCTCCTTTAATGAACTATCACTAAGATAAATCAAAAAGGTTAACTTTTTTTTAGGCAACTGTTAAAACTTAGATAAGAAATCTATTTTCTAAGTTTGTCGTTGTTGGTAATTGGTTAAGATCATACGTGAAAAGGGACCGACAATCAGCAATTGATAAGGAAGGGCAACAATAAAGTTCAGGCCCCAAGCTTGGAAATACGCACTTAGTGACAACGTCTGACCTTCCATTAATAAGCCAAATAAAGACATACAAGTCACCATGCCGATAATCATGAGACTCGAAATGGTCAGAATAAGTAATAGCCGTTTTTCTTTATTAAAGGGTAAAGAAAAAGCGATTTTCTTAGCTAAGACACCAACGATGAAAACGTCTAAAATAAAAGCAACGATAAATCCAGGAATCAAACCTTTTGATAAGGCGTACAATGAAAATTCTCCATGCAATAATAAATTATAGGTGCTCATTCCGAAAACCATCAGAAAGCACATTAACGTAGTAAAAAGCATTCCTTCTTTTTTATTAGTAGGCATTTTTTTCTCCTTTCATTTATTGAGAGTAATGATTGTTCTAGGCAGAAAAGGACAAATTCTCTCGACTTTTACTAGTGTAGCAAAAATAAAAGTTCTTCATAAGTTAGAATTTGCTAAGAATTTGATTCAAATAAAAAGGTGTACTAAGTCAGCAGTACACCTTTTTATTCGTTATTTAGTTTATTTTTGTGTTATTTGTAACGTCCTCTCCAAACCATTTTTGAGAAATTTTACTAAGGGTGCCATCTTTTCGTAACGTTTCAAAGGCAGTATTGATTTTTTGGACTAATTGATTGTCTGATTTGCGGACGCCCACAGCAAAATCTTCATTGTCATAGCCGACATGAGAAATAGTATAGTTTTTTAAATTATCTTCGTGGGAAAGATAGTAGTTGGCGTAGACGCGATCAATTAGGAGCCCATCAATTCGGCCAGATTTTAAATCTAAGAAAGCTTCATTAAAGCCGTCATATAAAATAGGCGTTTGGTCTTTAACAAATTTTTTCAAAACGTCAGGCTGACTTTCGAAGCCATCATAGCCAGAAGAGCCGTTTTGAACCCCTAAAATTTTGCCTTGCATGTCGCTCGCTGTTGCAATGTTTTTTTCTTTTAAAGAAACAAGTACTTGGTCGTTCGTCATGTAAGGTTGTGTGAATTGAACTTTTTCGGCCCGCTCGCTCGTTTTAGTGTAGCCGTTCCAAATAAGATCAATGGTTTGATTTTGTAATTCTGTTTCTTTCATGGACCAATCAATCGGTTGGAAGTCAACGGAAATGCCATAAAGTTTAAAAACCGCTTTGGCTAAGTCGACATCAAAGCCGACAATTTTGCCTGATTTATCTTGAAAACCCATGGGAACAAAGGAGTCATCTAAGCCAATAATAATCCGTTTTTCTTCGTTAATCCGTGTCCATTGATCTTCGTTGCTTTTTCTTTTACCACAACCTGCAAATAGGAGTAAACTACAACAGATAACCAGCAAGGCTAAAGAATATTTCTTTTTCATCATAAACTCCTTTCTATTGGACGGGGGCAACCGTCAAAAGATTGTCTGCAATTTTTTCAGCGAAAGCCATATCGTGGGTCACGACAATCTGTGTCATGCCTTGTTTCCGTAAATCTAAAATAACTTCTTCCACTTGTTGGCGTAAAGCTGGATCTAGCGCGCTCGTTGGTTCATCGTACCCAAGAACTTTTGGCTTCATTGCTAAGGCACGAGCAAGTGCAACTCGTTGTTTTTGTCCACCGGAAAGTTGATACGGATAGAGTTTTTCTTTACCAGCCAAGCCCAATTTTTCCAGTAATTCTAAAGCTTCTTGCTGACTTTTTGCTTTTTCTTCTTTTAGTACTAATGTAGGTGCTAAGGTAATGTTTTCTAAAACTGATAAGTGAGGGAAAAGTTGGAAGTCCTGGAAAACGACCCCAACCACTTGATCGGCATTGTCCATTTCAGCAGGATTGAAAGGAACACCATCCAACAAAAGCTCGCCAGAATCAATGGTTTCTAAACCAGCCAAACAACGAAGTAAAGTGGTTTTTCCGCCGCCTGAAGGACCAACAATCGTTAAAATTTTACCATCTGGAATTTCTAAATTTAAGTGATCAATAATGGTCCGGTTATCAAAATGTTTGGTTAAATTTTTAATAGTTAACATGGTAGAGTCCTCCTATTTATAATATTGATAGAATTTTTCAATTTTCTTAGAAGCAACAGTCAAAATTGCCGTAAAGAGTAAATAAATCACTCCCACTAAAGCTAATGGTACTAATGTAACATCGCGGCTCATCGCAATTTTACCAGCACGTAAAAGATCGCCTAAGCCAAGTACATAAATAAGAGAAGTATCCTTGACCAAATTGATAATTTCATTTCCTACGGAAGGCAGCACGATTTTAACAACTTGTGGCAAAATAATCCGCGTGACTGTTTGAAAACGTGTTAAACGTAAAACCTTAGCAGCTTCATATTGACCTTGGGGAATTGCTTGAATCCCCCCGCGAAAAATTTCAGCAAAGTACGCAGCATAATTTAAAATAAATGCGAATAAGGCTGCATCGTAACGTTCAAAGACAATACCAATTAATGGTAAGCCGTAAAAAACAAAAATTAATTGTAACAATAGCGGAGTGCCGCGCATTAACCAAATGTAGAGGTTAATTAAGTAACGTAAAGGTTTAAACGAACTTTGTAAAATAAAGGCAATGATGATCCCCAGTGGAATCGAGCCAAGGAGTGTAAAGAAAAAGACTTTCAGTGTCATGCCAGCTCCGCTAACTAAAGCAGGTAAAATTTCTAAAATATAATCCATCATTTTTTCCTCCAACAATTTTTATTAAAAAACAAAAAAGCCTCTTGGCTGTGAGCCAAGAGGACGAATCGCATTCGTGGTGCCACCTCAATTTACTTATCTTTCACAAGATAAGCCTTATGTAGTTGCGTTGACAACTACTCTCTGTTAACGATAGAGTCACCGGTTTTTCTTACTAAAGGATTCAGAAAAACATCTTTTAGGTGTGAGTAAAGAAGAATCCATCTTTTTCTTTCAGCCAATGAAAAAGTCTCTGTAAAGGAAGAGCTAAATTACTATGTCCTAAGCTTTGATTGTAAGTATGAAATTGTTCGAACGGAACAGAAAACCTGTTGCTTTTCTAGCGTATCCCATTGAGCACATAGAAAAGGGGACAACAGACTTGAGCAGTTGAGGCATTCTCTCAGTTTGAAAAGCGCATCTAAAAAAACAAAAAAGTCCTTTGGCTGACTAGCCAAAGGACGAATAATCAATTATCGTGGTTCCACCTTAGTTTATTCGTGTTTCGCAACACGAACCTTATGAAGTTCATAACTTCGCCTGTTAACGAGTGGTCCCGGACTTTCCTACTAAGGGTTCAAAAAGTCAACTCCCAGATGTGGTTCGCTGTTTCTTTACGTCTTTTTCCACCAACCAAAGACTCTCTTCACTAAAGGAAACAGTTACTCTTCTGTTCTCTGTTTTTCAATACTTTACCACCAGAAAAAATATCTGTCAACTCTTATTCTTAAAAAAATATTTTTCTTTCAAAAAGTAAGTGCTGAAAAAGGACAAATGTATGGAAAATCATGTAAAATGTAGGTAAGTTGTTTGAACAGAAGGAGGAGTTTTGGTATGAAACAGAAAAAGTGGTTAATCGGACTTGTTGCACTGGGCTTGGTTTTAGCAGCATGTGGAAGTGGCGGTTCGAAAACGACCTCGAATGAAACAGCTACACAGAAAATTAACGTCGCATCTGGTGGTGAACTCTCGACATTAGACAGCGCTCATTATACAGATGTCTATAGTTCCGATATGATTGGTCAAGTAGTTGAAGGCTTGTATCGACAAGATAAAAATGGAGATCCTGAGCTAGCTATGGCGAAAGCAGAGCCACAAGTTAGTGAAGACGGGTTAGTCTATACATTCAAGTTACGAGAGGCAAAATGGACAAACGGGGATCCAGTTAAAGCAGGGGATTTTGTAGTTGCGTTTAGAAACGTGGTCGATCCAGCGTATGGTTCAAGTAGCAGTAATCAAATGGATATTTTTAAAAATGGGCGTGCGGTGCGGGAAGGACAAGCCACGATGGAAGAATTTGGTGTCAAAGCAATCGATGACCAGACACTAGAACTAACATTGGAAAATCCAATTCCTTATTTAGCCCAAGTCTTAGTTGGAACACCTTTTATGCCTAAAAATGAAGCCTTTGCCAAAGAAAAAGGTACTGCCTATGGGACTTCTGCAGATAATTTTGTTGGCAATGGGCCGTTTGTAATTTCAGGCTGGGATGGCAATTCCGAAACTTGGAAATTGAAGAAGAATAATCATTATTGGGATAAAGAACACGTAAAATTGAATGAAATTGATGTTCAAGTAGTGAAAGAAATTGGCACAGGAGCCAATCTTTTTGATAATGGCGACTTAGATTACACTGTTTTAGCAGATACTTATGCACTTCAGTATAAAGAGTCAAAACAAGCGCATTTTGTACCTAAAGCTATGGTAGGTTATTTAAGTCCCAATCATCGCCGTGAAATTACCGGCAATGAACATGTTCGAAAAGCTTTTTTACAAGCGATTGACAAAGAAACTTTTGCAAAAGAAATTTTAGGAGATGGCTCGACAGCTTTAAATGGTTTTGTACCAGCTAATTTTGCAAAAAATCCAGATACAGGTGAAGATTTCCGCAAAGAAAATGGTGATTTATTACCATATAATATTAAAGAAGCCCAAGCTAACTGGACCAAAGCGAAAGAAGAGTTGGGCAAAGATAAAATTGAATTGGAACTAATCTCAGCGGACTCAGCTATTGCCAAGAAAACCATTGAATTTGTTCAAGGGCAATTGCAACAAAATTTACCAGGTTTAACAATCAAATTAAAATCATTGCCTTTGCAAAATCGTTTGGATTTACAAACAGCAGGTAATTACGATTTAGCCTTTGGAACATGGACACCTGACTATGCTGATCCCATTAATTTTTTAGAATTTTATGACTCGAAAAGTGGCTTAAATACTTCTGGTTATAACGATTCGGCGTATGATGCGGGTCTCCAAAAAGTTAGAAAAGATTACGCCAATGAACCTGAAAAACGCTGGAATGAATTACTAAGTTTAGAAAAAACATTAATTGAAAAAGATGCCGGTGTTTTACCATTATTCCAAGGAGCCATTGGTTACTTGAAATCAGATCGATTACAAGGCTTGCAAGTATTTTCTTTTGGTCGCACAGTATCCTATCGTTTAGCTTATGTAGAAGAATAAATTGACTTCTGAAAAGTCCTATCTTTTGAAAAAGTCTGCTTTCTGTTTTATCCTTAAAGTAGGAAAATTAACTAAAAAAATCAACTATGAAAGGTAGGTTTTTCAAATGTTTAGCTTTCTATGGGCATTAATTGTCGGAGGAATTATTGGCGCAATTGCTGGCGCAATTTTAGGAAAAGACGTGCCAGGTGGCATTATTGGAAATATTATCGTGGGCTTTTTAGGAAGTTGGGTAGCATCACTCTTGTTGCCTTCTTTAGGACCAGTCATCGGCGGGTTTCCAATTATCTCAGCGTTGCTAGGAGCGATTATCTGTATCGCTATTTACTCTTTTATTGTAAACCGCAAGGCGTAAAATTGTATCAAAATGATATCTTGAAAAGCATCATAAAACTTGTGAAGGTTGATCAAACCATTACTTTTGATGTCTTTTCTCTCATATTTTAAGTCTATGACAAAAATCTCTTTGGATTTTTGTCATAGACTCTTTTTTTTTTCAAATATTTATTATGAGAATTTCCTGCGTTAGACTGCTTATTTTTCATTTATTATTCATTTTTGATAAAGGAAGTTTTGTTGGATAAAGTGAATAGCTCAAGGCTCAACAAAAATAAAGAGAAAATTAATATGTTAAGTTCAAGGGAAGTGAAATTCTGCTCTCATAATACGCCGTTTTATTCATTAAACGATAGTTGAAAAAAATAAGTGCCCTTGTTATTCTTTGAATTAAACTAATGGGGGCGAAAAGCATGGAATCGTTAAAAAGTAATCTTTTTTTGACCAGAGAAGCGTATTTGGAAGCTTTTAAAACAATCATGACACCTTTAAAAACGGCTATTTTAACATCAGAAAAACCTGGCGTGAATTTTGGGTCCAGTGGTGCTGTCTATGATCAGCAACATGCTGAAATGGAAGCGCTCATTCGACCATTATGGGGAATTGGACCGTATTGGGTTACTTGTAAAGATGATGTTTTAAGAGATGCTTATGTGGAAAAATTAATCGCAGGAACTGATCCGTCATCCCCAGATTATTGGGGCGATATTGTTGATTATGATCAATATATTGTGGAAGCAGCAGCATTATCTTTAACTTTATTGCTTCATAAGACATATTTTTGGGCCTGTTTTTCTGAGAAACAGCAAGAAAATATCATGGTTTGGTTAAATAAAGCACTTGGTTGTAAAATTCCTAAAAATAATTGGACGTTTTTCAAAGTGCTCATTCGTTTGGCACTCGAGGAATGTGGACAAGTGATTAACCAAGCGGAACTAGAGGAAGAATTGGCGTTGATTGAACGCATGTATTTAGGTGATGGTTGGTATATGGATGGTAAAACTACGCAAAGAGATTATTATATTTCGTTTGCTTTTCATTATTATAGTTTGATTTATGTCAAATTTATGCGAGAAAGAGATCCTGTTCGTGCGAAACGTTTTACAGAACGAGCCGTTATGTTCGCGCAAGACTATCTGTACTATTTTGATGAGGAGGGCGAAGCGTTACCTTACGGACGTAGTCAAACGTATCGGTTTGCTCAAGGAGCATTTTTCGCAGCTTTGATATTTGCAGAAGTAGAGGCTTTACCTTGGGGACAAATAAAAACGCTGTTAGCAAAACATTTACACTGTTGGATGCAACAGACTATTTTCACTTATGATGGTCGGTTGTCCATTGGCTATCATTACGAAAATTTAGTAATGGCAGAAGGTTATAACGCACCAGGCTCTCCGTATTGGGCTTTTAAAACATTTTTGTTGCTCGCAGTGGATCAAGACCATCCGTTTTGGCGTGCTGAACCGCTGGCGATAAAACGAGAAGAAAAGCGTTTGATAGAAAAGGGAAACATGTTATTAATCCATCCTAAAATGAAAACGCATGTCCTCGGCTATCCTGCAGGACTATGGCTTGAAAATCAAGCACATGCTGCGGCTAAATATAGTAAATTTGTCTATTCTAGCCGCTTTGGCTTTAGCGTTCCCAAAGCTGGTGCGCGTTATGAGGAGGGGGCTTTTGATAACGTATTGGCTGTTTCTCGTGATGGTGAATATTTTCGTGTTAAAGGGAAAGTTCATGATTTTTATTTAACAGAGGAGCAAGTTTATTATAAATGGCTACCTTTTCAGGAAGTAGAAATTGAAACAACCATTTATCCATTTGGAGAATGGCATGTTAGAGTACATGAAATAGTGACATCGGTTCCATTAAAAGTGCGCGAAGGAGGATTCAGTCTACCGTTACTTGGAAAATTTTCAGAAAAAGAACTTGGTAAAGAGTGGGCTAGAGTCGATTCAGGAGAATTGGGTTCGCAAATAGTTGCAATTGAAGGGTATGACCACGCAGGTATTCTTCAACCTGAACCCAATACATCGTTGTTTTTCCCAAGAACAAGTTTACCTTATTTGCAAAAAGAGCTACCAATAGGAACGCATCGCCTGATTTGTTTGGTAGGCGGTGTGACAAGGGAGGAATAAAAAATGATAAAAATCGAATTGAAAAATAAAGACAATCAGATTATTACTGGCCGAATCGATCACGAGAAGCCAGAAGCGCCATTCATGGCGGAGGGAGACACGTTAGCGGTATTAGCAATTAAACAGTACCTTTATCAAGTTGGCGATAAAATTGTAGTGACTTATACAGGGGCTACCCCTTATTTGATGGTTCAATTAGATGAAACTTTGGCTCCTTCATTGATTTATTTGAAAGAAAAAGTTTGGGAATATCAAATTCCATTAGAAGAATCTGCTCGAAAAGCTTTTGTTGATACGGCCTTTCATTCAGCAAGGCACCAAATAATGGTTCGACAAGCGCACACGTTTGAAAAAGACAATTATCAAAATCTTTCTATGAATACACATGACCAAAAAGAATATTCAGGAGCCTATCCTCATGCGTATGCAAACGTTGAAACGAGAGACGATGCTGTTTTCTTTGCGAAAAATGCTATTGATTCTAAGTTTGGTAACCTTTCTCATGGCTCGTATCCATTTGCTTCTTGGGGAATTAACCAGCAAAAGGAGGCACAGTTAACGATTGACTTTGGCAGGCCTGTAGAAACGGACTGGATCCGCTTGCTATTTCGGGCGGATTACCCACATGATAGCTATTGGGAGGAAGTCACTTTAGCTTTTTCAGATGGTGAGGAACGAGTAGTTGCCACAACGAATACCGCCTGTTTTCAAGAAATAAAGTTCCCAATGAAAACAACACAAACTTTGACATTAAAATGCTTACGAAAAGCGCTGGACTCTTCTCCGTTTCCAGCGTTGACCCAAATTGAAGTATTCGGTCGGAATAAATAACAAGAGGTCGGGACAGAACCGTTTAGCTCTGAGAAATAAGAAGAAATTTCCGAAAATTTCTCTTTGATTTTTGGAGAATTTCGGCTTATTTCCGAAGGAGTTGGTTCTGTTCCCGCCGTTTATCAGTTTTTGAGCGTGGAGCAAAAATCCAAAGTGATTTTTGTCCCACGCTCTTGTTTTTAAGAGAAATAATCAAGAAAGGTCGCTTTTTATTTTCTTTTACGTTATAATACAATAAGTTAATATGTTAACAAGTTAAGGAGTGGTGGAGATGTGTAGTCAAGAAAATAAACAAAGACTGATCTCTCTAGGAGAAAATGTCACAGATGAATGGATTCAAACGCAATTAAATGAATGCGTTTCAAAAATTGCTAAAAATATGCAGCGTTTCGGAACACAGTTTCCTTCAGCTTGTGCTACGAATGGTCGATATCGTCTCAAAGCTAACGATGATTGGACCAATGGCTTTTGGACAGGCATGCTTTGGCTGGCATATGAGTGGTCTCACCAAGAAAAATTTCGTTTACTGGCAATGGAAAATATTGACAGCTTTCAACAACGATTAGAGGAGCATTTTGTTTTGGACCACCATGACATTGGTTTTTTATATAGTCTATCGGCGGGTGCTGGGTATAAAATTACCGGTGATGAGCGCTGTAAACAAGAAGTGCTAGCTGCCGCTGAAGTATTGTCAGCACGATTCCAAGAAAATGGCTCCTTCATTCAAGCGTGGGGCCATTATGGTGATCCCAAAGAATATCGATTAATTATCGACTCATTAATGAATTTACCGCTTTTATTTGAAGCAACTAAATTATCTGGAAATAGGGTTTATGAGGAAATTGCCTCACGTCACTATCATACGTTAATGAAAACGGTGATTAAATCCGATGCGACAACTTATCATACCTATTATTTTGATCCAGAAACAGGCAAACCAAAACATGGAGCTACGCATCAAGGACATAGTGATACTTCCATTTGGGCACGAGGCCAAAGTTGGGCAATTTTAGGGATTCCCCTAAACGAAACATTTCTCCATTCCCAACCATTTCCGGAAATTTATCCACAAATAGTGGAGGTTTTTCTAGCTCATTTGCCAGCAGATTTAATTCCCTATTGGGATTTTGATTTTAATGACCAAATGCCATCTGACAAAGATAGCTCGGCACTGGCAATTGCGGCATGTGGTTTATTGGAAGCAGACAAACTACAGGCTTTTCCTCAAGCGAAAGAGCTTGCCAAAGGAATGATTTATCAATTAGGAGAATATTATCGTACGCAAAATGATTCCGAAAATGAAGGACTGCTACTCCATGGTGTTTACGCACATGCAGAAGGAAAAGGGATTGATGAACCCAACTTATGGGGCGATTATTTTTACATGGAAGCCTTAATGCGTTTAGCAAAACCATCATGGCAAAGATACTGGTAAAGGGGAAAAATGATGCAAACGTTTGAGATTAAAGAAGACTTTTTATTAAATGGACAACCAATAAAAATTATTAGCGGGGCGATTCATTACTTTCGAATGACACCTAGACAATGGGAAGATAGCCTCTATAATCTGAAAGCTTTAGGAGCTAATACAGTAGAAACCTACATTCCTTGGAATATTCATGAACCAGAAGAAGGCGTATACGATTTTGAAGGAATGAAAAACATTGAAGCATTTGTCCGCTTGGCAGAAGAACTGAATTTACTAGTTATTCTGCGTCCTTCGGCTTATATTTGTGCAGAATGGGAGTTTGGTGGCTTACCCGCATGGCTTTTGAAAGAAAAAGGCGTGCGATTACGTTCGACAGATCCTATTTTTATGACTAAAGTTCGTAACTATTTTCAAGTATTATTGCCTAAACTAGCACCACTGCAGATAACACAAGGTGGACCAGTGATCATGATGCAGGTTGAAAATGAATATGGGTCCTATGGAATGGAGAAAGCGTACTTGCGACAAACCAAGCAGATAATGGAAGAACTGGGGATTGAGGTTCCTCTTTTTACATCTGATGGCGCTTGGGAAGAGGTTTTGGATGCGGGGACGTTAATTGAAGAGGATGTTTTTGTGACAGGAAATTTTGGTAGTCATTCGAAAGAAAATGCTGCCGTTTTGAAAAAATTTATGACTCGTCATGGTAAAAAATGGCCATTGATGTGCATGGAATACTGGGATGGGTGGTTCAATCGTTGGGGCGAACCAGTGATTCAGCGAGAAGGTACCGACTTGGCGAAGGAAGTAAAAGATATGCTGGCAGTGGGTTCTTTAAATCTCTATATGTTTCATGGAGGAACAAATTTCGGCTTTTATAACGGGTGTTCGGCGCGAGGTGCAAAAGATTTACCTCAAGTCACTAGCTATGATTATGATGCTTTATTAACAGAAGCAGGAGAACCAACAGAAAAATATTATGCCGTTCAAAAAGCAATTAAAGAAGTATGTCCAGAAGTTTGGCAAGCACAACCACGCACGAAAAAACTGGGGAATTTAGGAAGCTTTCCAGTAACTGCTAGCGTATCCTTATTCGCAGTAAAAGATCAAATGATGACACCGAAGACCACCGCGTATCCATTAAGTATGGAAGAAGCTGGCTCAGGCTATGGCTACTTGCTTTATTCGTTTGATTTAAAAAATTATCATCATGAAAATAAACTAAAAGTCGTCGAGGCCAGTGATCGTTTACACATTTATGTAGATGGAGATTTAGCTGCTACCCAATATCAAGAGACAGTGGGAGAAGAGCTACTGATTTCAGGACAAACTGAAAAAGACACACTTGCGTTAGATATCTTAGTGGAAAACTTAGGTCGCGTTAATTATGGCTTTAAATTAAATAATCCGACACAAAGTAAAGGAATTCGAGGTGGAGTGATGCAAGACATTCATTTTCACCAAGGCTATCAACACTATCCCTTAACTTTTTCACAAGAGCAATTAGCCAAGATTGATTACACAGCTGGAAAAAATCCATTGCAGCCTTCATTTTATCAAGTAACATTTGAATTAGAACAGCTAGCAGACACGTATATTGACTGTCGAGGCTACGGCAAAGGATTCGTTGTGGTCAATGGCCATCATCTAGGTCGTTATTGGGAAATAGGACCCATTCATTCGCTGTATTGTCCCAAAGAATTTTTACAGCAAGGACAAAATGAAGTAGTAATTTTTGAAACAGAGGGAATTAACATTGAGTACTTGAAATTTACGAATCAAGTAATCATAGACTAAAAAAATAGAAGTAGAAGCTGAAATTTATTCGGCTTCTACTTCTATTTTGGTTTTGAAATATTTCCAATGTTTATAACTAATAATATATTCAGCAACACTACCATCTGCGAGATAGGAATGTTTAACTTGTTTAACAGCGGGTTCACGAAAACTTAATTGAAGTAAGTTCAATAACTCAGCATCTTCGGGAAAGACAATTTCATTTGTTTCTACAGAAGCTAACGAGAAGAGGTCTACTGAAAAATCTTTACGGACTCGTTCATACACACTTGCATAAGCTGTGAGGTCCTTTGAGAGCGGCTCTTTAACAAGCTTTTTGGGAAGATGTGTGATATGTACGAGAAAGGGTGTATCTTCAGAATAGCGTACACGCTTGATTCTATAATAAGAAGCGTTAGCTGGTAAGCCTAATTCCTTTAAAATTTCGGCTTGATTTTCTTCTTCAATTGAAAGGACTTTAACTTTTTCAGAGTCTAAAGAATGCAACTCGATATCAGAAAATTTTACATTTTGAGAAACTTTTGATTTCGAAACAAAGGTCCCTTTTCCTTGGATACGATACAAGTAACCTGCACTGGTCAGCTCATTCAGTGCTTTGACAGCTGTGATAGAACTAACAGCATATTTTCGTTTAATATCGGCTTCAGAATAAAATTTATCACCAGGAATAAAGGTATGATTTTTTATTTCACGTAAAAGGTCTTGTTTAATTTGTTCATATTTAGGTAACATGCGATTGCCTCCATTCTAGTAATCGAATGAATTAAGCATAACATGTTAACTAGCCTTTAGCAAACACTTTGAAAAAGAGGAAAGACAATTTTTATTTAAAGAATTCAAAAAAATAAATTCAATATATTAAGATATTAGGTTTACGGATAACTTAGTATGTGTTATAGTAAGTTCGTAGAGAACATAACATGTTAAGTAGGGTCACCTACATCTAGGGAGGGAAATTCGTGGAAAACATTGTACTAATTAGTCATGGTAGCATGGCTGAAGGCGTCAAAGTTAGCTTAGAAATGATCGTTGGTCGGCAAGAACACGTGCATACAGTCTCATTACGACCAGATAGCGACAATCTTCAATTTGAGAAAGAGCTAAATGAAAAAATGAAAGCCCTTAACGGTACGACACTGATTATTGCTGATTTACTAGGAGGAACGCCATGTAACGTGGCAACTAAGAATTATTTGAACGTTGACGGAGTGGAAATTATTGCAGGGATGACGCTCTCTGTTGTGATTGAAGCAGTGGTTAATCAACAGGCTTCGATTAAAGAATTAGTTTGTTTAGCACAAGAAAATATTGTTGATGTAAAAGCTGGGATGAATCAAGCAGAACAAGAGATTTCAGAAGCCAGCAAAGAAAAAGAGTTAAGTGACTATAGTCAATATGCTGGAAAAGAAAATATTGTAAACACACGGATTGATGAACGGTTAATTCATGGACAAGTAGCGGGAATTTGGTCGACAAGTCTTAGTACACAGCGAATAATTGTAGCCAATGATGAGGCGGCTACAGATCCTTTACAAAAATCATCTTTGAGAATGGCAGCGCCTTCTTCGATGCGTTTATCTGTTCTTGGAGTAGAGGCTGCCGCTAAAAATATTCAATCAGGAAAATATGGTAAACAGCGTTTATTTTTATTATTTAAAAATCCGAAAGATGTGCTCCGCTTTATCGAAGCGCAAGGACCTATCAAAACTGTAAATGTTGGGAATATGAGTTACAAAGAAGGAGCACGCGAAGTAACAAAAAGTATTCAAGTTTTACCAGAAGAAGAACAAATTTTTGAAACAATCGCTTCAAAAGGCGTCACTGTGACAGCCCAATTAGTTCCAAACGATCCAGTCGTTGATTTTATGAAAAAATTACGCGGCTAAAACTGTCAGACTAAGAAAGAATATTTTTAAATTTAGGAGGAAATTTCAATGCATTTAGCAGCGTATCAAATTATTTTAATTACTATTTATGCGTTTATTGCTATTAATGACTCACTTATTTCAAATACGTTGACGCAACCAGCTATTGCTGGAATGATTTCTGGAATGATTATGGGAGATTTAAAAACTGGTTTAATGGTTGGCGGCACTCTTCAATTAATGCGTTTAGGAATTGCTGCTTTTGGTGGAGCATCGGTACCTGATTATTTCACAGGGGCTGTTTTAGGAACCGCTTTCGCTGTAATCTCTGGAAAAGGAGCGGAGTATGGCATTGGTTTAGCTGTTCCTGTTTCTCTGTTGATGTTGCAACTAGATGTAGTCGCCCGTTTTTGTAATGTCTTTTTACTTCATAGTGTCGATAAAGCGATTGATAAGATGCAAGTAAAACGGATTCCACGCTTAGTTTTATCTGGTTCTGTTCTGTGGGGACTGTCTCGTGCCATTCCGATTTTATTAATGTTATTAGCGGGGGATGCTGTAGTAACAACGATTACCGATAACATGCCAGAATGGCTAATGACGGGCTTAAAAACAGCTGGAGGAGTATTACCTGTTGTCGGTGTAGGGATTTTATTACGTTACTTGCCAACGAAGCAATATATCCCCTATTTACTATTAGGCTTTTTCTTAGCGGCTTATTTAAAAGTTCCAATGTTAGGTGTTTCGATAGTTGGGATGGTAGCAGCGATGCTTGTATTTAAACGTGATGGGGCAAAAAGCACGACACAAGCAACAACAGGAAATGGTGATTTTGAAGGAGGATATGACGGCGATGAGTAAGCATAAACTGACAAAAAAAGAATTAAATGCAATTAGCTGGCGTTATATTTTAGGAAGCCAATTAAACTGGAACTATGAACGTATGATGAGTTCAGGATATTTATACGGCATCTTACCTGTTTTAAAAAAATTCTATGGTCATGATGAAGTACAATTTCAAGATATGATGCGCACACACAATCAATTTTTTAACACCAATGCTATTTTTGGGAATTTAATTATGGGGATTGATGTTGCGATTGAAGAGCAAGATGGCTATAAAGCGAAAGAAACAATTATTGCGCTAAAAACAGCTCTGATGGGTTCTTTGGCAGGCGTTGGGGACTCTTTATTCCACGTTATTTGGGGGACGATTTTCGGCTCTGTTGCAGGGACACTGGCTCAAAATGGTTCGGTGGTGGGCTGTGTTATTTGGATTATTGCAAATATTGCACTATTGTTTGGTCGGGCCGCGCTCTTACCCCTTGGTTATAAGCAAGGGGTCAAACTAGTGACGACCTTAAAAGACAAGTTATCTGCCTTTACGAATGCAGCAACTGTTCTTGGTGTGACTGTGATTGGTGCTTTAATTCCTTCAGTTATCAAGGCGACAGTTCCTTTTGTTTATAAAAAGAACGGGGTCGAATTAGTTATTCAAGATACGTTAGATGCGATTTTGCCTTCCTTAGTTCCAATCTTACTTGTTCTTTTAACTTATTGGATGTTAGGTCAAAAGAAATTAAATTCCACACGAGTGATTTGGATTATTTTAATTTTATCGATTGTTTTGAGTGCCTTTGGTATTTTGGCGTAAAAAGTATATTAAGTGATTTTCAGAGAGTCGGAGAGTGTAGAAAGTATTTTTCTTCACTCTTTTTCTCTAATTTGGATGTAAGCGTTTTACGATAATTTTTTAGGAGGAGAGAGAATGAAAAACAGGAAAATATGGGTAATGCTGGTCGGACTGTTTACTGCTTTGATGAGTGGATTTATGGGAACCACTCTTACTTTGGCAGAAGAAAACGAAGCGAGCCAAACGATTGAGCAACCCTCTTACATTTCAGATTTCCCCAATCAAGTTGGGCATTGGCAAGATTTGGTGGGAACAGCAGAAAAAAAGAATGATTCTGCTGGTTTATGGATAGCAAACACGAAGCAAGGGACAAACCTCGAATCTGTCTCTATCAATCTTGATGCACGCGAACAATCTTCAGGAGATCTTGAACTAACCTTTTTATATGAAGGGCAAAGTAACTTCGGATTGGTTTTTCGCGGAGATAAACAAAAGACGAGTCAATGGCAATCTTTTGCTTATAATCGTGACGGTCGCTGGCAGTTAGGACAACCAGGCGGTAAATGGCTAACTAATATTCCGGGACCAACATTACTAAGTGGCCAACAATATAAACTGCTAGTTCGCTATGATGGGAAAAAAATTCAAACATTCCTGAATGATCAATTATTTTATGAAAATGAAGAGGTTCATTATCCTGATGGTACGTCCATTAATGATGACTGGATGGGTGCTGTAGGAATTAGACTATTTGGTAATCTATCAAAGCTGAATATCATTTCTATGAAAAGTGGCCCCGTTGGTAGCATTCCTGTTATCGATTCATCTGCAGAATACCGAGAATTAAAAGAAAAATGGCGAAATCAGCTTGTTTCAAAAGAATATGATTCAACTAACCAAGCGCTTGTAGACTACGTCCAAAAAATCTCCAATGAAGCAACAGAACTCGATCAAACGATGAATAAAGAGCCGAACCGCAGCTATTTATGGCCACTAGAGCCTGGCAATACGCCATCGGCTGATTTAACGACTCAATTTACCAAATTGCAAAAATTAGCGTTAGCCTATGGAACGAAGGGGAGTACGCTTTACCAAGATGACAAATTGGCAGCAACCATTATTGATGGCTTAGATTTTATGGTAACGCAAAAAGGATATGATGGGAAAAAGTACCATGGAAATTGGTGGGACTGGCAAATTGGTGTGCCACAGAAGTTTCTTAATATTCTAATGATTTTAGAGGATAAAGTTTCTCCAGAAAAGCAACAAATCTATACAAATGCGCTGAGCAGTTATGTCCCAGATCCGTTTAAACAGTTGTATACAAAACCACAAGGAACGTTTGTGGATTTAGCTTTTATCCCAAATTTTGTGACATCAGGAGCGAACCGAACGGACTTAGCTTTAACTGTTTTGGGGTTAGGAATTTTACAAAAGGATAGCGGGAAAATTAACCAAGCATCCAGTAGTATCGTCGATGTATTTAAATTAGTCACAAAAGGTGATGGTTTTTACCAAGATGGTTCTTTTATCCAGCACAATAACATTCCTTATACAGGTTCGTATGGCAATGTTTTGGTGAAAGGGGTTGGACAAATTTTGGCCATTACAGCAGATTCATCTTTTCAAATGGATGCAACTCTTGTGACAGAATTTGTTGAAAATGTTGATCGTGCCTTTCTTCCTTTGATTTATAAAGGTGAAATGCTACCAACCGTGAATGGCCGTTCCATCTCAAGAGCCCCAGCAGTTGGAAAAACAGGCTACGGCTCAACTACCATGTATAATTTATTAATTGTGGCTAAATTTGCCCCTAATAATTATCAAAAGAAATTTCAAGAAGCCGTTAAATATTGGATGAAGGAGAACCCAGATTATTATTTGACAAATGCTCGTGATTTTAATGATTTACAGATGACTATGCAACTTTTAACTAATCCAGAAATTACGGGAGGGCAACTTCCTTTTACAGGCACGAAACTTTATGCTTCGATGGATCGATTTGTCCAACGCACACCTAGTTATATGTTTGGGCTAGGCTTGTATTCAAAGCGCACTGCATCTTTTGAAGCAGGGAATAAAGAAAATAAACGTGGCTGGCACACTGGTGACGGAATGATGTACGTATATAATGATGACGAGGTTCAATTTAATTCCAGCTATTGGCCAACTGTAGATCCCTATCGACTACCAGGAACAACGGTAGATACCATTTCTTTGGCAGATGAAGTTTCAGCATTTACAACAATCACATCGAAAGAGCAATGGGTTGGTGGAGTAACGTCAGACAATCAGGCAGTAGTAGGGATGGCTCTTAATAAAGACGGGACCAAAAATAATGGGAAACTTTTACCTATGAACCTACAAGCTAAAAAATCTTGGTTTGTATTAAATGGGCAAATTATCGCATTAGGCGCAGGAATTAAAGGGGATACAGAAGCTTCGATTGAGACAGTTGTTGATAATCGTTTGTTAAATGATGCGTATCAGTATCAAGTGCTATCAAATATTGGGGAGATTCATGAGAAAAATGAAACGAGTAAAAAACAATGGTTATTACTAAAGTCGGATCATTCCAATGCTAATATGGGTTATTATTTTCCAGAAGAAACAACGGTAAATGTTAAAAGTGAAACTAGAAAAGGAACCTATAAAGCAATTAATGAAGCATTTCCAAGTGATAAAGAATATGTAGGTGATTATCGAACATTTACGATTCAACATGGTCAACACCCAACGAACGAGCATTATGCTTATGTAGTTTTACCAGGAATCGATGAAACTGATTTAAAAACATATGCTGCCAAAAAAACAGTAGAAGTTCTCTCAAATACAGAAGAAATTCAAGCAGTTAAGCAAGAAGAAGAAGGCTATCTTGGGGTTAACATTTGGTCAGAAACTGGCGGTACAATAGCAGGGATTACCTCAAATAAAGCTATTTCTTTAATGAGAAAGACACAACAACACCAAAAAACGTATACTTTCTCTGATCCCACACAAACAACTAAGACACTGACTTTAAAAATACCAAAAGATTACAGCAGAGTAATTAGTCAAAGTGACGGAATCACTTATGATGATGCAACAGAAACCTTTACTATTAATTTTGAAAATGCTGCAGGAAGTAGTAAACAAATTATTGTAGAATAACTAAAAGAAATTAAAGTAGCCTCAAATTCCAGTTTTAATCGGAATTTGAGGCTACTTTGTTGAAATTATTTAAGATTCTAACATTTCTGCAGGTAATAAAATCGTTTCACGATGGCCATCATCAAAAGCAAAAATTCGCGACGGATATGCCGTAGAATAACTAAATGGTAAGTCGATTGCCATTTCTACTGAACTATTTTCTTGAGAAAAATGGACAGTCACTTTGCCATTATTGTTCAACAAATCAAAGTGAAGTAAGTCGTTTAAAGGGATAACCCCTTTTAGATTTAAGTCAATAATCAACCAAATACTATCAATTAAGCCACTAGGTAAGCTGGAAACAACACCTAATGAAGCATAGCGGCTACGGTCACTATCAAAACGTTCAAACATATGGATGACCTCCTTTTTGTTTACTTACTTTTAGTATACTGCAAATTTAAAAAAAAGAAATTGTTTCGTTTGAAAATATTGCGTAGATTAGCAAAAATTTAATATTCCTCTGTAGCTTCCTAGCTTTGCAGGTGTCATCATTTATGTGAAGAAATCAAGATATGCAGTAAAAAGAAAATGGGACGTACGTTGTTTCAACGTACATCCCATTTCTAAAACTTAAGAGAATCAGCTGAACAAAAGTGTACTTTTTATTCGGCTAATTCTGGTTCAGTCGTTTCAGCAGCTGTTCCTTCTTCTTCTTCAGGAGCAGTTTGTGCTTCAAGAATAGCAACTAGTTGTTCTTCTGGATCAGTTAAAATTTCATAGTCTTTGTGTTCAGGTAAATCAGCGATTGTAAGAGCATCACCAATTTCTAAGTTTGTAATATCTACTTCAATTGATTCTGGCAATTTATCTGGTGTGGCTGCCACTAAAACAGTGTACAAGTTTTGAGCTAAGGTACCCCCAGCTTTCACACCTGCAGATTCACCAATTAATTGAACTTCTGCTTCGACTTCTGTTGTTTCTTTCATATTTACAGATAAGAATTCAACATGAAGCATTTGACCAGTAAAGGTATCTAATTGTGCTTTCGACATTAATGTGTTGATGTTTTTGCCATCAACTGTCATTTTAATAACGGTGTTAGCACCATGTTCGCGTAAAATTTTTGATAAGTCTTTTTCTTCAAAATAGATTGGTGTACTTTCAATTTGGTAACCGTAAACAATGGCAGGTACTTTCCCTTCGTGACGTAGCTGATTTCTTAGTGAACGTGGACGGATAGCTCTTTCTTTAACTTCTAATTGTACTGACATAACCTAATTCCTCCTTGAAATAATGAGTGATTTGGTTAAACTCAGAAACAAAACATAATGGAAAAAAGAAACTCTTTTTTCAGTTGTTCTTGTCTAGAAAAATGCTAACAATAATCAAAAAATCCCCACAAATATTGCCAGGCAACACTCATGGGAATGGTTCATTGTTATCGTTGTTCTCTCCCAGGTCATTACGCTGTTTTTGAGAAACCTTTATTTACTTTACTTATTAACCATAACACTTATATTTTTATACGTCAAGGAATTACCTTTTTCCACTTTTCATCTTTAACGGATTCCACTATACTAATACCAGAATGGAGCGGAACAATGCGATTAGATAAATTACTAGAAGAACTTCAGTTTGGATCACGCAAAACGGTGAAACGAATAATCAGAGGCAAGCAGGTCACTGTGGATGGCATCGTGACATTAAATGAAAGCCAAAACGTCGATGCGCAATTACAAATGATTAAAGTAAAAGGACAATTAATTTCGCATAAGACCCATGTGTACTACATGTTGAATAAGCCAAAAGGTGTGGTTAGCGCTGTCTCAGATGCATCTAAAAAAACAGTCATTGATTTGATCGCACCACAAGACAGACGCCCTGGTCTTTATCCAGTGGGCAGACTCGATGGCGATACGGAAGGGTTACTTCTATTAACAGATAATGGACAATTAGGGTATCAATTAATTCGGCCAAATAAAGAAGTAGCGAAATGTTATGAAGTAAAAGTCAATGGTTTGGTCTCTGCAGAAGATTGTGCTAAATTTAAAGATGGGATTGTTTTGCAAGGAGGCATTCAATGTAAGCCAGCAAAAATAACTGTTCTTGCAGCGACTGAAACGGAGAGTCATGTTTTCCTGACTATTCAAGAAGGAAAATTTCACCAAGTGAAAAAAATGTTTTTATCTGTGGGGAAAAAAGTGACTGCTTTAAAACGCCAAACTATGGGGCCGTTGCGGCTAGATCCGCAATTACCTTTAGGTGCTTATCGTTCATTAACAAGAGAAGAGTTACAATTGCTATTGCCTTATTTTTTTATTGAAAAACAACAAACAAGCAAAGCGTTACCGAGTAATTTGAAAAGAGAAGAGGAACGGAAATGAAAACATTGCTTTTTGATGTTGATGATACATTGTTAGATTTTAAATTGGCTGAAAAGAAGGCGCTCCATGCCTTATTTGAAGAAGAAAATGTACCATTTACATCTGAAGTCGAGTCAACGTACCACCGAATTAATCAAGGATTATGGCGTTCATTTGAAGAAGGAAAAATAACAAAAGATGTTCTCCTTGATACACGGTTTGGTTTATTGTTTGACGCGTTTAATCGAGAAGTTGATAGCGTTAGAATGGGAGAAAACTACCGAGAATATTTAAGTCAAGGACATGACTTGCTTGGCAATAGTCAACGTATCTTGGAAAAATTAGCACCCCATTATGATTTATATATTGTGACAAACGGAGTGGCAAAAACACAGTATCGTCGGTTGGAAGAGTCGAAATTAATGCCTTATTTTAAAGATATTTTTGTTTCAGAAGAAGTGGGTTATCAAAAACCGATGAAAGAGTATTTTGATTTTGTTTTTGAACGGATTCCTAATTTTAGTCGAGAAAAAACAATGATTATTGGCGATTCTTTGCATTCAGATATTCAAGGAGGCCAACAAGCAAAAATTCAAACTGTTTGGCTCAATCCGACCTCCGCTCCAGCAACACCAACCATTCAACCCAATTATACGATTCAACAGCTAGATGAGTTGTTACCAATTCTTGGGCATTAAAAAACAACATTTCCTGTACAGGAAATGTTGTTTTTTAACTTAAATGTAACCGTAAGCGAACCATATCCTTTAAAGGCAAGCCATTTTCCGTAATGGGCTCATCATAATGATGGATAAAAAAATCTGGTTCAATATGTGTCATTCGAAAACCGACTTTTTGGTAGAGATATAGCTGTTGAAAACCTGTGCTCCCAGTCCCAATCTCCAAGTAATCATACTTTTCTTTTTTGGCAAAATCAATGGCAAAATGTAATAACTCTTGTCCGATGCCCCGCCCTCGGCTTTCTTCTGAGACAGCGATGTTTACGATTTCCAATGTCCGTGGGTGAGTCGGCAACAGGACTAAAATTCCTTGAAGTTCTTCAGTCTGATAGTCAAAGCAAATGCCGCGGGTAATGTAATCTGCCACCATTTTTTTTGAGGGATCTGCCTCATAAAGAAGAGCGTAATGCGCAGTTGTAAGTGCTTCTTTTTTGACTTTTTTAATCATAGGTAGGATTCTCCTTTTATTGATAAGTATACTGTAATTGAAAGAAGTGTGGGCAGATTTTTCATAAGAAGATAAAAATCACATGAAAAGTCTTGGAAAAGGTCTGGCATTCTTCAGAGTTTTCATTATAATAGTAAAAGACAATGAAGTTTTTGAAAAGAAAGAGGTTTATACATGAAAGATAGTCAGCCAATTATCATTGGTGTTACTGGCGGATCAGGAAGCGGAAAAACCAGTGTTAGCCGTGCGATTTTTAATAATTTTCCCGATCATTCAATTATGATGTTAGAACAGGATTCTTATTATAAAGATCAGAGCCATTTGAGTTTTGAAGAACGTTTAAATACCAATTATGATCATCCTTTTGCGTTTGATACAGATTTATTGATTCAACATGTTGAACAACTGTTAAATTATCAAGCCATTGAAAAGCCAGTTTATGACTACGTTGCGCATACAAGAAGTACAGAAACGGTGATACAAGAACCGAAAGAAGTAATTATTCTTGAAGGGATTTTAATTTTAGAAGATCGCCGCTTAAGGGATTTAATGGATATTAAAGTGTATGTGGATACAGATGATGACATCCGTATTATTCGTCGAATCAAGCGTGATATGGAAGAACGTGGCCGTACGTTGGATTCTGTGATTGAACAATATTTGACAGTCGTCAAGCCCATGTATCACCAATTTATTGAACCTACGAAACGTTATGCAGATATCATTGTGCCAGAAGGTGGCGAAAACCACGTCGCTATTGATTTAATTAATACAAAAGTGGATAGTATTTTAACAAAAATGTAATAGTTAGCTTAAATAGCCGTCTCAATATCAGAGTCGACTGTTTAAGCTTTTTTTGACTTTTAAAGGGTGGTTTTATCAAATATTTTAAGGGATAGCTAAAAAGTTGAAAATATTGCAAGAAACAATATGCTATAATTTTTTAAAGGAAAAGGAGGGAAGGGAATCTGAATGATAAAAAGAGGTGAGGTTTTTTATGCGAATCTCTCACCAGTTGTTGGTTCTGAACAAGGTGGGATTCGACCTGTCCTGATTATTCAAAATAACAAAGGTAACTTATTTAGTCCAACGTTGATTGTTGCACCGATTACCCGTAACGTAAGCAAGCGGCTGCAACCAACGCAAGTCCTCATCGAAATTCCCCATAACGAGTGCAGGACGCCATCACTTATTTTGTTAGAACAAATTCGAACATTGGATAAAGAACGAATGCTACACAAGGTTTGTCAACTTTCTCGTGAAGAGATGGAACAGGTCAATCAAGCTTTAAAAGTTAGCGTTGGTATCCGTTAATTTACATATAAAGAAATCGTTTTGGGGAAACGGTTTCTTTTTTTGTTGAAATGGTTTCCAAATATTCGTTTTTCTCGTATAGTGAAAGAGGAGGCGATCACATGGATAAAATTCGTTATGGAATTATGAGTACTGCCCAAATTGTCCCAAGATTTGTATCAGGGCTTCGAGAAAGCGCGCAAGCTGAAGTGCGCGGGATTGCATCAAGGCGTTTAGAGAATGCTCAAAAAATGTCTAAAGAATTAGCGATTCCGGTGGCTTATGGCAGTTATGAAGAGTTATGTAAGGATGAAACAATTGATATTATTTATATTCCCATCTACAATCAAGGACATTACTCAGCAGCTAAGCTTGCGTTATCACAAGGAAAACCCGTCCTACTGGAAAAACCATTTACATTAAATACTGCTGAAGCAGAAGAACTCTTCGCAATCGCACAGGAGCAAGGGGTTTTTCTAATGGAAGCTCAGAAGTCTGTCTTTTTACCAATTACCCAAAAAGTAAAGGCGACAATTCAAGAAGGGAGATTGGGAGAGATTTTATGGGTTCAGTCAGTTACTGCCTATCCCAATGTGGACCATATTCCCTGGTTTTACTCGAGAGAAGCGGGTGGTGGAGCGCTTCATGGCTCAGGAAGTTATCCATTACAATACTTACAATACGTATTAGGGAAAGAGATTCAAACTGTTACGGGAACCGCAACGTATCAGCAAGGGGCGACGGATAGTCAATGTAATTTAGCTTTGAAATTTGCTGAAGGGACGCTGGGCAATATTTTTATTAATGTTGGTTTAAAGATACCTAGTGAAATGACCATTTGTGGTACAAAAGGGCAAATCGTTATTCCTAATTTCTGGAAAACAGATTGTGCTTATTATACAGATGCTCAAGGCAACACTGTCAAATGGTCTGAACAATTTACTAGTGAATTTACGTATGAAATCAATCATGTGAATCAATGTTTACAAGACAAAAAGTTAACTAGCCCCGTAATGACGAAGGAATTAACGATAGCAACCGTTAAAATTGTTGAAAGTTTTTATCAAGAATGGTTTGATAACGAATAATTACCATCACTTGCTATCCAAACTATTCTGTGTTAAAGTGTGTTTTATGCGACGAGTTGACTCAATCAGATAGCTTCGGCTATTCCGTTTTGACGGCTAGTGATTGTCAAACACAACGACACCAGATAGTACGGCTATCAGTTACCGGATTTGTAACGTGTCGGACAGAATACTTTTGTGGAGAAGGTTTCTGTCTATTTATGCAAATAAATAGTGTGGTATCCCTTAACAGTAGTAACTGTTAAGGGATTTTTTTGTATGAAAAGAGAAGTGTTGCACTTTTATAAGTGCAACTTTTTTGTGTTGTGGAACAGATAAAATAACGCTATAGTTTTAAGTGTAAAGGGAAAAGAAAAGAGGTGACAAGGCATGACCGTGTTGTTGTCCAAAAGAGCGATAAATATTTTATTGATGCTTTTGGATTTGGAAGGGAGTATTACCACGCAAGAATTAGCTGAGAACTTTACTGTCAGCGTTCGAACAATTAAGTATGATTTAGAAGATATTCGTGCTTGGTTTGAACAGCACGATGAGACACTTTATTCAAAACGAAATAAGGGAATCTGGCTAGATTTACCTGACTCTAAACGCTTACTGTTAAAAAATGAAATTATCGATGTCGATCGATTTGAAACCTATCCTGATCAAAAAAGACGAGTCAATGTATTGATTTTTCAGTTATTGTCAGTCAAAGGGTACTTAACGGCACAGCAGCTAGCAGATGAATTATTAGTGAGTCGAAACACAATTGTCAGTGATTTGGAACAGGTCGAACGGTTGCTGCAAGCATATGATTTAACCTTAATTCGCCAAGCACGGCAAGGGTTTACAATCAGTGGTGAAGAAAGCAATGTACGATTACTGATGGAATTTATCACTCAAAAAGAACTTACAGAATACGATATTTACCAAATTATGAACTATGTGACAAAGACAAAAGGGGCTGAAAAGATCCCTAAAATTAAATTTGGGTCAGGGACATTGTTTCAAGGTTGTTATCGTAGTGCATTGAAAAAAATGCGAAATTTAATTAATCCACTCGATCAAAATCAATTTGATTATGCCGAAATATTATCTATTACGTTGAGAGTGGCAATTGCCGCAGCACGTATGCAGATGGCACATACAATTGGGACTTACCGAGTGTTATCACAAAAAACACGCTTTGAACAACGGAACGAAGTACCACTTTTACTTTTACAAGAGGTGTTTGAACGTTATGACTTGCCTTTATTAGCGGATGAATATTTTTATATTTATAGTGATTTATTCGGAACCCATCAACGGCAAGATATGGTTCAATTAACAAAGCAAGTGATTGAAAGCGTTTCAAAAGAGCTGAATTATCCTTTTGTAAATGATCGCCAATTATTTACGAACTTGTTTGCACACCTGTCCTTACGTTTTACAAAGAAACATTTATTTATTAATGAATACAATCCGTTTTCTGAAGAAATCAAAGGAAAACACCCAGCGTTATTTTTAGCTATTCAAAGTGCCTGTAAACAATTAATTCAACGTTCTGTTTTGTTAGTCAACGATTCTTTCTGCGCATATATTGCGTTGCATTTTTTGGCAGCTCAGGAACGACAACAGCAGGAAGCTAAAGTTGTTAGGATTGTGTATGTTTGCTCGACGGGCTTAGGTGTGACCAGTTTAATTGAACAAAAAATTTTAGAGGAAGTACCAAACGTTGAACTCGCAGGATTTGCTTCTGTTTTAAATGCAACTGAAGTGATTCAAGCAGAAAAGCCCGATTTGGTATTGAGTATTTTCCCAATTGAAGAAATGACATACCCATTTATTAAAGTTAGTCCATTGTTGACGGACACAGACTTAAGTTTGATTCGGGAAGAGGTCGATAAAATTTTATTAGGGAAACGTCAAGGGAAAGGTACCGCTCGCTCCACGAAATCTGATGTAATTGAAAAAAATGAACGGATACAAAGCCAAGATTTATTAGTAAAAGCGTATATTATTTATGAAGAGTTAAAACGAATGTTTCAAACAAAGTTACTGAGCGAATATCAAGAAGCCTTTTTACTTCACGTTTTATTAATGACACATCGGATTACGTTTAATAAACAATACGAAGAGATTCCTTGTAATAGAGAAGTATCTCATGAACGGCAAGAAGAAATTCGGCAAATTGAATGTTTATTTGCTAAAAATGAGTTACCTGTCAATCATGCTGAAATTTCAGCATTACTTAATTATTTAGAACAACCAAAGGAGGAAGAGGATGGAACTAGCAATGGAAGCACAGGAGATCATTCGACAAAGTGCTGAACCAGAAAAGCTACAATCGATTATCAAACAAACCAGTGCGCGATTAGCAGAAGCACAAATTGAACCAACGGAATTACAGTGGACGATTTTGATTAACCATCTCAATGAGATGCTGAATCGTTCAAGAGAAGGAACGACATTAGCTGGTGTTGATCGGACGTTATTTACGGAACTAACACCAGAAACGTTGAAAATTGCACAAGAAACAACAGAAGCAATTGGTCAGTTATCAGAAGATGAATGGTATGTTTTAGCTGTTCATTTTGAAGTTGCTAAACAAAACAATTAATAGGAGGAAAAGTTATGATTACAGTAGTTATCGCAGATCGTTTAGGAAAAGGACAAAATGTTGCAAAAGGAGTGGAGCAAGCCGGTGGTCGCGCGGTTGTTGTTCCAGGAATGGGCGCTGATATGCGTTTAGGAGATGTGATGCAACAAGAAAAGGCTGATTTAGGCATTTCTTTCTGTGGCAGTGGTGGTGCAGGGGCGTTAACGGCTGCTACTAAATACGGGTATCCCGAAAGACATGGCATGCGATCAATCGAAGAAGGGGTAACAGCAATTAACGATGGGAAAACTGTTCTTGGATTTGGTTTTATGGATCAGGAAGAACTTGGTAAACGAGTAACTGAAGCATTTATTAAGAAACACGGAGCATAGAAAGTAGTAACTTAGAAAGGAGCGGTAATTATGGATGCCACAAAACGGTCAACACAAACCGTGATTGTTTCTGGAAAAGGTAATAAGAAGAATGAAGCTTTTGCAAGTGCATTGAATGATGTTTCAAAAAAAGTATTAAAAGAAACAACAGAGGTCCTCATCCGGATTGAACCGAAAGAAGTAACTATTCGTCAGGCAAAAGAACAAGTTTATACAGAAAAATTTCTGTTCTTCTTCTTTCCTAGAAAGAGAGTGATTTATCATGTCGAACTAGCTGTAGAAGTGGAAATCCAAGCCATTGCAGTCGAAGAAGTTGATTTTTTAACGGAAACAATTAAAGAACCGAACGCAGTAGTAGTTCCGTTTCTTTCAAAAAGAGGCGTATAAAGGGAGGAAGAAGGAATGGAATTTGTAATCATTTTGCTGAAGTCATTGCTTATTGGTGGTTTACTAGGTTTTGCAGCTGGCGCAGGCGCTGCTCGGATGTTTCATGCACCACAAACGCAAGGGTTAGGGGCATTTAGAACATTAGGAGAAATGAACGCGGCACAAGGAGATCCAGCATCACACTTTTCTTTTGGTTTAGGTTTTTTCTTTAATGCTTGGGCTTCGGCCGTGGGAGCAGGGGCCTTTACACAAGATGTGACCCACCGGATTGTGCCTAACTGGGCTGCAGCAATTTTATTGGTAAAGGATAAAGATGTCACTAAAACGATGCATAATCCCAAAAAAATGGGGATTGTCGGGGCCTTTGTAGGAATGGCGACTGTGGCTTTCTTAAATAGTACAGCTGCAGCAATTCCAGAATCGCTACAAGTAACAGCAGTTGCGGTGTTGGTACCTGCAGCAACGATTTTAATCAATACTGTGATGCCCGTTTTATTCTGGCTAGCGGCTTTAGATGCAGGAAAACGGACGGGTTTCTGGGGAACGTTATTTGGCGGATTATCTCAATTAGTCATGGGCAATGCTGTCCCAGGAGTTGTATTAGGGATCTTAATCGGTAAAGGTGTCGATGATTTAGGGTGGACCCGAATGACACGCGGCATGCTTGGTGCCATTATCTTATTATTTATTTTAAGTGGCTTCTTCCGAGGGTTCGACTTAGAAATGATCGAAAGTTTCCGCTTGTCTATTCCTCAATGGTTAAATAATTTACACAATGTCTTCACCGTTAAATAGAAAAAAGGAGGTCTCATAGATGGAACAGCAAGAAAAAAATGAATGGGCACAACAAGAACAAGAAATTCAAGAAGGTTTAAAAGGCAAAAGTTTTTGGTATGCTGATTGGGGCTTTCCGATTTTAGTCGGGATTATGTCAGCGGCAATTTTTGCAGGAACACATATGTATGTAGTTTATGGTGTGGGCGCCTTTAATGAAGTTTCAATTGTTGCGATGCTAAAAGCTGGTTTAGATGGTGGTTCTTATGGCGCTGCCGCAGCATTTGGTGCAAGTTTCCTGTTTGCACGAATTTTAGAAGGTTCTTTAGTCGGGATTTTAGATTTAGGTGGCTCAATTTTAACGGGGATCGGGATTGGCGTACCTGCAATTTTCCTCAGCATGGGTATTAAAGCACCTGTAGAAAACTTTGGCTTAGCACTTTTAACAGGTGCGCTACTAGGGTTAGCAGTTGGTGGCGTAATTGTGTTGATTCGGAAATTTACTATCAATCAAGGAAATTCCACTTTTGGTGCGGATGTGATGATGGGGGCTGGTAATGCCTCAGGACGTTTCTTAGGCCCGTTAATTATTTTGAGTGCGGCGGGTGCTTCGATTCCTATTGGGATTGGTGCTACATTAGGAGCTTTAGGTTTTTACATTTGGAAAAAACCAATCGCTGGGGGCGCAATTTTAGGCGCAATGATTTTTGGTGCAATATTCCCGGTTTCTTTATAATCAGAAAAAGCCTTTTGCTTTGCACTTTCTCTGTCATGAATAAGAATAAGCGTTTACATTATAATGTTACTATGTTATTATAAATGCGAAATAATTATTATTTTTATTAGTTGAACGGAGGAATTAACAAATGAATGGTTTTGTACAGTGGATGGAAGTTAAGTTAATGCCGATTGCGAATAAATTTGGTTCGCAACGCCATATGACAGCGATTAGAAAAGGATTAATTGCAACGATGCCTTTAACAATTGTGGGCTCATTCTTTACAATTTTTCAAAATATTCCAATTGAGGCATACACAAAATTGATTGAACCTTATCAAGCAATTTTAGATATTCCTTCCCGCTATACGATGGGGTTACTTGCACTTTATGCAACATTTGGGATTGCTTCATCATTGGCCAAAAGTTATAAGCTTGACTCTTTGACGTGCGGAATTTTAGCATTAATGGCCTTTTTAGTAACAGCGGCACCACCAACACGTGTCTTTGAAGATGTTGACAACGTCATTACAGCAGGGCGCTATATTAATTTAGCAAATTTAGGTTCAGCTTCTTTATTTGGTGCGATTGTAACAGCGCTGTTATCTGTTGAAATTTATCGCTTCTTTATTGAAAAAGATATTATGATTAAGATGCCAGATGGCGTACCGCCTGAAGTGTCAAATTCATTTATTGCGTTAATTCCAGGAGCAGTTATTCTTTTATTATTCTGGGTTATTCGCCACGTAATTGGTTTTGATTTGAATGGTTTCTTGAGTACGTTATTAATGCCACTTAAAGGTATCCTTGCTGGTAACAGTTTATTTGGCGGCTTACTAACAGTCTTCTTAATCTGTTTCTTCTGGGTTTTAGGGATTCATGGTCCAGCGATTATGGGCCCAGTTATTCGTCCTTTCTGGGATATGTCGATTGCAGAAAACCTTGAAGCTTTTACCAATGGCGCAAACGTTCATCAGTTACCTAATATTTTTACAGAACAGTTTTTACAATGGTTTATCTGGATTGGTGGCGCTGGAACTACGCTTTCTTTAGTTGTTTTAATGATGTTTTCTAAATCAACGTATCTGAAAAGTCTTGGCCGTTTATCGTTCTTACCAGGCTTGTTTAATATTAATGAACCAGTTATTTTCGGAACGCCGATCGTAATGAATCCTATTTTAGGTATTCCGTTTATCGTGGCACCGTTAATTACCACAACGTTATCTTATTTCTTAACAGTCGCTAATATAATTCCGATGATGGCTGCACGTTTAGCGTTTGCAATTCCAGCACCAATTGCTGCTTGGATGAGTACCAATTGGAGTTTTTCGGCCGCAGTATTAGTGATTGTTAACTTCTTAATTACAATGGCTATCTACTATCCATTTTTCAAAGTTTATGAAAAACAACAATTGGATAAAGAAGCAGAAGAATTAGCAGCTGAACAAGCAGCAAAAAATTAAAAAATGTTAGGGCGGGTGTTCTGATATGAATATCCTGCCCCTTCTAAGTCAGAGAAGAAAGTCAGGAGCGTATAAGATGATTATTTGGTTCATTTTCTTTTTTATCGTTAGTCAAATTATTATAGAAAAAGGGCAGTTGCCTACTGTTGTTTATCAATTTGGTTTGGTAAAGACGTTGGTTTTTACGGCAGTTTGTATTACTCTTTCCATGATAATTGGCGGATTTCTAAATCAACCAGTATTGCTCGTTGGCTCTACAACAATCTTGTGTAGCTCGGTGATTGCTTGGAAATTTCGAAATAAATTTGAAAATAGCGGAGTGTGAGAACGAAGATGAAAAGAGCATTAGGTGTATCAGTTTATCCAGATCATAGTGATATCAATCAAGATAAAGCGTATTTAAAAAAAGCCAGCGAATGTGGGTTTACTCGAATTTTTATGAGTATGTTAGAAGTGACCGATGGCAAAGAAGCGGTTCAGAAAAAATTTAAAGAATTAATTAGTTATGCGAAAAATTTAGGATTTGAAACAATTTTAGATGTCGTTCCAAGTATCTTTGATGAATTGGAAATTTCATATGATGATTTGACTTTTTTCAGCGAATTAGGAGCTGATGGGATTCGGTTGGATACAGGGTTTGATGGAAATAAAGAAGCCATGTTGACGTTTAATCCATTCGGCGTGGCTATTGAGTTGAATATGAGTAATGATGTCGCTTATCTTGATAACATTTTGACGTATGAAGCGAATCGACCTTTCTTATATGGTTGTCATAACTTTTATCCACAAGCGGGAACTGCATTGCCGTATGATTTCTTTGAAAAATGTAGCATCCGTTTTAAAAAGGAAGGTATTCGGACAGCTGCTTTTATTTCATCACAGGTAGGTGAAATTGGTCCTTGGGATGTGAATGATGGGCTACCTTCTTTAGAAATGCATAGACAGTTGCCAGTCACTGTTCAAGCTAAACATTTATTTGCAACAAATTTAATTGATGATGTTGTTATTGGAAATGCTTATGCTTCCAACGAAGAATTAGAAGCATTGGGTCAGTTGAATCGTTATCAAACAGAATTGACCATTGTTTTTGAAGAAGCGACTTCTGAAATTGAAAAAGAAATCGTAACAAAAAATCAACATTTTCGCCGTGGAGATATCACTCAGCAGATGATTCGTTCCACAGAAGTGCGTAAAAAATATAAAAATGAAGTTAATCCCCCACATGATAATCAAGCAATGCTACAACCTGGAGATGTTGTTGTGGGAAATGATGCATTTGGAAAATACAAAAATGAATTACAAGTCGTTTTAGAACCACATCAAGACTCACGCAAAAACCGAGTAGGGCGTATTATAGAAGAAGAACTTGTATTATTAGAATTCATTAAGCCTTGGACAAAATTTAGATTTATAGAAAAGTAGGGAAGAATATGGACTACGATTTACTTATAAAAAATGGACAGACAGTAGATGGTATGCCTGTTGAAATTGCAATTAAAGAGGAAAAAATAGCTGCTGTTGCAGCAACTATTTTAGGTTCTGCAAAAGAAACTATCCACTTAGAACCAGGTACTTATGTATCCGCAGGCTGGATAGATGATCACGTTCATTGTTTTGAAAAAATGGCTCTTTATTATGATTATCCAGATGAAATTGGGGTCAAAAAGGGTGTTACGACAGTGATTGATGCAGGGACAACAGGTGCTGAAAACATTCATGAATTTTATGACTTAGCGCAACAAGCAAAAACAAATGTTTTTGGATTAGTCAATATTTCTAAATGGGGCATCGTTGCTCAGGACGAACTCGCAGATTTAAGTAAAGTACAAGCGAGTTTAGTCAAAAAAGCGATTCAAGAATTACCAGATTTTGTTGTAGGGATTAAAGCCCGTATGAGTAGGACCGTTATTGGCGATAACGGCATTACGCCTTTAGAATTGGCCAAACAGATTCAGCAAGAGAACCAAGAAATTCCCTTAATGGTTCACATTGGATCAGCACCGCCTCATTTAGATGAAATTTTAGCCTTGATGGAAAAAGGGGATGTCCTAACCCATTGTTTTAATGGGAAAGAAAATGGCATCTTAGACCAAGCAACGGATAAAATAAAAGATTTCGCTTGGCAAGCGTACAACAAAGGAGTCGTATTTGATATCGGGCATGGTACGGATAGTTTCAATTTTCACGTAGCTGAAACAGCGTTGCGCGAGGGAATGAAAGCTGCATCAATTAGCACAGATATCTACATCCGTAACCGAGAAAATGGTCCTGTTTATGATTTAGCCACAACGATGGAAAAACTCCGTGTGGTCGGCTATGATTGGCCAGAAATTATTGAAAAGGTAACCAAGGCCCCTGCTGAGAATTTCCATTTAACGCAAAAAGGCACGTTGGAAATAGGTAAAGATGCTGATTTAACGATTTTCACGATTCAAGCAGAAGAAAAAACATTGACTGATTCTAATGGATTGACACGAGTAGCCAAAGAGCAAATTCGCCCAATCAAAACAATTATTGGAGGACAAATCTATGACAATTAGTTACGAAAAATTCCACTTAAAAGAAGTCATTAATGCTTCTGGCAAAATGACCATTCTAGGTGTCTCCAAAGTTTCGGAGGCAGTCCTAGCAGCTCAACGATTCGGCGGCGAACATTTCTTTGAAATGAGTGAACTTAGTGTGCAAACAGGGGCCTTTTTAGCCAACTTGTTGAAGGTAGAAGATGCCCAAATCGTTTCCTCGGCTTCGGCGGGGATTGCCCAATCGGTGGCTGCCTTGATTGGAAAAGGCAGCTTGTACCACGCGTATCATCCCTATACAGAAAAAATTGAACAGCGAGAGATTATTTTACCTAAAGGGCACAACGTGGACTACGGCACGCCTGTAGAAGTCATGGTAGCGCAAGGCGGCGGCCAAGTGGTGGAAGCTGGCTACGCCAACATGTGCAGTCCAGAACACGTGGAAATGATGATTTCTGAAAAAACAGCGGCCATTCTATACATCAAAAGCCACCATACCGTGCAAAAAAGTATGCTGACGGTGGCCGAAGCGGCCAAAGTGGCGCAACGCCACAAGGTGCCGCTAATTGTTGACGCGGCAGCAGAAGAAGATCTTTTCAAATACACCGAAGCAGGTGCTGATTTGGTGATTTACAGCGGCGCCAAAGCCATTGAAGGGCCAAGTGCTGGTTTAGTGGTCGGGAAAAAAGAATACATTGACTGGGTGCGCCTACAAGGCAAAGGCATTGGTCGAGCAATGAAAATTGGCAAAGACAATATCTTGGGCTTTACGCAAGCAGTGGAAGAATACTTGGCACATGGCAGTGAATCAGGGGCTTCGATGCAAGAGCGCTTAAAACCGTTTGTTGAAGCCATCAACAACCTGTCAGATTTAACCGCTAAAATCGTCCAGGATGGCGCTGGCCGAGACATTTATCGCGCCAGTGTCAAAGTGGACGGCAGAAAAACCGCTAAGGAAGTCATCCAAGCGTTAAAAGCAGAAAGTCCAGCCATTTATACGCGAGAATATCAAGCCAACAATGGCATCATTGAATTTGACATTCGTTCTGTCAATCAAGAAGAAATGAACAAAATCGTGCAACGATTACAAGAAATTATGGACACAAAGGAGAAATAAGCCATGTCATTAAAACCTAATTATTTAGAAGAACGCATTTGTTTAAATGTTTTAGCCAATTCAGTAGAAAATGCCCAAGCCTGTTATGAAGCAGCAGAAGGGCATGTTGTGTTAGGCGTCCTTTCAAAAAACTATGAAACCGATGAAGCAGCCATTGACGATATGAAAAAATACCAAGCAGCAACCAACAACGCTTTATCTGTCGGCTTAGGAGCTGGCGATCCTAATCAAAGTCAAATGGTGGCTCGCTTATCAGAAGTTCTACAACCGCAACACGTGAACCAAGTCTTCACAGGTGTTGGCGCTTCGCGGGCCTTACTTCGTCAAGACGAAACAGTGATTAATGGCTTGGTTTCACCCACAGGCAAAGTTGGCTATGTCAACATTGCGACAGGTCCGTTAAGCTCGGGTGCGCCAGCGGCGGAAGTACCTATCGAAACCGCCATCAAATTGTTGAAAGACATGGGAGGCAGTTCCATTAAATATTTCCCGATGAAAGGCTTGGCTCACAAAGAAGAATACCAAGCAGTAGCAGCAGCTTGTGCCAAGTATGACTTTTATTTAGAGCCAACAGGGGGCATTGATTTAGAAAATTTTGAAGAAATTGTTCAAATTGCGGTGGATGCCGGCGTTAAAAAAATCATTCCTCATGTCTACAGCTCAATTATCGATCAAGAAACAGGGGACACTAGAACAGAAGACGTGAAAACGTTACTAACCATGATGAAAAACACATTGAATAAGTAGGTGGCAAAGATGAAAATTGCTGCGTTTGGTGAAGTCATGCTTCGTTTCACTCCGCCAGAGTATCTAATGTTAGAACAAACAGAGCAGTTAAGAATGAACTTTGTAGGGACTGGCGTAAATCTCTTAGCAAATTTGGCTCATTTTCAACTAGAAACAGCATTGATTACGAAATTACCTGCCAATCGTCTTGGTGAAGCTGGCAAAGCAGCGTTAAGGAAGTTAGGAATTTCAGATCAATGGGTAGGAGAAAAGGGCGATCATATTGGTAGTTTTTTTGCAGAAATGGGTTATGGAATCCGCCCCACACAAGTAACTTATCAAAATCGCCATCAGAGTGCTTTTGGCATCAGCAAGGCGAAGGACTACGATTTTGAGGCCTTTTTAGCGGAAGTAGATATGGTGCATATTTGTGGTATTTCGTTAAGTTTAACTGAAAAAACTCGTGATGCTGCTTTGATACTTGCTCAAAAGGCGCATGCCTGTCAAAAGAAAGTTTGTTTTGACTTTAATTATCGACCTAGTTTGAATACAGCAAATAGCGCACTCTTTATGCGTCAACAGTACGAACGCATTTTACCTTATTGTGATATTGTTTTTGGCAGTCGACGTGATTTGGTCGAGCTATTAGGTTTCATTCCGCGAGAAGATTTAGAAGGTGAGGCACAAGAAACTGAACTGATTCAGCGTTTCATGTCTCAATACAATTTGGAATGGTTTGCTGGGACAACGAGAAGTCATTCCCAAAATCAAAACTACTTAAGTGGGTATTTATATACCCAAAATGAGTACCAACAGAGTGAAAAAAGACCGCTTCTTAATCTTGATCGAATTGGTGCTGGTGATGCTTATGCGGCGGGGATTTTATATGGCTATAGCCAAAATTGGTCGTTAGAAAAGGCAGTTATCTTTGCCACAGTCAATGGGGTCCTTGCACATACGATTCAAGGAGATATTCCTTTGACAACGGTCAAACAAGTGAATCACGTTCTTGAGCATCCGAATCTTGATTTAATTCGTTAAAGAAGAAAACCAGAAGAAAAGTCGTGTGTGGCTTTTCTTCTGGTCTTTTTTTCATTATAATTAAAAGAAACAGATTGCAAAGGAGGCAGCAGGATGAGTGTTGCACATCTTTTAACAGTTTTAGAAAATGATGAATTTATTGAACGGATTCAAAAACGACCAGAAGCGTTCATTGGAACGACTGGCTTAGTCGGCTTAGAGAATTTACTTGTTCAGACAATTAACGGTTTATTAGAGTTTTTCATTGAAAAGAATCAAGGGAAAATTGCTATACAGTTATCGCGTCAACAAATCTCTTTTCAGGTATCTTCCACACGACCGCTTGTTTTTGAACAAAAGCAAGTCGATTTAGAACCGCCTTTTCTGTATTTATCTGTTTTACAAGCCTTCTCAAAACAAGTAGGAATCAGTATCGATCAAGAAAAACAGCGGACTATTTTTATTTATCATCAAGGGCAATTGAAAAAACGATTATTATTACCTATTGAAGAAACCCAGGAACGAATTGAAGTCTTATTTTGGCCAGATACGCAAATTTTTGGTACAGAATCACTTTCTTATATGCGTGTTTTACAACAATGTCAACAGATTGCCATGTTGAATCCAGGCTTAAAGATTCTCTTAACACAAGAAGAGGAACAAAAAAATCTTTGTTATTACCCTAAAGGTTTAAGTAATTATTTATTTGAAAAAGATAACCCATTAACTAGAAAAGCCGCACCGATTATTCAAGCCAAGCAAACAGAATTGGCCCTTGTTCAATTTATTTTGAGTAAAAATCATGCGCCGCAAGTGCAAAAAACATTTGTTAATGGGCATTATCCCAGTCTTGGTGGAACCCACTATGAGGGCTTTCTTGATGGCGTAGTGGCCGCCTTCAATCAATTTTTAGAGGAGCAACATTACTCATTATCTGTGACAGCAGATAGTTTTTTAGCAGAATTTGATTTTGTTTTAGCCATTACGATACCAAAGCCCCGCTACACGGATGCAACGAAAACCATTTTAAGAAATACAGAGTTATATGAAGTGGTTAAAGAAGTCGTTTTTGACGAATTACAACACTATTTTCAACGTCATCCCAAATGGTTAGAGCAAGGAAGAAGCGAGGGAAATGAATGAAAATTTTTGTCGATGGCGATGGTTCACCTGTGAAAGAGACGGTTATTGAAGTCGCTGTAGAGAAAGCTTTGGATGTGGTGATTGTTACTAGTGTAGATCATTATTCCTTAAAAGATTATCCAGAAAATGTCTCTTTTGTGTATGTTGATAAAGGAGCGGATGCTGCTGATTTTAAAATTGTGCAGTTAATAAAAAAAGGGGATCTTTTAATTACACAAGATTATGGCTTAGCTTCCTTGGTTTTGCCAAAAGGAGTGTCGGTTTTACATCAACTGGGTTATCAATATACGAAAGAAAATATTGATGGCTTGTTAGAACAACGCTATTTTAGTGGCCAAATTCGGCGAAAAGGTGGCCGAACGAAAGGACCTAAACCTTTTACAGACAAAGATAGAACAACGTTTAAACAAGCCCTTATTGAGCTGGTGGAACGGAGTCTTTAGTAAGGAAAAGGCAAGCAAAGAATTTTTCCTTCACTAAATTTGCTTCTATTATGAAACTGGGTTTTATGCTAAAATAAGTAAGGATAATTTGAAAAATAATTTTTTCTAAAAGACAGGAAAGAAACTAGGAGGACAAGCATTTGAAGATTATTTTGTTGTATGGCGGCAGAAGTGAAGAGCACGATGTGTCTGTTTTGTCTGCATATTCCGTTTTAAATGCAATCTATTATAAATATTATCAAGTACAGTTAGTCTTTATTAGTAAAGACGGTCAATGGGTAAAAGGCCCTCTTTTATCTGAACGACCACAAAATAAAGAAGTTTTACATTTAACTTGGGCACAAACACCTGAAGAAACAGGCGAATTTTCAGGAAAACGAATCAGTCCTTCGGAAATTTATGAAGAAGAAGCGATTGTTTTCCCTGTTTTACATGGGCCAAATGGTGAAGATGGAACAATTCAAGGATTCATGGAAACCATTAATATGCCTTATGTAGGCGCAGGTGTCTTAGCTAGTGCTAACGCAATGGACAAAATCATGACGAAATATCTTTTACAAACTGTTGGCATTCCACAAGTACCATTCGTGCCAGTTTTAAGAAGTGATTGGAAAGGAAATCCAAAAGAAGTCTTTGAGAAATGTGAAGGTTCTTTAATTTATCCGGTCTTTGTTAAACCTGCCAATATGGGTTCTAGTGTCGGAATTAGCAAAGCGGAAAATCGTGAAGAATTGCAAGAAGCATTGGAAGAAGCTTTCCGTTATGATGCCCGAGCAATTGTTGAACAAGGGATTGAAGCACGTGAAATTGAAGTAGCCATTTTAGGAAATGAAGATGTCCGTACGACTTTACCTGGTGAAGTGGTGAAAGATGTCGCTTTCTATGATTATGATGCAAAATACATCAATAACACGATTGAAATGCAAATCCCAGCGCATGTTCCAGAAGAAGTAGCTCATCAAGCGCAAGAATACGCTAAAAAAGCGTATATTATGTTAGATGGAAGTGGCTTAAGTCGCTGTGATTTCTTCTTAACAAGCAAAAACGAATTATTCCTGAATGAATTGAACACCATGCCTGGTTTTACTGACTTTAGTATGTATCCTTTACTGTGGGAAAATATGGGCTTGAAATACAGTGATTTAATTGAGGAACTGATTCAGTTAGCTTTGAATCGTTTTAAACAACGCCAAGAATTTTATAATAACTAAGAAGAAAAAATCACACAAGACTGGGACATGACAAGACTTTGGCATGTCCCAGTCCCTGTGTCAGAGGAGCAAAACATAATGAAATTAACCTTCTGGGAAGTAGCGCAAGCGGTTGAAGCCAGTAATGATTGGCAACAATGGTCTGATTTTCCTTTAACAGGCATTGAATTTGATAGTCGTAAAATTGTGAAAGGAAATCTCTTTGTTCCTTTACAAGGTGAAAATGATGGTCATCGTTTTATTGAGAGTGCCATGGCTAATGGCTGTCAGGCCGCTTTTTGGGGACAGGATTTAGTCGATGCGCCGCAACAATTGCCTGTTTTGCATGTTACTGATCCACTGGTTGCTATGCAAAAATTAGCTACCTATTATTTAAATAAAATGCAACCGAATGTCATCGCTGTGACTGGCAGTAATGGAAAAACCACCACTAAAGATTTAATTGCTGCTGTGTTATCTGAAAAGTTTGTGACTTACAAAACGCAAGGCAATTACAATAATCAAATTGGCTTACCCTATACTATTTTACACATGACTGATGAAACAGAAAAACTGATTTTAGAAATGGGCATGGATCATGCTCAGGAAATTTCTTTCCTTTCCAATCTGGCTCAGCCAGAAGTTGCTGCCATCACAATGATTGGCGAAGCCCATGTGGAAAATTTAGGCTCACGAGCAGGCATTGCACAAGCAAAAATGGAAATCGTAGATGGTTTAGCCAAAGACGGTAGTTTATTTGTGCCAAGCGATGAACCTTTGCTAGAACCATTGGTGGAAAAAGTCACGCAACAAGTGATTACTTTTGGTTTTAGCCAGGAAAGTCAACTTCAAGGAATCGTCACAAATGAAGCCAAAGAGCAAACCTCATTCAAAATCAGTGATACACAAATGACGTTTACGATTCCAGTGCCAGGAACCTATAATGTCACCAATGCATTAATCGCAATTGGCATTGGTCGGTATTTCCAATTAACGGATAGTGAGATTCAAAAAGGGTTGGCTACAGCGGAACTAACAAAGAATCGGACAGAATGGCTGAAAGCAGCGAATGGTGCCGAAATTTTAAGTGATGTGTACAATGCCAATCCGACAGCTATGGGTCTTGTTCTGGACAGTTTTAGCAAAATGTCCAAAGTAGGAAAACGAATTGCTGTTTTAGGAGACATGCTAGAATTAGGTCCTGATTCTGCTAGCATGCATCAAGCAATGGCGCAGCATTTAGCCCCAGATGCGATTGAAGAAGTCTTTTTATATGGTTCTGAAATGGCTTATTTAGCTGATAAATTGCAAGAAACCTATGCACCAGCTAACATTCATTCTTTTAAAAAAGAAGAAAAAAATGAGTTGATTGAAGCTGTCAAAAAAGTCTTACAGCCAGAAGATATGGTGGTTTTAAAGGGAAGTAACGGGATGGGACTTCGTGAAGTCATCGATGCACTTTTGGAAAAGTAAATAAGTTTCATAAAACTTGCTGAAAATGGGATTCTATGATAGAATGACCTATTGCCGGAAGATGACGAGAAAAATTGAATCGTAGTAAATAAAATAGATCTATTTCTATGTTTAATAATAAATGTGAAGCTGAACGACCACGTTTGGCTTTTCTAATGCCATAAGGTGAATTTTTCGGTGAAATCAGGAAAGAAGAAATAGTTGGCACACTATAATGGATTTCTTTTTAACAACTGAAAGTGAAGACACCTGAAACTAGGAAGAAATCGTTCTTTCCGAAACAAAATCTAGGAGGATATCATTTGAAATTTAAAGAACTTGGTTTAGCGCCAGAATTATTATCAGCGGTAGAACGCGCAGGCTTCGAGGAAGCAACCCCTATTCAATCAGAAACAATTCCGTTAGCGTTAGCAGGAAAAGACGTAATCGGACAAGCACAAACAGGAACAGGGAAAACCGCTGCTTTTGGCTTACCAATGCTTAACAAAATTGACGCAGACAACCGCGTTATTCAAGGATTAGTCATTGCACCAACCCGTGAGTTGGCTATCCAAACACAAGAAGAGTTATTCCGTTTAGGCCGCGATAAAAAGATTCGCGTCCAAGCCGTTTACGGTGGGGCTGATATCGGTCGCCAAATCCGTGGACTAAAAGATCGTCCACATATCGTTGTAGGTACACCAGGACGCTTACTAGACCATATTAACCGTCGTACCTTGAAATTAGAAACTGTTGAAACATTAGTTTTAGACGAAGCAGATGAAATGTTAAACATGGGCTTCTTGGAAGACATTGAAAAAATCATCTCACAAGTGCCAGAACAACGTCAAACACTTCTATTTTCAGCAACTATGCCGCCAGCAATCAAGAATATTGGCGTGAAATTCATGAAACAACCAGAACATGTGAAGATTAAAGCCAAAGAAATGACGGCTGATTTAATTGATCAATATTATGTACGTTCAAAAGACTTTGAAAAATTTGACATTATGACACGTTTACTAGACGTGCAAACCCCAGAATTGACCATTGTCTTTGGTCGGACAAAACGCCGTGTTGATGAACTTGCCCGCGGGTTAGAAGCGCGTGGTTACAAAGCAGAAGGCATCCATGGCGACCTATCACAACAAAAACGGATGAGCGTTTTACGTTCATTCAAAAATGGTAACTTAGATATCTTAGTGGCAACAGATGTAGCAGCACGTGGGTTAGATATTTCAGGTGTCACCCATGTCTATAACTACGATATTCCACAAGATCCAGAAAGTTATGTTCACCGTATTGGTCGGACAGGTCGTGCTGGTAAAGGTGGTATGTCTGTGACGTTTGTAACACCAAACGAAATGGGTTACTTACATGTCATCGAAAACCTAACGAAAAAACGGATGACACCATTACGTCCACCAACCGAAAAGGAAGCATTTAAAGGACAATTAAGTGCAGCTGTTGAAACCATCGAAAGTGATCTAGAAGAAAATGGTTTAGACAAATATCTAGAATCTGCTGAAGCGTTATTAGAAAAATATTCAGCGACAGACTTAGCTGCGTTATTATTAAAAACAGTAGCGAAAGATCCAGCAGATGCGGTTCCTGTAAAAATTACCCCAGAACGACCATTGCCTTCAAATAAAAAAGGCTTTAACAAAAATGGCCGTGGTGGTGGCGGTGGGAACAACCGTAATCGCAACCGTGGTGGCAATGGTAAAGGTGGCAGCTATCGTGGCAACAAAAACCATAAAGATGGCGACCGTAATTACAAAAATAGCGACCGCAAAAATAAAGATCAACGTGGCGGCAAACGTCATAACGATAAAAAACGTGGTTTCGTCATTCGCGAAAACGCCAAATAATCAAAAGAGCGAGTGTTCCGTCTATGAACGGAACACTCGCTCTTTTTTGGTAGATAATCGTTAAATAGAAAAACTCAAAAAAAGTAAAAAAGGCATCAAAATGATATAAAAAAAGAAAAACGCCAAAATTATCCAAGTTTTCAACGGGGAAGTTAGATTGAAGAGTTTCATTTTTTGTTGTAGCAAATGAATGGTTACGATCCAAACCAGTTGCAAGAGAAAAAATAGGCTGGGATTTTTAAAGAAGATTGGAAATATGTAGAGCAACAAAGTAAAAATAAACAGGGCGCAACGAAGTAACTTTTTTTGCCGAGAAGTTAAAGTCATACGTTTTTCTCCTTTTTCTTTTTATTCTCCCATAAGTAGCCAAAATTTTCTATAAAATATCAGAACATCCACTTAGTTTCCTGCTTTTTTTCCGATACTTCTTAGTTGTTTTCTTACTTTTATAAAAATTCAGAAAAATTTTATAAAAATGTAAATAGGAAGAAAACGTATGGTACTTCAATTTGTGTGAGGATCTTGTAAAACATTCTTTATTTTTTTAGCGAATCAGTGGAAAAATTTTGAAATTTTGTTAAAATGAAAGGTAATTCGGAGTAACTATATTAAATAGGAAGTAAGGCGGAAAATGATAAAGGGAATTGGTATTGACGCAGTAGAATTAAGTCGGATAAAACCGATTGTTGAAAAACAAGGATCATTTATTCAACGGGTTTTAACACCTAACGAATTGACCCTTTTTGAAAAGTTATCTACAAAACGTCAAATAGAATTTTTAGCTGGTCGTTTTGCTTGTAAAGAAGCGTTCTCTAAAGCATGGGGCACAGGGATTGGTAAAGTTGGTTTACAAGATATTGAGGTGCTGACTGAAAAAACAGGTGCACCATACGTAGCAAACTCGCCCCATAATGGTAAAGTGTTTGTCTCGATTACGCACACAGATACTATGGCGATTGCACAAATTGTTTTAGAAAGCGAATAATAGAAGCAACGAAGAAAGAAGGATGTACAATGGTCGTTGGATGGCATCGTCCTACACGGTTACATATCGATACGCAAGCAATTACTGAAAATGTCCAAAAGGAATGTCAACGTTTGCCAGAAGGAACCGCTTTATTTGCGGTTGTAAAAGCGAACGGCTATGGGCATGGCGCCGTAGAATCCGCCAAAGCGGCGAAAAAAGGTGGCGCGACAGGTTTTTGTGTCGCCTTATTGGATGAAGCAATTGAATTGAGAGAAGCAGGTGTTCAGGACCCCATTTTAATTTTGAGTGTGGTAGACTTAGCTTATGTGCCTTTATTGATTCAATATGATTTGTCTGTAACGGTAGCTACACAAGAATGGTTAGAAGCTGCTCTTCAACAACTAACGCCTGAGAGTAACACGCCATTACGTGTTCACTTAAAAGTCGATACTGGCATGGGACGGATTGGCTTTTTAACCCCGGAAGAGACTAAGCAAGCAGTGCGGTTTGTTCAATCCCACAAAGAATTTTTATGGGAAGGGATTTTTACTCATTTTTCAACAGCTGATGAAATCGATACAAGCTATTTTGAAAAACAATCAGGGCGTTTTAAGGCTGTTCTAGCAGTTTTAGAAGAGTTACCTCGGTATGTCCATGTTAGCAATAGTGCGACAGCGTTATGGCATCCTGATGTGCCAGGAAACATGATTCGCTATGGGGTAGCCATGTATGGATTGAACCCTTCAGGTAATAAGCTTGCCCCAAGCTATGGGTTAAAGCCGGCCTTACGTTTGACCAGTGAACTTATCCATGTAAAACGCTTAGCGGCTGGTGAAGGGATTGGCTATGGCGAAACCTACGTAACTGAAGCTGAAGAATGGATTGGGACAGTGCCAATCGGCTATGCAGATGGCTGGTTGCGTCATCTCCAAGGATTTACAGTGCTCGTGAATGGTAAGCGTTGCGAAATCGTCGGACGAGTGTGTATGGATCAATGTATGATTCGTTTAGCAGAAGAAGTTCCTGTCGGCTCAGTCGTTACATTAGTTGGAAAAGATGGCAATGAAGAAAATACGTTACAAATGGTAGCCGAAAAATTAGAAACCATTCATTATGAAGTTGCATGTACTTTCTCACAAAGAATCCCCAGAGAATATAACTAGATAGGAGGTTCCACTATGGTCAAACGCGGAGATATTTATTTTGCAGACCTTTCCCCAGTAGTGGGCTCGGAACAAGGTGGCGTCAGACCTGTCCTTGTTGTCCAAAATAACTTAGGTAATCATTTTAGCCCAACGATTATCGTTGCGGCGATCACAGCCAAAATGGCAAAGCCAAAATTGCCAACACATATCGGGATTAATTCTGATGAAACAGGTATTGAAAAAGATTCAGTGATTCTTTTAGAGCAGATTCGAACAATCGATAAGGGCCGCTTGAAAGAAAAAGTTTGTCATTTGAGACTTGATATTATGGAAGAAGTTGATCGTGCCTTAGGCATCAGTGTTGGACTTAGTAGCGATTCAGCCCCAGCAAAAGCAAATTCAGCTACATAAAGAACGATAGCTACTATGAAATCAACAAAGACTAATTGGATTTTTTAAAAAGCGACTGATCTAGTTCGGTTCGCTAAACATAGTTTGAGTAAAAGCGAGAGAGATGGCCAAGTGGCATCTCTCTTTTTTTGTTTTATATTTTAAAAATTAAAATATAAATATAAAATATAAAATTTTATCATTTTATTTTAAATAAAGTTGTTGGCAAGGCTCAAACGGAATGTTACAATCAATACTATATAGAGTTTTTAAAGAGCGTAACAGGTGATTTTTACAAGTTTTGATTGTCGAGCGATGACATAAAGGAGATTATATTTGTATGATGATTGTTGTACTTTTAATGAGTAGTTGCTTATTTTTATTTGTAAGTTATCAATTGTATTTGCGATTACTTGTCGAAAAACTGGATTCAGAGGACCGGACATTAAAGAGGAAAATAAATTTCTATAAGTATCAGAAAAACAGTCGTATAATGATTTATTTATTGTTTAGTGTTTGTCTACTTAGCGTATTATTGTTAGGAATTGTTTATACATATTATCAATTAAATCAACGAAATATCCGCATGGAACAACGGATCGAGCGTTTGGCACAAGGCCAAGCTACTCAAGGTGACAAAATAAAAAAACAAGCGATAAAAAAAACAGCCTTAAACCAGTTTCCCTGGAAGCAAGCTATTTCGACAGAATCGGCCGCTGTCTTGACTAATTATGAATTACAATTAGCGCGTGAATGGCGTCCTTACCTCGGAGAGACGAGTATCACAATGATTAGAAGTGAAAAAACACAAACCTTGACACTGTCTGTTTTTTCAGTTGGCTTAAGTTACCATGAATTTCAAACAGGCCAAGACAATATTGTAGCACTTATTGCAGCGTTGAATTCAGTTAAAGAAATTACCATGATTGATTTTAATTTTACTTATCGAGATCAAGAGCAAACCCTTGTCAAATCCATTGATACGTATGCTCGTGAGACGTTGGAAACAAATTTGGAGCCTGTCGTGATTAGTTAAAAGGACGAGAGAAAGGACATATAGATGACAAAAAGACGTTTAATCAAAAAAATTAAAGATATTTCGGATGATACGCTTGAAAAAGAAGTCTTTTTTCAGCCAGGATTCGAACCAGAAAAAATAATTAGCGGAATCAAACCAGAACAACAGGAAAAAGAAATGGCGACGTTAAGAGAAAGGCTCACCTACTATCAGAAAAAAGAAACAGCCTTTAAAAAACTTCAAGAAGAAAATGAGCAATTAAAGAACCAACAAGAAACGGAAAAACAAGCATTAGAAGAAAAAAATCAGGCATTACTTGAAACACTAAATCAAAAAGAACATGAAATTTTTGAATTGGAAGAGCAACTGGAAACGAACAGTGAAACCACGACAGAGACTACCACTCTTCAAACAAATCTGCAAAATGCAGAAAAACAATTAACCACTGTACATAATCAAATGGAACGTTTAGAAAGTGAATTAACGCAGCAAGTGGCAGAATTAGAAAAAGAATCGGCTGAACAGCAACAACATATCCAGACATTACACAACCAGTTAGCAGAAGAAAAAGGAAAGTTGGAGAAAAAAGGGGATATTACAGGAATGGAAAAGCAAGTAGAAACGTTAACGACAGAATTAGAAGAAAGCACAATGACTCAACAAGCATTGCAGGAACAAATTGAAAAACTAACTGTACAATTACAAAAAGTAGAAGCCGAAAAACAAACCTTACAAGAGGCTGCCCAACAAGAAGTGATTGTGAAACAACGCATGGAGGAGTTAAAGAATGAGCTTCAAAATAGTTTACAGCAAAAAAATGAAGCGGAAGTAAAATTAGGGCGACTGCAAGGTGTCAATGACAAACATCTTGCTGAAAAGCAAGTTTACGAAGGGGAATTAGCTGCTCTAAGAAAAGAAGTAGAGGCCAAAGAAGACAGTTTAGAACAAGTTCAAAAAGAATTGAAGACACTACAAGCCGTTTCAAAAAATATTGAACCGAGTAGTGAGCAGTTAACAGAACTGCTACGCGCAAAACAGCAAATTAACGATTTATTAATGAAAAATCAGCAATTACAAGAAGAGGCTTTAAAATCGCAACAAGAAATTGGCGAAGTGATGGTTTCTGCCAAAAAAGAAGCCAATCGGATTGTTAATGAAGCGAAAGTAGAAGCAAAACACCTAATCAATTCCGCAGAATTAGAAATGTTAAATATTGGTAACCGAGCGAAAAGTATTTCGAATGAAGTCGAAGCATCAAAAGTAGAAGTACTTGAGATTTATCGCGAATTAGAGGAACGTTTAACTAAACTGACACGTCTTGAACAAGATAACTATTAATAAAATGGTCAGTAAAAAGTTAATGGGAGCAAGGAAACTACATTGTCTTGGGGTCCTTTTTTTAGCTGTTACATTAAGTAGCTCCGCAGAAAGATTACAGGCTGCTGCTGTCTCAAAGGAAGAGCAGTCGCTAAGGCAACCGCTTATCAGGAAAAACATAGTAACAGAGAAGAGCGAATATCTTGTAGAAGCAAATCAAAGTATTTGGGAGCTGGCACAAGATGCGCAGAAACCATTGAATCAGTTTATGAAGGAAAACCAGTTACGTAGTAGCTATATTAAAAAAGGAACGCAATTAGTTAAATAGAAAAAAGGAGCAAGAAAGGAAAAGTTTATTTAAGGAGCTTTTCTTTTTAAGAAAACGATGGAAGAATGGATAAAGCCAGTTATGCGAACAATTCGCCACATTAAGCGCGCCTTCTTGAAGCAAAAGTTGCCTGCGACATATCAGCTAAAAAAGCAAAAGACTAACAAAGCAACGGAATATTTGCTTGAGCAAACAGATAACCATCAATCAATAAGAGGACCGAAAAGAAAAATGACCGCTGAAGAGATTAAAAAAAAGCGGCAAGCCTACCAAAAGAAACAACGCATCCAAGTCGTTAAATTTTTTATGCCAGCTATTCTTTTCGCCATTTTTGTGTTCTTTTTTGTGTTAAAGACATCTAGCTACCCAATTGCTGGGCAATCCATGAAGCCGACACTTAACGCAGGGGAACGAGTCTTAGTACAACGGACGAAGCAAGTAACAAGGTACGATGTGATTGCATTTAAAGCACCGTTGGCTAGCACAGGTACGTACGTCAAGCGAATTATCGGGGTTCCTGGTGATCGAATTTGGGTAAACGAGGGAAAACTTTATCTTTCAGAAGAACCTATAGCAAGCGATAATGAGGCACTGCCTGAGAATGCCAGTCGTTTTGACTTATCGGAAAAAGCGGCAGCCCAACTTCGCCTGTTTCAGAAGATTCCAGCTGGTCATTACTTTGTCTTAGGGGACAATCGTACGCATTCAAGTGATAGTCGTACGTTCGGCTTTGTCGAGATACAAACGATTGAAGGAATCGTGGTGTTTAAAATGGCGCCGTTTAAGGAAATAGGGAAAGTAAAATAAAAAGCTTAAGTCTGCCATCTAAGAGTAGGGCACTTAAGCTTTTCTTTTTAGAGATTATTTGCCCAATAACAATTGAATGATTTTTTCAATTGATTGTAGGTCGTAACGATTACTAATATCCGAAAAAATATAGTAATGGTCATACTGGGCAACGAGCTGTTCATTATTGGTATTCATTAAAAGCAAATCATAATGGTTTTCTACGTTGTAAGGCTCAATTTTCAGCGGATATTTTCCAGCGATACTCTGTTGTATTTTTTGTGCTACCAACTCGCTATAGGAACTGCTCAGTGAGTGATAAACACCAATCGTTATTTTTTTTTCATTTAATTCAGCAATGTGATTCAAAATAAGTGTATAATTAATTTCAGTAAATTGATTTTGGTACTTAGAAGCAGTGGCTTTTGTGGCAAAGTTCGTTGTAGCGATCTCCACTAATTCGTAAACTTCACTTTCGCTAAAAGGATGACGTACGACTTTCAAAAGTGACTGAATTGTCCAATAATCAAAGGGTAAAATAAATCCTGAAAAATAATAGAGTTGCGCATGTAATTGGAAAAGTAAATTTTCAATATAAAGTAGCCGAATAGGCAGCACATAATGGGATAAATAACCACGTGCTTTAAGGTACGTTAAAATGACCCGGTTCATTTCGTTAAGATACGTTTTTTCAATTCGTTGTTGTTTTGCTAAACGAAAGGCGAAAGCAGCATTCGCAGAATAATTATGCATGGAACAAAAAAAGTCATAAAACATATAGGCTTCGTTGATTGTATATGGACGGTCGATTCTTTTCATATATGTATGTATAGATAAATTAATTTCTTCAAATAAAGGTCGATCGAGTTGGACATCATGTGGACTAATCGTTGGCAGGGGTTCTAAAACCATGCGACGAAAAGAAATTTTCATCCAAAGTTTAATTTGGAGAATTTCTGTATGGTCAAAGGTAATTCTGGGGATTTCTTGTAGTATCTCGATTAATCCTAGGTATTGATTGGCCAGTTCTTTTTCTAAATCTGTTTTTTCTTCAAAGATAAACCAGAAAAAATTAAAAAAGAAAAAGCGAATTTGTTTTTCTTCGCCGACAAGTTTTCCTCGTTTGATACGTAAATTAAACTCATTGAGTAAGTCATTTAATTCAACAATTTTTCGATAATAGGTAGCAGAGCTAATGGCATAATTCTGTTGGAAATACCCGCCATTTATTTCATTTTTATGGAAGAGTTGCTGGACCATGTGAAACTTAATAGATTTATCTAAGAACAACATGATCATTGCTTTCATGGAAAAGGTAGGCGCTTTATTTAGATATAGAGTGTCACCTAATACTGTTAAGGTGAGGTTTTCTTGAAGTTGCTCTTCTTTCAAAAATTGCTCTAAAAAAGAAAGATACTCATTCAATGTTGGTAAACTAATATTGAAAAAATCTACTAATTCATTTCGTGTCGCTTGACCTTTATTATTATATAGGAACAATAAAATATCATTCATATAATCATAAGGCTTTTCTAAAAAATCTCGTTTTAGCATCGTTACTCACCTCTCTTTTAAGAATACTGTATCTATGATAAAATGGCAATAAACAACTGATAAAAAGATTGTTTTTTGAGGTGTTTTTTATTATCGTTGAGAAAAAGAAATAAAAAGAAAAAACAAAGTATTTAAATGATAACAAAATAATTAAAATGAAGGAGCGATAGAACATGAACAGCGTGGTGAACTTTAGAGATATTGGAGGATTTCCAACGCAACAAGGCACAGTTGTCAAGACAGGGCATTTTTTTCGGAGTGGTGAACTCGTCAATGTTGCACAAGCGGATCAACAGAAACTGGTAGAGGACTATCAAATTAAACGAATCTATGATTTTAGAAGTGCAGCGGAAACGCAAGAACGACCAGATGATTCAATTCAAGGAACCAACTATCTACATATAGATATTTTGGCCGATATTCAGGCGCAGACTGCTTCATTAGAAGGAATGCTTAAAACGGTTGGTTCACCCGATGAAGCAATGGACATGGCTTATAAAGAAATGGTTCTTTCCAATTCGGGGCGCAAAGGTTACCAAACATTTTTTGAAAACTTTTTAAGTTATCCACAGGAAGCTATTTTATTTCATTGTTTCGCAGGAAAAGATCGAACAGGAATCGGCGCAGCCTTGATATTAAGTGCTTTAGGTGTGGAACATTCTTATATTTTAGAAGATTATTTAAAGACGAACGAGCAAAGAAAAACCGCTAACGAGCAAATTATTGCGCAATATCAAGCAAATGGAACGCCTCCAGCAGAAATTCAACAATTAGAAACGCTGCTTTATGTGAAAAAAGAGTACTTAGCGACCGCTTTACAGGCGATTGAAAAAGAATTTGGTTCGGTAGAGGGCTATTTAAAAGAGGGACTCGGCTTACCTTTATCCGCCAAAAAAGACATGCTAAGTCTGTACACAAAATCATAGATCCTAAAAAAAGGACTATCCTTTCTAAAAAAGAAGTTTTATAATAGAAAAGAATCCGTTTGTAAGGAGGGATAGGGAATGAAAGAAGGACAAGAACAATTCTTAACGTTCATACTAGATCGAACAAAAGAAGATAAAAAAGAAAAAATGCAAGCGCTACTTGCAGAAATGTTTGAACGCCAACAAACAGGCAAATTAGATAAAATGTACTTGATGACAAAAGCACCAAAACTTTTGGCTTATTTAAAACCAGAAGCCATTGATGAAGTTAAACAAGTCGTTTCGGAATTTTCTAAAAATATGAAATAAACAATCTTAGCTTGAACTTACGACATTTTAAAAATGTGTCGTAACATTCAAGCTTTTGTTTGTTATTCTCTTGTATTTTATGCTAAAGTTATTCAGGCACAAAAAAAAGCAGGTGATTTTATGAAACATATAAAAAATACATGGGAACTATTTATTTTAGATTGGAAAAGAATTTTTAAAAACCCAGTAGCAACATTTTTGATTGTTGCCTTAATGATTATTCCATCATTATATGCATGGTTTAACATTAAAGCACTATGGGATCCGTATTCAAATACAGGAGAGTTACCAATAGCGGTCTATAGTGATGACCAAACAGCAACTTTTCAAGATAAATCGGTCAATATTGGTGATGAAGTCTTGAAAAACTTGAAGAAAAACAAGCAATTAGGTTGGCGTTTTGTTGATTCGAAAAAGGAATTAGACAAAGGGGTCCAATCAGGAAAATATTTTGCCGGGATTTATTTACCTAAAGATTTTTCCAAAGATTTGCTAAGTTTTACTTCTGGTGACATCAATAAACCTAAAATTGAATACTCAATCAATGAAAAAATTAATGCAATTGCGCCGAAAATTACGTCAAAAGGCGCTTCTTCCATTCAGTCACAAATTTCGGAAGAATTCATTAAAACGGCAAGTAGTACGTTAATCAAAACATTTAATGATATTGGCTATGATATTGATAAAAACATGGTTAGCATTCAAAAAGTTAAGAGCATGATTTTAGATACAGATGCCAACATTGGAACCATTGATACGTATGCAAAACAAGTCACAGACTTACATGGTAAGATGCCTGAGCTAAAAGAAAAATTAGCGAAAGCCAACGATGCGATGAAATATTTACCTGAAGTTGATGCTTTAGGAGAGAAGATTGTTGAGCTAAATGGCAAAATGCCAAGCATCAAAGAACAAGCTAGTGTTATTTTGACGTTACAAGAAAAAATTCCAGAAATTCAAAACGCTGGCCGACAAATTGCTATGATTGATGAAGACTTTGCCTCTGTGGAACAAACAATGAGCGAAGGAATCCAAGAAGCAAAACAAGGATTAGAAATCATTCAACAAGTCCAAACGGCGTTACCAGATATTCGTAAACTAGGTGATCAAGCCAATGATTTAGGGAATGTCACATTAGATGGCGCCAATAAATTGCAAGAGGCGTTACCAAGCATTACGAATAGCGTTGAAGTGACTTTGAAATCTATCCAGCAAGTTGCTACAACAACAACTTCTGTAGTCGCGACTATTCGTCAAGCGTTAGATGATGGACAGTTAACGCCAGAAGAAAAACAACATATTAATGAAGTAGTACAAGATTTCACAACTAATATCCAACGGCAACAGCAAGCAATTAACGACATTATTGCGTTTATGAAACAACTCCAAGAAAATGCTGGTAATCATGACTTAGATGGTGCGATTGCTCAATTAAGCCATGTAAATGATTTATTAACAGATTTTAGCAATCGCTTGAATCAATTAAATGCTTTAGTCCAAGCGGGTGATATCTCTGGAGTACAAAATTATTTAAATGAGATTGACGAAATGGCAACTAATATTTCTAGTATTGTGGGCAGTGTTGATGTAAACGGAATTAGTAATACCGTTTCAACCATTTTAAACAAACTAACTAGTACCATCCAAAACGCTCAAGGTCAACTAAACAAAGCACAACAAATTGACTTTGAAGGGTTATTGAGTTCAACAAGTCAAACGGTCACTAATGCGATTTCTTTATTAGAAAAATATCAAGCCGAAATGCCGGCAATTAAACAAGAAATTCATGATGCGAATACGATGTTGAATGGCAATATGGAAACCATTGTCAATGGCATTAATCGTGGTGCTGATTTGTATAAAAACGATTTACCAGTCATTCAAGATAAAGTCAGCAAAGCGGCAGCCTTTATGCAAAATGACTATCCAGGTATCCGAAAAGATTTAACGAATACCTTGAAAACAGTCAATGAGAAAATGCCAGATGTTGAAGCGGCCTTAGACAAAGCCAACGAACTAATTATTAATGATTGGCCAAATATCAAAACAGGATTACACAAAGCAGCGAATGCAATCCGTAAAGGTGAAAAAGAAGTTGATTTAGGCGAAATTCTTAAATTACTAAAATTAGATGCCAATAAAGAAAGTGACTTCTTTACACAACCAGTTGAAGTCAAAGAACATGCTGTTTATCCGATTGCTAATAATGGTTCGGCAAGTACCCCATTCTATACAGCTTTGTGTTTATGGGTTGGCGCTGTGTTATTCTCAAGTGTTGCGACAACAGATGTTTATCTTGAAGGAAAAGATAAAAAACGCTTTTCTAAACGGGAACAATTTTCAGCACGGATGTTTACCTTCATTGTCATGGGGATTGGTCAAGCACTGATTGTAACCTTAGGTAATTACTTTGCGTTAGGCGTAGATGTTCGTAATCCAGCGTATAGTGTCTGGTTTGCGGTATTGATTGCCATTACGTTTATGATAATGGTTTATGTGCTTGTTGCTCTCTTTGGCAATGTAGGGAAAGGAATTGCGATAATAATCTTGGTACTATCCATCTCTGGTGGGGGTGGGAACTACCCAATTCAAGTCTCAGGTAAATTCTTCCAAATGATTAATCCGTTCTTGCCGTTTACGCATGCCGTGAACTTGCTAAGGGAATCAGCAGGAGGCATTTACTGGCCAAATGCTTGGTTTGCCATTTGGATTATGGTGGGGATTTCAGTCGTCTTTAGTATTGGCGGTGCAATTCTTTATCCACATCTGGAACACAGATCGAAAAAATTTGCGGCTTTAGCACAAAAGAGCCATTTATTCCATTAAAAAACAAAAAGCTGAAAACGTCTCTAGCGTTTTCGGCTTTTTGTTTTTCTTTATTTTCAAGGTAACCCTAACAAAGAAGTTTTGGGGGCTCTTGCTTTTGACTTTTTGGCAATGCTAAATAATAAAATCTCCCTCAGAAAGTGAGGTTTTTTGTGTACAAATGTATAAAAAGGTTTTATAGTGTTTTTTTAAGAAATAAAAAGTGGGTAGGGGTTGTAAAATGATTCAAGCATTGCTTCAACGATATGAGAAAAAAATTGAACGTCGTAAATTGGAAAAACGAACAGCATTCGGTGCTTTTGCCGGGCGGATTGGGCTTGTTTCTAATTTATTTTTATTCGTTAGTAAATTTATGATTGGCTTGCTTTCAGGTAGTGTTTCAATCATGGCAGATGCCATTAATAGCTTGTCCGATACTATTTCTTCAGTTTTAACATTAGTCGGTTTTTATATTGCTGGTAAGCCAGCGGATAAAGAACATCCCTATGGCCATGAACGTTTTGAATATATTAGTGGAATGCTTGTATCATTAGTGATTACGTTTATTGGGTTTGAGTTTCTAACGACCTCCGTGGATCGTATCCTGCATCCAGAATCAATCAAGGTGACACCCATTTTATTTGCTGTTTTAGCTTTATCAATTGGGATTAAAATTTGGCAAGGGCTGTTTTACAAAAAAGTATCAGCAAAAATTGATTCTCAAGCATTAGTTGCTTCTGCTAAGGACAGCTTTAATGATGTTTATACTACATTAGCTGTTTTGGTTTCTGCATTTATTGAAGGCGTCACTGGTTTGCGAATTGATGGATATATTGGTTTTTTAATTGCTGCATATATTATTTATAGTGGCTTGCAGTTAATTCGCGAATTTATTAATGAGTTGATGGGCATGCGTCCGAGCCAAACAGAAATTGATGAAATGAAAAATGTCTTATCAAAAATGGAAACAATTGTAGGATATCACGATTTACTGATTCATAATTATGGTCCCAGCCAAACGTTTGCGTCTGTTCACATTGAAATTGATGATCGCTGGGATTTAAATAAAGCCCATCAGACAATCGATGCGATTGAAGCGAAGTTTAAAGAAGAGTTGGATGTTAATCTTGTTTGTCATATTGATCCAGTGAATTTGTATGACCCAACACAACAATTTGTTCATCAAACAATCAAAAAGATTATTCGTTCTTTTGATGCGTCTTTAAAAGTTCATGATATCCGCTTAGTTACCCATGGCGAAGAGCCGAAGATTTTGTTCGACTTGGTTTTGCCTACAGAATCAAAATTATCTGAATTTGAACTGGGTGTGGAAATTCAGCGGCAAGTTTATGAAAAAATTGGTCGTTATAAAGTGGAAATTACCTTCGATCATACGTACTTGTTACAATAAAAGGGAATAATTAACTAAGTTTTTAAGCGTGAGCCAAAAGGTCAAATAGACTTTTAGCTCTCGCTTTTTTGTTTAGAGAATGCAAATCCTTTTGTTATCTGGATTCTCTTGATAAGATAAAGGAAGCGGGGGACTGTAAATGAGCGTCTGATTAAAAAAAGATGGTGATTTTTTTATCTTTTTCAGTAACAAAAATCAATTGACTTTTCATTGTGAGAAGCGTAGCATATGGATTTGTTTGATAAAAAATAATGAAAAAAGTGAGCGGGTCACTCTAGAGAAAAGGAGTAGAAAAAAATGGCGGATTTAAAACGACTGTTCATTGGGAAACCATTGAAATCAGCCGAAAATGATGAACATAAATTAAGCAGATTTGCAGCGCTTGCGTTGTTATCTTCTGATGCACTTTCATCCATTGCGTATGGTACAGAACAAATAGTGGTGGTTCTGGTTACTTTGTCGGCGGCTGCGATTTGGTATTCATTGCCAATTGCTGCATTTGTTATTATTTTACTTATTTCTTTAACATTGTCGTACCGACAAATTATTCATGCGTATCCGCATGGCGGCGGCGCATACGTTGTTAGTAGTGAAAACCTCGGCAGAAATGCCGGTTTATTGGCTGGTGGTTCGTTGTTAGTCGATTATATGCTAACAGTAGCCGTTTCAGTTTCAGCGGGTGCAGAGGCGATTATATCGGCGATTCCAGCGTTATATGGTCATCAAGTAGCAATTTCTATTGGGATTGTGATATTGATTACCTTAATGAACTTGAGAGGCCTGCGAGAATCTGCCTCGTTCTTAATGTTGCCAGTGTATAGTTTTATCGCAATTATTACCTTACTGATTGTTGTTGGGCTATTTAAAATTGTGACTGGCGCACAGCCATTGAATGCGACAGCTTTACCAGGAGCCGTGGTTCCAGGAATTTCTATTGCCTTGGTTTTACGGGCGTTTTCATCTGGTTCTTCTTCCTTAACAGGGGTCGAAGCAATCAGTAATGCAGTGCCATTCTTTAAGAAACCACGAGCAAAAAATGCTGCTGGGACGTTAGCGTTAATGGCAACGATTTTAGGGTTCTTCTTCGTGGGGATTACGTTTATTAACTATTGGTATGGGATTGTGCCAAAAGAAGAAGTGACAGTTCTTTCACAAATTGGGAAAGCGGTCTTTGGTCAAAATATTTTATATTATTTATTACAGTTTGCGACAGCCTTAATTTTAGCGGTTGCCGCTAACACAGGATTCTCAGCCTTTCCAGTTTTGGCTTATAACTTAGCCAAAGATAAGTTTATGCCGCATATGTATATGGATCGTGGCGACCGTTTAGGCTATTCAAACGGTATTTTAACTTTAGCTGCTGGTTCCATTGTTTTATTATTGATTTTCCAAGGTTCCACAGAACGTTTAATCCCATTGTATTCAATTGGTGTGTTTATTCCGTTTGCTTTGTCTCAATCGGGGATGGTTGTAAAATGGCGAAAAGAAACTAAAAATTGGTTGCCAAAATCAATTGCTAACATTGTCGGCGCCTTTATCTCTTTCGCGATTATCGCCATTTTGTTTATTTATCGATTAGGGGACATCTGGCCATTCTTTATTATTATGCCGGTGTTGATTTATGCATTTTATCGGGTCAACACTCACTATAAAAATGTGGCGGAACAGCTACGTTTAGAAGATGGGGCACAGTTGCATGAGTTTGATGGGAATACAGTTATTGTTTTAGTAGGGAACGTAACCAAGGCAAATGTCGGCGCCTTGAACTATGCGCGTTCCATTGGTGATTATGTTGTTGCTATGCATGTCTCAATGGATGAAAACGTTGAGAAGGAAAAAGAAATTCAGGAAGAGTTTAAAAAACACTTCCCGGACGTTCGTCTATCAATTGTCCATTCTTCGTATCGTTCACTGCAAAACCCTATCTTACGTTATGTTGATTTGGTTAGTAAAAATGCCACGAAGCATAACTACAGTACAACAGTTTTAGTACCACAATTTGTACCAAATAAACGTTGGCAAAATATTTTGCATAACCAAACAAGTTTACGCTTGCGGATTCGTTTAGCGTGGCGGGAAAATATTATTGTGGCTACCTATAGTTATCACTTGAAAAAATAAAAAAAAGTCTGCCATCTTTTGATGGCAGATTTTTTTATTGACGTAATTGTTTTTGATAAATTCTAGCGCAAGACTGCTCTTCGGTGGTTACCATTGTCAAAAATTCCCAGTCATATCTTTCATAAAAAGTAGTATGGTCTGTGAGCAAATAAAGCTTTTTAAATCCAGAATTAGCTAGAAAATCACCAACTGTTGTTAAAAGAATTCCTGCTAAGCCTTGGTGACGAAATGTTGGTTCGACATACAATGCACAAAGGTTTGGTGTAAGGTCTGCACGATTGTGGAAGTCATTATCAATTACGCCCACGCCTGCAACGATGTCCTGCTGTTTATTCAAGCAGACCCACCAATATGGTACGTGGTTTTCGCTAGTTAGCATTTCCTGCATACTTGCTTGATACGCTTCAGCGGGGATTTGCCACTTTTGGCTAAACCATTGAGCAGCTGACGGAATTAAGTGTGGTTGTTGGTTTAAATCGATAATAGTATAGTTAGACATTATTAATCTCCTAGATAAAAAAACAGATCCCATTGAAAAGAAACAATGTTGGATCTGCTCTTTATTTTTTATTAATTGGAATGTTTGCTAGCTGGGTCTAAACGACGTTCAATAATCCCTAGAACCCAATCTGTGATAATCGCCATAAAGGCCGTTGGTAAGGCACCGACTAAAATGATAGAAGCACCATCTGTGGCATTGGTTCCACGAATAATAATATCCCCTAAACCACCAGCACCAACGAAAGCACCAATCGCAGTAATCCCGATTGCGACGACTAACGCATTTCGAATACCTGCCATGATTACTGAAACAGATAAAGGTAACTCGACCATATAAAGAAGTTGTACTTTTGTCATACCCATTCCTTTACCAACATCTAAAATATTGCGATCTACTTGAATCATGCCAGTGTACGTATTTTTGATGATTGGTAGGAGAGAATAAAGGAAGACCGTTACAACCACCGTGTTGACGCCTAAGCCCATTCCCAACATTAAAATCGAAAGCATTGCCAAAGCTGGTACTGTTTGGATAATGTTCGCTAAACGGATAATCCAGTTGGCTAAGCTACGTTTACGTGAAATCATAATCCCAATAGGAATCCCGACAATTGCAGCAAAGATTACGCCATAAATCGAAATTAAAAAGTGACGTAAAAATTGTTGAAAGACGTAGCCGCCATTTTGTTGGAAATAGTAGATAAATTGTTGGAATAAATTCATATTATTCATCTGTTACTCCCCCTCAAAATAGTTATTTTCTTTTAAGAAACGTTCGGCTACGACAGCAGGTTCAATTAAATCATTATCTGCTTGATAGTTCAATTCTTGCATTTTTTTGGTAGAAATTTTACCATCTAAGCGATTTAAGACATCTTTAATTTCCGGCGTTTCTTTTAATAATTTGTCACTAACCACAGGAGCGGCATCATAAGGCGGGAAGAAGCGCTTGTCATCTTTTAACATGACTAAATCGTAACTACCAATCCGGCCGTCTGTTGAGTAACCTAAGATGACGTCCATTTTTCCAGCGTTGACTGCATCGTACACCAAGCCAATTTGCATTGGTAAAATAGATTTAAATTGGAAGTTGTATTCCTTTTTAAAGCCTTCATAACCGTCGCCTTCACGTGTGATCCACGCAGTATCGACACCAGCAACTAATTTGTCTGCGACTTTCCCTAAATCACTGACTGTTTTTAAATTGTATTTCTCAGCCGTTTCTTTTGTAACTAAGAATACATAAGTATTTTCAAACCCATATGAAGGGAACCAAGTTTGTTGATAACGTTTTTCAAATTCTGATTGAACTAGGTTAAACGCTTTTTTAGGGTCTTTTTCCGCTGGTAAGCCCAGCGTAGTAGTCACGTCAGTACCAGTATAACGAGCTGCAGAAATTGAGGCATCTCCGTTTAACATTGCTTGGTGATTGATGGTAGTAGTGGCTAAGTTGTTAATCACATTTGTTTTTTTATCTGTGTAATGCTCAACCATATCCGCTACAATGCTCCCTAAAATCTGCGCTTCTGAAGTAATCCCACCTGTAATGGCGACAGTGTTATCATCAGAAGTTGAAGCGAGACCAGGTAAAGAACAACCTGCCAATAAAAGTAAACTGCTTAAGAAGAGTAAGCTTAACTTGAGTTTCTTTTTCATCATTATTCGCCCTCCCTTAAAGCTTTTGGCGTTAAACGATTTTCTAATAATCCAAGAAGAACATCTGCTAAAAGCGCTAAAATAGTTACCGGAATAGTCCCGCCAAAGATTAATTCTGGCTGATAGTTATTTAATCCACTGAAAATCATATCACCAAGACCACCTGCACCAATATAAGAAGCCAGTGTAGCCCAAGCAATGACATAGACAGCAGCTAAACGAATGCCGGCCATAATTGTTGGCATGGCAATGGGTAATTCAACACTAAAAATAGACTGTAAATTGGTCATGCCCATGCCTTTAGCAACATCTCGGTAATTTTCATCGACATTTTTCATTCCGATATACGTGTTTCTTAAAATAGGTAGAAGGGAATAGATGAATAGCGCGATAATAGCGGGTGTTTTGCCGACACCAAAAATTGGAATCATCAAAGCTAATAAAGCCAACGAAGGAACCGTTTGTAAGGCACTTGTTAAACCAATGACAATATTGGCTACTTTGGGCAAACGTGTTAACCAAACGCCAACGGGCACAGCGATAGCGACCCCTAATAAAAGTGCAAAGAATGAAATATAAATATGTTCAATACTTTTTGAAATCATTTCTGATCCATATTCTTGAAAGAAGCTACTCATTGCTTACGCCTCCTCTTTATCAGTTTCGGACTCGCTTTGTTTTGCTTCTACAGCTTCACTAATCGTTGTTTCATCGCCCCAGATAACATCATAAACAATGTCAACAAGGGAAGCACGTGTTAAGATGCCCACCACTCGTTTTTGTTCATCAACGACTGGCACATATTTTAAGCCACGTTTTAAGATTCTTTGTAAAGCATCACGTAAAAGAGCGGTTTTTTGAACAAAGAAGACATCTTTATTCAAGATATCACCGACACTAGAAGCTTTGCCACGTTGCTGATCTAATGTTTCAACATCGATAAAGCCTTTAAGCACATGGGAATTATCAACAACTAATAAGGTATCAACCCGTTTTTCACGCATCAATTTAATCGCTTCTTGTAAAGATTTTTCCGGCGTGATAGTAATTGCTGAATTTAACATGACTTCATCAACAGTGGTGAAATCAGGTTTAGCTTGTAATAAGCGATCTTCTCCGATGAGTTCTTCTACAAATTCATTGGCTGGATGACGTAAGATATTATCTGGTGTGTCAAATTGAATTACTTTGCCTTCGCTCATAATGGCAATTTTATTTGCTAATTTCAACGCTTCATCCATATCATGGGTAACAAAGACAATAGTTTTTCCTAAACGTTCTTGCAAATCTTTCACTAAATCTTGTAATGAATCACGGGTGATAGGATCTAAAGCACCAAAAGGTTCATCCATTAGAATAATATCTTGATTGGCAGCTAAAGCCCGCACAACGCCGATTCTTTGTTGTTGTCCCCCAGAAAGTTCATTGGGATAGCGGTCCAACATTTCTCGTGGTAACTCAACCAAATCAATCATTTTTTCGGCTATCTTATTGCGTTCTTCCACAGGTACTTTTAATAATTTAGGCACTAAAACGATATTTTCACGAATGGTCATGTGAGGCATCAAGCCGATATTTTGAATGACATAGCCAATTTGGCGACGTAGCTCTACAGGATTGATTTTTTGAATATCTTGGCCATCAATTAAAATTTTTCCTTTTGAAGGGTCGGTCATGCGGTTAAGCATCCGCATTGATGTTGTTTTTCCACTACCACTTGTTCCGATGAAGCAGATAAATTCACCTTTATCGAAAGACAAATTAATGTCATCAACGGCGACTTTTCCGCCTTTATAAAATTTTGATACATGCTGAAATTCTATCAACTTACTCACCTCAACTAAATATTTTGAAAATGTATCTTATTACTAGTATGCTATAAAAATGCGATTTCGACAAATGTAATCTATTTTTAATGGGAAAAAGAAGGCGGTAAAATTTTTTTAATTCGTTCTAAAAAAAAGAAAAGATAACTATTGTTTAGTAAAAGTTGTCTGAACGAAACAAGATGTTAAAAAGAGTATTCTGAGAAGGGGAAAAAGCCGCTATAACAAAGAAAAGTGTCCTTTGTAGCAAGTTGACGGGAGCTGAGTTTTTCATTAGAATGGAAAGAGAACAAGGGAATAAAATAAAAAAAGGCGCTTCATGATTTAGCGGCAACTAAATCACGAAGCCTTGAATAGTCACCTGTGCAAGTGGACCATCAAGTTGCCCGTTCAATCAATGGAAACCATTGATCACTTTTATTTTACTGAATTTTTGAAAAAATTACCAGTTTTTTTAAGAAGTAAGAAGTGGAAGAACGAAGGATGCTTTTTATGGAATGTGCAATGACGTTCAGAAAAATCTGAAGGTCATTTTTTATTCTCTTGTTCAAACATTCAAACATAGGGGAAGAGAGACGGACGTAATTTTGTCACCGATTATTACGTCCGTCTTCCGTTGTTTTCTAAAGCGTTGGTTACATGTCTTTGTAGAGGTTGGCTTCGATTGCAGTCCGTTTTGGTTCTAAAAAAGGCGGTAAAGCCAACGTTTCCCCTAAATGTTCCAGAGGCTCATCCAATGTAAAACCAGGAGTCAAAGTAGCAAATTCAACCCGATTCCCGCCTGGTTCACGAATGTATAAACTTTTAAAATATCCACGACTTACATACATTTCAATTTCCCAGCCTTGTGCTAAAGCGCGCGTGTGTAGTTCTTGTAATGCTTCATCATCAGCCACAGAAAAAGCAATATGATCCATACTGCCACGCCCCATTCGGCTTGTTTTATCCGACGTTGTTTGATGAACAGAAAAGCTTTCCGTCTCACTTAAAATAATCGTATTGCCAACTGCTTGCCAACCAAGAAATGTTTCAAAAAAAGCCAAGGTTTTTTCAGAATCTGGCACATGAAATTCAGTAGAGGCCAAACCGATAATTTGAACCGCTGCTGGAATGTCGTTAGAAACAACGAGTGTTTCTTTTAATGGATTTTCAGGAACTTCTGTCAGGATAATATGCGTATCATCTGGATCACTGAAATGTAGGCTCTTTTCTTTTTTGTTAAATGGAATTTTGTTTTCTGTTAAACGTTGTTCCCAAAAGGAAAGGCTATTTTGGGGGATTTTTAAGCCAATCGTGGCTAAATAATTTTTTTCTTCATAGCGGTTGCCTAATAAGGGCACGATAAAAAAAGTTACTAAGCTTCCCGGTGTGCCTTGATAATCGCCATAAAAATAATGAGGCATGCGATTGTTGTCTTGATTTACGGTATTTTTGACAAAGCGTAAGCCTAACAATTTTGTATAGAATGATTGGTTTTCTTGACCATGACGCGTTAATAGTGAAACATGATGAAATTGAGCATGCATTTTGAGTTCCTCCTCTAAATAACTATGTATACTTACTTAAAGTAAGTATAGTGCTTCTGACATTTTTTGACAACTATTTAGTTTGATTCAGAAGGCTGACATAGCCAGAAACAAGAAAAAGTGTTAGAATAACCAAGATAAAAACTAGTAGAAAGAGTGACGGAAATGCTAAGTACAGAAGATTTTGATTTTGATTTACCAGAAGAATTAATTGCTCAAACCCCACTAAAAGATCGCGCTAGTTCACGATTATTAGTTGTAAATAAAGAAACAGGGGACATGGAGGATAAACATTTCCATGATATTCTTGATGAATTACAGCCTGGGGATGCATTAGTCATGAATAACACACGGGTACTACCGGCCCGTTTATATGGAGAAAAACCTGAAACAGGCGGTCATTTGGAAGTTTTACTTTTAACAAATACAGAAGGCGATACATGGGAAACCTTGATTAAACCCGCGAAACGTGCAAAAGTCGGCACGGAAATTCAATTTGGCGATGGTCGCCTAAAAGCGGTGGTTAAAGAAGAGTTGGAACATGGTGGTCGAATCATTGAATTTAAATATGATGGTATTTTCTTAGAAATTTTAGAATCGTTAGGAGAAATGCCATTGCCGCCATATATCAAAGAACGTCTAGATGACCCAGATCGTTATCAAACGGTTTATGCTGAAGAAAATGGTTCAGCTGCAGCACCAACAGCGGGTTTGCATTTTACAAAAGAACTATTAGAAGAGATCAAAGCAAAAGGTGTTCATCTCGTTTATTTAACTTTACATGTCGGTTTAGGAACATTCCGTCCCGTGAGCGTTGATAATATAGAAGAACATCATATGCATAGCGAATTCTATCGTTTAACTGAAGAAGCGGCTAAGCAACTAAATGAAGTACGCCAAGCAGGCGGTCGGATTGTTGCGGTTGGAACAACTTCTATTCGTACGTTGGAAACAATTGGCACAAAATTTAATGGTGAAATCCAGGCTGACAGTGGCTGGACCGATATTTTTATCACACCAGGGTATCAATTTAAAGTCGTAGAGGCTTTTTCAACGAACTTCCATTTACCAAAATCTACGTTAGTGATGCTTGTAAGTGCCTTTGCAGGAAAAGACTTAACATTGGCTGCTTACCAACATGCAATTGAGGAAAAATATCGTTTCTTTAGTTTTGGCGATGCAATGTTTATTAAATAAGCGACACTTTGTGAGCAGAATACTTGGGATTGAAACAAAAATATATTATGATAAACACGTGATTTTTGGAATCACAGTAAAGGTGTGCTTTATTTTTTCTTCCCCTGTAAATAATAAAGTTAGAAACCAAAACGCTACTAGGACAAAAGTGCTTAGTAGACAATCTTAGAATAAAAAGAACGGCGCAACCACGGTTGCGCCGTTCTTTTTTTATGTAAGAAAAGATTAATTATTGAAACAACAATACGAAGAAGTGCTTTCTTCGTATTGCCGGTACTAAGTTGTACCTCGGCAACTCCAAGTACAATCAGAAAAATTGTCTTGTTAAGTACAGCTTATACTGTTTAGGCTTCTTGTTCTACATCGTCATTCAGTGTTTCTTTGAAGGTGAACACATCATCAATGGTTACGCCAAAGACGTTCGCGATGTCATGCGCAAGAAGTAATGAAGGATTGTACTTGTTTCGTTCCAGTTGAATAATTGTTTGTCGAGAGACACCGACTCGATTGGCCAAATCTTGCTGGGTCATACGAGCCATAGCACGATAAACATGAATTGAACTTTCAAACGAAGATTTTTTCTTTTTTCGCATAGCATTCCCTCCTTTAAAAGAAGATAAAATAGAATGTGCACCTTGAATATAACACATATGATTATTTGATACAAATATATTTTATTGCCTAAAAGAAAAAACCGAGCTTAAATTTAAGCTCGGCCTTGTTAACGGGAAGACATCAATTGGTTGAATAAGTGTTTACATTTCGCGATACATGTAAAGCAAAAGGTGAACGTGATGCGGTGAAACTAAAACCTTGTTTTCATACAGTTTCGACGCTTGGATGGTGGATAACTTGCGTTAGGTGATAACAGATAGGGTAAATGCTTTATAGAAACTCCATCCTTCTATAACCTTTCCCTATTTTCCGATACGAGTTATCACTAACAATTACTCTACACGTATTGTTTACAGGTGAATCTTGCAATTCTAACAACTTTGAGTTTACCGATTTTTATCTACTGAGAAAATCTTCAACCAATTGATTTGCATGTCCTCCTTACACTTAAAGAATAGCACTTTTTGGAAGCGTTTGCAAGTTATAACTCTTATTAATAAGATTAAATATAATATTTTTCTGGTTATTTTATAACATGTAAAATAAATAATTGTGCGAACTAAATAACATTGTATTTTTTGTTGTTTTTGTGTTGAATATATAGAAATAAACTATTTTTTTATCAGACAAAATGAAAAAAATGTCCATTGCTTTTTGGCTGAATTCGTTTCCTTTTTCATAAAATTCCCATAATCAAATAGAAACATTGCTGTAGCAACAACGAAAATACCAGTTTTTTCTGGATATATGAGAGAACGCTAAGCCAAAGATGAAAAAAGTTGCGTGTTCAAAAAAAATCATGTTATATTTAATAGAGACACTATTATATAGGAAGAAAAAATTAGAGGGGGAATAGGATGGAAGCTTACAAGCAATCTGTCGATACTGTCACAAAAGAAGTTTCAGTCAATACTGAAACTGGTTTAACACAACAAGAGGCCCAACAACGGCTGAAAGAAAATGGCCGCAATCAATTTGAAGAGGCTAAGAAGGATTCTGTGTTAAAGAAATTTATTCACAGTTTATCTGATTTTACAACGATTATTTTATTAGTTGCTGCGGCAATTTCGTTTTATACAGCAATCGTAACAGAACATGGCGAATATTTTGAAGGAATCTTAATTATTGCAATTGTGATTATCAATGCTGTTTTAGCCATTGTTCAAGAAGGAAATGCTGAAAAATCTCTGGCGGCTTTACAAGACATGAACAAGCAAAGTAGTGCAGTCTTACGAGATGGCAAGGTAATCGAAGTCGATGCTGAAGAACTAGTAGTAGGAGATGTTCTAGTTCTTGAAGCTGGTTCAATGATTACAGCCGATGCACGACTTATTCAAGCTTCTCAAATGCGCGTAGAAGAGTCAGCACTAACAGGTGAAAGTGAACCTGTTGAAAAAGATCCTACATACGTGGGGCATGACGATGATGGCTTAGGAGATCAAATAAATATGATTTTCAAAGGCTGTACCGTTGTGAATGGCCGCGGACGAGCAGTAGTAACTGCAACAGGAATGAATACAGAAATGGGTAAAATTGCTGGGTTACTGAATAACAGCGATCAACAAAAAACACCATTACAAAAACGCTTGAATCAATTAGGCAAACGTATTAGTTTGTTAGCCTTAGGGGCTGCAGCAATTGTTTTCATTATTGGTGAACTGCAAGGAGAACCGCTTCTTGAAATGTTTATGACAGCCGTTTCCTTAGCGGTGGCAGCTGTACCAGAAACACTAACCGTGATTGTAACGTTAACCTTAGCATATGGTGTTCAAAAAATGGCTAAGAAACATGCGATTATTCGTCGATTGCCAGCAGTAGAAACGCTAGGAACTGCGAATGTTATCTGTTCTGATAAGACAGGAACACTGACACAAAATAAAATGCGTGTCCGCCGAGTATGGCATCGTGGTGATGAAGTAACGGATACGGAAGATGCCATGACCGATGAAGCCATGGAAGTATTGAAAATGGCTGCTTTATGTACAGATGTCATTGTGGAAAAAGAAGGCGATGAACTAACTGTTACAGGGAATCCGACAGAAGCGGCAATTGTTCGTGCTGTCGAAGAAAATTATCATACTAAAGAAGAACTTGAAGAAAAATATCCTCGTATTGGTGAAATTCCCTTTGATTCAGAACGAAAAATGATGACTACGGTCCATCAATGGGGGAAAAAGTACATCTCAATTACTAAAGGAGCCTTTGATGTGTTACTACCTCGTTTTGGTTTCGGAGATGTCGATCAAGCGGCTATTGTTAATGATCGTTTCGGAAAACGAGCGTTACGAGTTATTGCTGTCGGTTATGCCGTATATGATGAACCACCCAAGGAAATTACATCAGAGGCTTTAGAAAAAAATCTTCGCTTGTTAGGCTTAATTGGCATGATTGATCCACCACGTCCAGAAAGTAAGGGCGCCATTGCTCGTGCGAAAAAAGCTGGAATTAAAACAGTCATGATTACTGGTGATCACGTGGTAACAGCCAGTGCAATTGCTAAAGAATTAGGAATTTTAAAAGATAAAAGTGAAGCCTTATCTGGTTCAGAACTGAAAAAAATGAGTGATGAAGAATTAGATAAACGGGTTAAAGATTTATCCGTTTATGCACGTGTAACCCCTGAAGATAAAATTCGAATTGTTCAATCATGGCAACGTTCTGGCGCTGTTGTAGCAATGACCGGAGATGGCGTGAATGATGCGCCAGCTTTGAAAGCTAGTGATGTCGGTTGCGCAATGGGGATTACTGGAACAGATGTGGCCCAAGGCGCTTCAGATATGATTTTGACGGACGATAACTTTGCAACTATTGTTGATGCGGTTGCGCAAGGACGTGCCGTGTACCGAAATATTCGTAAAGCCATTAACTTCTTATTAAGCTGTAATATTTCTGAGATTTTTATTGTTTTAATTGCCATGTTACTTGGTTGGGGTGCGCCATTTACTGCAGTTCAACTGTTGTTTGTTAACGTGGTCGCAGATGGGTTACCTGGTTTTGCATTAGGAAAAGAACCAGCGGAAAAAGGAATTATGGATGAGGCACCAATCCCTAAAAACGAAGGGATTTTTGCACGAGGCTTATGGCAAAAGATTGGGATTAATGCAGCAGTGTTCACAGTCATTACTTTGTTTGGTTTTTACCTAGGTGCCTTTGTACCAGGTGTTTCAGCCTATGTTTCAAACAGCTATGAAGTTGGACAAACAGTGGCATTTTTAATCTTAGCTTATTCCTCTATCTTACATGTCTTTAATGTTCGTAGTGCGAACTCTGTTTTCCGTGTAAAATTATCAAGCAACAAGTCGCTCTTTGAAATGGTCGTTTTAGCATTACTAATTACCACAACCATTGCTTTATTACCATTCACACAAGAACTATTTGGATTAGTGCATATTAGTTTAAATCATTGGATGTTAGCAATTTTCCTATCCTTTGTGCCAATTTTCGTCAATGAAATGATTAAGTTCCATTTCTCTGAAGTCGAAGAGGAAGAAGAAGTGATTTAAATTTAACAGGAATAAAAGGAGCTACTTTTGTTCAGGGAATTATCTTAATAGTTAGCAAGTGGGGCAGCAGTCGTTTCGACTGCTGCCCCACTTATTTTTGATTTTCCTTTTTTCAAAATAGGTGGGTTTCTTATCTAAGATGAACATTCTCTAATAAAAAGACTTGCTAAACGATTTAAAACGTATTATAGTGAGTAGCATCGTTAGTCAAAAAGCGCTTTTTGACTAATGAAAAAGATATATAAAACGTTATATAATAAAGAGTTTTAAAAGTTTTTATGGAGCTGTTGGTTAAACTAAACGAAGTCATTTCTTTTGTAGGAGGAAAGTATTGTGTTACACAAAGCAGAGGGGTTTGATCGTCGGAAATTTACGATGGCAGGGATCTTAGTTGCTATGGGCGTTGTCTATGGAGATATTGGAACGAGCCCTTTATATGTAATGAAAGCCATTGTAGGAGATAATGGTGGCTTGGCACGGGTCTCTGAATCGTTTATTTTAGGTTCGGTCTCATTAATTTTTTGGACATTGACTATCTTAACCACGATTAAATATGTTGTTATTGCTTTAAATGCTGATAACCATGGAGAAGGTGGGATTTTCTCTCTTTATACATTGGTTCGTAAAAAAAGTAAGTATTTGATTATTCCCGCAATGATTGGCGGCGCCGCTTTACTGGCTGATGGCGTTTTGACCCCAGCTGTGACAGTGACGACAGCGATTGAAGGCTTACGGGGGATTCCAGCATTTTTTGAACGTTTTGGCAATGACCAAACGATTATAGTGGTTATTACGTTGACGATTATTTTAATTCTTTTTTCTGTTCAACGATTTGGAACAGAATTGGTCGGGAAAGCTTTTGGGCCGATTATGTTCTTGTGGTTTACTTTTTTAGGCATCATTGGTTTAATGAATTTTAGCCAAGATTGGACGGTTATTCGTGCATTAAATCCATATTATGCTTTGCAATTACTAGTCAGTCCAGAAAATAAATTAGGTCTATTTATTTTAGGGAATATTTTCTTGGCTACAACTGGTGCTGAAGCTTTATATTCTGATTTAGGGCATGTAGGAAAAATGAATATCCGCATTAGCTGGCCGTATATTAAGATTTGTTTGATTCTTAATTATTTAGGGCAAGCTGCGTGGTTATTAACGGTCAAAGAAAACCCTGAAATGCAGGCATTAGCTGAAATTAACCCATTTTTCCAAATGATTCCACGAGGTATTCTCGTATTTGGCGTTGTTTTTGCAACAATCGCAGCAGTGATTGCTTCGCAAGCGTTAATATCAGGTTCGTATACTTTAGTTTCTGAAGCGATTAAATTGAAGTTATTACCAAGACTTAAAATTATTTATCCTGGGAGCAATATCGGTCAAATGTATATTCCAGCGGTAAATTTAATTTTGTGGTTAGCTTGTTCAGCAATCGTGCTGGCGTTTAGAACATCGACACACATGGAAGCTGCGTATGGTCTATCGATTACGATTACGATGTTAATGACAACCATTTTATTGTTGTTTTATCTTTTGGATAAAATTCCAGCTTGGTCTGCGTATCTAATTTCCTTGTTCTTTGCTGCCATTGAAGTTGTCTTTTTCTTTTCAAGTGCTGCGAAGTTTTTCCATGGTGGATATGTTGCTGTGGGAATGGCAGTCTTCTTGTTATGCATCATGATTATTTGGGAACGCGGCAACGAGATTAAGGAAGCGACGGCGGAACAAGTGTCGTTGGAAAAATATGTACCACAACTTAAAGCTTTGAAAGAAGATACATCTGTACCTATGTATCAAACCAACGTGGTCTTTTTAACCTCCGATCGAGTGGATGGCGAAATTAATCGTAATATTATTTATTCGATTTTGGACAAACAACCAAAACGAGCGAATGTTTATTGGTTTGTTAATGTTCAGGTAACAGATGAACCCTTTACTCAAGAATATTCTGTTGACATGCTAGGAACTGATTTTATTGTGCAAGTTCAGCTATATTTAGGCTTCCATATTTCTCAAGAAGTGAATGTATATTTAAGACAAATTGTTCATGACTTGATGAAAACAGGCCGCTTGCCAAAACAGCCGCAACGTTATTCATTAACGCCAGGGAGAGAAGTTGGCGATTTCCAATTTGTATTAATTCAAGAAGAATTATCTAACGTTTCTGAACTGAAAAAATGGGATCGACAAATTATGCAGGCAAAATTAGCTATCAAAAACTTAACTACCTCTCCTGAAAGTTGGTTTGGCTTGGAATACAGTGAAGTCAAATATGAATCCGTTCCTTTAATCATTGGTCCACAACGGAAAACGCACTTAGTCGAACGAAAGAATCGTTCATAAATAGAAGAAATTTAACTAAAAGATTGAGCCTAAGTCCTTGAGATACATGGCTCAATCTTTTTTGTAGAATCAGAGTAAATACTGTAATTCCACAAAGAATTCATTTAAAAGCGTTTGGTCTTTAAAGGAATTCATCCGCTTAAAGATGGCCAGTAAGACTTCTTTTTGTGGCTCAGTTAATTGATCTACTTTTAACAAAGGAAGAAAAGCGATAATCAGAGAATAATCCAATTCTGGATTTTGAGAATGTGTAAATAATTCATGGAGTTCTGACAAAATAAACGGATGATAATAAGATTGGTCAGACTGTTCTTCTGCAGTTGTTGGTTCATAAATAGAAATACTCTCTTGGGAATGAGAGGGGGCTTCTACTGTTAAAGGAAAAGCATAAAAGGACTGCTGTAACTTTTGCGCTTGAATCATAATTTTTAAGGAATCGTGATAGGATAGCTGTTCTTCAGATAAACGTCCCATCAACTGAGTAAAAAAAGGTGGTTTTAGCAGTTGTTTATTTTGAAAATTTTCTTTTAATAGCTGGCGCACAAATCGATCAAAATCACCATAAAGTAGCCAATCTACTGTTGTGTCACAGGCTTTAGCGATTTTTTTTAAGTATCGTTTATTGGGTAAATTCAAACCTAATTCCCAGTTACTAATTGTACTTCCACTAGATAAACCAATTTTATTGGCTAAATAACGTAAAGTGTACTTCTTCTTTTTTCGAGCTTCACGCATGCGCGCCCCGACTTGCTTTGTAGTAATTTTCATTGAAACACTCCTTTTGTAATAAATATGAGGATAAGGTGTTCTTAAAATATACATACGCAAAATTCGGCTCTTTTTTTTCTAAACTAAAAAAAGTAATTATTTCTAACAATTTTCATCTTGTGCTATGCTTAAGATGAAAATACTTAAGAAGAGAAGGGATCATATGTCAGCAAAACATAATCATGAACAACACCAGGAAAAACAGCCAACAATGTCCCACGATAAAATGAATCACATGAATCATGATATGGCGCATGAACAAATGGCTATGTCACACCAACATGAAGGAATGAAGGGAATGGACCATTCAATGCATATGGGGAATTTTAAACAAAAATTTTGGCTGTCATTGATTTTAGCTATTCCGATTATTGTTCTTTCACCAATGATGGGTTTTCAATTACCTTTTCAATTTACTTTTCCAGGTTCTGATTGGTTGGTCTTAATTTTAGCAACTGTGCTATTTTTTTATGGTGGACAACCATTTTTAAGTGGCGCTAGAATGGAATTACAGCAAAAGAGTCCAGCAATGATGACGTTAATTGCGATGGGGATTTCGGTATCATATTTTTACAGCTTATATGCGTTTTACATGAATCATTTTACGAATCAGGCCCACGTGATGGACTTTTTCTGGGAATTAGCCACTCTGATTGTTATTATGCTTTTAGGCCATTGGATTGAAATGAATGCTATTTCTAATGCTGGTGATGCCTTGAAAAAAATGGCTGAACTGTTGCCTGACACAGTCAAGCGAATGACTGAACATGGGGAAGAAGAAATTCCTTTGCAAGATGTCCAAGAAGGCGATCGCTTGATTGTTCGTTCGGGAGATAAAATTCCGACAGATGGTAAAATTTTGAAAGGAAGCACAACAGTCGACGAATCGATGGTTACAGGGGAATCAAAAACAGTAGAAAAAAACATTGGTGACTCCGTGATTGGTGGAGCTGTCAATGGCAACGGAATGATTGAAATTTCGGTAACTGGCACGGGGGAAAATAGTTACCTGTCAAAAGTTATGGAGATGGTTAAACAAGCGCAATCGGAAAAATCAAAACTAGAATCCATTTCAGACCGTGTAGCCAAGTGGTTATTCTATATTGCCTTATTCGTAGGTGTGTTAGCATTTATCGGTTGGTTACTCGTAACGAAAGATTTGTCTCTAGCATTTGAACGAATGGTTACAGTTTTTATTATTGCCTGTCCCCATGCGTTAGGCTTAGCAATTCCTTTAGTGATTGCTAGAAGTACCTCCATTGCTGCTAAAAATGGCTTACTTTTAAAAAATCGGAATGCATTAGAACAAGCCAATAAGGTTGAATATGTGTTGCTGGATAAAACTGGAACTTTAACAGAAGGACAATTTACAGTTACTGGCTTAGAATTAATGAGTAAGCAATTCACTAGAGAAGAAGCACTTAAATATATTGGAGCATTAGAAAAAAATGCAAACCATCCGTTGGCAATTGGGATCATGAACTATTTAAATAAACAAGCCGTTCAACCTTATGAAGCCCATAATCTGCAAGCTTTATCAGGCGTAGGACTGGTTGCTACTGTTCAAAACCAAGAAGTCAAAATAGTCAATGAAAAAGAAGTTGCACGGTTACAGTTAACCTTCGATGAAACAATTAAAACAAACTATCAAGAGCAAGGAAATACCTTGAGCTATTTAATCATCGCTGGTCAATTAGTCGCACTGCTTGCTTTAGGAGATAAAGTCAAACCAGAAGCTAAAACATTTATTGCAGAGTTACAAACGCAAGGAATTACGCCAGTCATGTTAACAGGGGATAATCAAACAGCCGCCAGTGCAGTTGCTAATTATTTAGGAATGAAGGAATACTACGCAGAGCTCTTACCAGAAGATAAAGAAAAAATTGTGCAACAATATCTTACTGAGGGACATCAGGTCATGATGGTAGGAGACGGTATTAACGATGCACCAAGTTTAGCCCGTGCTTCAATCGGCATTGCGATAGGCGCTGGTACAGATGTAGCGATTGATTCGGCAGATGTTGTACTGACGGATAGTGATCCTAAAGATATTTTAAGGTTCTTAGATTTAGCCAAACAAACACGACGTAAAATGATCCAAAATCTTTGGTGGGGAGCTGGGTACAATATTGTCGCCATTCCTTTAGCGGCTGGGGTTCTTGCACCAATTGGGATTGTTTTAAATCCAGCTGTAGGTGCTGTCTTGATGTCATTAAGTACAATTATTGTAGCAGCAAATGCTATGACACTGCATATTTCAAAAAAATAATTCGATATAATTGTAGAGAGCGGAAAGTAATCAATACTTTTTGTTCTCTATTTTTTTCTTCTTAAAAAAATTTTTGCCTTATTTGACGTATTCTTATAACAAGGGAGTGAAAGGGGACGATATATGGATTTCAAGGAATTATTGTCTTTTGAACATAAAAATATGTTGGAATTGTTGGATTTACTGCAACAAGAGCAGACATTTTCTGTTTTGATGGCTGCAGAAAAACTAAAGGTGAGCGACAAAACCATCCATTGTTACATTCAACGTTTTGAAAAAAAGCAGGAAGCGTTTAAGATAGAAGGGCTTTGTAAGATTTATACAACGACCAAAGGAATTGTAAAATATCGTGAATTATGCGTTTGTGGCTTGGCTCGATTTAGACAAAAATTTTGTTATTTTATTCCCGAATTTTATATTTTACGTTGTCTAATTGAAGAGCGAATCAATTATGCGCAATTGACCCAGGTATTGGGATTACAGGAATCAACTCTTCGGAAGAAACTTTCTAATATTCGACGTTGGCTAGTTAATTTTGATATTATTGTACGTCAAAAACATTACGATTTAACTGGCAATGAATGGCAAATTCGACAGTTAATCCTTTGTTTTTATTTGTTTTTTCAAGAAAGCTGTCTAGAAGAAAACAGAGAAATGACTCGGAAAATCATTACCTTTTTTGAGTTGGATTTAAATGTAGCACAACAGAATCATCTTAGTTGGCTAATTTATATTTGGGAGAGACGATACCGAGGCGGGCATGAAATTTCAGTGCCAAATGCTAATTTATTTCAACAAACAAGTGCTTTTTTTTATTTATTTCGTGTGGAAGTGTTGAGCACTTCTTTTATGTCTCTTAAAGAACAAAAAGCGTTATTTGTGATTCTTGAAGCACATTTTGGTGGTTGTTTTGGCAAGAGAGCGCGAAAGTATTTTATTCATGAGCAAATGAAAATAGAAAGTTTATGCTTAAAAACAGCTATTTTTATTATGAAAGAAATTAGGAGAAATTTTACACAACATCATTTTAATTATCAAGAAATTCATTTATGTCGATTTTTAAGTACGCATATGAATAGTTTATTAGACGGACAAGCATGGTTGCCAGCTCATAAACAGGAACAAACACTCGCTGCTCGTTATCAACAAACCTGGCACAGATTACAAAAACTAATTAGGCTTTTAAAGCGCCTATATCCAGTCTTTACTTCAGTAAAAGAAAGGGAATTGACGAGTTGCTATTTTTATCACATCCTAGATTTATTTGACCCGATTTTATATGAAAAAAAATATATTATTTGCCTATTGACGGACTTTCCTCCAGAAAAGGAACAAGCGTTGGGGCAATCTATAAAAAGCTATTTCAGTGAAAAAAAGAATATTACAATTATTCATGGAAAACCAACGTATCAACTTCACCAAGCACACCTCTTAATTGTCAATCATTTATTTCAGATGAACGTAGCGCTTTCTTCTAAGACAGTGGTTTATTTGCCAGAGGAATTATCTCCTGCTTTTTTTGAAAAAGTCGAAGCGAATCTACCGTAAGAAGTCCAATTTTGTCTAAATAGTGTTAAAATGAAGAAGTAAGAGGAATGGATGAGGAGGATATTAAAATGAAACAACTGCAATTTGGTACAAGTGACGAAACAGTTTCTTCAGTTATCTTAGGATGTATGCGCTTAAATGGTGCTGAAAATCCTCAACAGGTAATTGAAACTGCTTATGATCATGGCATTACATTTTTTGATCACGCCGACATTTATGGTGGCGGCGACTGCGAAACCATTTTTGGTAAGGCCTTAAAAGAAAGTACCATTCGTCGTGAAGATATTTTTATACAAACGAAATGTGGGATTCGTCAGGGCTTTTTTGACTTTTCAAAAGCACATATTTTAGAAGCGGTCGAAGGGAGTTTACAGCGTTTAGGTGTAGATTCAGTCGATGCATTATTGTTGCATCGTCCAGATACTTTAGTGGAACCAGAAGAAGTAGCTGAAGCTTTTCATTTATTAGAAAAACAAGGGAAAGTTCGCTATTTTGGTGTAAGTAACCAAACGCCAGGACAAATTGAACTTTTAAAAACAGCTGTTAAACAACCGTTATTAGCCAATCAATTACAATTTGGCATCAAGCATACTGGCATGGTAGATCAAGGCTTACAAACAAATATGGAAATATCAGGAAGCATTGATTATGATCATGGTATTTTAGATTATTCACGGTTGAAACAAATGACTATTCAAGCATGGTCACCGTACCAATATGGTTATTTTGAAGGTGTCTTTATTGGAAATGAAAAATTCCCTGAGTTAAATCAAAAATTAAGCGAATTGGCTGAAAAATATCAAACAACGCCAACTGGCTTAGCCAGCAGCTGGATTCTGCGCCACCCTGCTAATATGCAAGTCATCGCAGGAAGTATGAATCTTGGTAGAATTGAAGAAATTGCTAAAGCAGCAGACATTGTGATTAGTCGCGAAGATTGGTACGATATTTATCGTGCAGCGGGAAATGTTTTGCCGTAAAAAGATTTTCGTACTTGTGAAGATCCAGCGTGTATTGCTGATTGATTTTGGTATTTGATATAGTTGTCACTAAGGAACTATGTCAAATACCTTTTTCTTTCATTCTGCAATCGCCGTCTACTGCAAATTCTGTAGTTTTTTGTTAAAATAGAAAGGAAACTAGTTTGCTAAAGATGAGGGGAAAAAAATGACCAAAAAAAAATTATTACTCGTTGATGGAAACAGTGTAGCCTTTCGTGCATTTTTTGCGCTACATAACTCATTAGAACGATTCAAAAATAAGAACGGCTTGCATACAAATGCTATTTATGCGTTTAACAATATGTTTGAAAATGTAATGCAAAAAGAAATGCCTACTCATGTTTTAGTCGCTTTTGATGCAGGGAAAACCACATTCAGAACAGAATTTTATTCAGAATATAAAGCCGGACGTTCAAAAACACCTGGGGAATTTAAAGAACAAATGCCGTATATTCGTGAACTTTTAGAAGGTTTAGGCGTAAAATATTATGAACTACCTAACTATGAAGCAGATGATATTATTGGTACATTAGCCAACAAAGTTGATAAAGATGAATTTGATGTTGTCGTGTTATCAGGGGACCGAGATTTGACACAATTAGCGACGGACACTGTCAAAGTAGATATCACTGTTAAAGGAGTTAGCGATATTGAATCATATACGCCTGAGCATATTGCTGAAAAATATGATGGGTTAACGCCTAAGCAAATTATTGATATGAAAGGGTTGGCTGGCGACACGTCGGATAACATTCCAGGTGTAACGAAAATCGGTGAGAAAACCGCGATTAAGCTGTTAAAACAATATGGCTCAGTTGAAGGGGTTTATGAGAATATCGATGAAATGAAAAAAAGCAAAATGAAAGAAAACTTGATTAATGATAAAGAGCAAGCCTTTCTTTCTAAACGTTTAGCGACAATTGAAGTCAATGCACCAGTCGAAGTCAATGTGGAAGACTTGGCATATGAAGGGAAAAACTTAGAAAAATTGGTTCCTTTTTATAAAGAAATGGACTTTAAACAATTTTTAGCTAAGTTGGACATTACAGAAGAACCTGTTGAAATGGAAGATATTTTATTTGAAGTAGTCGAAGATCAGTTAACCAATGAAATGTTTACAGACGATATGGCTCTTTATGTTGAGATGATGGAAGATAACTATCATACGTCACCGATTGTCGGCCTTGCTTGGGGCAACAACAAGAAGATTTATACCACGAATAATTTAGCTGTTTTTGAAAGTCAGCCATTTATCGACTGGTTGATGGATGAGACACGTAAAAAAAATGTCTATGATGCAAAACGGACGTACGTTGCACTAAATCGCTATGTAGGAAAAATGACAGGGATTGCCTTTGATGTTTTATTGGCTGCTTATTTACTTGATACCAATGACAATAACGCTGATATTGAAGGTGTAGCACAACATTACGGATATGATGCGATTCAATCTGATGAAGCCATTTATGGAAAAGGGGCCAAAAAAGGCTTGCCAGAGGACGAAGAAGTTTTCTTTGGTCATTTAGCACGTAAGATTAAAGCTATTCAATTTTTAACAAGCAAATTAGATAGCGAATTAACAGAAAAAAATCAAGCTGATTTATTCTATAAAATGGAATTACCACTTTCTCGTATTTTAGGCGATATGGAAATAACTGGTATCCGTGTTGATGCCACGCGCTTAAAAGAAATGCAAGTAGAATTTTCAGAACGCTTGAAAGAAATCGAAGAAAAAATCTATGCAGAAGCTGGCGAAGAATTTAATTTAAACTCACCTAAACAATTAGGCGTTATTTTATTTGAAAAAATGGGCTTACCTGTGATCAAAAAGACGAAAACTGGTTATTCAACAGCGGTGGATGTTTTAGAACAACTAAAAGAACAAGCACCAATTGTGACAGATATTTTAACTTATCGTCAAATTGCCAAAATTCAATCGACCTATGTTGAAGGACTCTTAAAAGTAATTCAGCCAGATAATAAAATTCATACTCGGTATGTACAAACACTGACCCAAACAGGACGATTAAGCTCAGTAGATCCCAATTTACAAAACATTCCTATCCGTTTAGAAGAAGGCCGAAAAATTAGAGAAGCGTTCGTACCAAGAGAGGATAATTGGTTGATTTTCTCTTCTGATTACTCTCAAATTGAGTTACGTGTGCTCGCACATATTTCTAATGATGAGCATTTAAAAGAAGCGTTTGTGGAAGGACAAGATATCCATGCCAGCACTGCAATGCGAGTTTTCGGTGTTGAAAAAGCAGAAGATGTCACACCTAACATGCGTCGTCAAGCTAAAGCGGTGAATTTTGGAATTGTCTATGGTATCAGTGATTATGGCTTGTCCCAAAACTTAGGCATTACTAGAAAGCAAGCGCAACAATATATTGACACCTATTTTGAAAAATATCCAGGCGTGAAACAGTACATGGAAGAGATTGTCCGCGATGCCAAAGACAAAGGCTATGTGGAAACATTGTATCATCGCCGTCGTTATTTAAGTGATATTAATTCAAGAAACTTTAATCTACGTTCGTTCGCTGAACGTACAGCGATTAATACACCGATTCAGGGAAGTGCCGCAGATATTTTAAAAATTGCGATGATTGAAATGGCGCGTCGTTTAAAAGAAGAAAAATTACAAGCGACAATGTTATTACAAGTGCACGATGAATTAGTTTTTGAAGTACCAGAATCAGAATTAGAACAATTAAATCAACTCGTCAAAGAAGTGATGGAGCACGCAGTTTCCTTACATGTGCCACTTATCACCGATAGCAGTTGGGGAAAAACATGGTATGAAGCAAAATAATAGCTTACCCATTAAGAACGATGAATAAAATAAGGATAAGTAGGATCTGGACGTTGGTATCTAAGCGTTCAGACCTCTTTATATAAAGGAGCAAAAATAATGCCAGAATTACCAGAAGTAGAAACAGTGCGAAAAGGACTTGAAAAACTTGTTGTAGGAAAAACCATTCAAGAAGTCATTGTTTTTTGGCCAAGAATTATTGAATCACCAGAAGTTGATGTATTTCAAGGTCAATTAGCTGGTCAAACGATTGAAGGGATTGAGCGAAGAGGAAAATTTCTGATTTTTAAATTGTCTGATAATGATATGATTTCTCACTTACGGATGGAAGGAAAATATGAGTTTCATCAGGCTGATGATGAAATTGCCAAACATACCCATGTAATGTTTACTTTTACAGATGGCACGCAATTACGTTATTTAGATGTACGGAAATTTGGCCGTATGACATTGGTTCCTAAGAATCAAGGTCATCAATATAAAGGGATTTTAGCTTTGGGGCCAGAGCCAACACCAGACGTTTTCCAATTAGCTACTTTTCAACAAGGCTTGAAAAAGCATCATAAAGCAATTAAGCCATTGCTGTTAGATCAAAAGCTAGTGACGGGTTTGGGGAATATTTATGTAGATGAAGCACTTTGGCAAGCGCAAATCCATCCAGAACAACCAGCAGATTCCTTAAAACCTGCGGAAGTTGCTACGTTGTATCAAGCAATCATTGACGTCTTGGCACGCGCTGTTGAAGCAGGTGGAACCACCATCCGCACCTATCTAAACGCGTTAGGAGAAGCAGGGACTTTTCAAGTAGCGTTGAATGTCTACGGGCAAACAGGCTTACCTTGCAATCGTTGTGGTACGCCAATTGTTAAAACAAAAGTGGCACAACGTGGTACGCATTATTGTCCACAATGCCAACAATTGAAAGGTCGTCGATTGAAATGACAAAAGTTTTAGGCATTACAGGAGGGATTGCGACAGGTAAAAGTACGGTTGTTGCTCTTTTTAAAAAAGCGGGTTATCCAATTGTTGACGGCGACATTATCGCCCGCGAAATTGTTGCAAAAGGGCAACCAGCCTTAGCCGCAATCGTTGAAACTTTCGGACCAGAAATAGTATTAACAACTGGTGAATTGGATCGGAAAAAGTTAGGACAATTAATTTTCGCTAATCCTCAAAAAAGAGAGCTATTAAATGAAACGTTGAAACCTTTTTTAAGAAAAGAAATTTTACGTCAAATTGAAGAAGCTAAAAAGAAAGCCTCCCTGATTATTGTTGATATTCCTCTGCTTTATGAAGCTCATTATGAGGCGATCATGGATCAAGTTGCTGTGGTATATGTACCAGAAAAGATTCAAAAAGAGCGTCTGATGGCCCGAAACCAATTAACAGAAGAAGAAGCGCAACAACGAATTGCTAGCCAATGGCCGATTGAAATGAAAAAAGAACGAGCAGATATCGTTTTTGATAATCAAGGAACTAGAGAAGAAACGGAACAACAAGTGAAGAAGTGGCTAGAGGAACAAACTGGAAAGAAGTGAATATTTTTTAAATGGCGTAAAATGTTTTGAAAATTTCAGAAAAAACAGTGAAAGTCTTTGTTTTTATTAAAGAATGGCAAAGATTCAACTAAGAACCAGTTCTAAAGACCTAGTAATAGCGCAATTTCATGTTATAATATAGGCAACAAAAATTATACAGAATAGAAGAGGTGAACGTTATGCGTTGTCCAAGATGTCATCATAATAATTCCCGTGTTATTGATAGCCGTCAAGCAGATGATGGACGTGCAATTCGCCGTCGTCGTGAATGTGAAAATTGCAGTTATCGGTTCACTACATTTGAAAGAATTGAAGCGGCGCCATTACTTGTAATCAAGAAAAATGGGGATCGTGAAGAATTTAATCGTGATAAAATTTTGCGTGGGCTCATTCGCTCTGCGGAAAAAAGACCCGTTGCTATGGAACAAATGGTTCAAATTGTCGATAATGTTGAAAATCGAGTGCGTAGTTTAGGGGAAAATGAAGTCTCTACAACGCTTATCGGTGAATATGTGATGGAAGATTTAGTCAATCTAGATGAAATTGCCTACATCCGCTTTGCGAGTGTTTATCGACAATTCAAAGATATGAGCGTGTTTTTGAAAGAGTTACAGGACATTGTCGACAAAGCAAAATCTTCTTCTCCTGACTCAGAAAATTAAAAAGGAGGTCTTTCTTTGAAAGGAAATCGGCAAAGAATCCAACCAAAAAATATTTTTCAAGCGGTTATTGATTCACCGCTTTCTGATCAAGAGAAAGAGGTTTTAACCTTTTTATATCAACCAATTGTCGGCGCCAATGCGTTTAGTTTATATTGGCTTTTGTTATCTGAAACAACAGACTCAGAGGAGAATGGCTCGCTGTTTCATGCAGATTTAATTAGTTTGCTGGACTTGAGTTGCCAACAATTAGAAGAAGCTTGCTACAAATTAGAAGGCATTGGGTTGCTAGAAACGTATAAAAAAACAGATCGGGAATTAGGAGATTGTTATTTATATTATTTAAAAGCACCTGAAACAGCCGCTCGTTTTTTTAAAGATGAAGTGTTAGCTTTAGTGTTATTTAATCGGGTTGGACAACGGAAATTTGATCAATTAGTGCAAAAGTTCCAACCGCATCCTACTAAAACAGAGGGCTATCAAAATGTTTCCGCTAGCTTTCAAGAGGTTTATGCCTTTAAAGAAGAACAAATTGTTTCCGAAGCGAACCGATTGACAACGATTCAAGAAACTTTTTCTCAAAAAGAAAAATCGAAGAAAATTTCTGTATCAACGGATTCTTTTGATTGGCACTATTTTGTGGAAGGTTTGCACCGTTTAGGTTTACAACTGCCTGAAGATGAGGCTAGTTTTCAAGAAGAAGTCTATGTTTTTCATCAATTATATGGCATCAATGAGTTAGATATGGTAGACTTTGCTTCGAAATCATTTGACTATTATACAAGTCGAATTTTGCCTAAGGAATTAGTGCGAACGATTCATCAAGCGTTTGATCCTGATAAAAAACCACAACCAACAAACGTAGTGACAAACAAGCAAGCACAATTGACGGTGGAAGAGCAACAAACGTATCGATATAACGCATTAAAAATGAATGGTTTTTCTGAACTGGATATTCAAATGATTATGGATAGTGAAAAGAATCCGCCTATTCAATATTTAGAAGCTTTAAAAAATAGTCGAGGCGGCTATACGACACCACAAGAACGTTCATTAGTGAAATATTTGGTTGCCAAATCAGGCTTACCGACTAGTGTGATTAATATTTTGATTAACTATGTTTACAATATTCAACAACAACCGACTTTAAAAGCGGAGTATGTGAATCGAATTGCGAATGAATGGGGACAAAGTGGCATTCATTCACCAGAAAAAGCAATTGAACATGTCAGAGAATTGGCAAAACAAAGCCAAACCAAACAAAAACAGCGACAACAAAATTATTCAGGGAAACGCCAAACTGTTCGACAAGAGCGATTGCCAGAATGGGCAGATCAGCCAAACGATGAAACAAAACTTTCCCCAGAAGAACAAGCCGAGTTAGATCGACAAATTCAAGAATTTTTAAACCAAGGAGGTGACCAATGATGGAAGACGTAGGAAAAGAAATGTCAAAAATTATCCAGAAGCGTGACATCAATGAACGATATGAAGAGCTGGTTAACGAAGTATTGAAAGATCAAGATGTTCAAGCCTTTATACAAGCAAACCGAGAGCGTTTAACCGATGAAGATATTCGTAAAAGTTATGCTAAGCTGTATGAATTTGTTCAAGAAAAAAAGAAATTTCAATTAAACGATCCGGCAATGATTGCTCCAGGATATGAGCCAAGATTAATGTTGAATTTTCATTACATTGATGTAACGTATGTCCCAACGGCTGATTTAATCGCCCGTCAGAAGGAAGAAGAAATTCGTAATCGAGTAAGGGCAATGGACATGCCAAAAGATGTCCGAGAAGCAAATTTACGAGATTTCGATCCATCTTCTCAAGGTCGAGCCAAAGCGTTAGCAGAAGCAATGCAATTTTTAAGAGAATATCCTGCGACACCAAAAGAATTTCATAAAGGGCTCTATTTACAAGGCCCCTTCGGTGTAGGAAAATCTTTCTTATTAGGTGCGATGGCTAATGCTTTAGCAGAACGTGGATTTACTACGACAATTGTTCATTTTCCAACATTTACAGTAGAAATGAAGCAAGCCATTGGTCGCGATCAAGTTGGTGAAAAGCTCGATGCAGTAAAAAAATCCCCTATATTAATGATTGATGACATTGGTGCGGAATCCATGACTAGTTGGATTCGTGACGACGTTTTAAGCGTAATCTTGCAATACCGAATGCAAGAACAATTAGTTACTTTTTTCTCTTCCAATCTAGATTTAAAAGCTTTAGAAGAGCATTTAACCGTGACGCAACGAGGAGAACAAGAGCCGCTAAAAGCCAGACGAATTATGGAACGTGTGCGTTATCTGTCAAAAGAGATTACGATGACAGGAAATGATCGACGAAACGGTTAAAGCAATCCTTTTATTTTTATGGATTGCTTTTTTTCTTGCGCTTGAAGATGTAGCGTAAGTTTCGCAAAAACAAGTACTTTTGTGTACACTGACAATAAAGAAGTGAGGAAAAGAGGCGTAACAATGAAGAGAAAACTTTGGATTTTTATTGGGGTATTCGTAGTGCTTCTGGGAGGATATTTTCTTTTGTTTAGAGAAAAATCCTATAAAGTAGAGGTGGAAAAAGTGAATCCAAAAATTCAACGCTTAATGTCGACAGACAAACAACATTTTTTAACAAAACATGAATTTCACACAAAAGAAACCGCTGAACGCAAAGATTTGTTGAAGTTTTTTATTGAAACCCGGCTCAAAACAGACGGCGGTTTTTTAACCAATTATTTACCAGATGCTGAACGCAAAGATGTCGCCACAGGACATGAGTTGCTAAGTGAGTCTTCGGGTCTATATTTGCGTAATTTAGCTTTTGATACGCAGGGACGTTTTGATAATTTTTACAAGCAGACGAAAGACACCTTTTACGACGGCGTCCAATTTAGTTACCGAATTGACGAGCAAGGCAATAAGTACAATGTCAATGCCTCGATTGATGATTTACGGATCATTCGTTCATTAATTGAAGCAGGGGGGCATTTTAAAACAGATCAGTACGATCAAGAAATTAAAAAATTAGGCAAGAGTTTTATGAAAACCTCTATGAAAGATAATATTCTAATTGATTTTTACGATAGTAAATCAAAACAACAGTCTTCAGAAACTTCTTTGTTTTATATTGACTTAATTACGCTGGGTTATCTATACAAAGAATTTGGGATTTCAGCAGACTACTTGCAGTATCATTACCAATTAATAGATGATGGCTATATTTCTGATGATTTACCTCTTTATCAAACGAAGTTTAATCATCAAACAAATAAATACGAAAACAACGGAACACTTAATATTATTGAATCTTTATTAACGATTGTCCATTTAAGTGAAGTGGGTATGGCGAAGCAGACTAGTATTGATTTTGTGCGAAAACAAGTTCAGCAAGGAACGCTTTTTAACTCGTATGATTTAAATGGATCGCCCGTGGATAAAAATCAATCTGCAGCTAGTTATGCGATAGCGGCTTTAATTGGTGTTGCCGAAAATGACAAAGAGTTGTATCGTGCGGCAATTACAGTACTTAATAATTTTCAAATTATGGATTCAAGCAGTCCGATTTATGGAGGATTTGGTGATAAAGTTACGAAACAAGTCTATTCCTATAATAACTTAATGGCTCTTTTGGCCTATGATTTCTAGATGAGGTGAAAGCATGGAAAAGATCAAAAAATACATGAACTCGGCTTTTGAATGGTTGAGTCGTTATATTTCTCCAAGTCTTTTGGCCGTTTTAGGGATTGGGTTAGTGACAAGCATTTTGTTATTTGTTTATCCGATTAATGGCTTGGGAGATAATGGCGAGTATTTTCGTGTGTTAAATTCAAATAGTCTTTATCGTGTCAATGGTGATAGCTACGACAATGTGGCCTATTTTGTTAAGGACTTTTCGATTATGCGTTATTTTAATGAAACAACGACGCACTTTGTTTCCACTCAACAATTTTTCATCACCATTGCCATTTGGCTTAATAAACTTTTTTATAGTCAAACACTTTTCGATATTCGTTTCTTAGGTTTCGTTTATCTTAGTTGTTTTTTAGTGTCAATTTATATTCTGGTACGAGGCTTAACCGAAGGCGTGTCTTTGAAAAAAAGTTATCTTATCTCTTTGTTGGTTATTTTCATCTTGGGAGATACCTCCTATACGATTTATTTTAATTCCTTTTATACAGAAGCGACGAGTTTTTTACTTTCTGTGAGTGTCTTAGCATTTTCAGTCTATTTTTATCGGGTGACGAAACCACGAACTTGGCTCAGAAGAATAGTTTTGGTTATCTTGGCACAAGCAGTAGTACTTTTAATAGGGATAACACGCCAAGAATATTTGCTGATTATTGGCGTAATTATTGCTGGATTAGGATTTTTTGTCTACTTGTCACAACGTTACCAACGATTGTCAATGACGGCCTTTTTAATTGCGTTGATTGGTTTTACAACGTTAGCAGCTTTTATCGTTCCTAACGATATCTATGAACGTGATGTCTACCACAGCATGACGCGCGGTGTAATGAAGGATAGTAAGGTTCCAGATAAACGGATGTCAGAGGGCGGAATCAACCCGCAATATGGGTTGCAAAAGGGACGTTCCTACTTTGAAGAATACAGTCCTGTATCACCAACTTCTGAACAAATGAAAAAAGATTTTTTTGATAAAACGAGTTTTGGATGGGTGTTATTGAATTATTTAAATTATCCATCTGAATTATGGCAAGGACTGAATTCAGCGGTCCCAAATGTTTACTTAGTAAAGCCTAATAATGTGGGGAATTTTGAGAAAACGACGGGGCGTGCACCGCTGGAACAATCTAAATTTTTTATGGTGTATAACCGTATTAAAGCCAGTTTTTTTCCTAAAAACTTTGCTTTCTATCTATTATTAGGCGTGATTCTGTTTGGTTTATATGGCGTTGGTTTATACAGAGGAATCAAGAGAAACGAACCCAGATTAGTTTTTCGCTTCTTTTTAATGACAGGGATTTATCTTAATTTATTAGTTGTTTTCATTTCAACAATTATTATTGATGGGGATAGTGACTTAGTACGTCATTTGTTTTTAGTTTCAGTATTTTTAGATTTTCTCTTGTTACAAATTGTTTCTGATGTTATTGGTAAAAGAATGTGGCAAGATACAACACCACAAGTCATTGGGGAGGTAGAGGGAATTGAAAAATAAACAATATCTTATTGGCTGGGTGTGTTTCTTACTCTTTTTCGTTTTTTGTGGCTTTGCCAAACCGGCGCTGGCTGCACCAAGTAAACATGTCTTACTTGTCTATGACAGCTTGAACATTGCTGGGAAAAAAGAAAATGATGTGGATGCTTTACAACGAGTGTTGACGAGTTTTGGAGTAGAAGTTCAGAGTGTGGCGGTGTCAGATTATGTGCCTGGCGAATTGCTAAATGATGGCTATGACAGTTTGATTTCTATGGTGAATTGGCCTGAACAAGCCGGCGTTATTGCCTCTGATTTTCTAGCAGATCGAGTTCATTTTAAAGGTAAACAATTACACATTGGTCGAAACATGCGTGACGATGAAAAACAATATTTTAGCGGTACGTGGAAAGAATTAAGTCATCGTCAATATCGGTTAGAAGATGAAAAAAACCGCTTTTCTCAAGTATTGCCTTTTCAAGATCAATCAGTTGTGCTGGAAAATACGCAAGGTCAGACGGTTGGCCGATTAAAAACACAAGAATTAGCACCAGAAGAATATCCATTTGGTGTAATTGAGAATGGGCATGCTTTTCTCCCAATGTTTGAACGCAAAGGCGCTGTTTTTTTAGAAAGCTTGGACGTAATTAGTCAATGGCTGGAAAGTGAAAAAATGTCACGGCCGTTTTTGACGATTTCTGATTTTAACCCGTTAAGAGATATGTCTGTGGCAACCTATTTGCAAGAAGAATTAGTTAAAACCACATATCCTTATATTTTATCCAGTACGAGCGTTTCACAAAACAATACGATTTTACCTTATAAACTATTTACGAATGCGTTACGTGCGTTTGCTTCGACGGGGGTTATTTTCTTAGAAACACCGGTCGTTAACAATGTTGATTTAAATGACCAACGTGCTTTGAAACAATTGATGGAGCAGCAGATTAGTTTATTGGTCGACAGACATGTCTATCCAGTAGGCATTTCTGCTCCAGGATACTGGAATCAAGACCTTCAATACCAAGAGGATGGTCTAGCAATTAGTGATACAGTGATTCTAAGAGAAAATCCGCCGATTGAACGCGTTTTTTATCGGAACCAAACGGGAGAATCAATCACTTATAAGAATGCTTTGTTTGATTTACCGTATGATTATTTATCGGGGATTGAATGGACGGATAAAGATAATCCGAATGACTATCGATTTCCAATGCCGACCACCATTAGTTTTTCATTTCCAAATTCTAAAAAAGAAGTGGATCATCTAATTCAAGAAGTCAAGGAAGCGCCAATAGTGTTTAGTGTTTCAGAAGCGGATCAACATTTCACTGTTCAAACACAAACGCAGAAAATCGAATTTCGGAATAATCGGTTCTTCTTAAACAATCAAATTGTCAATGGTTTGGCTGATACAGGGGCCTCAACAGTTGAAAAACAACGATTTACAGGGTTATTTTCATTCTTTTTCAGTATCACAAACAATATTTTAATTGGCGTTGTTACACTGACTTTAATCATCCTGATTATTTTGTTTATGATTGGACGAAAGAATTATCGGTCGAAATATATTAATAAGGAGGAAGACAAATGACCATTGCTGACATTGTAATGTTAACAGCAACTATCATTATTTGGAGTCTACTAATTGTAAATATTCTCTTAGTTATTTTTGGCTATGTTTATTATTTAAAAACAGATCCTGTCGCACCACCACCTGTAGAGGACGAAGACGCGCCGTTTGTTTCAATTATGGTGCCGGCCCATAATGAAGGAATTGTCATTGTGCGGACAGTTGAAGCGTTATTGAATTTTAATTATCCGCAAGATCGCTATGAAATTATTGTGATTAATGACAACTCAAGTGATAATAGTGCTGAGCTTTTAGCGAACGTCCAAAAAAAGGCGGTTAATCGAAATTTGCAGATTATTAATACAGACAATATAACAGGTGGGAAAGGTAAGTCTAATGCCTTAAACATTGGTTTCAAGCAAGCCAAGGGGGACGTGATTGCCATTTATGATGCGGACAATACACCTGAACCGAATGCACTCCGTTATTTAGTTGGAGAGTTAATCGCTAGTGAGGAATACGGCGCAGTTATTGGTAAATTTAGAACGAGAAATCGCAATGCAAGCTTGTTGACACGCTTTATTAATATCGAAACACTGGCCTTTCAATGGATGGCACAAGCCGGTCGTTTTCAATTATTTAAGTTATGCACGATTCCTGGCACAAATTTCATTGTTCGTCGTAGTATTATTGAAGCCATTGGCGGCTGGGATGACAAAGCGTTAGCCGAAGATACAGAAATCAGTTTCCGCATCTATATGATGGGCTATAAAATTAAGTTTCAACCAAAAGCAGTGACGTGGGAGCAAGAGCCACAAACTTTGTCAGTTTGGTTCCGACAACGGACGCGATGGGTCAAAGGCAATATTTATGTCATTGTTAAAAATGCTAAATTATTGTTTAATCCTAAAGCGAGTCGGATCCGTTTTGATATTTTATATTTCTTGTCCATTTATTTTCTCTTAATGACATCGCTCGTTTTGTCAGACATCATGTTAGTTTTATCAATGTCTGGTTACTTAACAACGACCCTGCAAGGATTTAGCAATTCCTTGTGGTTGTTAGCGATTTTGTTATTTATTTTCAGTACTTTTGTCAGTATTACGACCGAAAAAGGCGAAATGACTTTAGAGAATATCTTAATTATTGCCTTGATGTATATTACATACAGTCAGATGTGGCTAGTAGTCGCCGCTTATGGCATGGTGATGTATATTAAAGAAAATGTTTTTCATAAACAAACACAAACAAAATGGTACAAAACTGAACGATTTAAATAAGGAGGAAACGTGCAATGAAACAAAAAACAGTCACTTTAATAGGGTTGTTCTTTCTGGCAATTCTGATTGGTGTCGCAAGTCCGACCGTATACGCCGAAAACAAAGAACAAGACAACCATACCTTTACACAACCTTTTCAAAATAAAACAATCTCTTTAACAGGTACTTCTGTCCGTAGCACCATGTATTTTACAAAAATTGATTATTGGAACGTTAAAAAAGCATCATTCAATATGACCTACCAAATCACACAATTAAAAAATAATCAGACCTCAGATTTAACTGTGGCAGTGAATGGTGTGAAGTTTTATTCTTGGCGTCCTGAAAATACGACTGGTATTCAACAAAAGACGATTGAAATCCCTTTGGAACTGATTAAAGAGACAAATACATTGACTGTTGAGGGCCAAATTATTAATCAGGCAGGAAACGACATGTATAATTTAATTGAAACTCCGGCAAATTGGTTAACGATGTATGAAGGATCTAACGTAAACTTCCAATACGATTTACAATTACCAGAGAATACAATTCATTCTTTTTATAATCATTTTGTGGGAGCAGACACGATTGCGAATAAACACAGTGTTATTTTGACACCAGAAAATGCATCGGAAAAAGAATTAGCTGCAGCGACCCATGCGTTAGCTGGCGCTGCTCGTTTGATTACTACTTCAGAAGAATTGTTGCCAATGGCTTCTTTGAACAAAGAACAGTCAGCACCCTATCAGTTGATTATTGCCAGCTATGATAAATTACCAGATCAGTATAAAAGTCAAATTGATAGCAAACGCGTGGAGGACCAGGCTGTCTTAAAATTTTTCAATCAACCAGATAAGCATGTTTTAGTAGCTACTTCTAAAGATGAGGACTTACTTGTTCGTGCGGGACGTTATTTAGCAAACTATGAATTAATGACCCAAACAGATAAAGAAGAGACAACAGTTGATGAGAATACCGATACGTTTAGTTCAACTTTAGAATTTGATGGAAATTATCCATTAACCTCAACGGGGGACAAGCTAGAAGGGGCCTATCACCAAGAACAAACGTACTTTGTCAATTTACCAGTGGATCGAAACAATGCCAATGGAAGTCGCGTGCATTTACATTTTAAATATGCTGAAAACTTAGATTTTGATTCTTCTTTAGTGACGGTCTATGCCAATGATAAACCAATTGGCAGCAAGAAATTAACCGCTGCTCGTGCGAACGGTGATGAATTAAATCTCGAATTTCCAAAGAACTTAGAAATTGCTGATAGTTTTGTTTTAAAAGTTGCTTTTGATTTGAATGTTAAATCACCAGAAGTTTTACGAAATGGTCAGACTCCATGGGCCTTTATTGAAAATAATTCGAATGCGTTTATTCAAACAGAAGAACTGAATGACATATTATTTAACAACTATCCGAACATTTTTATCAGAAGCCGTTCTTTTGCTGATTTAGCGATTTTATTACCAGAAAAAATGGACGACAACTATTTTAAAGTGTTGACCAATTTATTTAACTTAATTGGTAATTATGCCGAAAGTAATGTCGGTGAGATTACGTATTATAAAAAAGCGCCTAAAAATGCGGCATTAGAAAATCATAACTTGATTATTTTTGGTACGCCTAAGGATAATCCGATGATTCGTAAGTTAAACGATCAGTTATATTTCCATTATGATAAGGACTTCACACGTTTTGTTTCAAACGAGAAACTGAGCATTGAAAAAGATTATGGTAAACAAATCGGTACGGCGCAGTTAATGTTTTCTCCATATAATGCGAAAGCCGCGGCGTTAATCTTAACAGGAGCTAAATCACAAGGTGTCTTTTTAGCCTCTACACAAGTGAATACAGAGAAGAATACTTCTATGTACAAAGGAGATGCCATTGTGGTCGATCCGAACTATCGTCGCTATGATTATCGTTTCAAAAAACGTGTAAGCAACGTTAGCAACGAATCATTAGGTAAACGAATTGTCAATAATCATAAATTAATGATTTATCTATTTGTCTTCTTAATTGGTATGACTATTATTGGATTAAGTGCGTTCTTCATCGTGAAGAAGAATTTGAAAGGTGGGGAATAGAGTGAATCAAAAACGAGTGACCTTACTTTTGGATTTAACTTTGTTGGTAGGAATTGTTTTGGTTGTCGGCACAACCATCTTTATGGCCTTAGGAACGAATGATTTCTTTGTGGACTTAAGTTGTCTATTAATTTCAGTTATTTTAATTATCGTTACCTATTTTGTAGGAATTACAGCGGGGTTAACATTTTCGCTTATATTTATTTTTCTACAATTGACTTATGTTGTATATCAGTATGTCTATCATGATTTGTTTAGCTATGGCTCATTATTTTGGCTAATCATGCCGCCGCTCTACTGTTTAACAATCTATGCAGTGACTTACCAAATTCGTACGATTGAAGAAGAAAATATTCGCTTACGTAAAGAAACTTCACGGTTAAATGCGTTAGATGCAGTAACTAATTTAAGAACAGCAAAAATGTACGAAGAAGGATTCGATTTATTTTCTGACATTTCTACACGTTATGAAGCGCCGTTATATTTAGTCGTGATCCGAGTGGCCTATTGGGAAAGTATTCGTAACTTATTAAGTCCTGAACAAAAGAATGAATTGCTACAAATCGTGACAGCGGCGATTAAAGAGACAACGGATGATCGCTTCTTACCATACTTTATCGACGGCACACCGCCGACTTGGGCGTTATTAATTTTCCGCGATGGGGATGACGGATACACTACTAGAAAAGAATTCAAACAACAAGCTCAAGAGAAATTTGCCCATTCTGAAACCTTAAGAAATATTACTTTGACATTACAAGTTTCCTATACCAAATATGATCCTGCCGAATTTAACAACGCTTCAGAATTTTTAGGGGATGGAATTAATTCTCTTCAATATGATGTTTAAAAAGGAGGCAAACAAATGACTGAAAAACTTGCTGTTTTTACAGGGAAATTAGCAGAGGCTGGTGTGTTAAATGAGACGCAGCCATTGTCAATGCGATTACATTTAGAAAATATCCAAGCAGAAAGTGATCCAGAATCCATTGTTCCCTTATTTTCTCAAGGGGTAATTTTAAACATACTTGTTGAACAGTTAGAGGAAAGTATCCCACTGTCTCACTTGAAAAAAGGGACCAAAGTCCGTTTCACAGTCGTGGGCTTGCCGCCGATGACTATGTCGATTCCACCGCATGTTGGTGGGCAAGCGATTGAATTGATAGAAGAAATCTAAAAAGCTTCTGCATTAGCTATGATTATTAGCTAATGCAGAAGCTTTTTTATTCAAAGGTCATTCTTTCAATTCGATCGAACGCTTCCTTTAATAAATCTAAATTTTGTGTTGCGGCTAAACGAATGTACTCATCGCCCGTTGTTTCACCAAATGCTTTTCCAGGAATCACTAATACCTGTGTCTCTTTTAAAAGCTTTTCCACAAAAGGAACGGAAGTTAGTCCAGTTTTTTGAATATTAATGAAGGCGTAAATACTTCCTTTGACTGGATGAAGCGAAAGGAAAGGAATCTTTGCTACTCGCTGGGCCACATACTCTAAACGTGTTTGGAACACTTCAACGATTGGGTCTACAAATTCGTCAAAATGTTGTAACGCATAGATTCCTGCTTGCTGTGACAACGTAGGCGCAGAATACGTAACGCCTTCATTAATTAATTTGGCTACTTCGTTAATATAGTCTGGGGCAATCATATAACCAATACGCCAACCAGTCATTGCAAAGGCTTTTGAAAAGCTACCAAAAGTGATAGTATTTTCTGGAGCAAACGTAGCCATGGGAGTAAACGTTTCTTGGAAACAAAAGGCTTCATAAACTTCATCTGAAAGAATGTATAAGTTGTGTTCAATCGCTACCTGTGCGATTTCTCTGAAAGTTTCTTCAGAGAAAACAGCGCCTGTTGGGTTATTCGGTGAATTAAGAATAATCGCTTTGGTTTTAGGCGTGATTTTTTCTTTCAAAAGAGCTACATCAATTTGGAAACCATCTTCTTCATAGGTTGGTAAAAAGACCGGAACGCCATCTGCTAAAAGGACTTGGTCTTTATAAGGAGAGAAATAAGGTTCATGAATAATCACTTCATCTCCAGGATTTAGAATCACTTGTAAGGCAAGGTACATTCCGTGCAGAGCGCCAACTGTGGCCCGGACTTGATTCGGTTGAAAAGATAATTGATAATGTGACTGATAAAACTGAATGACCGCCTCAATGAATGCCTCGCTACCATCAGAAGCGGTATATTTTGTATGCCCATTTTTGGCATCGTTAGCTGCTTGTTCGATAATCCGCTCATCGGTAATTAAGTCAGGGTCACCAATCGATAAATCGATTAAATTTGGGGTCTTTTTCGCCAATGTTGCAATATCCATGAGTAAATTTTCAGTAGGTTGTTGGTAACGTGTTGCGATATTCTTGCGATCCATACCAGGTGCTCCTTTTTATAAAACTTTTCTTAGAAAATCTTGTGTTCTTGGGTTTTGTGGCGCATCAAAAATTTCTTCAGGTGTGCCTTCTTCTTGAATGATTCCTGCATCCATAAAAATGACACGGTCCGCAACTTCTTTTGCGAAGCCCATTTCGTGGGTAACCACCACCATTGTCATCCCTTCAATAGCTAAATTTTTCATAACGGATAGCACTTCGCCCACCATTTCAGGGTCTAAGGCAGAAGTTGGTTCATCGAACAGCATCACGTCAGGGCGCATGGCTAAAGCACGAGCAATCGCTACCCGTTGTTGTTGCCCACCAGAAAGTTGAGAGGGATAATTTTCTTTTTTATCTGATAAACCAACTTGTTCCAGTAAAGAAAGAGCATGTTCTGTGGCTTCAGAAGCGGCTTCTTTTTTTACTTTAACAGGACTAATCGTTAAGTTTTCCAAGACATTTTTATGCGGGAAAAGATTGAAATTTTGGAATACCATTCCCATTTTTTGACGAAGTTGATCAATGTTGGTATTTTTATCTAATAAATTTTTTCCTTCAAATTCAACGCTGCCACCAGTTGGTGTTTCTAATAAGTTCAAGCAACGTAAAAAAGTACTTTTACCACTACCAGAAGGGCCAATAATTACGACAACTTCACCAGCTTCAATTTCTAAGTCAATTCCTTTAAGTACTTCATTTTTTCCAAATGTTTTCTGTAAGTTTTTAATGTTAATCACTAGTACTCATTCTCCTTTCAGCAACACCTAATAGACGTGAGATAGTAAAGGTTAGGACGAAATAAATCAACGATACAATTAAGTAAGGTAGGAAGGGTTTAAAACTTGCTCCTTGAACGTTGCCAGCTTGGAAAATTAGTTCTGAAACACCAATGACTGAAACAACGGAAGATTCTTTAATTACTGTAACAAATTCATTGCCTAACGCTGGTAAAATATTTTTAATAGCTTGTGGGAAAATGATGTATCGCATTGCTTGGTTTTGATTCATTCCCAAAGAACGAGCAGCTTCCAATTGTCCTTTATTAACTGCCTGAATACCAGCACGAATAATTTCTGCTACATATGCACCACTGTTTAAAGAAAGAGCAATACAACCAGCTGCTACTTTTGATAAGTCTAAACCAAGAACGCCTGTCCCGAAATAGACAATAAAAATTTGAACAAGCAAAGGAGTGCCACGAACATATTCAATATAAGCAATGGCAATGCCACGTAAAATTTTGGAATTGGCTAACTTCATTAAGGCAAGTAATGCCCCTAAAATGGCACCAAACAAAACACCAATGAAAGCTAGGAAAATGGTATAGCCTGCACCGTTAAGGTAGAACTTTCCATACTTTTGTAAAAAGCTTTGATCTTTTTGGAACATTAATTGATTGGCTTCTTTTTTATAACCGTCCATTAATTTTTGATCATTAATTTGTTTAATAGAGGCATTTACTTTCTCCGTCAAAACGGGCGCATCTTTAGGAAAAGCAACGGCAGTATCTTTTGAGCCTTTTTCAAAGGTAACATCAGCAAAAGCTAAATCCTCATTTTGAGAAACATAGGCTTCGCCAACCGGTTCTTCCATAACGACTGCATCTAATTTATTATTTTTTAGATTCATAATTAAATCTGGAATTTTTTGAAGAGAAGTAGGGACAGCACCGGTTAATTCGGTTTTAATTAATTCTTCTTGTGTCGTTTGCTTTTGGGCACCTGCACGAACGCCTTCGAAATCTTTAGTGGAATGAAATTTATCTTTGTCTTCTTTCCGAACAATGACTCTTTGTTGAACGTTCATATATGGTTGAGAAAAAGCCACTTCTTTTAATCGTTCAGGCGTTGGCGACATGCCAGAGATGACCATGTCAATCTTGCCAGTTTTTAAGGCCCCTAACAGAGCATCGAAGCCTAGTTCTTCGATTTTTAATTTAACGCCTAAATCGTCGGCAATTTTTTGAGCAATAGAAATATCAAAACCAACAATTTTATCTTCACCATCTACTTTTGCATGAAATTCATAAGGGGCATAGTCTGCGGATAAGCCGACAACTAGTTCTCCCTTTTGGATGATTTTGTCATAGACTGGATCGTTTTCGGCTGCAAAAGTTTCTTTAATAGGTAATAATGAGAGCAGCAAGAATAAAATTGGTAAAATCGTCTGTAGCCATTTTTTACATTTGGTCATTTGCGTAAACTCCTTTTTGTATTATTTTTATAAATATTCAAAAAAAGCGAATAAATGTATAAAAATTTATTGTGTTATGATGTGGTTTATCATATCATAGAATATGTAAAAGGAAAAGTAGTAGAGTTGAAAAAATACAACTTTTTCAAAAAAATTTTCAAAAGTCAAAAATGAAGGGGATTTTCAAGATGGAACAATCATTAATTGTGAGAGGGACACCACAAGAGTATCTTTGCGAAATTGGTTCGTGGGAATTATTAGAAGGACAACTATTATGCAGAAATATTCATCGTGTATTCATTTTACACGGGACTGAGTCATGGCAAGCGGCAAAACCGTATTTTCCGACGTTTCAAAAAGTAACAGCTGTTTTTGAAAACTATGGAGGTGTTTGTACAGATCAACGTGTGCAAGAGTTAGAAGCGCAAGTGCTGGACAATCATTTAGAGGCCATCGTCGCTGTTGGTGGAGGAAAAGTGGCCGACTTGGGCAAAGCCTTAGCACACAAAATGGCGTTACCGGTAATTATTTTGCCCACTTTAGCAGCTACTTGTGCACCGTGTACGCCATTGAGTGTAATGTATCGAGAAGATGGAGCAATGGAACGATATGACGTTTTTCCGCAAGCAAACGCTTTGGTGTTGGTAGAACCAAGAGTGTTATTGCATTCGCCTCGGTCCTTAATGGTGGCAGGTATTGGGGATACATTAGCTAAATGGTACGAAGCAGATGCGATTATTTCGCAGTTAGATGTCCAAGTGTTACCTATTCAAGTTTCTCATTTTGCCGCGGAAAAATGTCGCGATATTTTGTTAAATGAAAGTATCAATGCTTTAAAAGCGATGGAAGAGCAACAATTAAATCAATCGTTTATTGATGTCATCGAAACAAATTTAATTATTGGTGGAATGGTGGGTGGCTTTGGCGATGATTATGGTCGGACAGCGGGTGCCCATTCCATTCATGATGCACTAACTTTGCTACCAGCTAGCCATCGACAATTGCATGGAAACAAAGTGGCGTATGGTGTGTTTGTTCAATTAGCCATTGAAGAGAAATGGCAAGAAATCGCTGAATTGATTCCTTTCTATCACCAACTAGGTTTGCCTATTTCTTTAAAAGAAATGGAGATGGACTTAACTGAAGCCGAGTATCAAGAAGTAGCAGAACGTGCTTGTATAGAAGGCGAAACGATTCATTATATGAAACAAAAAATTACCCCTGAAATTGTGAAAACAGCGATGCAAGATTTAGAAAAATATACAGCGACAAAATAAGTGCCAAACAGCAACTAGCTCATTTGAATTATTTGAACTAGTTGCTGTTTTTTAAGGATCCTTTTTTGAAAAAAGAAACCTTGAGAAATCCTTGCAAATTCAATAAAAAAAAAGTATGATGATGGGAGGACAAATTATAGTAGAAAGTAGGGAAATGAATGACGGAACCAGCCATTCGTTATCGTTTAATCAAAAAAGATAAACACACAGGTGCGCGTTTAGGTGAATTAATTACTCCTCACGGCACATTTCCAACACCAATGTTTATGCCGGTAGGTACACTTGCGACAGTTAAAACAATGTCACCAGAAGAATTAAAAGAAATGGGTGCCGGTGTTATTTTAAGTAATACTTACCATTTATGGTTACGCCCAGGTGAAGATTTAGTCGAAGAAGCAGGCGGTTTACACAAATTTATGAACTGGGATCAACCTATTTTAACTGATTCAGGTGGCTTCCAAGTCTTCTCATTAAGTGATATGCGGAAAATCGAAGAAGAAGGTGTGCATTTTAGAAATCATTTAAATGGTTCAAAAATGTTCCTTTCTCCAGAAAAAGCGATCAATATTCAAAATAAATTAGGATCAGATATTATGATGAGCTTTGATGAATGTCCACCATTTGATGAAAGCTATGAGTATGTCAAACGCTCGATTGAACGGACTTCTCGTTGGGCTGAGCGTGGCTTAAAAGCCCATGCGAATCCTGATAGACAGGGATTATTCGGTATTGTTCAAGGTGCGGGATTTGAAGATTTACGTCGTCAAAGTGCTAAAGATTTAGTGAGTATGGATTTTCCTGGCTATTCGATTGGTGGCTTATCTGTTGGTGAGTCTAAGGAAGAAATGAACCGAGTCTTAGACTTTACGACACCGTTAATTCCTGAAAATAAACCACGTTACTTAATGGGTGTGGGTGCCCCTGATTCATTAATTGATGGAGTGATTCGTGGGATTGACATGTTTGATTGTGTGCTACCAACACGTATTGCGCGCAATGGTACTTGTATGACTTCACAAGGTCGCTTGGTTGTTAAAAATGCCCAATATGCAAGAGATTTTCGTCCGCTTGATGAAAAATGTGATTGTTATGTTTGTCGTAATTATACGCGGGCCTATATTCGTCATTTGATTAAATGTGATGAAACATTCGGAATCCGTTTAACATCGTATCATAATTTATACTTCTTGTTAGACTTAATGAAAAACGTCCGTCAAGCAATTATGGACGACAATTTATTAGAATTCCGACAAGCGTTTTTTGAAGAATATGGCTTTAATAAAGCGAATGCAAAAAGTTTCTAAAAATTAGAGGAAAAAACTAGTTCTTCAAGCATTTTTTTGATACAGTTAGTAGTGTGAATAATGCAGAGTGAGGTGAAACAAATGGGTGGCGGATTTACAATGATTTTTACATTAGTCCTTTTAGGAGGAATGATGTTTTTCATGACACGTTCTCAAAAGAAACAACAGCAAGAACGTCAAAAACAACTAAACGCAATGAAAACTGGCGATAGTGTTGTCACAATTGGTGGTTTACATGGTGTTTTAAGTGAAATCAACGAAAAAACAGTTTTAATCGATTGCGAAGGTATTGTCTTAGAATTTGACCGTGCAGCAATTCGAACTGTAACACCTGGAACTGCTGTTACAAATGATTCAGCAGTAACTAGTGTACCAGTCACAGAAGTTGAAGAGACAGTCACAGAAGAAGTAACTGAAGTTCCTGAAACATCAGATCCTTCAAAAGAAAAGAAAGACTAAACGATTCAACTGATTCATTTAATGGTTAAAGAGAGCGGAACAGGCTTTTCAAAGGCGAAACTGTGACCAGTAGTCACACGAGAAAGCCAATAAGAAGAGATAATTCCTATTCCGCTCGTGTCGTTTATCTTAAAATGTAGGACTAGGAAGGAGCCTGGGACAAAAATCACTTTGGATTTTTGTCCCAGGCTTAAAAATTGATAAACGGCGGGAACAGAAGCAACTCCTTCGGAAATAAGCCAAAATTCTCCCAAAATTAAAGAACAATTTTCGGAAATTTCTTCTTATTTCTCGGAGTTAAACACTTCTGTCCCGACCTTGTCCTAAGTCCTTTTTAACTATTAAGTTTACAAAAAAGGTTCCTTTTTATAGTGTTGGAAGATAGTTAAAAAGTGAGCAATCTTTCGCTTGGTTGGAAGGAGAAGAGCCCATGACAATGGAAAAATTAAGTTGGTTACAACAAAAAATGCTCAATAAAAGTATTAAAAAGAAGTGCCAAAATTTTCGTGAACTAGGTTATTCTTCCATCAACGAAGAAGATTTATTGACTTATTTACTCACCTATCGTTGGAAAAAGCAAGCCCGTTCATCTGTCAAAGACTGTCGCAAAGACATTCAGAAGGTTAAGCCGAATGAATTTTTTGACTATCAACAATTATTGGCACAGACATCAAAAAATCCTTTAAGGGACTGGCATGATATTGAAGACTTATTCTAGAAAAAAGAATAGGTCTTTTTTTGAGATAAAAAAATTATAAATAGTTGTGAAAAATATCACAAAAACTATTTACAAGATTCATTTTATGTTGTATGATGTGAATGTGAAATAGTTAACAAAGTTTTTTTAAAATGAAACTCTTAGGAGGATGAACATGGTTAAAACAGTAAAAAAAGAAAAGACAGAAACGGTTGATGTTTCATCAATGATTGATGAATTAGCAACAAAAGCGAATGTCGCTTTAAAAGCAATGGAAGATTTTACACAAGAACAAGTAGATCACATTGTCCATCAAATGGCGATGGCGGCGTTAGACCAACATATGCCTTTAGCAAAAATGGCTGTCGAAGAAACTGGCCGTGGAATCTATGAAGATAAAGCAATCAAAAATATGTATGCATCTGAATACATTTGGAATAATATTAAACATGATAAAACAGTGGGTGTAATTAACAAAGACGAACAAACCGGTTTAATGGAAATTGCTGAGCCAGTTGGCGTGGTATGTGGGGTCACACCAACAACAAACCCAACGTCAACAACTATTTTTAAATCACTAATCGCCTTAAAAACAAGAAATCCAATTGTTTTTGCTTTCCATCCTAGCGCACAAAAATGTTCGGCAGAAGCGGCACGTATTGTACGAGATGCGGCGATTGCAGCAGGTGCACCAGAAAATTGTATTCAATGGATTGAACAACCATCGATTGATGCAACATCTGCTTTGATGAATCATCCAGGGATTGCCATTGTTTTAGCAACTGGTGGCGCAGGCATGGTAAAATCTGCGTACTCAACAGGTAAACCAGCACTAGGCGTTGGTCCTGGGAACGTACCAGCTTATATTGAAAAAACGGCTAAAGTAAAACGTGCGGTTAATGATTTAATTGTTTCAAAATCATTTGATAATGGAATGATTTGTGCTTCTGAGCAAGCGGTCATTGTGGATAAAGAAATTTATGCTTCTGTCAAAGCTGAGTTTGAAGCACACAATGTTTACTTCGTGAAACCGAATGAATTACAAAAACTAGAAGATGCAGTGATGAATGAAGGCAAATACGCAGTAAATCCAGCGATTGTCGGTAACTCTGCAGAAAAAATTGCTGAATTAGCAGGAATTAGCGTACCAAAAGGCACAAAAATTTTAGTCGCTGAATTAGAAGGTGCAGGTCCAGAATATCCATTATCAAGAGAAAAATTATCGCCAGTTTTAGCAATGATGAAATCAAACAATGCAGAGCATGCTTTTGAACTATGTGAAGCGATGTTAAACTTAGGTGGTTTAGGACATACAGCAGTAATTCATACAGAAGATGAAGAGTTACAAGTTGCTTTTGGTTTACGTATGAAAGCTTGTCGTATTTTAGTGAATACTCCATCAGCAGAAGGCGGTATCGGTAACATTTATAACGAAATGATTCCATCTTTAACACTTGGTTGTGGTTCATACGGGAAAAACTCTGTTTCTAAAAACGTATCAGCCATTAACTTAATTAATATTAAAACGGTAGCGAAACGGAGAAATAATATGCAATGGTTTAAATTACCTCCAAAAATTTTCTTTGAAAAAAATTCTTTACAATATCTACAAAAAATGGAAAATGTTGAACGTGTCATGTTAGTTTGTGACCCAGGTATGGTTCAATTTGGCTATGCAGATATCGTACGTAAAGAGCTACAAAAACGTAAAAATGATGTGAAAATCGAAGTATTTTCTGATGTTGAACCAAACCCATCAACAAATACTGTTTATGCAGGTACCAAAATGATGGTTGATTTCCAACCAGATACAGTGATTGCCTTGGGTGGCGGTTCTGCAATGGATGCGGCGAAAGGCATGTGGATGTTCTATGAACACCCAGATACAGAGTTCTTTGGTGCAAAACAAAAATTCTTAGATATCCGCAAACGGACATATAAAATTGCCAAACCAGAAAAAACACAATTTGTTTGTATCCCAACTACTTCAGGAACTGGTTCAGAAGTTACACCATTTGCCGTTATCACTGATAGTGAAACACACGTGAAATATCCGTTAGCAGACTATGCGTTAACACCAGATGTAGCGATTGTTGATCCACAGTTCGTAATGTCTGTGCCAGCTTCAGTCACTGCAGATACAGGTATGGATGTTTTAACACATGCTATTGAATCTTATGTTTCCGTGATGGCTTCAGATTACACACGTGGTTTAAGTTTACAAGCAATCAAGTTAGTTTTCGATCATTTAGAAAATTCAGTGAAACGTCCAGATATGGAATCTCGTGAAAAAATGCATAATGCATCAACCATGGCAGGGATGGCATTTGCTAATGCATTCTTAGGTATTTGTCACTCTATCGCTCATAAAATTGGTGGGGAATATGGCATTCCACATGGTCGTACAAATGCGATTTTATTACCACATATTATTCGTTACAATGCGAAAGATCCATCAAAACACGCAATGTTCCCTAAATATGATTACTTCCGCGCCGATACTGATTATGCAGACATTGCAAAATTCTTAGGCTTAAAAGGAAATACTACCGCAGAATTAGTAGAAGCTTTAGCAACAGCAGTAGCAGACTTAGGTAAATCAGTCGGAATTGACATGAACTTGAAAGCCCAAGGTGTCTCACAAGAAACATTAGACACAACGGTTGATCGTATGGCAGAACTTGCATATGAAGACCAATGTACAACTGCAAATCCGAAAGAACCATTAATTAGTGAACTAAAACAAATTATCTTAGATGCTTATGTAGGATAAAAGAACTCAAATAAAGAGACCAGAACATTAATGTTCTGGTCTCTTTAACGTTTTGCGAAAACAGTGCTGTCGATGCCACGGTTATGACACCAATTAACTAAAACTGGATCGAGGACAAGTGCAGTACTCGTCAATTCTTCTGTCGTCTTTTTTCCTAAAAGAGTATAAAGCATTTTCACTTCTTCTTGCCATTGCTGTACAAGGGCTAAGGTATTTTCTAAACCATTTTTACTCATAAGGGAAGCTAAGATAGTCCCAGCAACTCCCATGCTTTTGGCACCTAAAGCGAGTCCTTTGACAATATCAAGAGAGTTACGCACACCGCCAGAGCCAAGAATAGTTAGCTTCTTTTGCCAATTTTGTGATTCCAGAAGAGAGATGACCGTTGATTGCCCCCAATCATCTAAGAAAGAAAGTTCGCGTTTCTTCCGCCGGGCATTTTCAATTTGCGTAAAACTCGTTCCGCCTTGGCCGCTCACATCCGCTGCTTGAACGCCGATAGAGGTAAGTTTTTCTAAGGTTTCTTGGCTCATACCAAAGCCAACCTCTTTGACAATAACAGGCACTTCTACGGCCCGTACGATAGCTTCAATTTTGGTTAGCCAATTAGTGAAATCACGATCTCCTTCAGGCATGACCAATTCTTGGGGCACATTTACATGGATTTGTAAGGCATTCGCTTGAAATAAATCAAGCGCTCGCTTTGCTTCTTCCACACCCAAGCCTGCACCAATATTGGCAAAAATGAGTCCATCTGGGTTTTCTTTTCGCATAATTTGATACGTATCCGCTAAACTAGCATCTTTTAACGCTGCCGAGACAGATCCTGTCGCAACTAAAAGGCCAGTTTCTTTGGCAATAATGCCTAATTGCTGATTAATTTCTTTTGCACGCTGGCTACCACCTGTCATTGCATTGACATAAAAAGGTTGGGGAAGCTGAAAAGAAAGAAACGAAGTGGAAATATCCACTTCGTTAACAGCGGATTCAGCAAACGATTGGTGAACAAAACGCACACGATCAAAGTCATTACTTTTTTCTTTGTGGAACGCTTTAGCTAATGATAGATGTTCATCTTTTCGATTCATGCTTCTCCTTACACTCCTTTTGACCATAGGTATAGACGTGAAGTGGCAGTGGGGTAATTCCGTCTTTTTCCCAAGCAGTCATTAATGGTAAAATCCCAGATTTTTGGCGGAAAATTACAATCCCACAATCGCCCCCGCCAGCGCCAGAAGATTTCGCAGCTCCTGTATAAGATTCAGCCAAATCACAAAGATTTTTCAAGGCTTCTGTTTCGATTACCACACCAGTCAGTGAAGATAATTCGGCGAGCAATTGGCGATTTTTAGTAATTTGTTTTTGAATAACAGAAATTTTTCCTGTGTTAAAGCCATTAATCATTGTTTCGACACAAAGCCGACTTTTCATTAAGAACTGCTCATAAGCCGCTTGTTTTTCTTCTTTTGATTGATGGACTCGATCAACTAAGTCTGAAGTGGACGCAGGGCTACCTGTCCAACCAATTAGTAAACGTAGTTGTTTCGGTACTTTTAACGGAAAAATCATTAATTCAGGCCAGTCCATTGCTAACAAATCAGTTAATGTTTCAGTGGCTACTTTTTGATTGACCCAATCATGATCGAAGGTTGAAAAGGCAATCCAACCCCCGTAACAGCTGGCAGCGATATCTCCACAAGAACCATTTCCTTGAACGGCTAAGTGAGCTAATGCTGATAATTTGAAAATTTCCTCATTTTCCAAACCTAAGTCATAAAAAATATTCAAGGCTTTGACAGTTCCAACGGTTACTGCACCGCTTGAACCAAGACCATATTTTCGTCCATTTGAACTATCTAATTCACTCGTCACTTTTAAATGATAAAATGACAATTCTTTGTTTTGCTCTTGCGCATATTTTTCAGTTAGATGAATCGCCGCTAAAACATAATGAAAAGGATTTTCGCGAATATCTAATACAAGCTCACCATTTCGGCGTGTCCAGCGAATAGGTAACGAGCTGTATTGTGCAGATTGAATACTGCCTTCATCTGTTGTTTCTTCGACAGTTACAGTTACGAATTGATCCACAGCAACGATAATGGCAGGGTGGCCAGGTTCAACAACGGCATATTCTCCTGCAATAAATAACTTTCCTGGCGTAGTAACTTCAATCATGCTTATTTATCCATTCCTTTCGTTTCAAACAATTCAATTCCGGGACCAGCAAAAGCTGGGACTAACTGCTCTTTTGAAAAATGTTCACTTAAAAATGTTTTTAATGCTTCTAGGTTTTTCTTTTCGACTAAGACCTTGACATTCGGACCTGCATCCATTGTAAAGTAGCAAGGAATTCCTTTGGCCCGTGCTTGGCGAACTAAAGCCATCGCTTGTAAGCTGCCTGGGGACCAGTAAGTAAATGGAGGGACAGCGCCTAAGGTGGTTCCATGCATCCTTAACCCATTGGCTTCAATGATTTCTCCTAAACGAGGGAAGTCTTTTGTTTTAATTGCTTCATGAACTTGGGATAAATCTTTTTCCACATTGTCCAACCAGCCTTGATAAAAGCTAGAAGTTTCTACTGTTCGTTTCATTCCATCACGGCTGGAAACATCTTTTTCGCCATCGTTAATTAAGATAAAGAGCATGGCCAATTCGTTTTCCCAATTATTGGCTGGAATATTTTCAGCAAACGACGTTTCATCAGAGTGACCTTTGTTCCATTGAGCAAAACCACCAAAAATACTACGACAAGCAGAACCTGAACCACGTCGCGCTAAACGTGATAAGTCTTTTGCTGAAAGATTTAATCCTAAGGCTACGTTACAGGCCCCAGCTAAAGCAGCTAGACCACTCGCTGAAGAAGCCAAACCAGCTGCAGTAGGCACAAAATTTTGACTTTCTACTTTTGCAAACCAAGTACAATCGGCTTGTTGACGAACAAGGTTCAAAAATTCTTTGACTTTTTTTGTTTGTTTTTCGTTTTGCAAGATACCATCTAAAATAAATACATCTTCTGAATAATGGGCATCAAATGTCACAGTTGTTTCTGTGTAAAAGGCATCTAATGTTAATGATAAACTACTATTCATTGGTAAAATGTATTCTTCATTGGCTTTTCCCCAATATTTAATCAGAGCAATATTTGTATGCGCTCGTGCTTTTCCTGAAAGCATTACTTTTTCACCTCTAATGATTGAATCCATGTAGCAACAGCTCCATTTTCTTCTAAAGTCTGTGCAATGGTTTGTGCGGTCTTTTTATTATCTGTTAAGGCAATCATACAGCCACCGCGACCGCCGCCGGTTAATTTTGCTCCTAGAGCGCCATGTTCTAAAGAGAGAGCCACTAGTCGATCCAGCATATCGTTGCTGACGGTTAATTGCTGGAGTTGCTCTTGCGCTAACGTCATTAGCTGACCTAATTTTTGTTTATCATCTTGTAAAATTGCCTGCTTCGCTTCTTTAGTAAAAGAACCTAATTGTTTCATTGTTTCAGCGATTGCTGTGGGATTATTTTGAGCTAGCTGCGCAATGTCTTTCACTGCTTCACGTGTTTGACCTTTAATTCCCGTATCAGCTACTACTAAGTAGGCATTAGATAAATTCATCGAGAAATGTGTGGGCGGAAATCCTCTAGTAAAAAATAATGGATCAGCGCCGCTTGTTGCTGCGGCATCGATACCACTAGGATTGCCATGAGCAATTTTCTCACTTAAAGAAACAAGCTCAAACAATTCTTGATATGTATAAGCGTAATCAAAATAATCAAAAAGGCTTCGAACGATGGCCACAGCGGTTGCTGCGCTTGAACCCATTCCTCGTTCAGCGGGAATCGTACTTGTTAAGGTCAAAGTGCCTTTAACTGTATCTTCCTTTAAAAAATGTAAGGTTTGCTGAACAACTTCCTTGATATTTGCTAGCTCTTGGGGCACGTCTTCAAGCAATCCTGTAAAATATGCACAATCAATCTGCATAGTTTTTGCCGGGGTAAAGACGGCTGTGATTTCTGTCGCTTGAAAAGGAAAGGCGATTGCTGGTTCGCCGTAAACAACGGCGTGTTCCCCCATTAAAATGATTTTTCCCGTCGCTTGACCGAGGCCTTGTTTTTTTATATTCATTCACTGACATTCCTTTTGAGTAGAATCGAGTATAGGACAAAAGACGTTCTTGGATTAGAAGAACGTTTGTCATAATCTCTTCATGATTTATAGGAAATGATTCCAAAAGTTTCTCTTGTTCCAAAAAAAGAGATTGCTTAACCTAAGATAGTTTACCTAAAAATAAGGCACAAGTAAAATGGTTCCGTTGGTTTTTCCAAAAAATTAATAACAATTTAATAAGAAAGAACCGACAGAACCAGTTATTCGGCTATTTTTTTAAAATTTTCTTAGTTAATCACCAAACCAAGGGCACTTGCTAAATAAATGGCTTGTTCAGGGGTGACTTTGAGACCTGATAAATAGTTTGGCGAGAAAGTCAAGCGTTCAAAGGTGTTTTGGGAAAAATCCAATCCTTTTAAAGAAGTATTTAGCCAATTACTTTCGGTTAAATCGCAAGCTTCTAGCAGGAGTTTCTTCCAGGTGACCTCGAAAAATTCACTTTCGACTAAACGTGTCTGATTAAAGTGAACAAGATTAAAATTTGCAAAACGAAAAGAAGCATAATCGGCTTTGCAATCTTCAAATAGACAATCTTTTAAATAGCTATCTGCAAAATTCGTTCCTGTCAAATTGCAACGAAGGAAAGTCACTCGATGAAAACTGCCAGACAGCCATTCGACGTTAGAAAAATCGCAAGCTTCAAAACGCACATTACTACAATCAAAAGAAGCAAACTGGCCATTTGCTAATGAAAGATGATCGAAAACAGCATCCCGAAAGACTAAGTTACGAACTTCTTGATTCGATAAATCAATCTGCTGATACAAATGATTTTCTAAGATTGCCTCATCTTCTAATTGACAGTTCGTTAATAGAGGAAGTTGTTCTGGTAGATTTGGTGGCAAGGGATAAGTTATTTTCATAAAACGCCTCTTTCTTCTTGTTGATTTTCAAAGGTTTCATCAATTGAGTAGGCCCGATTATAGAAACGTAGCGCAGTTGTGAAAACATAAGCGCCGGCAAAACCAAGTAAACTACCTAACACAATCCCGACTAATCGATAGTTTAAAAGATTACTAATGACTTGCTGTCGTGCAAGATTTGATAATAATAAGGACATCGGGGTAATAAAAAAGCTGGCAATCGCATAGTTTCTGTTAATGAATCCTTCAAAAGCTGCATATAGAATACTAATGATACCGATTGTTTGTAAAGGTGTAAAGGGAATCGTTAATAAAATTGCAGAAAGCAACAAACCGAGACTCGTGCCTAGAATCCGTTGAACATTTCGCTGCATCACAGAATGTAAATTTTCCCCTTGTAAAATGGCTGCGCAAGTAAACGTCATCCAATAGGCGTTGACTAAATGAAGCGATTGGCTTAAATAAGCCGCTAAAAATAAAATGGCCGCATAATGCAAAGCATCTAATAAAGAAGCGGGATCAATATAAAGTCGTTCTTGAAGAGACATCCGTTTTTGAAAAACGTAGGGGCGCTTGTCGATGAAATGAAGCACAATGCCCATGATAATGCCGGTCACTACTCCTAAAAGAACAAAACTGGCCATGATGGGAATCTTATGTAAAGGAAAATTGTTGCTTGTTCCCATTGCGGTTGACATGATAACTAACAAAGCACCAGGCTTCTCAATGCCATACAATCTAAAAAGTAAGCGTGCAAAAAAAGCGACGATGGCAATTGTAATAGGAATCAACCAAGGTACATGGTGACTTAGCATTCCTAAGCTGTTGCCCAGAACAATAAAAAAGCCAACAATATTCAGTCTGCGCAATAATTGAGGCAAAGGAAGCGGCTGATAATAAATAAACGTATAAATGCCCATCGAGCCAAAGGTCCCAATGAGTAAATTATTGGAAAAATAACCAATTAATAATGGAATTGCCATACAAATTGCGACACCAACTAACCGAAATAATTCGTCATTTGCTTTATCAATAGCAAACAAATCCTTTAAAAACGTAGAATTTTTCATATTTTGTCACTCCTTTACTTCCTAATTTACCATAATGTTTAGAAAACTGACAAAAGAATTGCAATAAAAGACAGGAAGAAAAAGAGTGGTTTCTGATAGGAAGAGAAGAAAAATTAAAAAAAGTTAACATTTTGACTTGCAATTTTAATATGAAAAATGTAAGATATATTCCATAGCAATAAATAATTATTAAATTCTGATTTTTCAGAAAATACAGATTGTATTATTTTAGGAGGCAACACTATGAAATTGAAAAAGTCATTAACATTCGGTGTGATTACATTATTTAGCGTAACAACTTTAGCGGCTTGTGGAGGCGGCGGAACGTCAGATAGCTCAAGCGCGTCTGGTGGCGGTAAGGCAAGTGGCGAACAAGTTTTACGTGTCACAGAACAACAAGAAATGCCAACAGCTGATTTATCACTAGCAACAGACAGAATTAGTTTTATTGCATTAAATAATGTATATGAAGGAATTTATCGTTTAGACAAAGATAACAAAGTCCAACCTGCAGGTGCAGCGGAAAAAGCAGAAGTTTCTGAAGATGGACTAACATACAAAATTAAATTAAATAAAGATGCAAAATGGTCAGACGGTAAACCAGTGACTGCTAATGACTATGTTTACGGATGGCAACGAACAGTTGATCCAGCGACAGCTTCTGAATATGCTTATCTGTATGCCTCTGTAAAAAATGGTGATGCCATTGCTAAAGGGGAAAAAGATAAATCAGAATTAGGAATTAAAGCAGTCAGTGATACAGAATTAGAAATCACTTTAGAAAAAGCAACACCATACTTTGATTACTTATTAGCTTTCCCATCGTTCTTCCCACAACGTCAAGATATTGTGGAAAAATATGGTAAAAATTATGCATCAAACAGCGAAAGTGCTGTCTACAATGGTCCATTCGTCTTAGACGGCTTTGATGGTCCTGGTACAGATACAAAATGGTCATTCAAGAAAAACGATCAATATTGGGATAAAGACACAGTGAAACTGGACTCAGTAGATGTGAATGTCGTGAAAGAATCACCAACCGCGTTGAACTTGTTCCAAGATGGACAAACAGACGATGTCGTTCTTTCTGGTGAATTAGCCCAACAAATGGCCAATGACCCAGCTTTTGTTAGTCAAAAAGAAGCATCAACACAATATATGGAACTAAATCAACGTGATGAAAAATCACCATTTAGAAATGCAAACTTACGTAAAGCAATTTCTTACTCAATCGACCGTAAAGCGTTAGTTGAATCAATCTTAGGGGATGGTTCTATCGAGCCAAACGGTTTAGTACCAGCAGATATGGCAAAAGACCCAAGTGGCGGCAAAGACTTTGCTAAAGAAGCAGGTAGTCAAATTGAATATGATACGAAAAAAGCTAAAGAATACTGGGAAAAAGCGAAAAAAGAATTGGGGATTTCAACCTTAACAATGGATATTCTTTCTTCAGATGCAGATTCTTCTAAGAAAACAGTTGAATTTGTTCAAGGGTCAATTCAAGATGCTTTAGATGGTGTGAAGGTAACGGTTAGTCCGGTTCCATTCTCCGTTCGTTTAGATCGTTCAAACAAAGGCGACTTTGATGCAGTAATCGGTGGTTGGAGTGCTGACTATGCTGATCCAAGTAGTTTCTTAGACTTATTTGCTTCAGATAATTCATATAACCGTGGACGTTATAACAATCCAGAGTTTGACAAGTTCGTGAAAGCTGCAAGTAGTGCAGATGCGACAGATCCTGAAAAACGTTGGGATGATATGTTAAATGCAGAGAAAACGATTATGGGAGACATGGGTGTGGTACCATTATTCCAAAAATCAGAAGCGCATTTACGTGCTGAAAAAGTCAAAGATGTCGCAGTTCATCCTGCTGGCGCAACGTATGACTACAAATGGGCATACATTTCAGAATAACCTGACAAAAGATCGATAGCAAACAAAAAAGGACCTTTGCCATGGAATAAAAGGCAACGGTCCTCTTGCTATCTTGTCTTAGACCAAGTAAAATAGTAGAAAGCCTAAAGACAGAATCAGTAAGATGCCCCCAGTTTTTAGCCAGAAAGAGCGATGTGCATCGCCAATGACTGAAAGCGGGATAAACTCTTTCGGTTCATTTTTCTTTTTAAAACGAAACGCGTTTTTCATTGAGCGCTGAAAGTTATCGAAAAAGCCAGAGGACATAATCCATAAAGCAATGCCGATAATTAAAAAGAAAAGCGAAACGATAAAGAAGGTATCTGATAATGAGGAGGTAGTGATAGGTTCTTTACTTATTAATAAGTAAAGAAAAATGCCGATACTGGAAATAACGGCTGTAATAATTGGCCATTTAAAAGTTTTCATGTGTTCACCCTATCTATTATTGTGGTCTATCTAGTCATTACTTTAACGAAAATAACTGAGGAAGTCAAAAAAATCTCGGAGGTGTCATTATTGAATAGTTTTGGAAAATATTTTCTTAAACGGATCTTTTTCATGATTATCACTTTGTGGTTAATCGCAACGATTACGTTTTTCTTAATGCAATTATTACCAGGTACGCCTTATACCAACCAAGAAAAACTTAGTCCAGAAACAATCGCTATGTTGAATAAACAATCTGGCTTAGATAAACCAGTGATTGTTCAATACGGAATTTACTTAAAGAACCTGGTAACGGGAGACTTTGGTATTTCATTCCAATTTAAAAACCAACCTGTTGCTAAGTTATTAGCTGGTCGAATTGGGCCGTCCCTTCAACTGGGAGGACAAGCGATTATCTTTGGTACGTTAGTCGGTATTTTATTGGGGATTATCGCAGCGATGCGTCAAAATACTTGGGTAGATACGTTGGCAACATTGTTAGCCATTTTAGGTCGTTCTATTCCAAACTTTGTTTTCGCGGTATTATTACAATACATTTTTGCAATGAAATTAAGAATCTTACCAATTGCTATGTGGAATGGTTTTGCCTACACAATTTTACCAACTATTGCCTTGGCAATGAGTCCAATGGCCGATTCGGCTAGGTTTATTCGAACCGAGATGGTAGAGGTCTTGCATAGTGATTATGTCGAATTAGCCAAAGCAAAAGGCTTGAGTCGCTGGCAAGTTGCATTCCGCCACGGGTTAAGAAACAGTTTAATTCCATTGATTACCTTATTAGGACCTTTAGCCGTTGGTTTAATGACAGGTTCTTTAGTAGTAGAAAATATTTTTGCCATCCCTGGAATTGGGGAACAGTTTGTAAAATCAATTATGACAAACGACTATCCAACAATTATGGCAGTAACTATTTTGTATTCAACAATGTTAGTTGTTGTAATTCTGATTGTTGACTTACTTTATGGTTTAATTGATCCAAGAATTCGCGTATCAGGAGGTGCAAAAGGCTAATGGAAACAGTCAATAAAAATAATCTACCACAAGCGATTAAAGATATTCCGGCAGATGAGTTTCAGCCTCTAAACACTTCAACTCTAAAAGAAAGAGAGCGTATTGCCACACCGTCTTTAAGTTTCTTACAAGACTCATGGCGTCGTTTGAAAAAGAATAAAGCTGCAGTTATCTCAATGAGTTTCTTAGCAGTTATTATCTTTATCTCTATTATTACCATTTGGGTTTCACCACATAACCCAACGAAACAAAATGTTTCTTACATTAACTTACCACCACGAATTCCTGGCTTGGAAAGCGTGAATGGTTTAAATGGTAAAACAACAGTTGCTGGTCAATTAGTTGATAAATATGCACAAGCAAACGTTCCAGATAACGTAAACTTTTATCTAGGAACAGATGGTTTAGGTCGTGATGTCCTAAGTCGTTTATTTATGGGAACACGTATTTCCTTATTAATTGCGTTTATCGCGGCAATTCTAGATATTACGATTGGGGTAACGTATGGACTGATTTCCGGGTTAGTCGGCGGTCGTGTCGATACAGTAATGCAACGTATTTTAGAAGTTCTTTCTGGTATTCCTAACTTAGTTGTTATGATCTTGATGCTAACAGTCTTTGATCCAGGGATTGTTTCGATTGTTTTAGCCATGGTTATTACAAACTGGATATCAATGGCCAGGATTGTGCGAGCCCAGACCATGAAACTAAAAGACCAAGAGTTTGTCATGGCAGCAGAAACATTGGGCGAATCTCGTTGGAAAATTGCTATTAAACATATTTTACCGAATATCTCAAGTGTCATTATTGTCCAAATGATGTTCAGTATCCCATCGGCAATTTTCTTTGAAGCGTTCCTAAGTTTTATTGGGTTAGGCTTACGTCCACCAACCGCATCTTTAGGAACCTTGTTAAACGAAGGATACAAAACTTTCCGTTTCCTTCCATATTTAATGTGGATTCCAGCGGCAACACTTTCAGTTATCATGATTTGTTTCAACTTGTTAGCTGATGGTTTACGTGACGCATTTGATCCTAAGATGAAAGAGTAAGAGTGGTGAATGACTATGGAAAAAGTATTAGAAGTTAAAGACTTAAGAATCTCCTTTGATACGTTTGCAGGTAAAGTCAACGCCATTCGTGGTGTGAGTTTTGATCTTTATAAAGGTGAAACGTTAGCCATCGTAGGTGAATCAGGGAGTGGTAAATCTGTTACAACCCGCAGTATTATGCGTTTGTTGAGCAGTAATGCCAATATTGATAACGGGGAAATTTTGTTTAAAGGGCAAGATATTGTTCATAAAACAGAAAAACAAATGCAAGCCATTCGTGGTAAAGAAATCGCAATGATTTTCCAAGATCCGATGACTTCATTAGACCCAACGATGCCAATTGGCAAACAAGTGGCGGAATCATTAATCAAACATAATAAAGTCTCAAAAAAAGAAGGCTTAGCGCAAGCATTAGAATTACTAAAATTAGTCGGTATTCCTAATGCTGAAAAACGTTTGAAAAACTATCCGCACCAATTTTCTGGTGGACAACGTCAACGGATTGTCATTGCAATTGCTTTAATTTGTTATCCAGAAGTTCTAATTGCAGATGAACCAACTACAGCGTTGGATGTAACCATCCAAGCACAAATTTTAGAGTTATTAAAAGACTTACAAGAAAAAATTAGCACTTCGATTATTTTCATTACCCATGATTTAGGTGTAGTAGCGAACGTGGCTGACCGTGTCGCTGTCATGTACGGTGGACGTCTGGTTGAAGTGGGAACAGCAGAAGAAATTTTCTATAATCCACAACATCCATATACTTGGGGACTTTTAGGGTCAATGCCAACGATGGAAGGAACAGAAGACAAACTTTATGCGATTCCAGGTTCACCTCCAGATTTATTAGATCCACCAACTGGAGATGCCTTCTATCCACGGAATGAGTTTGCTTTAAAAATTGATACAGAAAAAGAACCACCTTATTTTGAAGTATCACCAACCCACAAAGCAGCAACGTGGTTATTAGCACCACAAGCACCAAAAGTTACGCCTCCAGCAGAGATTGTTCGTCGTTGGGCAATTTATGCAGAGCGTCAAAAAAATCCAGGAGGTAGTAATTAATGGCAGAAGAGAAAAAAGTCCTATTAGAAGTCACTGGTTTGAAACAGTATTTCAATGTTGGTCGTAAAGACGAAGTAAAAGCCATTGATGACATTAGTTTTCATATTTTTGAAGGCGAAACCTTTGGATTAGTTGGCGAATCAGGAAGTGGAAAATCAACAACTGGTCGCAGTGTCATTCGTTTATATGATCCAACTGCTGGTGAAATTCTTTTCGATGGAAAAGACATTAGCAAAATTAAATCAAAAGCGGACATGCAAGCATTCCGCCGCGATGTTCAAATGATCTTCCAAGATCCATATGCTTCATTGAACCCAAGAATGAAAGTCAATGATATTATTGCTGAAGGAATCGATGTCAATGGATTAGCTAAAACACCAAAAGAGCGGGAAGAAAAAGTCAATGAACTTTTAAAAACGGTGGGATTAAATCCAAGTCACAGTACGCGTTATCCTCATGAGTTTTCTGGTGGGCAACGTCAACGGATCGGGATTGCTCGTGCTTTAGCGGTTAATCCACGTTTCATTATCTGTGATGAGCCAATTTCGGCTTTGGATGTGTCGATTCAAGCCCAAGTAGTAAACTTATTACAAGATTTACAAAAAGAACAAGGCTTAACTTACTTGTTTATCGCACATGACTTATCGATGGTAAAACATATTAGTGACCGAATTGGCGTAATGCACAGTGGGAAATTATTGGAAATGGGCACAAGTGATGATGTCTATAATTTCGGCGTTCATCCTTATACAGAAAGTTTACTTTCTGCGATTCCATTACCAGATCCAGACTATGAACGCACACGTAAACGGATCGTTTACCAGCCTGCAGCGGCAGATGGGAAAGATCGTGAGCTCCGTGAAATTCTCAATGGACACTATGTTTATTGTGCTGAAGACGAAGTTGCAATGTACCGTGAAAAAATTGAAGAGAAGAAAAGAAAAGCTGGTTTATAACCAGCTTCTTTTCTAACTATCTTGGTAGGGTGGTTATGAGATGAAGGCTCTGAAAGCTTATAAATACAGACTTTATCCAACCTCAAAACAAGAAGAGTTTATTCAAAAAACATTTTCTTGTGTTCGCTTGGTGTATAATTTAATGTTACAAGACCGGATTGATATCTACAAAGAGATGCGAAAAAATCCTCAACAAACGTTTAAAATGCCAACGCCAGCTAAATATAAGAAACAATACCCTGTCCTCAGAGAAGTTGATAGTTTAGCCTTGGCAAATGCACAAGTTTATTTGGATCGAGCCTTTAAAAATTTTTATCGGGAAAAAGGGATGGGCTTTCCAAAAAAGAAAAAGAAAGAAACGGTGCATTCCTACACTACGAACAATCAACATGGCACGGTCAAAATTTTGGATAATCGTTATTTGAAAGTACCTAAATTGAAATCTTTAATTAAAATGAAGGTACATCGCCAACCGCTGGGGGAGATAAAATCTGTAACTATTTCTATGAGTGCGAGTCACAATTATTATGTTTCCATTTTGTGTGAAGCGCCGATTGAAACGAAAACAAAGCAACAAAAAATGGTGGGAATTTGTAGCAGTAGGGAAAAATTTGCGCTGCTTTCGAATGGTGAAAGCTTCGAAAAAAGCTATTGTTCAAAGCATTTAAAGCAAAAACTACGTCAAGAAGAACGAAAATTAAACAAGCGTAAAATGATTGCTTTAGAAAAAGGTGTCGATCTTTCGCAAGCAAAAAATTATCAAAAACAAAAAATAAAAGTCGCAAAAATTCGCGAAAAAATAGCCAACCAACGAACGGATATTTTAAACAAAATTACAACGGAATTGGTTTCAAGTTACGATGTTATTTGTATTGAAAAAGCCCATCACAGTAGTGAGCGGCCACCAAAACATGATCGTTCTGAACTGGCTTGGTCTTTATTTTTAGCTAAACTGTTGTATAAAGCACAATGGTATGGCAAAGAACTCATTTGTATTGAGTCAGAGGAGATAGAAACAGAGTTGTCTTTTTCTGAAAGTACAGAAAATTCAGAGTATCTTAGAAGCCAAAAAATCTTAGAACGTGGCTTGTCTAAACGAGAAACCTTATAAATAGAAGAACTGTAGGGACTACAGGGATCGCCTAGGGGATAGAAAATGTACACCATGTGTTGAACCATTTGTTTCTAGGAAGTCACATTGGGACAGTCCACTAATTATTAATGATCAAAATACGAGTTCAAACGAATCTAGTGCTAGATTCGTTTTTTTTTGAGGAAATATATTGACAACTAGGATAAACTAAGGTAAACTAGTGAAGTTGAGAAATGAAAGCAGAAGCACCCGCTTCTCGCCTTAGTTGAGTATATCGCTGGGCTAGATAAAGTATTCCTTATTTTTTTAAGTAAGGCAGACTGTTGGCGGGTTCTGGATAGGAACCTGTTTTTTTATTGCATTTAGCAAACAAAGCAGACTTCCGTTAGGATTTTCTCTTAAAAATTTTGGAGGTGAATGACCATAGCAAAGGATATGATGGTTAACGACGGCATTCGTGCACGCGAGTTACGTTTGATCGGACAAGATGGTGAACAATTAGGTGTAAAAACCAAAGCAGAAGCATTACAAATCGCTGAATCTGCAAACTTGGATTTAGTACTTGTAGCGCCAGGAGCGAAACCACCAGTTGCGCGAATTATGGATTATGGAAAATTCCGTTTCGAACAACAAAAGAAAGAGCGTGAAGCTCGCAAGAAACAAAAAGTGATCAACGTCAAAGAAGTTCGTTTAAGTCCAACAATTGACGTAAATGACTTCAATACAAAACTTCGTAATGCGCGTAAGTTCTTAGAAAAAGGAGACAAAGTGAAAGCTTCTATCCGTTTCAAAGGCCGTGCCATTACCCATAAAGAGATTGGTCAGAAAGTTCTTGATCGCTTAGCTGAAGAAACTGCGGACATCGCCACAGTGGAACAAAAAGCGAAAATGGACGGACGCAGCATGTTTCTAACGCTGGCACCGAAAAACGACAAGTAAACGAAGAGACCGAGCATTCGGACTTTTGGTAATTTCTACAAGAAGGATATTCGACAGTTGTGACTGTTAGAGTCTTTCACTTGAAGCAAAGATTTTGAGGAGGAAAATTAGTCATGCCAAAACAAAAAACACACCGCGGATTAGCAAAACGTGTAAAACGTACTGGTGGAGGCGGCTTAAAACGTGGCCGTGCCTTTACATCTCACCGTTTCCACGGTAAAACTAAAAAACAACGCCGTCAATTGCGTAAAGCAAGCATGGTTGCAAAAGGCGATTACAAACGTATCCGCCAACAATTAGCAAGAATGAAATAAAACAACTCGGTGACTTTTAGATTACCGTCAAGAGAAACAAGATATTAGGAGGAATTCAACATGGCACGTGTTAAAGGTGGAACAGTAACCCGTAAACGTCGTAAAAAAGTCCTTAAGTTAGCGAAAGGCTACTACGGATCAAAACATACTTTATTTAAATCAGCAAAAGAACAAGTAATGAACTCTTATTACTATGCATTCAGAGACCGTCGTCAAAAGAAACGTGACTTCCGTAAATTATGGATTGCACGTATCAACGCGGCAGCTCGTATGAATGGCTTAAGCTATTCTAAATTAATGCACGGTTTGAAATTGGCAGAGATTGATATCAACCGCAAAATGTTAGCTGACTTAGCCGTTAACGATGCAGCAGCATTTACAGCGTTAGCTGAACAAGCAAAAGACGCTTTAAGCAAATAAGCTTAAACAATCTTTCACACCCTACTCAAGGAGTAGGGTGTTTTTTTATCTTTATTTAAATAGCCAAATATTATCATGCTTAAAAATAATTTTAATAAAATTATATAAATAATTAATGTTTGTTGTTTTTATTTATCGAATAAAAACAACTAGGAGATGTTAATTTTAATCAATAAATATTTTTATTTATTTCAAAGGTTTTATAGCTGATTTTTTAAAGGTTAATTACTATTTCATTGTTTTGAATATTGTGATAATATTTTAAATGATTATATTTCTATTTTTTTAATTTTAGATGATAATGTTTTATTGGAGATGTATGAAGTTTATAACTAATTAGGAGGGATTTGTTGAAACAATTTCTAACGCTTGTTGTTTTAATTTTTGTTTTAGGAATCTGTTGGCTGAAATTTCTAGATGTAGAAAATATAAAGTCAGAATTAAGTGTTAATAAAAGCCAAACTGCTTTTCATAGTAATTCAGATGTGTATGCTCAGTTAGATGTTGAGGGTACAAGTATTCATTATCCTGTAGCACAACATTTAACAGAGGATAGTTATTATCTTACGCATGATGTTGATCATAATGAAACCATTTATGGTGCGGTTTTTACTGAGGGAGTCAATAGGAAAGATTTTAAGGACCCTGTCACGATTATTTATGGACATTCTACGAGAGATGGATCGATGTTTGGAACACTATCGAATTTTGCAGATACAAATTTTTTTGAGACGAATCGTAGAATTACCATTCGAACACAGCAAGAAGTGATTGAGTATGAAGTTTTTGCAGCCTATCGTTTTACAGATGAGCATTTGTTTGAAACGTATCATTTAGGGGATTTAAAGGCTGTGAATGATTACCAGGAAAGGATTGAGGAATATTCAAAACAAGCACAAGGCCATTATCGTAAATCTGTTGCCCAAGCGCACGGGAAACTTTTGATATTGTCGACTTGTGATGAAAAAGATGGGGAGAGAAGGTTTGTTGTTCATGCAAGAGAAAGGGAACGGAACAAAAGTGAAGAGTAGTCTAGGGGAAGGAATAAAGAAATTTTATTTTACTCTGTATGTTGTAGGAGTAATGTTTTATGGAATGGGAAGTTATTTATTTTTAAATGGAATAGTTACTTCTAGACTAGAAGACTCATTTAATAGAATTATTAGTTATGGGATTGGTGTAACATTAGTAAGTCTAGGCGTAGGCCTTTTCCTGTATTTATTTTATCTATTTTATCGTAAGGTATCTTCAAAGAAAAAAGTACGACGAGCTTTAAAAAATTATTTGTTGGTGATGCTTCTATCAGGAGTTCTTCTAGGGCTATTGGGAGAAATGCTCTACCGTACAACAGAAATTTCCTATGAAGGGACAAAGCGTTTAATTTGGATATTAACGACTTATATACAAGGAAGTGCACGGTTTATTTTTCTTTACTATTGCTTAGAAAACTTTTTAAATGAATCATTTTGTTGGAAAAATCGGTTATTTAGACAATTGTTGTTGGGGGTTTTCTTTTTATTAAGTATATCTATAGGGATACGAATATTTTTACCGAGTATTAGTCCGATAGTCATGTTTCTAACAGATATAGTTATTTCAATTGGAATTGTTTATAAAGAGCTATTTCAATCAAAAAAAAGGGAGTAGGGGTAAAATTGAAAAAAAGGATAGAAAAAATTATTAAGTATGTTGTGTTGGTGCATTTATTAATGGGAAGTATGCCTTTTGCTTATGCAGAAGAGATTCAGGATACTGTTGAACAAAATAAGGCAAAAAATTATTATAAAGAAACGGTAGAGAATGTTCAAGAGTCAGTCGTTCCAGAGCCCCAGAACCAAACAAAGGACACATCGTTCAAAGAAACAGAAACTTCTCCTTCAGAATTAGATGGCAAGAAAAAAATTGACGATGGCAACAAAGAATATGCGCTACACTTGCCCGAGGTTGAAGAGAGGAAGCTTAATAAAGAGGAAGAATCGCTAAAAACAAAATATGGTGAGCCGATTTTAGAAAATGGTCAGGAACAGATTTATAAAGTAGATGACACGCATTTTATCACCTATATTAACAGTGACGTTAAAACATATAAAAATGAAGAAGAAATTGAGGTTCCTATCGATTTAAGTCTGGTGTCGGTGAACGAAGAGGATAAAACTATTTTTAAACCGAGTAGCAGTCCTGTTGCAATCGTTTTACCAGATAAAATGGATCAAAATCAAGGGGTTCAAGTATCAAAAGGCGAGGATACGTTAGAGTTAATGCCAAAGGATAAGGTTTATAAAAATGTGACAGTTAAAGAAAATGCGCTTCTTTATAACAATGTTGACGAAGGCGATGATGTTCAGTACACGGTGACGGATAAAGGTGTCAAAGAAGAAATTATTTTAGAAAAATGGCGGGAAAAACATCAATTTGTGTATCAGTTTTCTACTGAAAAGTATTCAGCTTTTTTAGAGAGTAATCAAGTCCTAATTCGGAAAAAAGGTCAAAAAGAAGTGCTGTTTGTTTTATCGGCGCCACAAATGATGGATCAAGCTGGTGAAACAAGTGAAGACATTACACTTAGTCTTCAGAAACAAGAAGATCATTATGAATTAACGGTTGACGCCAGTCAAGAATGGTTAGCAGATGAAGCACGTGTTTATCCTGTTCGGATTGATCCAACAGTAACCGTTCCTACCGAAAATTTAATTGATACGGTCACTAGTTCAGTACATGGAACCTATCAAGGGCGCGGCTATGGCTATGTTGGCTATATTACGCAAGAAATGACCGGAATCGGGAATGCAAAAGATGTTGGACGGACAAGGATTTATTCAAAAATTAATTATGACTTTTCGAAAATTCCTAAAGAGGCAAAGATTGATAGTGCTACCTATAATTTGTATCAATACATTCAGTATCCGCAAACCAATGCGACGTTTTCTAGTTATAAACTGACAGAAGACTTTAATATTGATACATTGACATGGGATAATTCAGTCGGCTTATCACAAGAGCCAACAGGCGAAAAAGCAATTAGTAGTGCCAAATATGGGCTGCATCAATTTGATATTCGTGATGCGGTTAATAGTTGGGTACAAGGAACGAGCAAAAATTATGGGATAGTCGTTCAGGCAACCAATGAAAATGATTATGGTGGAGCTTTTTATACGACCTATTCAACAGGTGGTCCAGGACAATTTGATTTTACACCTGATAAACGCCCAAGTTTAACGATTAATTGGTCGATTCCTGATCCAGTTGATATCCATTATCCAATTAAAGATACGACCGTTGCTTTACGATCCATGATGATAGCGGATAAAAAAGGGAAATTGCAGTTTCAAGGTGTTTTTGCAGACGGATTAACAACACCAGGTGCGATTTTGGATTATAGCTTGAGTGATAAAGGCAAAGACTTTGCTGGACAATCGTTTGCTAGTTATTCTTATAAGTATCCTAATTCAAGTCTATTTGACTCTTATTTTCCAAAAGGAACCACGAAATACCGAGATAAACTTTCTAATTGGCAAACAGGGATTCCGTTTACCGCGCCAACCCACAATACGGTTTACACGATTGATGCAGAAAGTAAAAAAGATGGCCGTTCTAGCGGGAAAAAGAGTAGTGAAAAATTTGTCATTTACAAAGTGACGCAATATGATACGTTACCTAAAATCGCTGCTTATTATGGCGTACCATTAGCTCAAATTGTTTATGACAATCGAGTACAAGACATGTTGCTTTTACAAAATAATACACTGTTTATTCGCAATCCCAAGAAAAATGCGAACAAGCCATATAATCCACCGAAGCTTTCAGATGGAACCAAACAAGATATTGATAGCTTATTAATGGGACGTGGTCTGCATTGCGAGTTTGGTTTTGAACCGATTAATTTGAATACAGGCAATTTTTATCTGGATCGGACGGATGTTACGATTCCTAGCTTAACTAGCAATTTTGAAATTACGCGAACGTACAATTCCAAAGGCGCGGACATCAATAGTCTTTTTGGGCGTGGTTGGTCTTTTGCTTTCAATGAACAAGTCACTAGTGATGAAAAAGAAAACCTTTATTATACACGAACAGATGGCAGTATTCTGAAATTTAAAAAAGAAGGCAACAAATACCTTGCGCCAGCAGGTTATGATTTAACAATGACAGTCAAAGAAAAAGAAACGAAAGAAGCCGATTTTGGCAATGGCAAAGAAAAATATAAGGTGAAAGAGTATCAAATCACAGACAATGATAACCAAGAGAAAACCTTTAATTATTTTGGTCTGCTAACTAGCCAAAAAGATGAAAAAGGCAACGTAACGAAATTTGATTACAATAAAAATGCTCAATTAACTGCTATTACTGATCCAACAGGCAACATGTACAACATTACCATGAACGAAGAGGGCTATATCAGCAATATTACGGTACCCAACGGCGCTAAATTAGCCTATGAATACGATAACGAAGGACATTTGATTGGTTTTATTGACGCGATAGGGGTCAAAACACGTTATGAATACAACAAAGAAGGTCTAATGACTGCTTGGTATGACGGCAATGGTAATAAAATTATTGAAAATACCTATGATAAAGAAGCTCGTGTTGTCAAACAAGTTGACGGAACAGGCGCTGTGTCAACGTTGGCGTACAGCGACGGACAAACAATTACAACAGACGGAAATGGTGCGGTCACAACGTATCACTATGACAAACAATACCGCACAACTCAAATTAGTTATCCTGATGACACAAGTGTTGTCAAAGCTTATGATGCCGAGAATCGTCTAATTAGTGAGACGAACGAACTAGGACAAACTTCTAGCTACACCTATGATAAAAAGGGGAATCAGCTGACAGAAACGCGTTTTGACGGCGCTGTTAAAAAAGCTACTTATGATGAGAAAAATCACATCACTAGTGAAGTCGATTTTGATGGAACCAAGACATTATATACGTATGACAAGGCAGGGAATTTACTCTCTAGCCAAATCAATCAGCAAGCCCCAATGACCTTTGCTGTTGATAAACAAGGGCGTATAACGAGTACCACTGATTCTGAGGGGAACCAAACGACTTATAGTTATTCGGGTGCCTTTTTGGACAAAATTATCAATCCTCTAGAGGGTGTGACTAGTATCACCTATAATGCTCACGGACTTCCTGTTAGCATGACAAACCCATTAGGCGGCGTCACAACGATGACCTATGATGGTGAAGGACGCAAAACCAGCGAAACGACCCCAGACGGACAAACGACCAGTTATACCTACGATGGTGCTGGTCAAGTAATAGCCCAAACAGACGGTAACGGCTTTACGTCGACATTCATTTATGATGCAGTTGGCAACAAGTTGAGTATGACCAATGCCACTGGTGGTAGCTATACGTATGCTTATGACGGTGTGGGTAATTAGATTAAGATGACCAATCCAGAAGGACAGACGACAACCTATACCTATGATCAACATCAACGCTTACTAAGTGAAACCAATGCGGCTGGCCAAACATTAACCTACCAAAGAGATGCATTAGGCCGTTTGCTAAGTGATACGAATGAAGCGGGAAAAACAACGACTTACACGTATGACGACATTACGAATCAAATCGCCACAATGACCGATTCACTGAAACAAGTGACCAGTAATACTTATGATGACACGGGTAATTTGGTCAAAGCAGAGAAACCTGATGGCACCCAAGTATCAAATGAATACAACGATTTAGGCTGGATTATTAAACGGACAGATGAAGCTGGAATTGTCACCACGTATACCTACGATGAAAATGGTAACAAATTAAGTGAAACAACTAATAACAGAACAACAAACTATACCTATGATTCGTTAGGAAATGTAACAAAAGTCACGTATCCAAATCAAAAAACAAGTACGTACACCTATGACAAAATGGGCAATGTTCTTTCGTTCATTGACGCTCGTGGCAAAGAAACTATTTATAGCTATACAAAAGGTGGCGCCTTAACGACAATTACGGATCCGCTAGGCAATCAAACCAAAATTGCCTATGATGGCAACGGCAACCAAGCTAGTGTAACTGATGCAGCGGGCTATACCACCAGCACCACTTATAATGGTCATAATTTACCAGAAACAGTTACAGACGGCTTAGGCAACCAAACAAAGTATTCCTACAGTCAAATTGAGCAGATAACCAGCGCAACTGATGCTTTAGGTAATAAAAAGGTCTATTCATATAATGAACTAGGCTATCCGACCGCTATTACCGATGAAAATGGCAATGTCTACAAGCTTTCATATACACCGACTGCTCAAACAGAAAAAGTTGAAAATCCTGATGGTTCCACATTAACGAATACCTATGATGAATTAGATCGGTTAGTCAAAGAAACACACTCTAACGGTTTAATCACTGAATACGAATATGATGCAAGTAATCGTGTGGTCCATTTAAAAGACAACCAGGGATTAGATGAAGCCTATACGTATAATGCGTCGGGTGAGAGGCTGACAGAAACAAACAGCTTAGGGGAAGTCACAACCTATGAATATGACGAACAAAACAATGTTACAAAAATTGTTTATGCAGACAAAACCAGCGAAACATTCACGTATGACGTCATGGGCAATCTGCTGACGTCCACGGATGTCGAAGGGAAGAAGTCGACCTATACCTATGACGAAAATGGCAATTTAACCGAAACAACCGATGCAAAAGGACGTAGCACGGCTTATACGTATGATGCAATCAACCAAATTGTTACAGAAACAAACCCAGCTGGCGGGAAGCTGGTTTACACCTATGATATTTTAGGGAATGTCTCGAGTATCACAGATGAAAAGGGTGAAAAAACCAGTTACGGTTACGATGCCAACCAAAACTTGATCCTTTATACCGATGCAAAAAAGAATACAACAGCCTTGAAATACGACCCTCTGAATCGTCTAACTGAAAAAGTTAGTCCCACAGGTGCTGTCCAAAAGTATTCTTATGATCATTTAGGCAACCTTTTAACTGAAACAAGCGGCGAAGAAAATCGTACTAGCTATACCTATGATTCAATGAACCGTGTTGCTAGTATCACGAAACCGACTGGTGGTATCAGTAAATATACCTATGATCAAGCGGGCGGACTTTTATCAGAAACAGATGAAAATGGCCACAAAACAACTTATGAAAATAATTTTTACGGTCAAGCCATCAAACGGACTTTACCAAACGGAGCTAAATACAGTTACGCTTATGATAAACTAGGACGTTTAAGCCAACAATTGGCACCGAAAGGTTTATCGCAAAGCTATACCTATGATGTTGCTGGGAATTTAATCAAACAAGAAGATCAATCAAAACGGGTTACAACTTATGATTATGACAAAGCGGGGCGCTTGCTGAAAACGACCAATCCAGCAGACTTAACGACTACGTTTACCTATGACGAAGCAGGGAATTTAGCGCAAACCGTCAGTCCAAGTGGCATCAAAACCAACTACAGTTATGATGTTTTAGATCAATTAAAAACCGTTGCTACACCAACCGGACGCAAGACTTCTTACGAGTATGATCCAGTAGGTCAGTTGACGACACGAACCATTAACGGTAAACGAAAAGAAACCTACAACTATGATCCAAACGGTAATCTAACCGAAACCATTAACGCATTAGGTCAAAAAAGTTCTAAGACCTATGATGCAGGCGATCGCTTAACAAGCGAAACCAATACCGCTGGACAAGTCACGGCTTATCAATATGACCAAGATGACCGCTTAACGAAAATTATTTCAAGTGAAGGGGCTTTCAACGAATTTTCATACGACGGCAATAACAATTTAACTAAAGTTACTTCTGGCGGACAACGAGTGACCACCTACAGCTATGACAAAGCAGATCAACTACTTGAAGCCACTACCGGAACTGGCGCAAAAGCGGCGACAACCAGCTACGCGTATGATTCTGTCGGCAATATTACCGAGATGACCAATGGCAATGGTAAAGTCACCAAATATAAATACGATGAACTATCGAATGTCGTGGAAAAAGTTAATAGCTTAGGTGACACCACAAAATACACCTATGATGCGGACGATCGTTTAGAAAGTGTCAAACAAGCCAATGGCAAAACGATTTCCTATGATTACAACAAGCTGGATCAACTGCTGCAAGTCAATTATTCAGAAAAAGCAGATGGTACCGTGATGTACACTTATGATTCAGAAGGACGTCGAATTTCCATGAATGACTTAACGGGACAAACCCAATACGAATACAACGACGAAGACGAAATAACTGGTGTCCGCCAAGGCGACGGCAGCTTGATTAAGTACACGTATGATGATTATGGCAACATCAAAAAAATGACTTACGCCGACAAGTCTGAAGTCAAGTACAGCTATGATGAATTGGACCGTTTAACCAAAGTCACTGACAAAGAGAACCAAACGACGACTTACGAATATGATGATGCTGGCAACATGACCAAAATCAAGCGCAAAGATGACACGACTTCAACGCTAACTTATCGTTTGGACAATCGTGTTGAAGAAATTGTGCATCGCAACAAAAAAGGCAAAGAACTGGCATCCTATCGTTATGAATATAATGCCGATACCTTTATTTCAGAAGAAGTCATTACACAAGCTGGCAAAACCGTTGTACAAACTTATGAATACGATAGCTTAGGACAAGTCGTTCAGATGACCGTTTTTGATAAGAAGAAAAAACAGGAACTTGCAACGTATAACTACACTTACGATCAAGCAGGCAATAAATTAACCAGTACGGAAACCATTGCTGGGCAAGAAGTAAAAACTGAGTTCACTTATGACGACAACAATCGCCTGTTGCGTATGAAAAACGATCAGGAGACCATCACTTATGAATACGATAAGAACGGTAATCGTCTGAAACAAAGTGGCACCGATGAAACACTAGACTATATTTATGACACAGAAAATCGCTTACTAGCAGTCAAAGATAATCAAGGCTTACTATTAGCAGCACTTTATGACGGCGAAAATAATCGGGTCTTCACAGCGAGTCGCACAGAAAAAACGACCGCCTATCAACTCTTTAAACGTCAAGAGAAAAAAAGCAAAGTCGCAGCGAAACACGTGCCAGACGATCGCCGTAAATCCCCAGCGACTAGTCCCAACGGCGAAGAGAATTCTCTTTTCTGGTACGGATTTACAGGCAACGTTCTCCAAGCACTTTCAAGTTTACCAGAAACCGTTGGCGATCTTTGGTTGGAGGCTTTTGATACTATTTCACGTGCCTACCATCAAAAAATCGCGAAAGATCGAGCGAACGAAGAAGGGATTGTAGTCAATCCACCAAGCTTAGGCAAGCGGCCTGGTGAAGGGAAAGTCACTTATTCTTCCGAAGTGAATGACGTGTTAATCCCTTATACAACTAGGGAAGATACGTACAATTACTACGAAGTGCGCAACTATGTCAATGATGTCAATCAAGAAAATACCCAAGTTCTGCAAACGTATGATGATGAAAAGAAAACACGAGAGACGTACACGTACGGCCATGAACGACTCAGTTATACCAATCATCAAACGAACGAAGATTATCAATACTTGACCGATGCCCGTGGCAGTGTCACCGGTTTAGTCCAAGGAGAAAAAATAACCAACACGACTCACTACAGCGTTTTCGGCAGACCAACAGAAAAAGATGACACTGGCAATCCTTATGGGTATACTGGAGAAGCACAGGACATTACAGGTTATCATTACCTCAGAGCTCGTTACTATGACAGCCACAGTAGCACCTTCCTGACCCAAGACAGTTACGAAGGGGAAGAAGATAATCCATTAAGCCAAAACGGCTACACGTATGTCGAAAACAACCCAATCAACTATACCGACCCAACGGGACATAAGAAAAATTGGTTCCAAAACGTGTGGTCAGGTATCAAAAAAACGGCCAGTAAAGTAGTTAATAAAGCAAAACAAGTCGTTAGCAATGTGTATAATACCGCGAAAAAAGTTGTCAGCACTGTTTGGAATGGTGTGAAGCAAGTAGCGAGTAGCGTGTGGAATGGTGTCAAACAAGTCGCAAGTTCGGTTTATTCTGGCGTCACCAACTTTGCGAGAACTGCCTATAATACCGTAAGTAATTATTTCTCTGGAGGAGGAACTAACTATTGGCAACCAGCCTCCGCCAATTATAGTGGCTACAGCTACTATAGCGGTTATCCCGTCGCAAGCGGTGCACCAAGTAGCCAAAGTACTCTAAGCTATGCACAAATCCAAGCAATACAAACAGCCCAACGCCAACAACGTTTAACCGCAGACTACCAAAAAGCAACAGGTAGTAAAGGCAAACCGAAGACAAAAGAAGGGCAGAACTTACTGAGAAACTGGGGCAAATCTTTGAAGAATACTTTGACGAAGTTCTGTCAGACAGCGAAAAAAGTAGGAAAACAAGTAGTAGAGAAAGCGAAGTCCGGGGTCGCCTTTGGTGCCGGCGTTATTAAACAGTCATTATCCAATAATGGGATAATACTACCAATCAATTCGAGATTATCAAGATGGCTAGAACAAGATTGGATTAAGCAGAATCCAGCCTATAATACAGGAGTATTTATCGGACAGCTAGCAGGTTTAGCGCGAGCAGCAACAGAATATGTTGGAGCGGGATTAACCTTTGTAGCAGGGACTGCTGGTAGTGGTGTTCTCGATGCTTTTGTAGGAGTTGCCAGCGGAGGGACAGCAGCTGCTGCAATACCAGCTATGCATTGGCAGAGATGGCCGCAGTTACTGCGACCTGTAATGACTTGAACAGAAAGAACATCAATGAAAATTTTTCCAAGACTAGTCGTAGTATTAATTATATTAAATAGGTTGAGTAGACTTCAAATAAATTAATCAAATTAGCAAAAAAAGGAGTTAAAAATGAATAAGAATAAAATAATTGGGTTTAGCTTTATACTAATCATGGCAATTTTAGGAATCATCGCGATTTTTTTCGAGTTAACTAGTTTAATTATTGTAATCGTTCCACTAGTCACGTATATGTATCACGCTTTCTTTGTCGCTCCAAAACAAAAACAATTTCTAAACATAAAAGAAGCAGTCAAAAATTCAACTTTCTCCAACGAGCAACTCTCTGAACAAACAAATATTGAACCTGAAAAAATTAATTTATTACGAATAGAGTGTTCCTTTACAACGGAAGAACTTAAACGTTTAGCCACAGTATTAGAACTCCATGAAGATAAATCCGCTCAAAAAAATGGAAAAAGAGTACTACTAATTGTCGTGGGTTTCATTTTGACGCTTCTGATCGTCTATTTTGTCTTTGGCGAGAATGCTTAAACAAATGTTAGTATCAAAAATCCAGAGGAAAGTGCTATCTATCAACAAGGTTGGGGCAAAATATCAAGCCTTTATTATTTTCTATGCCTGAGACAAAAAGTCAAAGTGATTTTTATCTCAGGCTCTACTCTTAGTACGTTCCTTTAATAACTCCGTTGGTAACTTTCATCTATAAATGAAAAAACTTGTGAGAGCGGAATTTCTTCAGAAAGACTTAACCAATGCTCTTTATTCATATGATAGGCAGGAAAATAGCCAGGTTGGTTCTTTAATAAGGCAATCAATTCAGGCGCAAGTTTAACGGTTAAAATAGTGAGCTGCTTATTCTCGGTAGCGCCGAGCAGTTGTGCATCCAGTGGCATAATTAAAGCAAACCATTTTGCATTTCTAGGATGACGAAAGACGAGATAGTCTGGATGTTTTTTAAAAGGAAAATCGGGCGTTATCTGATAACGTTCTTGGATATAGGCGCTAATAGTTTCTTGAAAAGTCATAGGTTTCTTCCTTTCGTTAAGGCTAGGCATATCTATTTACATCATAGCAAAAATTACATAAAATTACTTCGTTCAAAGGAATGGGAGGAGGGAGCAGATGACATTAATTTCAACAATTTTAGTAACCTTGGTGGCTGTAGAATTTTTCTACATTATGTATTTAGAAACGATTGTACCAACATCTGAGACAACAAGCCGTGTTTTTAAGATGGATAAGCAAGAGTTACAAAGAAAATCAGTGACTACATTGTTTAAAAATCAAGGAATCTATAATGGACTAATCGGTGCAGGACTTATTTATAGTGTCTATTTTGCGCAAGCAACGATGGAGATGACAAAATTTTTATTGATTTATATTATTTTAGTGGCGGCGTACGGTAGCTTAACTAGTGATAAAAAAATCATTTTAACACAAGGCGGTTTAGCTATCGTGGCTTTGATTAGTTTACTTGTTTAGCCATCAGAGTTAATAGAGAGAGGCAGTCAAATCGACAGAAAAAACACGGTTGATTTGACTATTTTTTATAGAATTGAGAGAGACAAAATGTGGTATACTTTGTTTATTAGATAGGGAGGAATTAAAAATGCTGAACCAAAAAGAAGTAAAAAAAACCGATTATCCTCAATTAATTTCTCTATGGCGTTCTTCAGTAGAAGCTACCCATTTGTTTTTGAGTCAGGCAGATATTGATAAAATCGAAGTGGTTTTACCTGATTATTTTCAACAAGTTCAATTAAGTATGTGGTTAAATGAAGAACAGAAATGTGTGGGCTTTAGTGGAACAAATCAACAAACTTTGGAAATGTTATTTATTGACCCAGTCTATTTTCGTAAAGGCTATGGTGGAGAAATTATCAAAAAGTTAATAGAGCAAGAATCAATTATCTTTGTTGATGCTAATAAACAAAATGAAGGGGCAGTGAAGTTCTATCAATCTCAAGGGTTTCAAGTAATTGGTGAATCAAAGGAAGATCCTCAAGGAAATCCGTTTCCTATTTTACATATGAAACGGATATAGAAAAGAAGGGAGAAGCCATGCGAGTAATCGTTACAGAATACCAACCAGCCTGGGTGGAACAGTTTGAAGAAGAAGCCCAAGCGTTGAAACAGATTCTAAAGGAAAATTGTCTTAAAGTTGAACATATCGGTAGCACATCTGTGCCTAATTTAGCAGCCAAACCAATTATTGATTTTTTGGTCATTGTTGAAGAAATTGAAAAAGTAGACCTGTTACAAGGGGAATTTGAAAGAATCGGTTATGAATATATGGGGGAATTTGGACTATCAGGACGTCGTTATTTACGAAAAGGCCCGATAAAAAGAACACATCATGTGCATATTTATCAGTTTGACAATACGCAAGAAATTTTGCGCCATCTTGCTTTTCGAAATTATTTACGAGAAAATCCGGCAATTGCTACAACCTATGGTACATTAAAAAAGCAATTGGCCCAAGCACACCCCGATAGCATTGATAAATATATGGATGGCAAAGATGCGTTCATTAAGAAAATAGAAAAAGAAGCGTTGAAGAAATATTGGGAAAAATAAAAAAAGTTGCTAAAGCTAGCAACTTTTTTTTGGTTCTTTTTTGAAAAAATGATAAAGAAGACCACTTAAAAGAACACCTAGAATAATTCCAATCGCTAAATTATGCGTATAGACGATCACACCCACTGTCACGAGTAAAATAACAATTTCAGTAATTTCAAAAGTTCGGAAAAGCTGTAAACTTTCCCAATCAAAGGTGTCGACTGCCACTGTCATCATGATCCCAATCAATGCAGCTGTAGGAATGGCTACCATCACGGATTTAAAAACAAAAATGAATAGAAGGAGGGTAATACCTGAAATCAAAGTAGAAAGCCGTTTTCGTCCTCCAGATTTAACATTAATGACCGCTTGGCCAATCATCGCACAGCCAGCTTGGCCACCAAAAAAGCCGGTAATTATATTAGCGAATCCTTGTGCTTTAACTTCTCGTTGGCTATCACTTTGGCTCGCTGTCATTTTGTCCACAATGGGGATCGTCAATAAAGATTCAATTAACCCGACCATTGCTAAGGCAACAGAGCTAGGTAAAATAATCCGCAACGTTTCTAAGTTGACGGGTACATTAGGCCAACGGATCGCTGGATGAAACTGACTCATTTCACCAAGATCACCTACCGTTTGCAAATGACCTTTTAAAAAATAGGACAGGATAGTCATGAATAAAATAACAATTAAAGCAGGAGGCACAATTGTAATAAACTTAGGTAATAGATAAATAAGTAAGATACTACAGATAATCATACCGTAGGACCACAGTGTTTGATGAGGCAATTGTTGTACTTGCGCCATGAAAATTAAAATGGCTAACGCATTGACGAATCCGTACATCACTGTCTTGGGAATAAAGCGCATCAATTTGTGGATACCTAAATAACCTAAAATAAATTGCAGAAAGCCTGTTAAAATAGTCGCAGCAAGCATGTATGACAAACCGTGTGCTTGAATTAAGCCTGCAAGGACTAAGGCCATTGAACCAGCAGACGCCGAGACCATTGCCGGACGGCCGCCCGTAAAAGTAATCACAAGTAAAGTAACTGCTGAAGCAAACACTGCAGAAAGCGGGTGAACACCAGCAATAATCGCAAACCCGATTACTTCTGGTAAAATGGCGACAGAAGAAACGAGACCCGCAAATAGATCATTTCGTTCATTGCCTAACCATTCGCTTTTTTTAATACTAAATAACATCGAAAAACTCCTTTAAGTTAATAAAACCTTATTCATAATAGCATGAATAAGCTGAAATAAAAAAGTTTGACGTGTTAACGTCAAACTTTTTTATTAGAACTGTAGCAGTGCCAACAACAAAATGGCTAGGACGACTTGAACAGTTCCTACTGATAAACCATAGATTAAGAAACGTTTGCCTTCTTGGAAAAACTTTTTAAAATCGAGTCGTAACCCGATTGCTGCCAAGGCAGTAATTTCAAACCAAGAACTAAAGAAATGAGCAGTCTCACTGATCACGACGGGGAAATGAATCAAACTATTAAAGACACAGGCAATGAAAAAGCCAACTACATACCAAGGTAGGGCGCTGCTTTTTTTGGTGACTTTTACCAACTCAGCTTCTGATTCTGCCGTCTTACTTTGCTTGAAACGTCCAAATAAATAGACAACTGCTACGAGTAGGACAATTCGCATAATTTTAAAGAGCATCGCAAGTTGAACTGCGTTCTCATTGACCATATTGGCACTGGCGACAACCTGACCAACTGATTGTAAAGTCCCTCCGATTAGTGCGCTACGAGCCAACAAATTGGTACCATAGAGAATCCCACTTAAAATGGGTAAGGTCAACATTAAAACGGTTCCTAATAAGTTTACTAAAGTAATGATTTGGCCTTTTTCTTCCTCATCTGCTTGAATTGCTGGAGCAATCGAAGCAATAGCAGAAGACCCACAAACGGCATTACCACCAGCCATCAATAAAGACATATTATCAGAAAAAGCCAGTTTTTTACCGATCAAATAGGCAAAAATAATGGTCAGCGACATTTGAATGAGAATAAATGCGACACCTTGTAAGCCAATTTGGGCAATCGTTTGAAAGGTCACGGTGGTTCCCAATAAAACAACAGAAAATTCTAGTAATTTACTTTCGGCTACTTTGGTTCCGCGATTTAAATTGGCACCGCGAACAAAGATATTTCCCAAAAAGATTCCTAGTAAAATAGCTATCGTTGCGGCGCCTAAGCTAGGTAACCAGATGGCAAGAAACTTGCTAAGGCAGGCGACAAGGAAAGCTGTTAGCAAGCCGGGAAGAATTTGGAATAAAGATTGGATATAATCATTTTCTGAATTTTTCATTGAAAAAATCTCTCTTTCTTGTTCATTACTTCCAGTATAACGAAATTTTTTACATTTGAGAAATAAATAGTTAAAATAATATTTATAATAGAAAGTTATCGAAAGGATGCCTATGTTTAAATTATTAAAGACTTTTCAAATTGTGTATGAGCAAATGAACTTTTCCAAAGCAGCTACCTGCCTATATATCTCACAACCAGCCGTTTCTAATCAAATCAAACAATTAGAAGAAGAATTAGGCTGTTCATTGTTTTTAAGAAATGGTCGACAAGATGTAGTCCCTACTAGGCAAGCAGAAGTCTTGTATAATCGTTTGCTAAATTTAGCTGATGATTGGCAAGAAACATTAACAGCTCTTCATCAGGCGAGATTACCTAAAGAAACTTGCCGAATTGCTGCGTCTAATACTTTTGCAGTTTATTATTTGCCGCAACTGATGCAGCATTTACAGACACAGTATGCAACGATCAATTTTGTTTTAGAAATGAACAATTCAGAAGAAGTAGTGGAAAAAGTTGAAAAACATCAAGTTGATTTTGGCTTTATCGAAAAACCATTAATTACGAAAGGCGCCTCTCGTGAAGAAATTATTCAGGATCAATTGGTTTTAGCTGGGGACCCTGCCAATCAGAATTGGTTGGTACGTGAAAAGGATTCTGGGGTCTTTCATTATACCCAACAGTATTTAGAAGAAAGTAATCAAAGCCCAACACTCATGACGGTTAAAAATAATGAAATGATTGTTAAAATGTTGGAATTGGGCATGGGGCAATCGTTGCTTTCAAGAAAGGCGATTACTGAAAAAATCCCCTTCCAAACGTTAGGTGAAAAGTACTGGCGTTCCTTTTATTTTTTGACACGGGGACATTTAAAATCCTCCTTGCTTCAAGAAGTAAAACAAGCAATTTATCGATTCTATCAGACGGAAATGAATAAATACTAAAACGTTCTCTTTGTTTATTTATCAATCTTTGACTACACTAAAGAAAACGAAGGAGGGAACCACAATGCCTAAATTTTCACCTTGTTTATGGTTTGACACACAAGCGGAAGAAGCTGCTAACTTCTATACAACAATCTTTGAAAAAGGTGCGATTCTAAGTAAAACGAACTACGTTAATGAGGAGCACCAACCTCAAGGAACATCATTAATGACCATTGAATTTACCTTGGCGAACCAAACAATCATTGGTTTAAATGGCGGACCAGAATTTTCCTTTACGCCAGCTAGTTCATTTTTTGTTGAATGTAAAACATTATCACAAACAGAAACGTTGTGGAAAAATTTAACAACAGATGGACAGATATTGATGCCTTTTGGGGAATATCCTTTTAGTCCTTTATATGGTTGGGTAGTGGACAAATTTGGTGTCTCTTGGCAAGTGTCTTTTTCAGGAAAAGAACAAACAATTGTACCAACCTTTATGTTTGCTAATGAAAAATATGGCGAAGCAGCCAAAGCTCTATCAGAATGGTTGGCAATTTTCGGTCCAGGCGAAATAATTGAAAAAGTTGAATATGAAGATGGGAACATTGCGCAAGCACTTTTCACATTACAGGAGCAACCGTTTCGAGTAATGGATGCACGAGATAAACATGATTTTGATTTTACCATGGCCTTCTCCATTTATATTGATTGTGAAAATCAGGAGGAAATAGATCGGCTATGGCAACAAGTGACTGCTAAAGGGAAAGAATGGCCGTGTGGCTGGATGGAAGATCAATTTGGAGTCAGTTGGCAAACAGGCAATCCTGAACTGAAACGTTATTTATCTGACTCAAATCCAGCTAGAGCAAATGAAGTGACCAAAAAATTGTACCAAATGAAAAAAATAGATTTAAACCAGTTAAAAGAAGTGTATGACAAATATAATCATTAGAAAAACTGAGGTTGTCTGATCCACTACACTTCGTTACGTTGGTATCAATTCCAATACATGGAACATACTAGAGTTGAAGGACTTGTCTTTTAAGGATCAAGACCTTCAACTCTTAAAAAAGGCTCGATTCTTGCGAGTTTCAAAGAAGCCACTTCTATTCTGTTGTTTATCTTAAGGGTTAGGACTCTGCCGATTTTTTTATAAGATTATGCTATAATTAAGAGTAGCAATTATTGAAGGAAAAATGAAAAGTCCAAAATAGGAAGTGGTAAAATGATTGAGTTAATTGTGTTGTTAACAGTTTTTACTTATGGAACAAACTTTGTTTTATATCTTATTTTGAAAAATAAAAAGTCCATGCCAATTGTCGAAAAAGCTTCTATTGTATTAGGAATTAATATGTCTGTGTTATTATTAGATGGTATTTTTGCTTTCGTTGGTAAATTCATCATGTTATCAGAATGGGAATTATTAGCGCCTATTTTTGAAATAGTGTAAAAATCATCATAAAGTCCTATATCCAAAAAGAATGAAGTTTGTTAGGATAAGAAAGATGAAAATTTAGAAATAAAAGAGGTGGGATTGCATGGCTAAAATCATGATTGTCGAAGATGAAACAACCATTCGAGAATTAATTAGCGAGGAATTACAAAAATGGCAATTTGAAACGATTGGAACAACCGATTTTAATGATGTATTGGATGATTTTCAAGAGGAGAATCCTCAATTAGTCTTGATGGATATTAATTTACCTGTGTACGACGGGTACTATTGGTGTCAAAAAATTCGTGAAGTTTCTAAAGTACCAATTATTTTTATTTCGAGTCGTAGTACCAATATGGATATGATTATGGCGATGAACATGGGCGCGGATGATTTTGTCACAAAACCGTTCCAGATAGATGTTTTAATTGCTAAAATCAATGCTTTGTTGCGCCGCTCTTATAACTATTCCGATACGGATAGTGAAGTGCTTTCACATAATGGCATTACTTTAAATGTGGACAATGGACGAATGGAAATCAGAGGTGAAATGATCGATTTAAGTAAAAATGAATACCGATTACTGTATCTTTTAATGAAAAAGCACGGAAAAATTTTAACACGTGAAAAACTATTGCGCGCTTTATGGGACGATGAACGTTTTGTGGATGACAATACGTTGACGGTAAATATCAATCGTTTACGAAAAAAAATTGAGCAAGCAGGGATTGCTGGCTATATTGAAACCAAAGTGGGCGTCGGTTATATGGTGCCCTAGATAGGAGTAGACAATGACCATTCTAAAGTATTTAAAAGATCGCTGGTTATTACTAATTGGTTGGTTATTTTTTCTGTTCTTAACTTGTTTTATTTTATGGTTGGCTCCTAATGTCCGCTTAGATTGGACAGTGGTTGGCTATATCTTTTTACTGCAAAGTGTTTTTTTATCGCTATTTTTAACAATTGATTATTATTTAAAACGTAAGTGGTGGCTTTCGTTGGCAACGGAAAAAGAGCCGCCTTCTTTACAAGAATATTTGAATACAGCAGAAAAAGAAGAAGAACTACTTGTCCAAACGTATATTAACGGTTTATTGCAAGAGCACCAACAAACCATGCAGCAAGCAATTAACAACCAACAGGACCAAAAAGATTACATTGACTCTTGGGTTCATGAAATCAAAGTCCCCCTAGCGGCTATCACGTTACTGGTACAATCTGTCGAAGATGATATTCCAGAGAAAAAATATTATCTATTGGAAAATGAGTTAGGTAAAATTGATGAATATGTCGAGCAAGTCCTATATTATGCTAGACTGGACAGCTTTTCTCGAGATTATTTACTTCAAGAATATTCTTTAAAAGAAATTGTGCAATCTGTTGTTCGTACGCAAGCAAATTATTTTATCCAAAAAAGATTGCAATTCTCAATTGAAGGGGAAGATGAAGCGGTTTTAACCGACCGAAAATGGGTCATTTTTATTTTCCGCCAATTATTAAGTAATGCAGTCAAGTATACGCCAGAAGGCGGCACGATTACGGTCCTAATTTCCAAAAATAAACAAGGTATTTATTTATCTTTAAAAGATTCTGGGATTGGCATTCCGACACAAGATCAACGACGCATTTTCGATAAAGGATTTACTGGTGAAAACGGGCGAAAAAGCGAACAGCATTCGACTGGTCTTGGCCTGTATTTGGCCCATAGCTTAGCGAAAAAGTTAGGTCATGATTTAACAGTCGAATCGACAGAAGGGCAAGGTACGACGATGACATTGTTTTTCCCTTCCCTCAGTTATTATAATGAAGTAAAATAAAAAGTAGGTCTATCAGCAAATTAAAGAGGTGATAGGCCTTTTTTTATTTATTAAAACTTTCTTGCTAACTTCTCTTACTCTTCTTAGTTGTTTAGAAAACGTTTTTATTGTTAGAATGAAATGAAATAAATTTGTTAGGAGAATATTATGAGTTTACTTATCGCTTTAGTGCCCATGATTGCGTGGGGCAGTATTGGTTTAGTCAGCGGTAAAATTGGTGGAAGCGCCAATCAACAAACGTTAGGTATGACAATCGGCGCATTACTATTTTCAATTGTTGTCTTTTTTGTCATCCAGCCTACGTTGACGACAGCCACATTAATTGTTGGATTTATATCTGGTTTATTCTGGAGTTTGGGACAGAATCAACAATTTCATAGCATGAAATATATGGGCGTTTCAGTTGGCTTACCAATTTCAACTGGGATGCAGTTAGTTGTTAATACCGTTGCAGGGGCTGTTTTTTTCCATGAATGGACAAAAACAAAAGACTTTGTTGTGGGCTTTATCGCTTTGGCCTTTTTAGTTTTTGGGGTGTATTTAACAGCTCGACAAGATGATGATAGTCAACCGAAAACCTCAAACAGTATGTTAGATTTTAATAAAGGGATTCGGGCGTTGATTTTCTCAACAGTTGGGTATGGCGTCTATACCATCATTATTAATGCCACTGGTTTAGATCCGTGGGGAATTATTTTGCCACAAAGTATTGGTATGTTAGTGGGGGCTAGTTTATTTGCCTTCAAAAAAGTCAAAGTTGATCGTTTTGTTTGGATGAATATGACGACGGGTCTGCTTTGGGGCTTAGGAAATATTTGTATGTTATTAACCATGCGTGAAATTGGCTTAGCTATTAGCTTCTCTTTATCACAAATGGGGATTATTATTTCGACTCTTGGGGGCATCTTCCTTTTAGGGGAAAGAAAATCAAAAAAAGAAATGTTTTATGTTATTTTTGGTTGCATTTTTGTTATTCTAGGTGGTATTCTTTTAGGGTATATGAAAGCGTAAATAGTTTATTTACGCTTATTTTTTTTACGGGGGTAAACACATGTCTATTTTCAGAAAAAAAGAAATCACTGTGCCTGTCAATGACAGTGGTGGGATGAAAAAAAATCTTAAGACGATGGACTTAATTTTTCTAGGAATTGGGGCTGTAGTAGGAACAGGGATTTTTGTTGTGACAGGTGTCGCAGCGGAACGCTATGCAGGTCCAGGGCTCGTCTTATCATTTCTGGTAGCAGCAGCCGCGATTATTTTATCTGGTTTATGCTATGCAGAATTTGCATCACGTATTCCGGTCATTGGTGGGCCGTATGCCTACATGTATGTGGTCTTTGGAGAAATTGTGGCTTGGATGACTGGTTGGATGATTATTTGTGAGTTTTTCTTGGCGGTTTCATCCGTTGCTTCAGGCTGGTCAGGCTATGTCCATGGCTTTTTGGATAGCTTAGGTTTTTCTTTGCCGCAAGCGTTAAGTGGCGCTTATAATCCAACAAATGGTACATATATTGATTTGATTGCCATGTTGGTCGTTGTAGCCGTAACTTTTTGGGTATCTTTAGAAGCGAAAACAGCGTTACGTTTAAATAACTTAATGGTTTTCGTGAAGTTTGGGATTATTTTATTATTTGTTCTCGTTGGGATCTTTTATGTGAAACCAACGAACTGGCAACCATTTATTCCTTATGGTTTTTCAGGCGTTTTCAGTGGTGCTGCTTTAGTTTTCTTTGCCTTTCTAGGGTTTGATGCGGTCAGCATGGCCGCGGAGGAAGTGAAGAATCCGAAAAAAGATATTCCAAAAGGGATTATTGGTTCCATTATTATTTCAACATTGTTATATATTGTTGTTACGTTAGTTTTAACTGGAATTGTTCCATTTACGGATTTAGGGGTCAAGGATCCGGTGGCTTTTGCGATGCGCTTCATTAATCATGGAGCAATTGCGACAATCATTTCAGTTGGCGCTATTTTAACCTTATTAACAGTGACGATTGCGATGATGTACAGTTTAGCCCGTGTGATTTATGCGATTAGTAAAGATGGATTACTGCCACAGTTTATGAGCAAAATTGATGAGAAGCGGCACACACCTAAGAATGCAACCTATGTAGCTGGATTTTTAGCAATGGTTTTTGCTGGTGTTGTTCCAATGGAGATGTTGGCTGAACTTACAAATATCGTGACACTCTTTTATCTGATGTTTCTCGCTTTAGGAATTATCAAATTACGGACAATGAAAGGAGAACCGCAAGCAGGTGAATTTAAAGTACCGCTTGTGCCGGTTCTACCATTAATTTCAATCGTGGTTTGCGCCGCTCTGATGTTCCAATTGTCTTTAGCTACTTGGCAAGTATTTGGCGTAGCCGTAGTGATTGGTTTGGCTATTTATTTCTTTTATGGACGACACCATAGTATCGTTCGTTTCGAGACAAAAGAATAAAAATGAACGAAAAAAGAGAGGAATACTTGTCAAATAGACAGGTGTTTCTCTCTTTTCTTTCTGGCATTTTCTTCATTTTCAAGAGAAAACCGACAAGAAATATAGTTTAATAATGTCTAATTATGGTATACTGTTTAGGAGTAAATCCTGAGGGTTTAGGAAAATGACTAAAGGAGGTTTTTTCTGTATGTCACAGAAAGAAACATTTTATATTACCACCCCAATTTATTACCCAAGTGGGAAGTTACATATTGGGAATTCATATACAACAATCGCCTGCGATGCAATGGCCCGTTACAAGCGTTTAATGGGTTTTGATGTATTTTATTTAACAGGTGTGGATGAACACGGCCAAAAAATTGAAAAAAAAGCTGCTGAGTTGAATGTGACACCAAAAGAGTACGTTGATAAAATGGCAGCAGATGTTCAAAAATTATGGAAAACATTAGATATCAGCTATGATAAATTTATTCGGACAACGGATGATTATCACATGGCAGCCGTGCAACAAATTTTTGATCGTTTAGTAGAACAAGGAGATATCTACCTTGGAGAATATGAAGGTTGGTATTCAGTTTCTGATGAAGAATTTTTCACTGAAACACAATTAGCTGAAGTATATCGTGACGATGAAGGCAATGTCATTGGTGGGAAAGCACCAAGTGGTCACGAAGTCGAATTAGTTAAAGAAGAATCCTATTTCTTCCGCATGAGTAAATATGCGGATCGCTTGGTACAATATTACGAAGAACATCCAGAATTTATTCAACCAGAATCTCGTAAAAATGAGATGCTAAATAACTTTATCAAACCAGGATTAGAAGATTTAGCCGTTTCAAGAACGACTTTCTCTTGGGGAATTCCGTTAAAAAATGATCCAAAACATGTGGTTTACGTATGGATTGATGCGTTATCAAACTATATTACAGCACTAGGTTATGGCTCAGAAGATGATTCATTATTCCAAAAATATTGGCCTGCGAACGTGCAAATGGTTGGGAAAGAAATCGTGCGTTTCCATACGATTTATTGGCCAATTATGTTAATGGCCTTGGATTTACCATTACCGAAAAAAGTCTTTGGACATGGTTGGTTATTGATGAAAGACGGAAAAATGTCTAAATCTAAAGGAAATGTTGTTTACCCTGAAATGTTAGTAGAACGCTACGGTCTAGATGCGTTACGTTACTATTTATTACGAGCAATTCCATTTGGTAGTGACGGCGTCTTTACACCAGAAGATTTCGTTTCTCGCTTAAATTATGATTTAGCTAATGACTTAGGAAACTTGTTGAATCGAACAATTGCGATGATTAATAAATATTGTGATGGCAAAGTACCAGCCTATGCTTCAAAAGTTACCCCATTTGATAGTGAACTATCGACAACTGCGGCGAATGTTATTGGAAAATATCATGAAGCAATGGAAAAAATGGAATTTAATACGGCCATTGCAGAAATCTGGACGCTAGTTTCTCGTGCCAATAAATATATTGATGAAACAGCGCCTTGGGTATTGGCTAAAGAAGAAGAGAAACGCAATGAATTAGAAAGTGTCATGATCCATTTAGCGGAAAGCTTACGAATTGTGGCAATCTTATTGCAACCAGTCATGACAGAAACACCAGGGAAAATTTTCGAACAATTAGGCTTAGATCCAGAAACAATGAACATGGAAAATATTCATTTTGGTGAGTTCCCAACAGACGTAACAGTAACAAGTAAAGGAACACCTATTTTCCCACGTTTAGAAATTGAAACAGAAGTAACGTATATTCAAAAGAAAATGTCCCAAAGCGAAAGTGCTACAGAAGAGGATATTAAATGGAATCCAGAAGAAACAACGTTAGTTTCAACGAAAGAAAAACAAATTAAGTACGATGATTTCGATAAAGTGGAATTAAAAGTTGCCGAAGTTATTGACTGTAAAAAAGTCAAAGGAGCAGATAAATTATTGCAATTCCGTTTAGATGCTGGAGATGAAAACCATCGTCAAATTCTTTCAGGTATTGCTGAATTTTATCCAGATCCAGCTGCGCTAATTGGCAAAAAAGTAGTCATTGTGGCTAACTTAAAACCAAGAAAAATGCGTGGTCAAATTAGCCAAGGAATGATTCTTTCAGCTGAATCACCAGAAGGTAAACTTCAAATTGTTGAAGCACCAAAAGAAATGCCAAATGGTGCAGGAATCGCATAAAAGCATAAGTGGTAAAGATAAAAGGTGAATTGTAACCTTTTATCTTTACTACTTTTTTTGTATACTAGAAGAAAAGTGATTTGATGTGGGGGAAGTTTGATGGCTTATCATACTTATGAATTTTTAAAAAGACGTAAAAATAATCCAAAATGGAGAAAGGCCTATACATCTGCTAGGAATAAACGTATTATTGGTACTTTAGTTACGATAAATATAATTATTTGGGGCTTTGTTTTGTGGAAAAAAATAGAAAGTGGCGATATAGAAGTAAATAATATTATCGACGTCCTAAAATCGAAAATCAACGAATTTTTAAATTAAAAGAATCGAAGAAAAGCCTAGAAAAAATCATTTGCGATTTTTCCTAGGCTTTTCTATTTTAGAGTTTCACTTTTTTAGGTATTCGTTTTTTACCAAAACGGCCTTTCGTTAGGCGACTTGGTAAAATGATCAGTAAGAGTGAAAAAGGGACACTAATAATTTGCCACGTGAGTAAACGGCCTAAGCTATTATTTTTATAGAGCCATTCTAATATAAAATGCAGTCCTAAAATACTTAACAAAGCCAAGCCTGTCAGGAAATAAGGCGTTGATACCCAGTCGGTCGTTTTCAAGAGACTAAAACCTAAAGGAATTAGATAAAAGTAAGCACTTGTTAAAGTAATCCGCCAACTTTTCATAACGGTGCCTAAATTAATTATAAAAAAAAGTAAAGATAGGACTAAAGCAAAAGGTGGAAACAAAGCCACTAACACCGAATAGATGGTTCCCCAGACGAGCATTAAGGGACCTTTAACAATAGCGGCGATAAGTGTAAACAAGCCAATTAGGAGTAACTGCTGTGTCAGTGAGCCAAAGGTTAGCAAGCCAAATAAAATAAGCAGTAGCCAGTGCCAAATGGTTTGGTTTTGTTGTTTTCGCTCAATAGTTACATTTTTTTGGATAGAGGTTTTTAAAAAATTTTCTAAATCAGGTGATTGTTTCACCTTCTCACGCTCCTCTCAACTTAAGAGACAACAAACGAGTAGGACTGCTAATTAAAAAGCAGTACCTACTCGTCTATTATAAGTGGTTTTTCTAAAAATAAAATCCGCCTTAAGTCTCAGTTACCGGGCTGCCAAGTAAGGTGTAAACCATTCAGAAAGTGTGCCGGTATAAGGTAAAACGACCCGTTTCATTCCACGAGAAATAGCAGTATACAGGATTTTTTTATCTCGTTTATTGTTGGAATAACGATTAACATTTGGGTTATGAAGAATTACATTATCAAATTCTAGACCTTTTGCCATATCAATTGATAAAACTTGCAGTGACGGATGTTCTTCCAATGAAAGAGAAGCACTAAGTTCTTTTGTTAATTGTTCTTTTTCTGCAAATGTTTTAGTAATAATGGCGGTGCTTTCTTTCGGATCAAAAGTTGCAATGGAAGTGACGATTGCTTTAAGATAGTCAGACGCAGAGTCACAAGGAATAAATGTCGGCTTTTCTCCATCATGCCGGATGGGCACAATGGTTAATTGCTCTGGTTGAGTGCCTAATGTTTGGAAGAGTCGTGTAATTTCTTTACTTGAACGGTAACTGTTTAATAATTGATACGTTCCAACAGAACGGCTGGTTTCGTTAACCAATAAATCATGAGCTTCAGAAAATTCAATGGCTGTATTAAAAATGGCTTGATTTTCATCACCAGCTAAAGTAAAACTAGCTTTAGGGAAAAGTGTCAGCAGTAATAATAATTGGGCTTCTGTATAATCTTGGACTTCATCGACTAGGATAAAAGCCATTTGCTGGTTGGCGAGGTTTTCAATAAATGCATGTTTCACCAAAATAAGGGCCACAATTTCATCGGCTGTGAAAACAGCTGTCTCTTTTTGATACGATTTTTCAGTGAATAAAGAATAAAACGTTTCAAAAAAGGCCCATTGATCTAGCCAAGCATCATTTTTGATAGCGGCAGTGATAGAGCGATATTTTTTCTTCAAACGTTTTAAAGCAAAATCAGCCAGATGTTTTTCATTATCTTCGGTAATCACTGTGCCAAAATAACGAACTTGTTCAGCTTCTGTTAAATCTTGGAATTGATCCAACATTTTTTTAGAATGGGCTTGTTTTAATAGATAACGTGTCCAAAGACTGGTTAATTTTTCTTTTGTGGCTGAAATTCGTTGGCGAATACTCAAATCAGCTGGTGTTTCTTGATAAAGTTTAAAAATTGTTTCTGAAGTAAATAAGGTCTGCTTTTTAAAAGTTAAAGGACGGAAAAAATGTGGCTGCACAACTGCTTTTTCAGGATTGCTTAAAAGAAACGTTGCAAATTCTTTTGAACGAATAACGTGCTCTTGCTCCGTTGCCTCAGAGCGAGTAATGCGTTCGAAATAGTCCGTTTCTTCTTCCATTGGCCATGCTTCTTTGGTAGTGAAGCGCAAAAATTGTAAAAGAGTCAAATTCAAGGGATTTCGTTCGCCTAAATTCGGTAAAACTTGAGAAATATAATCAATAAATGTTGAATTTGGTGAAAGTAATAAAATATTATCCGCTGTAATTTCTGCTCGATGTTGATAAAGTAAATAAGCAATCCGTTGCATAATCGCAGACGTTTTCCCACTACCAGCAATCCCGTTGACTAGTAGGAGTGGCTGCGTTTCGTCACGAATTATTTGATTTTGTTCTTGTTGAATGGTTGTCGTAATGTCCTTCATATAAGGAGAAGCATCTTCTTCTAAAGAATGCAATAACACATCATCTTGAATCGCAATGGTTGTGTCAAAATAGTTGATTAATTGATCTTTTTCAATAATTAACTGTCTTTTCAAATCAAGTTGTACAGGAATGGTTTGTTGATGTGCCGTGTAGGCTGTTTTCCCTAAAACATTGTCATAAAATAACGAAGCAATCGGTGAGCGCCAATCGTGAATGCGCGTTTCTTCTTCTAAAGAAGTAAAATCGTTTACGCCAATATAAAAGTTTTCTGGCTCTTCAGGGCTGTCTTCAAAAGTCACGCCAATTTTGCCAAAATAAGGAACTTGTAATAGGCGTTTCACTTTGTCTAAATTTTTAGCCGTTGCTTCATTTTTTAAGTTCCACTGATCAATTTCACGGTTCTTCATTTCCAACATGGCAAACGTTTCTAGATTATCGGCATAACTATCAAAATTCAGCTTAGAATCGCGACCAAATTCCTCTAGCATATGTTTGCCATCTTTCATTGTGTTCGCCAATTGCTCTTCGTAAACTTTTTTAGCCGCTTGCAGCTCATGATAAACCGTTGTTAAATGCTGTTGTTCATAAATTTTTTCATCGGTCATGGAGATTCCTCCTTTTAATAACATGACTGAATAGTATACGTTACTTTTAGCATAAATGCAAGCGCTGTTTATGAGGAAATGGCGAATCTTGTCGCCTAGTCATTCAGATTTTTCAAGAAATATGATAAAGTAGAGAGGAGATAAAGGAGGCAATCATAATGATTTTTGATACACATACACATTTGAATGCAGAACAATTTAATGATGATATTCCAGAAACGATTGCACATGCCCAAGAATTGGGTGTTACAGAGATGGCCGTGGTCGGTTTTGATGAACCAACGATTGAAAAATCTCTTTTACTTAGTCAGGAATATGCCAATATTTATAGTATCATTGGTTGGCATCCAACAGAAGCGGGTAGCTATACGCCAGAGGTTGAACGACGATTACAAGAACAATTAACGTTGCCAAAAATTGTCGCATTAGGTGAAATCGGTCTTGATTATTACTGGATGGAGGATCCTAAAGAGGTGCAAGAAAAAGTCTTTCGCCGTCAAATTGCGATTGCTCGGGAAATGAATTTACCGTTTAGTGTGCATACGAGAGAGGCATTAGAAGATACCTATCGAATTTTAAAAGATGAAAAAATTTCAGATATTGGTGGAATCATGCATAGTTTCAGTGGCGATGCTGAGTGGATGAAGAAATTTTTAGATTTAGGTTTGCATATTTCTTTTAGTGGCGTCGTAACGTTTAAAAAGGCGTTGGATGTTCAAGAAGCGGCGATGGCGGTACCACTTGAACGAATGTTGGTGGAAACAGATGCACCCTATTTAGCCCCTGTTCCTTATCGTGGTAAACGGAATGAACCAGGCTATACACGATACGTAGTGGAAAAAATTGCTGAATTACGACAACTAACCTTTGAAGAAGTGGCAGAACAAACGAGAGTCAACGCTCATCGCTTGTTTCGGATAGATAAATGAAAGAAAAAATGAAAGTTGCAGAAATCATTGTCGTTGAAGGAAAAGACGACACACGCCGCATTCAAGAGGTAGTTGCAGCGGATACGATTGAAACGATTGGCTCTGCTATCAATGATGAAATTTTGACACAAATTGAACACGCACAAGAAACGAGAGGCGTGATTATTTTTACAGATCCAGATTATTCGGGCGAAAAAATTCGTAAAACAATAATGGAAGTCGTCCCTGATGCAAAGCATGCTTTTTTATCAAGAAAAGTTGCAGTTCCTAAAAAAAATGGTGGTAGCCTAGGGGTTGAACATGCTAGTGATGAAGCAATTATTGAAGCCTTAAAAAAAGTCGTAACACCTGTTCAAGTTGGTGAAGACTATCAAGAAATTCCTAGACAAACACTAGTTGAATATGGTTTAATAGCGGGAGCAAATGCAAAAAAATACCGTGAATTATTAGGAGATGACCTAAGAATTGGCTATACAAATAGCAAACAGTTAGTCAAACGGTTAAGCATGTTTCGGATTACAGAAGCAGAATTGAAAGAAAGCATGACACGTATTTTAAAAGAACTTGCAAACGAAGAATAACTACATGGAGGAACAAGCGTGACGGACTATAAAGAAATTGCCACACCATCCAGAACCAAAGAAATACTAAAAAAGCATGGATTTTCATTTAAAAAGAGTTTAGGTCAAAATTTTTTGACAGAGCCTAATATTTTAAGAAAAATTGTAGAAACAGCGGGAATTAATCAGCAGACAAATGTTGTCGAAGTCGGGCCTGGAATTGGTGCATTAACAGAGCAATTAGCGATGAACGCGGCACAAGTTGTGGCTTTTGAGATTGATGATCGCTTGATTCCTGTCTTAGCAGATACCTTAAGTCGCTATGATAATGTAACAGTGGTGCATCAAGATGTTTTAAAAGCTGATTTGGTCGAGACAACCAACCAAGTTTTTCAAGAGAAGTATCCGATTAAAGTGGTGGCTAACCTACCTTACTATATTACTACGCCAATTATGATGCATTTTTTAGAATCTTCTTTAGATGTAGCTGAAATGGTTGTGATGATGCAAAAAGAGGTCGCTGATCGAATTGCTGCTAAACCAGGAACGAAAGCTTATGGCTCATTATCAATTGCTGTCCAATATTTTATGGAAGCAAGTGTCGCCTTTATTGTGCCAAAAACAGTTTTTGTGCCGCAGCCCAATGTTGACTCGGCGATTATTAAATTGACGCGCCGTGCTACACCAGCAGTGACAGTGACCAATGAAAAAGAATTTTTCAAATTAACCAAAGCCAGTTTCCAATTAAGACGTAAAACATTGTGGAATAACTTAACGCATTTTTATGGGAAAGATGAACAAACGGTGGCTTGGCTAAAAGAGAGCCTAGCTGAAGCAGAAATTGATCCTTCTAGACGTGGTGAAACATTGTCTTTAGAAGAATTCGCTCGTTTAAGTAATGCTTTAGAAAAAAATAAACCAGTATAAAAAAGAACTTTCTGTTATTTATGAGAAATAACAGAAAGTTCTTTTATGTGTCTTGACACATTGCGGCTGTTCAGCTACACTTGAGAAAAACAAAAGGTGTCATGACACTTTTAGGAGGCAGTTTTAATGAAAACAAACTCAGTAAAACGTTTAACAATTTCAGCACTTTTAATTGCAATGGGGATTATCATTCCAATGGTTATGCCAAGAATTACCATTGGTCCAGCCAGTTTTACATTAGCAAGTCACGTCCCAGTTTTTATTGCCATGTTTATTTCTCCAGTGGTGGCAATTGCGGTTAGTCTAGGAACAGGTTTTGGTTTTTTCTTATCCGCAACACCGATTATTGCTTTGCGGGCCTTATCTCATTTGATTTTTGCAGTCATTGGCGCAGTGATTTTACAAAAGCATCCAGAAATTTTAATCAATAAAGAGGGGAAATTCACTTTATTAAATGGGAAATTACAGTTGTTTAACGTGGGAATTGGAGTGATTCATTCCGCTGCCGAGCTAGTGGTTGTTTCTGTATTTTACACAATGGGCAACTTGCCAGGAACCTATTATACAGCCGGCTTCATGTATTCTATTTTTCTTTTGATGGGCGTTGGTGGATTAATTCATAGTTTGGTGGATTTCAGTATTGCCTACTTTTTAGCAAGTACCTTAAGTAAACATGTAGATATTCCAACTTTTACAGAAGCGAAACAACCCAAAGTGATAAAGAAGAAGGTTAAATTAGCATAAAGAGAAACAATCGAGGCATCCGTCATTGTGACGGATGCCTCGAGATTTTTTTATTTAATGACTTCTTCTGTTTGAGGGTCGAAGAAATGTCCTTTGTTAATATCAAAAGCTAAGTCAATCATTTCACCAGGATGGTGGAAGTCACGAGCATCTACTTTTGAGATAAACTCTGTATCACCAATTTTTGTATAAAGCATGGATTCAGCCCCTAATAATTCAGAAACAACAACTTCAGATTTAATCACTGCATCTTTCATTGCCGTTAAAGCCACTTGTTCGCTATGAATATCTTCTGGACGAATACCGAAAATTAATTCTTTGCCTTCATAACCATGTTCAACAAGCTCTTTGTTTCTTCCTTCAGGAATTGCTAGTTTTAAGCCATGTTGGTTAGAAATAACCCCATTGTTTAAGGTAACTTTGAAGAAATTCATGGCAGGTGAGCCGATGAACCCAGCTACGAACATATTTTTTGGTGTATTGTAAACTTCTTTTGGTGAACCAATTTGTTGAATAAAGCCATCTTTCATAATTACGATTCGGTCAGCCATGGTCATCGCTTCGGTTTGGTCATGTGTCACATAAATTGTCGTAGTTTCTAAACGTTGGTGTAGTTTAGCGATTTCAGCACGCATGGCTACACGTAATTTTGCATCCAAGTTTGATAAAGGTTCATCCATTAAAAAGACTTTGGCATCACGGACAATTGCCCGGCCAAGTGCAACACGTTGGCGTTGTCCACCAGAAAGCGCCGCAGGTTTACGTTGTAAGTACTCTGTTAAGCCCAGAATATCCGCAGCATTTTCCACCCGTTTTTTAATTTCAGCTTTATCATATTTTCTTAGTTTTAAACCAAAAGCCATGTTATCAAAAACAGTCATATGCGGATAAAGCGCATAGTTTTGGAAAACCATGGCAATATCACGATCTTTCGGTGCAACGTCATTCATGACTTTGTCCCCAATTGATAATTCACCTTCAGTAATATCTTCTAAGCCAGCAATCATGCGCAATGTTGTTGATTTACCGCAACCAGAAGGTCCGACAAAGACGATAAATTCACGGTCTGTAATTTCTAAGTTAAAATCTGTAACAGAATAATGTTCTGCATTGTCATATTTTTTATACACATTTCTAAGCGCCATTTCCACCATTTGATACGTCACTCTTTTCTTTTTGATTTGTTACTCATAGTTTAAATGAAAACGCTATCTTTCGGCAAGGGAGAGTTGCACAAGAAAAAGAAGACTTTTTCGTCAAGGTGACAAAGGACAAACACTCTCAGCGGATTTATCGCTAAACTTTTGTTATAATATAACAAAGACAGGAGTTGGATAACATGAAAATCGCTTTAATCGCTCATGATCGTAAAAAAACATTAATGATCAAACTAGCAACCGCTTATAAACATATTTTAGAAAAACATGAATTGTATGCAACAGGGACGACAGGCATGAAAGTGATGGAAGCAACTGGCCTACCCGTGCATTGTTTTAAATCGGGGCCATTAGGTGGGGATCAACAGATTGGCGCAATGATATCAGAAGACAACATTGATTTAGTTATTTTTTTAAGAGATCCTCTTTCCGCGCAACCGCATGAACCAGACGTGACGGCTTTGATTCGTCTAAGTGATGTCTATGAAATTCCTTTAGCAACCAATATCGGCAGTGCTGAAATTCTTTTGAGAGGTGTCGAGGCGGGGTTTGCGGACTTCCGTGAGGTCATCCATGAAGGGGATCGTCGACCGTTAGCTTTTTAGAGAACCTTAATGGTTATTTTGACTATTTTGTGGTATATTTTATGAGGACTTTTGTCCAAATAAAATAACAGAGTAGGAGACAAAGCGTTAAGTGCTAAAAGGATGGGATGTTGCCTTTTGGACGAAGAACATGAACAGTGTGTTGCTAGAAAGCAAAGGTTCTTACTTTGCTTATCATCAGAACAACACGTTCAGCTTTTTAATGTTCGCGGTTTTGTTTTCGCATTCGCTGCATGGTTCGTCATGTAGCAGCTCTTAGAGGAGATGCTAAAAATGACAAAGAAAAAATTTGGCACAAAATCCATTGCGTTAATGGGCGTACTCATTGCGGTGGTCGTTGTCTTTTCACGCTTTTTTGCGTATGAAACAACGTTTTTAAAAATCAGTTTCACGTTTATCCCAGAATCATTGATTGGGATGATTTTCGGACCTTTTTGGGCTGGAATCGGCACGGCGGTGGCTGATGTGGTAGGAATGTTGCTTTTTCCAAAGGCAGGCTATTTTCCTGGGTTTACTTTAAATGCCTTTTTGGCTGGTGCTATTTATGGTTATTTCTATTATAAGAAAGAAATGACATGGCAACGAGTGATTTTGGCGACATTGTTGGTCACCGTTTTAATTAATATCATTTTAACTCCTTTGTGGTTAAGTTTAATGTATGGCGTCAATCTAGCAAATTTTGCTTGGTGGGTGCCACGCTTAATTAAAACAGTTATTTTCTTTCCTATTCAAGTAATTGCCACTTATTATTTAGGCAATAAAATTCCCTTTAAACGTTTATTTGGAAAACCATTATCTGAATTAGATCAATAAATTTAAAATTAAAAGAGTCACTTTTCAGCATCCCAGAAAAGTGACTCTTTTTTATTGTGCTTTTTGATTAAACTGCGCTTCGTAAAGGTCACGATAATAACCCTGTTCTTTTTGCAATAATTCGTCATGGGTACCAATTTCAACTACTTGACCGTTGTCCATAACTAGAATTTTTTCAGCACTTTTGATTGTTGCTAAGCGATGGGCAATAACAAAACTGGTCCGGCCAGTCATCATTTGTAAAAAAGCATCCTGAATTTTTTGCTCGGTCAATGTATCAACTGAACTGGTCGCTTCATCTAAAATAAGCATCGGCGGATTACTAATCATCGTGCGTGCAATAGTCATTAATTGTCGTTGTCCTTCAGAAATTTTAACGCCTTGGGAACCAATCTCGGTATCTAGTCCTTGAGGTAAACGCATGACGAAATCAAAAATATGGGCTTTTTTCATGGCTTCTATAATTTCTTCGTCAGAGGCTTCAGGATTTCCGTACGTTAAATTTTCCCGAATGGAGCTATCGAATAGCCAAGTATCTTGGAGAACCATGCCAAAACTTTTTCGCAAGCTATCCCGAGTAATTTGAGTAATGTCGTGAGTATCAACCGTAATTTGGCCACGGTCGACCTCGTAAAAGCGCATTAACAAATTCACTAATGTTGATTTACCCGCACCAGTTCGCCCAACAATGGCAATTGTTTCTCCTGGTTCAGCAATTAAATTAAAGTTTTCGATTAAAGGTCGCGTTGGCGTGTAAGAAAAATCAACGTCTTTAAATTCAACCCGGCCTCGCGCTTCTTTCAAAACAATTGCGTTCGGGGCATCAGGACGTTCAACTGGTTGATCCATCATATCAAAGGTACGTTCCAATCCAGCTAAGGCGGCTTGGATTTGGTTGGTGATTCCTGAGAGTTCAATAAAAGGTTTAGAAAATTGACTAGAGTAAATGGTGAAACTGGAAATAACACCAACTGTGACTAAAGGATTGCCACTTAAAACTAACAAGCCACCGACTAATCCAATCGATAAGTAAGATAAATGGTCGATAAATCGAGAAAGTGGGTTGGTTAAGGAAGAAGAAAACTGAGCCTTCTGTCCTTTTTCATACAACGTTTGATTCAATGCTTCAAATGTTTCTTGCGTAGCTTGTTCTTGTTGAAAGGCTTTAACAATTTTTTGGTTGCCAACCATTTCTGAAACGAAACCGGAAATTTCACCAACAATCGTTTGTTGTGCAGCAAAGTTTTTTTGTGAAGCTTTTGCAACAAGCCAGTTTACAATAAAAATAATCGGCGTACTGATAAGAACCACTAATGTGAGCAGGGGACTTAGCCGAATCATAAAGAGCAAAGCAACAACGACGGTGGCCATGCCAGAAAATAATTGGTTGAAGACAGCCGAGCAAGCCATTGAAATATTGTCAATATCGTTGGTAAAGCGACTGACGATATTTCCGTGTGACGTTTGGTCATAATAACTTAACGGTAATTGATTTAAATGGGCAAAGGCATCTTTTCTCAGCTGTGTGGTCGATAAATAAGACACGCGATTACCGAGACGTTGAATCAGCCATTGACTTAGAACGGTTACGAGTAAAATCCCTGCTAATAAACCTAAAATTTTGATGAGTTGCGCAGCATTGACTTGTCCTTTACCAACCATTGTATCAACGGATTTACCTATATAATAAGTCATGAGGACAGTCGAAAAACCACTGAGAATTCCTAGGATTAAGGCGCCGATAATTTCTTTTGGATAGCGTAGTAAATACGGCTTAAAACGTGAGAAGGCACCAAAATGAATTTTTTTAGTTTGCATGGGTATCCTCCTCCTGTGACGCAACGATTTCTTGATACTCTTTAGAAGAAGTAAGTAATTCTTCGTGGGTGCCAAGGCCAGCGACTTTTCCACTATCTAGGACTAAAATTTGATTCGCCGTAGCAATCGAACTCACGCGTTGTGAAATTAAAATAACGGTTGTCTCTGCTCGTTCTTTTTGTAAAGCACGGCGCAGATTCAAATCTGTTTGATAGTCGAGGGCACTCAAGGAATCATCTAAAATAAGTAAATGCGGTTTCCTAATCAAGGCACGGGCAATGGTCAACCGTTGTCTTTGTCCACCAGAAAAGTTTTTTCCGCCTTCGTTAACAGGCGTGTCTAACCCTTGGTCTAATTGTTCAACAAATTCTTTACATTGGGCGATAGCTAATGCTTCCCAACAGTCTTCATCAGTTGCATTTGGTTTGCCCCATTGTAAGTTTTCTCGAATAGTCCCTGTAAATAAGACGGCAGTTTGTGGAACACTTGCAACTTGTTGGCGTAAAGTAAAGAGCGGCCAATCGCGCACATTTACACCATTAATAAAAAGGTTTCCTGCACTCACATCATAAAATCTGGGAATGAGTTGGGTTAAGGTACTTTTCCCGCTGCCGGTAGGTCCTGTGATGCCGAGAATTGAGCCTTTAGGAATCGTAAAATTGATATTTTCCAAAGCCAAACCGGCCTCTGGTTCATAGCGAAAATCTACATGGTCAAAGGTAATATCACCAAATTGTGGAGATGTTTTTGCTGATTCTGGTGTATCTGTTAACTGGCTTTCTACAGTTAAAACCTCATTGACACGGTTTGCGGAAGCGGCAGCTCGCGTAAAAATTACCACGAGATTAGAAGCAACAATTAAAGCGAGCATCATTTGATTCATATAATTGATCAATGCTAAAACTTCCCCTTGTTGCAGGGAACCGAAAGAAACTTTTAAGCCACTAAAATAAAGTAAAAATAAAATTCCAACATTCATAATCAAAGTGGTTAAAGGCGTTAATAAAGCAGAGACATTCGATACACGAATGTAAATATCGCCTAAATCATCTGAAGCTTTATCAACATGTCGTTGCTCTGTTTCCTTTCTAGCAAACGCACGGATCACACGGACACCGCTTAAATTTTGACTAATTTGACGGTTTAACCGATCCAAATATTCTTGGACTTTTTGATATAAAGGCACAGTCACTTTAATGATAATAAAGAGAATAAGGCTAAAAATTGGTAAAAGTAATAGGAAAAGAAAGCCCATCTGCACGTCAATGTAAAAAGCCATGACCACAGAACCGATACTTAAAAAAGGTGTCCGAATGACCAACCGAATAAACATCGCTAAAGCCAATTGAAGCTGGTTGATATCGTTTGTGATCCGGGTGATGAGGGTATCTGTACCAAAACTATTCAATTCTTTGTGTGAAAGCTGATTAATTTTCTTCATTAATTGATTTCTTAGCTCCGTCCCAAAACCTTGCGAAGCGACTGAAGCATAGTATTGACAAATCATGACAAAAAATAAACCAACTAACGACATAACAAGCATCCAGAGGGCCATTTCTATGACAGTCTGTCGGTCGTTTTGACGAATACCGACATCGACTAAGTGAGCCATGAATAAGGGCAAGACTAACTCGAAACAAGCTTCTAAAAATTTGAAGACTGGACCGAGGATAATTTGTTTTCGATAATTTTTTGCGTATTTCAATAAACCAAACATAAGATTCCTCCCTTTGCTGCTCTCATTGTAGCCTAATCTTTCAATGAAAGAAAGTTGTTCGCTACATTTTCTCAACTTCTGTTAAAATAGAAGAAAAGCGCAAAGAAGTGGAGTGTGACAGAAACGTGGAAAAAATGAGTCAGGTTATTTTGTTATTTTTTATTTATTCCTTTATCGGCTGGTTATGGGAAACGGTGTATTGTTCATTAAAAGCCAAAAAATTTGTTTATCGAGGATTTTTGGTAGGGCCTTATTGTCCTATTTATGGATTTGGGGTCTTAAGCGTTCTCTATTTTGTGGAACCCTTTGAGAACAATCTCTTGGTATTGTATGTCGGATCGGCTGTTTTAGTGACGATTTTAGAATATGTCACTAGTTATGGCTTGGAAAAACTGTTCCATGCCTCTTGGTGGGATTATCATGATGTACCTTTTAATTTAAACGGTCGCGTGGCTTTACCGGTTTCTCTTTTTTGGGGATTGGGGTGTGTCTTGATTGTCAAAGTTATTCAACCAGAAATCGCCAAAGTTGTCAGCTTTTTACAAGCAACCTTTGGCAACTACTTAGCACTTTGCATAGTGATTGTAATGGGGCTTGACTTAATTTATACGTTGCTGAACATGCAAGGTTTCAAAAAACTTATTACCGAGATGGGCAAAACGTTGGAAACGAACCAACAAGAATTTAAGCAACGGTTGAACACAAAAATGGAAATCGCTACAGCTGATTGGCAGAAGTTAAAAGAACGAACCAAAAAAGAGCATTTCCAAAATCGGTTAAATTTCCAACAACGTCGTTTTATTAACAATTACCCAAAACTAACTTTAAAAAACATTAAAAATTCCAAAGAAGTTCGGCATCTCTTAGAAGATTTGAAAAAAAAGGGCCAATAATTAACAAAAAATATTACAAAATATTTCAATCAATGGTCTAATGGGATGAAAAAAAGAAAAATCGTCAAAAGCTAGTTTTTAAGCCGTCTTAATAAATTCTTAAAGAATTGAGATAGAAATGGACTAATGAATAAACGCAGGATAAAAAAAGAGTTGCATTTAAATTGTAATAAATTGTAACATGATTGAAATAAAACAAGCCCTCCTGACTAGTATAATGAGTAGGTGTTTTAGATAAGTTAGGAAAGGTGTTGGATTTAGTGAAGGTTAAAAAGTTGATACCATTTTTAACAACAATGATGCTTATCAATTTTGGACTTCCAGTCGCTGCGGCAGCAGAATCACTTGATTCGTTGCAAGAAAAAGAAGCGCAAGCGAAACAATCTGGGGAGTTAATTAGTAAAGAAATCAATTCAGCCTTAGACGATGTAAATGCTAAATATGCGGAAATCGAACGTTTAAAAACGCAAATTTCAAAAGCGGAAGATACGTTGAAAACTTCGAAAGAGGAAATAGAAAAAACAGAAAAAAATATTTCTCGTCGTAAAGAAGCTGTTGGCGATCGTATGAAGGATATTCAATTAAATGGCGACCAACGTACTTGGCAAGCCTTATTAGATGCAGAAAATTTATCAGATTTCTTTAATCGGGCCTACGCCATGACCGTTTTACAAAACTTTGAACGGGAAAAGATTGAAAGCTTAACTAGCGAAAAAGAAAAGTTAGCTGCATTACAAGAAAAAGTTGAAAATACGCAAACAACTTTAAAACAAAATGAAGAGAAATTACAAGTTGAAGCTTCTTCAATGAATAATAAAGTCTCTGAGTTAAAAGAAAAAATGGCGGATAATGAAGAATTATTGGCTCAAATTTCGACAGACAAACAGAAAGAGCAACAACGCTTAGTCAGCGAAAAAGCAGCAGCTGAGGCACAGAAAAAACGTGCGGCAGAAACTGCCAAAGCAGAAGCAGCGAAGAAACAAGCAGCTGCCGACAAACAAGCGCAAGCAGATGCGGCGGCTAAACTAGAAGCCGAAGCTGCTGAAGAGTCAAGCAGTCAAGCATCAAGCTCTTCTACAAGTACGGAAAGCAGTAGCACTGAATCTTCAAGTTCAGCTAGTTCATCCGAATCGTCATCAACGCCAGAATCATCGACAGGCGAATCATCAACACCAGGAACTGGCTCTGGTCGTGTGCTTCAGATGGAATCAACTGCTTATTCTTGGCGCGAAGCTGGTGCAAGTAATCTAAGTGCTACTGGTATTGACTTAAGTAAAGAAAGCAATGTAGTTGCAGTCGATCCAAGTGTAATTCCTCTAGGTTCATTAGTGAAAGTCTCTGGTTATGGCTTTGCTATTGCTGGGGATACAGGTGGCGCTATTCAAGGAAATATTATTGATGTTCATTTTGATTCAGTAGACCAATGCCGTCTTTGGGGACGACGTCAGGTTACAGTAGAAATTCAATAATAAATTTGTTATACTAAAGACAAGATAAAAGGAATTGGCTAAGTCAGTAATGATAGTAGCCAGTTCTTTTTTAGTTAAATGTAAAGGAGAATTATAATGATTCGCTCGGCAACAAAAGAAGACGGTCAAGCGATTGCTCGGCTGGTCCTAGTTATTTTAAAAGATATGGAGTTACCAATTTTAGAAGAAGTCTCAGAAGAACAAATGATTGACCTATTAGCAGAGGCAACGGCGTATCCAACCTATCGCTATGGCTATCAACGAATTTTAGTTTATGAACATGCAGGTGAAGTTGCAGGGATTGCTGTCGGCTATCCTGCGGAAGATGAAAAGATTATTGATGAACCTTTAAGAGAAGTCTTTAAAAAACATGGCTTAGCAGAAGATGTTCGGCTATTTATTGAAGAAGAAACCTTGCCTAATGAATGGTATTTAGACACGATTTCTGTGGATGAACGTTTCCGTGGAATGGGAATTGGTTCTAAGTTATTAGATGCTTTACCTGAAGTAGCCAAAGCTAGCGGGAAGCAAGCCTTGGGTCTAAATGTTGATTTTGACAATCCAGGGGCGAGAAAGTTATACGCAAGCAAAGGCTTTAAAGATGTCACAACAATGACTATTAGTGGTCACTTATACAATCATATGCAAAAAGAAGTGTAAAAATAACGAAGCTAAAGTCAATCACTTTAGCTTCGTTATTTTTCATTAATCCGTTAAAGGATCAAAATCTAATCCAAAATCATCGGAAGTTTTTTGTTTTTTCTTATTATATAACCAGTAGTCAAGGACAGCTGCTATGCAGATGCACAACGGTACGTCCTCATCATTGGCAACAGTTAAAACAAAATAGTCGCCTGTACAAAGCATGGTTTTATCCATTGACATGATTTTTTTATGGACTTGATAAATTGAATATTGGTGCGCTTTGATATCCCCAACAACTGCCCAGTGAAGGCCTTGAACATAATAGAAATCAGCATTCAAATTGAACAGTTTTCGTAGAGTACCCACTTTTTCAAAACGCTGATATAACTCAAATCGTGTACCAAAAGTCCAAGAAACTTGTTTAATACTGGCTAAAATTTCTCCGTTCATTGCATATAAAGAAAGCGCATCTCCTCGTGTGCCCCAGCGCCCCACCAATAGAAAAAGTGAACGGCCTGCTTGGTCTTTCACGATGGTTCGCGTAACTTTTCCTAACTGTTGTTCTTGAATAAAAAATTCAGACACGACACGATCTCCTTTCTATATATAAATGAGTGCTGTAACTGGTAGTGCTTATTACAAATCTTCTCTTATTGCACGCAGGATGGCTTCGCCAACACCATTTTCTAAATTAGTGGCTGTTTCATATTTAGCGTATTCTTTTAATTCCAGTTCGGCATTGCCCATTGCAAAACTTACCCCAGCCCATTGAATCATGCTGACGTCATTTAAATTATCACCAATAGTCATGACTTGTTCAGCGGGAATCCCACGTTCTTTAGCGACGCGCGCAACCGCAATCCCTTTTTGTGCTAGGCGGTGGTTAATTTCAATATTATTAAGCGCAGAAGAGGTAACAACCAAATCATCTAGTTCTTCTACTTCCATCCCAGCAGGACCTAATACTTTCGGCCCATCCATACTGAAGCCAATAATTTTAAGGACTTCAATCGAATCATCTTTTAAAATGTCGTCTAAACGATCAACATAGGTAATATGCAATAAAGATAGGTGTGCTGAAGCCATGGCAATCGCCACTTTATAAGTTAAATGGGGCATGGATTCTGCAATATGAGCGGCAAAGTTTTCAATTCTTTTTTCTTGATGTTCAGAAAAAATACCTTTATTTGTAGAGATTTCATAGTAAACATTGTGTTGACTCAAAATAGTTAGTACTTCTGTTACTGTTTCTTTTTCGATCCCAGCCGTGAAAAGTGAGTGTCCATCTTTGTCGAACACTTGGGCGCCGTTTAAAGTAATCATGGCACAGTCAATTCCAGCTTCTTCTAACGCGGGTTTCGCTTCGGTATATGCGCGGCCAGTAGCAACCATAAATTCGATTCCTAAACGTTCCGCTTCGCGAATTGCTGAAGCGTTATCATTTGTGATGCTCATTTTTGCATCTAAAAGTGTTCCATCCATATCTGAAGCAATTAATTTAATCATCGATTCTCTACACCTCATTATCTATTTAAAGCTTACCTATAGTTTACCACGTTTTTCCAAGAGAAAGTACCCAGAAATTTCTTGTCAGGTTTGGAGAAATTCGTTATGCTTAGAGAGCGAAGGAGTGAGCATTATGAAAGAAATTATTCACAATAGTTGGCAAACCGTTTTATCTGCTGAATTTGAAAAACCATATTATCAAGAATTGCGGGAATTTTTGAAAAAAGAATATCAGACACAAACGATTTATCCAGATATGTATCATTTATTTTCAGCGTTAGAACTAACCCCTTTTGAAGAAGTAAAAGTAGTAATTTTGGGACAAGACCCATATCATGGACCCAATCAAGCACACGGATTAAGTTTCTCTGTCCAGCCAGGTGTGAAAGTGCCGCCATCTCTTGCGAATATTTACAAAGAATTACAAGCTGATTTAGGGTACCAACCCGTCAACCATGGCTTTTTAGAAAGCTGGGCCAAACAAGGCGTGTTGTTATTAAATACTGTGTTGACCGTTCGGGCAGGTCAAGCCTATTCCCATCGAGGTAAAGGGTGGGAGCAACTGACAGATGTCATTATCGAAAAGTTGAATGAGCGTGAAAAACCCGTTGTTTTCATTTTATGGGGACGTCCAGCTCAAGAAAAAATTAAAATGATTGATACGACTCGGCATGTGATTATCAAATCGCCACATCCAAGTCCATTGTCAGCGCATCGTGGTTTTTTTGGCTCACGTCCGTTTTCTCAAGCGAATGCCGCTCTAGAACGTTTAGGGGAAACGCCGATTGATTGGCAACTTCCTGAAACAGTGTAGTGTAACAGTGTATGCTGTTATAGTGTAGAAGAGTTAGTTTGTGAAAATTTTATCGGATTATTGGTTTTTTTGACTAATACAGCTAGAAAAAACTGTTATTTTCTTTGAGAATAGTGTATGATGGATTTTGTAAATATAAAACTGGAGGGTTTATCGTGGAATTATTCGATAGCTTAAAATTTAAAGTCGTACGCCGTAATATCAAAATTGTTTTCCCTGAAGCAACAGATCCTAGAATCTTAGGTGCTGCTGCCCGCTTAAAATCTGATGAATTAGTAGAACCAATCTTAATTGGTGATCCAACAGATATCTCAAATGCTGCTATGGCTCGTGGAATCAACACATCAAACTTTATTATTATCAACCCAAATGATTATGAAAAATGGGATGAAATGGTCGAAGCATTTGTTGAACGCCGTAATGGAAAAGCTACTAAAGAAGATGCTGAAAAAATCTTAAAAGATGTCAACTATTTCGGTACTATGTTAACTTACATGGGTATTGCTGATGGTATGGTTAGTGGTGCTATCCACTCAACAGGTGATACAGTTCGTCCTGCGTTACAAATCATTAAAACAAAACCAGGCGTAAGCCGTACAAGTGGTGCCTTCTTAATGATTCGTGGTCGTGACCAAGAAAGATATTTATTCTCAGACTGCGCGATTAACGTGAACCCAACTGCACAAGAATTAGCTGAAATTGCTGTTGATAGTGCCAAAACAGCTGAATTATTTGACATTGAACCAAAAGTTTCATTGTTAAGTTTTTCAACAAAAGGTTCTGCAAAAGCACCAGAAGTAACAAAAGTTGCTGAAGCTACAAAAATTGCGCAAGAATTAGCACCTGAATATGCGATTGATGGTGAATTACAATTTGATGCTTCTTATGTATCTTCTGTTGCACAATTAAAAGCGCCCAACTCAAAAGTTGCTGGAGAAGCAACAGTCTTTGTATTCCCAGATTTACAATCAGGAAATATTGGCTACAAAATTGCTCAACGTTTAGGTAACTTTGAAGCAATTGGCCCAATCTTACAAGGATTGAACAAACCAGTTTCTGATTTATCACGTGGTGCAAACGAAGAAGATGTTTATAAATTATCAATCATTACAGCTGCTCAAACATTAATGAACGACTAATTAACTATGTCAAAGCATGATAAATAAGCAAAGTAGAAGTTGAGGTTCCCAGGACACTTGGGCCTCAACTTTATTTTTTTGAAGCTGCCACTAGTCAACTTATTGAATTTTCGGTATACTTTCATACATAGATTCTTGCAGATGGGAGGCAAAAAAATGAATATTGTCCTGAACAATCCATTGGAAACAGAAGCAATTGCTAAAATCATTGGACAAAAGGCACAAGCTGGTGATGTAATTGTCCTGACTGGTGATTTAGGGGCCGGTAAGACGACAATGACGAAAGGGATTGCTTTAGGATTAGGCATTTCCCAAATGATTAAAAGTCCCACCTATACGATTATCCGCGAATATCCACAAGGACGACTTCCGTTATACCATATGGATGTTTACCGTGTTGAAGAGGGTGCGGATGAATTAGGGTTAGATGAGTATTTTGAAGGAGATGGGCTATCCGTTGTAGAATGGGGCAGCTTGATTGAAGAAGAATTGCCAGAAGATTATTTAGAAATTATTTTAAATAAAGATTCTCAAGAAGCTGACAAGAGAGTTCTTGAATTCCGCGGAACTGGTCCATTGGCAGAAGAAAGAATAGCAGAGATTCTGAAAACGTGGGAGGCTCGCGAATATGTCTGAACAAACATTTTCTATTCGAGAAGCAGTGCCTACTGATGCGGATCAATTACTATCTGTGATGTCAAAAATTGGGAGTGAAACGCCCTATTTGGTAATGGATGAGCGAGGAATGGCCATGTCGACAACAGAATTGGCTGAAAATCTAGCAACACTCTATGAATCGCCAAATAATGTTTTATTGGTGGCATTAGCGGGAGAAGCGATCATTGGGACCGCATCTGTGTCTGCTTCTTCTAAAAAGCGGATGGAGCATATTGGTGAAATCGGCATTAGTATTTTAAAACAGTACTGGGGCTATGGACTGGGCAGTATCCTGATGGAAGAACTTATTCGCTGGGCGCATGAAAGTCATGTTATTCGTCGCTTGGAATTAACGGTACAGGATCGTAATCAACGAGCGATTCATGTCTATAAAAAATTAGGGTTTGAAACAGAGGCAATTATGCCTCGGGGCGCCAAAACAGACCAAGGTGAATTTTTAGATGTTCATTTAATGCGTTTGCTGATTGATTAATTATTGGTTAATAATTTTAATTTCTTAAATAATCGAACGATAATTGCATGAAAAAACAAAATTTTCGCAATTATCGTTTGTTTCATATTTATTTTTCTGATATTTTTGTTATAATTATAGAAGAATTTAACGAAAAAATGAAAATTTATTTTGGGAAGGAATGTAAGAAATGGCGAAGGCAACGAAAATGAATGTTAACTATCGAGAGTCGATCTTGGATCGTGCGTATCGTTTAGAGCTAATAAAAAAAGATGAGTATGCAAAACATCAAGAAAAATTATCATTATTAAATGAAAAATTGTCTGACGGGGAACCAGCTCAATTTGATGCAAAAGAAGAAACGTTTTGGAAAAAAATTTCGCAAAAAGTTATTTTATAAAAGTAATACATACGAATAAGAGCGTACACATAGAAAGAAGCGTAAGCAGTTTAACACTGCTTACGTTTCTTTTTTAATGAATAGGAATAACTGTTTCACGCTTAATTAATTTGTGAGGAATAACGAGACGGACACCATTTGTCAATTCTTCGTGGATTAATTCATATAATTTTTTCATCGCCATTCGACCTAATTCTGACGTGTCGATGTCAATGCTTGTTAGATAAGGATGTGTCAATGTTGAAAAGATTGAGTTGTTAAAACTAATAATGGATAACGTTTCAGGAACTTGATAACCATAGATTTGCGCAAGTTGCATCGTCCGCAAAGCAAAGATATCATCAATCACCACCAACGCCGTGGCATTATTTTGATGAAGAATGTCATCAAAAGCCATGTAATCTTCAGGTTTTTCTAACGCAACGCTTGGTAAAACAGTTAATCCTTGCATCATCATTGCTTTTTGATAACCAAAGTAACGTTCAAAGTACAAACTTTCATGCGTTGTATTGGTCACAAATAAAATATTTTTATGGCCGTTTTCAATTAAAAATTCCGTCGCTTGTTTCCCTAATAATTGATTATCATTATCCACGTAAACTATTTCCGTTTCATGTTGGTAAGGTTGACCGATTAAAGTAAAGGGAATGTTGTTTTCGTATAAGTAATCAATGACGGGGTCCTTACTATCTGAATACACAAGAATAAAACCGTCCACTTGTTTTTGAAGATGCATTCTTTTAACGTTTTCCAATAGTACATCAAAACTTTTGGCAGTTGCAATAGCAGTAGTCATATCATAAAGACGGGCTTCCTCGTTGATGGCTTCCATAATTTCTAAATAAAATGGATTCCCTAACCGTTCTTTCGAATCTAAAGGAGGTAAAATTACGCCAATGGCACTTGAAATTCGTTTACCCAAATTCCGTGCCGTCATATTTGGCACATAGCCTAAGTCATCCATGACTTTTCGCACTTTCTTTTTTGTCGATTCAGAAATACTTGGATGATCGTTAATGACACGCGAAACGGTTGAGGTTGCAACCCCCGCTTTCTTAGCGACATCTTTTACTGTAATTGCCATTTTTGCCACGCCTTTCTTAGTGATTATAGAAGGTTAAATTGATAAACCGTTTGGTAGGTTTGCTTTTTATTAGCTGGTAATAAAATAGAGCCCCACTGAGGATGATGAACAATGTCTGGATACTCTTGTGGTTCAATTGCTAAGCCATAGTTTGAATGCATAGCTTGTCCATTAATAGAAAAAGGAGCCTCAAAACCAGTCGTAGAAAATAATACCATACTTTGGTTCGTTGTTGCTATCGTCATTTTTCTTCCAGAAGTAGGTTCTTGTAAGCAAAATTGTGGCTGTCTTAAGTCAGAGCCAACTAAGGAGAAAACATCATCTAACCCAGTTGGATAGCGTTGGAGGATTGTTTCGATAGGTGTCAGTTCATTAAAACGTATGGATAGTTCAGAAGCTGGTAAAATCCGTCCAGTAGGCAGCTTATTATCGTCTAATTCTAACATACCTTGACAGTTCAAAGATAGCAAATGTGACAGAATGTCTAACTTTCCATCGCCAGATAAATTAAAGTAGGCGTGGTTCGTAGGATTAAAAAGTGTTTCCTGTTTACTCCGTCCAGTACTGATCATTCGTAAATGATTATCCTCTAGCTGGTAGGTGATGGTGGCCTCAATTGGTCCAGGATAGCCAGAAATGGTGTCGGTTAAATGAAAAGCAACGCCAATGATATCCTTTTTTTCAAAGGGTTCGACTGTCCAATATTGAAAAGACCACCCCTTTGAGCCACCATGGATATGATGATCGTCGCTATTTTGTTCTAATATTCCATTTTGCCAATGGCCATTACGAATGCGTCCAGCAACTGGTCCAACAGTGGCGCCAAAAAAGCTTTGATCCTTTAATACATCTTGATACGAATCATACGATAAAAGGATATTTTCCCAATGATTATTTTTGTTTGGCATCAAAAGTTGATGGAGGCGCGCGCCATAATTGAGAAGAACGACTTCTAAAAAGTCGTTCTTCAAAGTAATTTTCTTTAAGTTTGTGTTTGGAATATCGGTTACGGTGATACGATTATCCTTCATGATCAAGCCACACTTTTTTTAAGTAATCAAACGTTAAAGCGCTCGTCTCTGGCACGATGGGCAACCCTTCGCCTAACTCTTCTTTGCGGCCAACGCCAACAGGTTGCGCTCCACTAGCAAGAATCGCTTGAATCCCAGCTTTGGCATCTTCAATGCCAAGACATTCTGCTGGTGTCAAATCAATTTCTTTCGCAGCTAAAATGAAAATATCTGGAGCGGGTTTGCCTGCCTGAACGTCTGCTGGATTAGCAATGGCATCAAAAAGGGGCGTCAATTGCATTTTTTCTAAAAGGAAAGGCCCATTTTTACTTGCAGAAGCCAAGGCGATTTTAATATTGGCTTCACGTAATTCCGTTAATAAAGAAAGAATTCCTGGGTAGACATCTTCAGGCGTAATCGCTTGGATCATTTCCAAGTAATAATCGTTTTTCCGTTGCGCTAACTGGGCAAATTCTTCAGAAGAAAACGTGCCTTCTTTTTTTCCGTATTTTAACAGTAACTGCAGAGAATCTTCACGGCTTACACCTTTCAATTGTTCGTTGAAAACACGGTCAATGGAAATTCCAATTTCGTTCCCTAATTTTTTCCAAGCGTGGTAATGAAATTCTGCTGTATCAGTAATAACGCCATCTAAATCAAACAAAACGCCTTTAAACATGAACTTCTTCCTTTCTAATCGGTAAAACTAATCGATCTTTTAACGTGTATTTTTGATCGTAAACAGTTAATGGAATTGCAGGGCCGTCGAGTAAAGTGAAGGCCACTTTGTCTGCTGCAACTTCAACAAATAGTAAACGATTCCGATAATTAATGTGGAATGAGTAGGCTGTCCATGTCGCTGGTAAAAAGGGTGCAAATTTTAGTTGTTGATGGTCCGTTTTCATTTGGGCAAAACCTTGAACAATCGCTAGCCAACTACCAGTCATTGAGGTAATGTGTAAGCCATCTTCTGTATCATTATTGTAATTATCTAAGTCAAGGCGCGCTGTTCGTTGATACATTTCCACTGCTTTTTCTTCCATGCCTAATTCAGCAGCTAACACAGCATGAATGCTTGGTGAAAGAGAAGATTCATGGACAGTCATTGGTTCGTAAAAGTTAAAGTTCCGGCGTTTTTCTTCTAAAGAAAAGGCGTCATTGAAGAAATAAATTCCTTGAAGAACATCGGCTTGTTTAATGAAACAAGACCGCAAAATTTTATCCCATGACCAATGTTGATTTAAAGGCAGCTCACTAAGTGGTAAATCAGAAACAGGCATTAAATCTTTATCTAAGAAAGTGTCATGTTGTACAAAAATGCCTAATTCATTATCCACTGGGAAGTACATATTTTCTACAATGTCTGCCCATTTAGCTAATTCGTCGTCTGCAATTTTGAGCGTTGTTTCTTCTTGGAATTTTAAATAAGACTCACGGGTGTAACGTAGAACCCACGCAGCGATGGTATTGGTATACCAGTTATTATTGATATTATTTTCATATTCATTTGGCCCCGTTACGCCATGAATCATATATTGTTTATGACGTTGGGAGAAGTGGACCCGATCTGCCCAAAAACGAGCGATTGCTACAAGTACTTCTAGACCAGCATCTTTTAGATAATCTTCATCTCCTGTATAGTTGACATAATTATAAATCGCATAAGCAATCGCACCATTTCTGTGAATCTCTTCAAAAGTGATTTCCCACTCATTATGACATTCGACACCAGTAAAAGTAACCATTGGGTAAAGGGCACCCTTTAACCCTTGTTGTTGGGCATTATGAATGGCTTGAGGCAATTGATTGTGGCGATATTTCAGTAGATTTTTAGTAACTTCGGGCTTAGCCAACGCCAAGTAAAGTGGGACAGCATATGCTTCAGTATCCCAATATGTGGCACCACCATATTTTTCGCCAGTAAAGCCTTTTGGTCCGATATTTAAACGATCGTCTTCGCCATAGTAGGTTGAGAAAAGTTGGAAAAGATTAAAACGAATGCCTTGTTGGGCTTCATCATCTCCTTCAATAACAACATCAGCTAATTGCCAACGTTTTGCCCAAGCGGCAGCTTGCCCAGCTTTTGCTTCAGGGTACAAGGTGGTCATTTCTGAAAATAATTCGTTTACTCGTGTGATTTGTTGCGTTTCTGGCACATCACGACTGGTAACGACAAGCACTTCTTTTGTGATAGCGGTCGTTTCGCCTTCGTTTAAAGACACCGTCAATTCTGCGGTTAAAGCCAAGGGCTGTTGTGTATATGTAGGCACAACAGAGGCTCCATCGATGAAATGGCGCATGCCTGCAGTCACTGTAAAACGCTCTATTTCAAAGTTGTTAGGAATGGTCTTAGTTGTAACAAAGCCAAGTGTTTCTTGTGTTTCAATAGCTCTTTCTTCCCAAAAATGTTCTTCATAATTGCTGTCTTCATTTTGAACATCGCCATCCAATTTTGAGTGAAGAGTGATTGTGCCTGTACCTTCCAGCATTTCAATTGTTAAGTGGATGTAAGCTGCTTCTTTTTTTTCTAAGCTTAAAAAACGTTCAAAAGAGAAGCGCACTTTGTTCTTCGGTGTTTGGATGGTGAATTGCCGAGAAAGAACCCCGTTTTGCATGTCTAATTCTAAAGAAAAATCTTCGTAAGGTGTAGTGGCTAAATCAATTGTTTGTCCATCAATTTGTAAGTCCATTGCGATGAAATTAATTGCGTTAATCACTTTGCCGAAATATTCAGGATAACCATTTTTCCACCAACCAACACGTGTTTTGTCTGGATACCAAACACCTGCTAAATAGGTTCCTTGATGGTGGTCGCCAGAATAGTGTTCTTCAAAATTTCCCCGCATCCCCATATAGCCATTGCCAATGCTCGTTAATGATTCTTGTAAACGTAAATTTTCTTTATCTAAGTGTGTAGTACGGATTTTCCAAGGATCAATTTGGAATAAACGTTTGATTTGTTTCATGAGAATCCCCCTCAGTGATTTTATTGATAGGTCTATCATAAACGCAACCGATTGCATTAGTCAATAGTCAATGCTTAAAAAGTGTAATCTTATGAATAAAAGCTGAAACAAAGGTAGGATAGAAGGAGCTTTATTTGCTTTATTAAAAGACAAAATAAAAAAGGATTAAGTAGTAGGGAGTTGTTTTCCACAATATTTTTGAAATTAAAGCATTTACAAAAAGGAAACAGGAGTATATAATGGCAACATAACGAAACCGATTGCGTAAGGAGTGGCAGGAATGAAAAAAATGTTTAGTTTTGAGTTTTGGCAAAAATTCGGGAAAGCTTTAATGGTCGTTGTGGCAGTAATGCCCGCAGCGGGTTTAATGATTAGTATTGGGAAATCGCTTCCTTTAATCGATCCTAATTTAGGCTTGTTAGTAACAACAGGCGGAGTTCTAGAGAGTATCGGTTGGGCAATTATTGGCAACTTACATTTACTATTTGCGTTAGCAATAGGTGGCAGTTGGGCCAAAGATCGTGCAGGTGGAGCATTTGCAGCGGGGATTTCTTTTGTTTTAATCAACCGTATTACTGGAGCCATTTTTGGTGTAACAAATGAAATGTTGGCTGATGAACAAGCTTTCACGCATACCTTGTTTGGGACCAAGATTATGGTGAAGGGATTCTTTACAAGTGTCTTAGAAGCCCCGGCATTAAATATGGGTGTCTTTGTAGGGATTATTGCTGGTTTTGTCGGTGCGATGGCTTACAACAAGTATTACAATTATCGGAAATTACCAGATGCGCTATCATTTTTTAATGGTAAACGGTTTGTCCCATTTGTCGTTATTTTGTGGTCTACAATTGTCTCAATTGCATTAGCACTTATTTGGCCAAATATTCAAGCGGGAATTAATAATTTTGGGTTATGGATTGCGCAATCTCAAGATAGTGCACCTATTTTAGCGCCATTCTTATATGGAACGTTGGAACGTTTGTTATTACCTTTTGGGTTACATCATATGTTGACGATTCCAATCAACTATACACAATTAGGTGGAACGTATGAAATTTTATCTGGCGCACAAGCTGGAACCCAAGTCTTTGGTCAAGATCCTTTATGGTTGGCTTGGGCAACAGACTTAGTGAATCTTAAAGGCGCTGGTGATATGAGCAAGTATCAGTTTGTCTTAGAAAATTGGACACCAGCTCGATTCAAAGTAGGCCAAATGATTGGTTCTTCAGGGATTTTAATGGGGATGGCTTTGGCGATGTATCGTAATGTCGATGCAGATAAAAAAGCTAAATATAAATCAATGTATTTTTCTGCTGCTTTAGCTGTTTTCTTAACTGGTGTGACAGAGCCGCTAGAATTCATGTTTATGTTTGCTGCAGTGCCGCTTTATGTGATTTATGCCGTAATCCAAGGTGCTGCTTTTGCAATGGCTGATATTTTACCATTGCGTGTGCATTCGTTTGGAAATATTGAATTGTTAACAAGAACACCGCTAGCAATAAAAGCTGGTTTAGGTGGCGATTTAATCAATTTTGTTTTAATGGTCATCATTTTTGGTGTTGTCACTTATTTCTTAGCGAATTTCTTAATTAAAAAATTTAATTACGCAACACCTGGAAGAAATGGAAACTATGACAATGATAACGGCGAAGAAATCGCATCTGGCGCGGCTGGTTCAGGTGTCGTCGATCAGCAAATCGCGCAAATTGTCTACTTACTTGGTGGTAAACAAAATATCAAAGAAGTTGATGCGTGTATGACACGCTTACGTGTCAGTGTAAAGGATCGAGAAAAAGTCGGTTCGGAAGAGGCGTGGAAACGGGCAGGCGCAATGGGCTTGATTGTGAAAGATAATGGCGTTCAAGCCGTTTATGGACCAAAAGCCGATGTTTTAAAATCCGATATTGAAGATTTATTAGCTTCCGGCGTTGACATTCCAGAACCAGTTATAGCAGAAAGTACAGCAGGAGTGCCAACAACGAATTTCTTAGGTAAGAAAAAAGATTTCGTGGCTGTAGCGACAGGGGAAGTTATTCCAATGGCGCAAGTCAATGATCCTGTCTTTTCACAAAAAATGATGGGGGATGGATTTGCAGTTAAGCCTCTAGAAGGAGAGGTGGTGGCACCAATTTCGGGGAAAGTCCTAAGTGTTTTCCCAAGCAAACATGCGATTGGGCTACAAACAGAAGAAGGCATCGAAGTACTTGTCCATATGGGGATTGATACAGTTGAAATGGTAACACCTGCTTTTGAATCTTTTGTTAAAGAAGGACAATCATTGAAAGCTGGGACGAAACTAGCTAAAATGAACTTGGATGTGATTGAACAAGCTGGCAAAGAAACAACGATTATTGTCGCCTTTACAAACAGCGACAAAGTGGAACAAGTAGTTATTCATCAACTAGGAACCACCACTGCGGGAACTGTGATTGGACAGATTGAAATTTAAATGATTAGGTATGAGGTCGGGACAGAACCGTTTAACTCCGAGAAATAAGAAGGAATTTCCGGAAATTGCTTTTTAATTTTTGGATAATTTCGGCTTATTTCCGAAGGAGTTGGTTCTGTTCCCGCCGTTTATCAGGTTTTGCGCGTGAAGCAAAAATCCAAAGTGATTTTTGTCCCACTCACAGACCTAATAACATGTAAGAGAAGGGGAAAAGATGAATCTTTTAACAATCAATACTCATAGCTGGTTAGAAGAAGAACCATTAAAAAAATTAGAGGAGATTGCCAAGGTGATTTTATCTTCTGAAAGTGAAATAATTGCCTTACAAGAAGTGAATCAGAAAGTCGCTTCCAAGAAAGTGCCGTTAGAACAGTTAACTACTTTTTGTCCCATAGCGACCCAAACGCCAATCCATGAAGATAATTTTGCATATCTAATCGTTCAATATCTAGCTGAAAAAGGCCAACACTATTATTGGAGTTGGGAAATGAGCCACATTGGTTATGCTATTTATGAAGAAGGGAACGCACTACTTTCGAAATGTCCGTTGACTAGTGAAGCTCTCCTTATTTCAGAAAGCCAAGAACCAACGAATTATCGAACAAGAAAAATCTTAGTAGCGGAGACAGAGAGTTCAAAAGGTACGCTTACTGTTGTCTCTGGTCACTTTTCTTGGTGGGAAACACCCTGTACAGGTTTTGCCTATGAATGGCTACAATTAGAGAAATACTTAGCGATGGGGCAACAACCGTTAGTCATTTTAGGCGATTTAAACAACCCAGCTGGTACAACTGGCTATCAATTAGTGGAAAATAGTTACTTGCCGATTCAAGATGCATTTGTTGTAGCGGAAGAGACAAGCGGTGAAGCGACAGTAGAGAAAAAAATAGATGGCTGGGAAGAAAATGAAGCAGCCTTGCGGATTGACTACGCATTTGTTCCAAAACAGTGGCACGTACGAAAATATGAAGTAATTTTTGATGGTAGGAAAACACCGATAGTCAGTGATCATTTTGGCTTACTCATTCAACTAAAATAAGAAAAAGCGCTGAATTTTCAGCGCTTTTTCTTATTTATTCGCTCATGTAATTATTCTTATCAGTCTTGTTTGGCTAATTCTTGATCCCGAAGGATGGTGGCCTCAATCCCTTTGATGACTGTTGAAATAAACGCATTGTTTTCTAATTCGACAATCCCAGCAACCGTGGTTCCACCAGGAGAACTGACTTGGTCGATTAAAGTCCAAGGATTCTCTGTGCTATTTGCCAAAGTTTGAGCGCTGCCTAGTACAGCTTGTGTGGCAATTTCTAAGGCCAACTCTTTGTTCATACCATTTTTAACGGCTGCTCGGGCAATCGAATCAATAAATAAGAAAGCATACGCAGGAGTGCTACCTGCAATAGCAGTAAAAATCGAAAAATACTGTTCCTCTAATTCCCAGGCTTGGCCAACTGCTCGAAACAACGATAAAACAGTCTGGATGTCTTCAGGGGATGCAAAAGCGTTACCACAGACAGCTGCTGCACCCGCGCCAATCAACGCATTCATATTGGGCATCACACGAACGAGACGAAGCGGTTGGGTAGTCTCAAACAGTTGATACAATTCTGCAATAGTCGTACCTGCTGCAATGGAAACAATTAACGGTTGCTTGTCTAAAATTGCTTCTTTTACTTCAAGTAAAGCTGCTTGAACGAATTGCGGTTTCACCGCTAAAATAACTAAGTCAGCTACTGCAATGGCTTCTTGTGGTGAAGAAACCGCGTGTGCACCAATTTCTTGTGCAAAAGCGGCGTTTTTTTCGACTTGAATATCATAAAAATAAAGGTTTTCTGCGGCAATAAATTGCTTTTTTAGCGCACCTTTGGCAATAGCGGATGCCATATTTCCAGCACCGATAAAACTAATTTTCATAAAAAATTCCTCCTAAAAACTGTTGAATCTCTTTTTTCGTGTTACCATGTATCTAGTATAGAAGGAAACGCCAAAGAAAAAAATAGAGGGAGTAAAGTAAAAAGTGTTGGATTATGAGGTGATTAATTGGCAAGCAAAGAAGAGCAATATGCAGCATTTTATCAGTTTTTAGAGACCTTAGATTGTTATTTAACCACTACCAATGCTCTTGAGAATGAAGTAGCGCAATTTAAGGAAAATCCACATCGAGAAATTGCGGGCTTTATGCTGGCATCTTCGGAAACCATTGACGTTCCGAAAGGATTTATTCGGATGCTCTATTGTTTAGAGCAAGACGGCTATGCTTATTTGGATCAACAAAGGTGTTCGTTTTCGGCTGGCCAAGTCATGATTGTCAATGAGGCCACCTCGGTTAGCTATCAGGGGCAAGGAATGTCTATGATTATATTTTATTTTAAAAAGCACTATTTTCTTGATACGCTCTTAAATCAGCTGGCGGAAGAACCAGTCATGTATCGTTTTTTTACAGAAATTGCTAGCAGTGAATTTGAAAACATTCCTCGATATTTCGTTTTTGCCAGCCAGCCAAATTCGGATGTCCACGTCTATTCGCTATTATTACTGAAACAAATTGTGAAAATGGCCTATTTTAATAATAAAGTGACCAAAGCGGCCTTTGTTTTGCTGGTGGTGGAACTAGGTCAACTGCCTAGAGAAGCTTTAAAGATGCAAGATAATTATTTGTCGAATCATCAACGTGTCGAGGTGATTTTAGCGTATATTGAGCAACAGATTGCGCATGTCACTTTAGCAGAAGTCGCCGCTAAATTTCATTTTCATCCGAATTACTTATCGAATTTTTTAAAAGAAAAAACAAACAAAACGTTTACGGAAATTGTCTTAGCCTACCGAATCCAATTGGCGAAAAACTACTTGAAGCAAACAGATTTATCGATTCAAACGATTGTTGAACGAATCGGCTATCAAGACAAAGCCTTTTTTTATAAACGTTTTAAAGAAGAAATGGGCATGACCCCAAAACAATATCGACAGAAAGAGGGAATGGCAGATGTACGAAGAAGTCTTTGAAGAATTTCAGTTAACTGTAGTAGAATTACCAATCGAATTCGTTGATGATTTGCCTGTCTATCGCGGACACTTAAAAGAATTAACGTTTCTTTCAGCGGAAGCCTCTTCACGAAAAAAACTTTACCAACAGCTTTTACAGGCTTATTTGTTGTATAGAGAAGAGAATCAAGCAGTTGTTGAAGAGGAAGAAATAACCTCCTCATTATTGTCTACAGAACAGTTATTAAAATACTATGATGGTGAAACGTTCGATGGGTTTCAGTTGCCATCAAATGAATAAGAAAGCAGGGGAACAAATGGATACAATGGCAAAAATTAATCAATTTCGTGATGAAAGAAATTGGCGCCCCCACCATAATGAAAAAGATTTGGCGCTCTCAATTTGTTTAGAAGCGGCAGAATTGTTAGAACTTTTTCAATGGAAAACAGCAGAAGAAGGCATCAAACAAGAAGAACGAATCAAAGAAGAATTGGCTGATGTTCTCATTTACTCCTACATGATGGCTGATAATTTAGGGTTTGATTTGGACGAAATTATCGAAGAAAAGTTGAAGAAAAATGCGTTGAAATATCCAGTGCCAGAAAAATAAGTGTTGAAACAAATGAATCGAAGAACTTCTAAAAAAGAATAACGAAGTGGAAAATAGCCAGTATTAAGAAATTCTGAAGGGTTTGCGGAAAACAGAAATAAAAAGTAGTTTTCTGCTGCAAAAAATTTTAAGGAGGAACAATCAATGATTACAGGCACAGAAATTGATTTTATTGTTAGTGATAGTTTAAAGGCACTAGCTTTATATAAAGAAATCTTTGAGGTTCATGTAGTTGAAGCGACAAAGTATCCTGTTGGAAGGAATGAAGTAGTGTTTAACTTATATGATACTCGGTTCCATATGTTAGATGCTAATGAAGAATTTGGTTTAAAAGCACCAGATTCAGAACATCCCAATACAATTTGGTTCAATATCACGGTAGCAGATATTGTGCAAACTCATAAAAAAGCCTTAGCAAATAAGTGCATTGAGATGCAACCAGTTACAGAAATGATGGAAGGAGCTATTCAAAATTCGTTATTTGTTGATCCATTTGGTTACATGTGGATGGTACATCAAATTAACCAAGAACTAAATTTTGAAGAGCGAACAGAAATTTTAGAAAAAGAAGTGTAGTAAGGAGTGGTGCTCAGAGATGAGTACCACTTTTTTTATTTTACAATAGAAGTAAAATACCAATGATCCTGTGGTGATCAACAAGACAGTAAAAAATTGGAGATAGAAAGTTAGTGTGTCATAGAAATACAGCAATATTCTCTAATAATTACTCTAACGTTAAAAAAATTGAGAAAATGCCAGATTGATTTTTGATAAACTGTAAACAAAGAAAAACAGGCTGTAAAAATCTTGATAAATCAATGGAATAAAAGGAGAAAGCGAAAGATTAATTCTTGTATGTAGATACAAAGGGAGACTAAATGAATGAAAAACAAAAAGCGGATAAAATTTGGTATCTTAATCGCAACAATAATAGCAATAGCCATAATCGGCACGATTGGAGTGAAAAAAATGAACGAACCAACAGAAAAAGAAAGACAAATTGCTTTTTTAAAAAAGCATGAAGAAGAGATGACGGAGTATGTAAAGTATGACAGTGAACATGTACTTTTAAAAAAATATGATGTTAAAGAAGTTACGTATAATTGGCAATCAGTGATTGAAGTTCAAAGTATGGCTTTTAGCCCAAAAACTATAGCTGTTGAAGTATCTATTTTTGATGGTACTGGTAAAAAATTAGATGGGTTTGAAATATATGTGCTTCCAGATAATGTAAAAAATCCGACTGAGATAAAAAATATTGCATAGTTAAGGAGATGAAATTTAACGGCAAATTTAGAAAAGTATACTAATATTTATGCTGATTTAGATCAAGGAGCATACATCGGTCGAAAAGAAGGGTTGATGTTTGCTAAATTGACACAAGTTCAAAAAGAAGATCTTAAGATAAATGAACATGCTACATTCCATTTCCCCAACGCCAAAGACGCCTATGGAAATGATGCTAGCACGGTCTATCTCCAACCTGATAATACTGTAAAAACAATTCAAATCGGAAAAAGCATATAGAAACTCTTTTCTATACATAATAAGGAGGTGAAAAAGTGAAAAATAGAAAGCAAATAAAATTTGGTATCTTAATCGCAGTAATATCAGTAGCCATAATTGGAATGATTGGAGTGAAAAAAATGAACGAACCAACAGAAAAAGAAAGACAAATTGCTTTTTTGAAAGAGCATGAAGAAGAAATGACGGAGTACATTAAATCTCAGAAATTCTATATTACTTCAGAAAATAAAAAAGTACAACCTGAAGTAAAAAAAGTGAGTTTTGACTATGAAAACTACAGTACGTATCAACGAGATGCAGGTGGAATTCCTTATGAAGTTTATACGATTGATATTACTGGTTTGTATAATGATACAGAAATCTTTGAACTGTTAATTGATGTTGACTCATTAAAGAAGCCGACAAAAATATTAAATTTTGAAAGATACTAAATAATTAAGTAAGGAGTGACAACAATGGCTAATTTAAAGGAATATTTTAATATCTATGCCGATTTAGCTCAAGGAGCTTATAATGTAAGACCTCAAAAATACTCTTTTCCTCATGACCGATTAACACCTGAAAAGAAAAAAGAAATAGAAACCAAAAAGCATACTACATTCCGTTTTCCCAACGCCAAAGACACCCACGGAAATGACGCCAGTACTGTCTACCTCCAACACGACAACACTGTAAAAACAATCAAAGAAAAAAACTGGGTAGGTAGGGAAACGGTTTATAAAAAAGGGTTATTAACATAGGAAAAGTTAATCAAAAAAAATCACATAGTAATTCTTCCCCATACATATTAAGGAGGTGAAAAAGTGAAAAACAGAAAGCAAATAAAATTTGGTATCTTAATCGCAGTAATATCAGTAGCCATAATCGGCACGATTGGAGTGAAAAAAATGAACGAACCAACAGAAAAAGAAAAACAAATTGCTTTTTTGAAGGAGCATGAAGAAGAAATGACAAAGTATGTAAAATCGAAATCATCAAATATTAAGAATATAAATTATCTTTGGGATACTACAGAAAAGTCATCTAGTAGCGTATTTACAAAAGAAAATCTATCATTACGTGTTGAAATAAAAAGTAAAGATGATTTAGAAACAGATACCTATTCTCTAGTGATTGACGTAGATGTAAAAAAACTGGATGAAATAAAAGGACTATTTTTAGTAAATTGGAAACAAGGAGAAGCTATCCATGAAAAATCTTGATAATTATTATAATTTGTATGTGAGTTTATCAGAAGCTTCATATATTAAGAGACCTATAAATTTTAGCAATGATTTTCTTACAAAGAAACAGAGAATAAGGCTTGAGGAAGGAAGATCTGTCAAATTCCATTTCCCCAACGCCAAAGACGCCCACGGAAATGACGCCAGTACTGTCTACCTCCAACCCGACAACACTGTAAAAACAATCAAAGAAAAAAACTGGGTAGGTAGGGAAAAGGTTTATAAAAAAGGGTTATTAACAGATGAGAAAGCTGGCTATAATTCTTATTATGTAACAGATACGCCGACCTTGAGTCCAAAAACGCAACATACATATTTTGCCACTCGCGGTAGTGACGGCGTTTCAATGGACGTGAAAAAAGGTTGGTCAGGGAATAATTTGAATGATTGGGTCAATAATAATGGTTCCTTTACGTTATTTAATGCCTATTTGCCTCAAGCAAAGTTAGCCAATGAAGCCATGCATCAAAAGATAATGGAGATGAGTGCTAAAGCCCCAAATGCGACTATGTCGATTACAGGTCATTCTTTAGGAACCATGATTTCTATTCAAGCGGTGGCCAATCTCCCCCAAGCAGATCTTGCTAAAATTGATAAAGTAGTATTGTTTCAAGGCCCTGATGCGCGAGAAAGCATTAATAAAATGTCTCAACAAGCTCAGGAAAATCTTCAACAATTAGAAGAACAAGGGAAAATCGATTATTATGTGAATGCGTTTGATATTGTCTCCATGTTGAATCGAAATAAAAAAGGGGTAGATGAAATTGGTCGGGTGCATTATCTATTACCGAAAACGTTCACCACTACTTTTGATCTGACGGACAAATACGGTTCTAGTCATGATTTTGGTCAGTATCAATTAAATCCTGATGGTACTCCCAAAGAAGCCAATCTAAAGGAACATGGCTATATTTTTGCGGCAGGAGTAAAAGTTTCCAAACTTATTGATAAATATTTAGGGAAAATCATGGATGCTTCAGGTGAATCCTTAGCTAAAAACAGTCTCCAATTTTTGTTAAGTCTGCTATCTGAAGAAAATCGCCAGAAAATCATCAAAGAATATGAAAAAATCATTCACGAAGCAAAAATTGCCAGCCAATGGCAAGGGAAAGTGAGTCGTATTCAGAAAAGTTTAGCCAGTGCTTCAGGTAGTCAAAAGATTGAATTACGTAGTGAATTAGCAGAACTAGTTGCAAAACAAGCGCAGCAAGCTGGAAAAGAATACGAACTACTTGTGAAAAATATCCTCCAAGAAGCAGAAGATGAAGTCCAGACAGTTTCAAAGGAAATTCGTGAAAGTGCAATGAATATCCGACAGTATCTATCCTATGCAGAAGTCCAAGCAATGATTGCTCCTTACGAAAAAAGTCGTCTTTGGGATAGCGCTGAAGCAACAAATACTAGCAACCAAGCCAAGCAATACAAGCAAAAATTAACTGATTTTAGCGGAAAATTAACAACTGTTGCTAAAAATATTCAAGCATACGATCAACAAGCAAGAAGTAGTTTATTTCAAAAATAACAAATGAAAGGGTTTTCTTATGGATGAAAGAGAATTTCAAGAAAAATTAGAAGTAGAACAAAAAGCTCGTGAACGAGTAGCAATCCAGACAGTAATTACTGCTAAAAAAACACGAATTACTACAACCAAACAAAACACAACCGCAAGTTTGAAAGAACTTTCAGAAGCCATGTTTCAACAAACAAATAGTGCCCTACCTAACGCCTTAAACGGAGCTTTGCAGGGGAAAAGTGCAAAATCAGCAGAAAAATTTTTAAAAGGAAGCCAGAGACCAAATTTAAAAACACCTGTCAAGGGAGAGTGACCGACAAATGGATGAACAGCGAAGAAAACGGCAATATTTAGAAGAACAATATTATGAAGAAAAAAATAAAATTCACCGCCAACAAGAAGTGCTGAGTAATCAATTAGTAAACTTTAGAAGAGAAACTGGACAATTGGTAGATAAAGTCAATTATTTAACGAAAAATGATCAATGGCACAAACAGCAATTTTACCATGCAATGGAACAAAGTGATCATCTGATACGTCAAGAAGGAAATCGTTATAGACAACAATTAGAGGAAAAAGAACGTGAATGGACGAGGACATATCGAAAAGAACTGGATAAACTCTAAAAAAACAGCGTCACCCCTAAAGGTAACGCTGTCTTTGTCAGTCTGTTACGTCACAGGAGGGATTCGAACCCCCGACCGTCCGCTTAGAAGGCGGATGCTCTATCCTGCTGAGCTACTATGACAATAGTTGTAATACAACAAAGCTAATTATAATGGAAGTAGTGTTAGAAAGTCAATCGGAAATTTAAATAACAGAAGAAGTTTTTTTGGAGAGAGAAAGTGAAGAAAATAGAGAGTTTATATTGACGAGGTTTTCTGGTTCTGTTATTATAGTTAGTGTTGTAATTGTGGTCTCCACAGCTACAACCGCACAGAACAAGTTTTTAAGCATGAGTAATCATCACTTGGGATGGCGAGTCTAAGTCTAGAAGAAGGAGGTGCTGTATAGCATGTACGCAATTATCAAAACTGGTGGTAAACAAGTGAAAGTTGAAGTAGGTCAAGCAATCTACGTTGAAAAATTAAACGTTGAGGCTGGCGAGAAAGTTGTTTTTGACGAAGTTATCTTAGTAGGTGGCGAATCTACAAAAGTTGGTGCGCCAACTGTTGCAGGCGCAACTGTTGAAGGAACTGTTGAAAAACACGGCAAACAAAAGAAAGTCGTGACTTTCCAATACAAACCTAAAAAACACTCTCACCGTAAACAAGGTCACCGTCAACCATATACAAAAGTTATGATCGAAGCAATCAACGCTTAATCTCTCTTGTTGACAGGAAAGAAGGCCTATCAATGATTAAAGGTTCTTTTAAACGAACAGGCTCCGGCCGAATCGTTTCATTCGAATTAACCGGGCATGCTGAAGCAGGTCCTTATGGCAGCGATGTGGTTTGCGCGGCAGTTTCTGCCTTAGCAATTAGCACAGTCAATGGGATTGATGCCTTAGCAGGTTTTGAACCGATTGTGGAAGTTGACGATGTAGAAGGTGGCTACCTTTATGTCGAGATGTTAACAACTGTCAATCAGGAACAAAAAAATATTGCCCAAATTCTATTAGAAAATCTTTTATTAGGTTTACAATCAATAGAGAACGAAAATACTGAATTTATTCAAATAAAAACAATCACTGAGAAATAGGAGGTGCAGACTATGTTATTGACTATGAATTTACAATTATTTGCCCATAAAAAAGGTGGCGGTTCTACATCAAACGGCCGTGACTCTGAATCTAAACGATTAGGCGCTAAAAGTGCTGATGGCCAAACAGTTACAGGTGGTTCAATTTTATACCGTCAACGCGGAACTAAAATTTATCCAGGTGTGAACGTTGGAATCGGTGGCGACGATACGTTATTTGCAAAAGTTGACGGTGTGGTACGTTTCGAACGTAAAGGCCGCGACAAAAAACAAGTATCAGTTTATCCAGTAGCTAACTAATACGATTAAAAAGCTGAATCTCCGGATTCAGCTTTTTTTGTCTTGTTAAAGGGTTAGACGGAAATAGAGGAAGATCTTAAAATAAAAAAAATCTCACATTGGGTTTAACTGCTTGTCTGACAAGGTTAATTGATGATATATTTAATGTAATAACAAGCATGTTATAAAATAATTGAGTCAAAAGAAAGAAGGGTATTATGCAGAAGAATTTTAGTGTAGTAAAGAAGTACGTGAATTTGATTTTGGATATTGTATTAGGGATTTTAGGAGTTTTCTTATTAGTATTTATGGCTAGTTATTTAGTTGACCTCGCTACATATCTCATGAAGCCAATGACGCCGGATAATTTTTCAGTTATCATGCAAGAAATTATTTCATTCTTTATGTTATTTGAGTTTATTATGATGATTCTTCGCTATATTCAAGAAGGACACCATATTCCGATTCGTTATTTGATTTTAATTTGTTTAACCGCAATTTTACGTCAATTAATGGTTGCACATGGCGATGGCTTGCAGACTTTATTGTTATCTTTATCAATTCTTTTACTAGTGGTTGTGCTATTTATTCTCGGGTTAAATGGCAGCAAATTTTATACGCTAGGAAAAGCGAAAGTAGAAGAAGATCACGAGCAAGATTTTCATCATTAATCGAACATAATCAACGACCGTCCAACGTGAGAATTTTTCTCTAACGTGGGGCGGTCTTTTTAATGCATAGTTAAATAGTTAACTCAATCAGTTCAATCGTTGGTAAGACACCAAAGCGTGCGCTGATTTTAGTGGTTCCGATTCCTGGGTGAACAATTAGCGGCGTTTCATCTTCTAAATGATAAAGCCCATGTGTATATTTTTTAGCAAGCTGATTTTTGTAAGTGAAAAAAGGCAAGCGAATCTGTCCGCCGTGACTATGTCCTGCTAAAATGAGGTCAATGTTTTTGTTGACTGCTGAGTCTGCGACATCTGGCTCATGGGTTAGTAGCAGAGTGGGCGTTCCAGTAGGGCGGTTGACTAAAGCTGCAGCTAAGTCGGTTTGTCCATATAACGAATCTTCTAAACCAGCGACGTACAAGGAGATACGGTGTGAGACAGGCAGTAATTTGCCCGTGTTTTTTAGTACGGTAAAGTCGGCAGCTTCTAAGATTGTTTCGTAAAAATTGGTATCTAACCCGCTATACTCGTGGTTGCCATAAATAGCGAATTTGCCATAAGGGGCGTTAATTTTACGGAAAAGTTGACTCACTTCATCCTGAATTTCGATACCGAAACGGGCATAATCATCAAATAAGTCTCCTGTAAAAACGACTATGTCTGGTTGTAATGTATTTGTTTTTTCAACAATCTGTTTTAAGGCCTTCACAGAATAATTCTTTTTTAAATGAATATCAGAGAGTTGAACAATCCGTAAGGTTTTCCCTGATTCTGTTACTTTAATTTGATTTTTGTGTATGACTAAGCATTTAGGTTCAATAAAAAAACTATAGCTTAAAATGCCGATAATAATGAAAAATAGTGCCAGAAATAAATAAACGTTCATAATTTCCTCCTTGAAGTCGCTAAAGTAGTTTACTACAAAAGTGTTAAGCAAAAAATAAGGAAAGGTAAAATTTTCAGTAAACTTTCTCGATGAAGTTTTTTGGTGATTCATGCTTTTCTGAAGTAAATTTGCTATAATGAAAAATGAGAAAAAAGAAAGAAGGTCGAACCAATGATGGCAAGAGTCGAAAAGCTACGGGAGTTAATGAAAGAAAATAATTTACAAGGATTTTTAGTGACAAGTCCGTATAATTTACGTTATTTAACCAATTTTACTGGGACAACAGGCTTGGCAATGATTACATTAGATAAAGCTTTTTTTGTAACGGATTTTCGTTATACGGAACAAGCTGCGGAACAAGCAACTGGTTTTACTATCGTTAAAAACACAGGACATATTTTTGACGAAGTAGCAGATTTAGCTGAACGTTTGCAATTAGATAATTTAGCTTTTGAAGAAACGCAAGTTAGTTTCGCTGATTATAGCTTATTGGAAGAAATTTTACCATGTGAATTAGTTCCTGTAATGGGTTTGATTGAAGAATTAAGAGAAGTGAAAGATGAAGAAGAAGTAGCGATTATTGAAAAAGCGTGTGCCATCGCGGATCAAGGATTTGCCTTTGTCTTAGAGATGATTAAACCTGGAATGACAGAGATTGAAGTGGCTAATCAATTAGATTTCTTCATGCGGTCAAAAGGAGCCAGTGGTGTTTCTTTTGAGACAATTGTGGCCAGCGGTCTACGTTCGGCGATGCCACATGGTGTTGCTAGCCATAAAGTCATCGAAAAAGGTGAGTTAATCACTTTAGATTTCGGTTGTTATTATGAAGGCTATGTTTCTGATATGACACGGACATTTGCCGTTGGTAGTATTCAGCCAAAACTAAAAGAAATTTATGACATTGTTTTAGAAGCACAATTAAAAGTGTTAGCAGAAGCTAAACCTGGGTTGACGGGCATTCAATTAGATGCGATTGCACGGGATCATATTGCTTCCTATGGCTATGGCGATGCGTTTGGTCACAGCACTGGTCATAGCATTGGGTTAGAAATTCATGAAGGACCAAATGTTTCATTCCGAGCAGATAAACAGTTTGTACCAGGGAATGTGATTACGGACGAACCTGGAATTTATTTGCCAGGAATTGGTGGCGTGCGTATTGAGGACGATTTATTGATTACTGCTGAAGGTAATCGTGTATTAACACATGCGCCAAAAGAATTAATCATTTTATAAAGGTTGGGAGAACAAGGATATCCAAGAGTATCAGCGGTTTATTAGTGCGTTTTATAAAAAACGTAACTGGTATCAATATGATCCGTTTATTCGTTCCAACTTTTTAACAGAAGAAGTCGGCGAAGTTTGTCGGGCCATTCGGACAATTGAAATTGGCCGTGATCGACCGGATGAAACAGTTTTGGCGGATGAAGAGAATCTGGAAAATTTAACGGAAGAGTTAGGCGATGTGTTGGATAATTTATTTATTTTAGCCGATAAATATGACATCTCTTTAGAAATGATTATGCAAAAGCATCGGACGAAACTAATGGAACGTTATCCTGAAGAATAAAGATGTAAAAATAAGAAAGCCAAAATTACTTGGTCTTTCTTATTTTTACGTCTAAAGGCTTGAATTAGAAATTTATGACAAGAAATTATCTGTTCTTTTAGTCAGAACTTAGCTTTTCTGGTAGCGAAATAGGCTAATTAATGATAAACTAAGAACGAGTATTGATAAGCAAAATTTGGACGTTCTTTCACAACTAACTGAAGAAACCAGTGTTGTTTTAATTTTTAAGAATCATCCGTTGCTTAAAAGAGAATCCTTAAGAGACTTAGTGATTCATCAAATAAATCGTTTATTTAACGATTTTGTGCGTAATAGATAAGGAGGACAACCAAATGTCAGAAGAAAAAAATCTTGTAATCAATGCAAACGATTCTTTAGGAGAAATCGTGATCGCTCCTGAAGTCATTGAAGTAATTATCGGAATCGCTGCTTCAAAAGTAGAGGGCGTTTATGGGATGCGTGGCACGTTCGCCAATAATGTGAATGAATTATTAGGCCGTGCAGCACACGGCAAAGGTGTATATTTACGAACAGAAGAAGAAGGCTTAAAAGTCGATATCTATTGTTACTTGAACTACGGTGTTTCTGTGCCAAAAGTTGCGTTAGAAATGCAAGACCGTGTGAAACAACAAGTCTTATTTATGACAGACATTGATTTAGTTGAAGTGAATATTCATGTTGTAGCGGTAGTACCTGAAAAAATCCCTCAACCAGACTTAAATGAATTATTCCCAGAAGATGAAGATGGAGAAGAGAATGAGTAAAACAGAATTAACCCGTCACGAGATTCGTGAAAAAGCGCTCCAAGCCCTTTTTCCTTTAGATTTTAATGCTGATTTAACCAAACAAGATGCCATTGATTATGCATTGGCTTATGATAATCGGGAAATCGTCAGTGAAGATGGCGAAGACCTAGTCCCTACGTATTTAGATTTACTTGTCGGCGGTGTGTGTAGCCGCAAAGCAGAACTAGACGAAGTGATTACGAACCATTTAGGTAATAACTGGTCTATGCAACGCTTAGCAAAAATAGATATTGTTATTTTACGTTTAGCTATTTTTGAAATGCTATACGTTTCAGATGTGCCAAACATTGTGGCATTAAATGAAGCCGTTGAGTTAAGTAAAAAATACAGCGACGACCGTTCACGTAAATTTGTTAATGGTGTGTTATCAAATGTAATGAAAGAAATTGATTCAGAGGCGTAAGCTCTGAATCTTTTTTTACTATCTAACTGGTGTTAAGATACTGGGTTATATGCTAAAATAAATACTATTAAAGAAGTAAAGAAACAATAGAGGGAGCGAAGGAATGAGTACAGTAATTAACGGTCGTGAATTAGCAGATCAAATGCAAGCAGAGATTCAAAAAGATGTAGAAAAGATGACACAACAAGGCATCCAACCAGGATTAGTTGTTTTATTAGTTGGGGAAAATCCTGCCAGCCAAACGTATGTGAGAAATAAAGAACGTGCAGCAGCCAAAATTGGCATTCTGTCAAAGGTCGAAAAACTGCCAGAAACTATTTCAGAAGAAGAATTATTGGCTGAGATTGACAAATATAATCAAGATTCACGCTTTCATGGCATTCTTGTACAACTACCTTTGCCAAAACATATTGATGAAGAAAAGATTTTATTAGCGATTGATCCCAAAAAAGATGTAGATGGGTTCCATCCAATGAATTTAGGCCGTTTGTTTGTAGGCAAACCGGAAATGATTCCTTGCACGCCGTATGGAATTATGAAGATGTTTGAAGCTTATGATATTGATTTAACAGGTAAACGTGCGGTGATTATTGGTCGAAGCAATATTGTTGGCAAGCCAATGGCACAATTATTGTTAATGAAAAATGCGACCGTGACGATTGCCCATTCTAAAACTGAACATTTAGCAGAAGTTGCAAAAGAAGCGGATATTTTAGTTGTAGCAATTGGACGCGGGCATTTTGTCACCAAAGAGTTCGTGAAACCAGGTGCGGTAGTGATTGATGTGGGTATGAATCGCAATCAAGAAGGAAAACTGATTGGTGATGTAGCATTCGATGAAGTTTCTGAAATTGCAAGCTATATCACACCAGTTCCCAAAGGTGTTGGCCCAATGACGATTACCATGTTAATGTATCAAACAGTCGAGGCAGCAAAAAAACAAAAGTAAGGTGAAAAAATGACGCAACAGTATTTAACAGTAACAGCCTTAACGAAGTATTTAAAACGTAAATTTGATGCAGACCCTTACTTAGGACGTGTCTATTTAACAGGTGAAATTTCGAACTTTCGCTTCCGAGCGAACGCGCATCAGTACTTCAGTTTAAAAGATGATCATGCGAAGATTTCTGCAATTATGTTTAAATCAGCCTTTCAAAAATTGAAGTTTCAACCAAAAGAAGGCATGAAAGTCATGGTGGTGGGGCGGATTTCGCTTTATGAAAACAGCGGTTCCTATCAAATTTATATTGAACATATGGAACCAGATGGTGTAGGTGCACTTTATCAAGCATTGGCAGAATTAAGAGAAAAACTAGGAAAAGAAGGACTTTTTGAAGGGCCTAAACAACAGTTGCCTCGTTATCCCAAACGAATCGCTGTGGTTACAAGTCCTAGTGGTGCTGTTATTCGGGATATCATTACGACAGTCAAAAGACGGTATCCGATTGCACAACTGGTCCTTTTTCCAACCTTGGTCCAAGGCGATCAGGCGGCGGATGACATTGTGCGGAACATTCAGCGAGCCGATGCGCAAGGCGATTTTGATACGATGATCATCGGCCGTGGCGGTGGTTCAATCGAGGATTTATGGCCATTTAATGAAGAAAAAGTGGCTCGGGCCATTCATGCTGCCACCACACCGATTATTTCATCGGTTGGTCACGAAACAGATGTGACAATTGCCGATATGGTAGCAGATGTTCGTGCAGCAACCCCAACGGCAGCAGCGGAACTAGCGGTACCAGTTTTAAATGAAGAACTATTAAGAATTAGTGAACGGCGTAGTCGTTTAGAACAAAGCTTTTTATATCTCTTACAACAACGAACAGAACGTTTCCAACGACTACAAAACTCTTATGTGTTTAAGCAACCTGAGCGGCTTTATGAAGGTCAAACGATTAAATTAGATCGAATGACGCAACGTCTTTTCCAAGCAATGACAACAATTCATCACCAAAAACAACGTCAAGCCCAAGGAATTATCGCTCAATTGCAACAACAGACACCAAAGGGACAATTAAGAGAAAGTCAGCAACAATTGGCATTTTTACAACGAAACTTGCAAACACAAATGACACAATTGTTCCTAAACAAACAAAAGCAATTCACGTCTGCTGTTCAACAATTAGACTTACTCAGCCCACTCAAAATTATGGGTCGAGGATATAGTTATACTACAAAAGAGGACCGTGTCGTTAAAACTGTTACCGAGTTACAGCCAGCAGATCAATTAACGATTCATTATGCTGACGGTACAGTTCAAGCAAACGTCGAAACAATAACAGCGAAAAAAGAGGAGTTTTAACATGCCAGCAAAAGAAAAAACGTTTGAAGAATCATTAAATGCCTTAGAAGAAATCGTTCAGCGCTTAGAACGAGGAGATGTTCCTTTGGAAGAAGCCTTAGCTGCCTTTCAAGAGGGCATGGCATTAAGTAAACAATGTCAAGATACATTGGAAAAAGCGGAAAAAACTTTAACGAAAATGATGACAGAAAACAATGAAGAAATTGTTTTTGAAGAGAGCGAGGAAGCGTAATGACGAATTTTAGTCAACAGCATTTACCGTTGGTTGAAAAAGTCATGGTCGATTTTATCGCAGAATATACTGAAAATGAGCGTTTGAAAGAAGCAATGCTCTACTCAATACACGCAGGTGGCAAACGATTACGCCCGCTATTAGTGTTAACAACAGTGGCCGCTTTTCAAAAAGAGATGGAAACGCAAGACTATCAAGTGGCTGCCTCTTTAGAGATGATTCATACGTATTCATTAATTCATGATGATTTACCAGCAATGGATGATGATGATTTACGTCGTGGCAAACCAACCAATCATAAAGTGTTTGGTGAAGCGACTGCCATTTTAGCAGGGGACGGCTTATTAACAGGCGCGTTTCAGTTACTTTCTTTGAGTCAATTAGGCTTAAGTGAAAAAGTTTTACTGATGCAACAACTGGCAAAGGCAGCGGGGAATCAAGGCATGGTTGCCGGCCAAATGGGTGATATTGAAGGAGAAAAAGTCAGCTTGACTTTAGAAGAGTTAGCGGCTGTTCATGAAAAGAAAACTGGAGCGCTAATTGAATTCGCCTTAATTGCTGGGGGCGTATTAGCCAATCAAACAGAAGAAGTCATTGGTTTACTGACACAGTTTGCGCATCACTATGGCTTGGCTTTTCAAATTCGTGATGACTTATTAGATGCCACAAGTACAGAAGCAGATTTAGGTAAAAAAGTAGGCCGAGATGAAGCGTTGAATAAAAGTACGTATCCAGCTCTTCTAGGGATTGCTGGCGCGAAAGATGCGCTAACACATCAATTAGCAGAAGGCAGCGCTGTTTTAGAAAAAATCAAAGCAAATGTTCCCAACTTTTCAGAAGAACATTTAGCAAACTTGTTAACTCAGTTACAATTGAGATAGAAAGAAGGCACTTATGAAAAAAGAACGCGTCGATGTCTTGGCGTTTAATCAAGGACTATTTGAAACACGAGAAAAAGCCAAACGCAGCGTGATGGCTGGTTTGGTTTACAATGATAAAAATGAACGTTTAGATAAACCAGGGGAAAAAATTTCTGTGGAGACACCCTTACATACTAAGGGCCAAGTAATGCCTTATGTTTCTCGTGGGGGCTTAAAACTAGAGAAGGCACTAAATGTTTTTGCAATCAACGTTCAAGGCAAAACAATGTTAGATATTGGTTCCTCCACAGGTGGTTTTACCGATGTTGCTTTACAAAATGGGGCTCGTTTGAGTTACGCTTTAGATGTTGGCTATAACCAACTAGCATGGAAAATTCGGCAAGATGAACGCGTGGTGGTAATGGAACGTACCAATTTTCGCTATAGTAAACCTGAAGATTTCACCGAAGGGGTGCCGGATATTGCAACGATTGATGTTTCCTTTATTTCATTACGCTTAATTTTGCCACCTCTCCATGATATTTTGAAAAAAGGTGGTAGTGTGGTGGCGTTAATTAAGCCACAATTCGAAGCTGGCAAAGAGTTTGTTGGGAAAAAAGGAATCGTGCGTGATCCAGAAACCCATCAAATGGTTGTGGAGGAAATTACACGCTTTGCCATGAATAACGGTTATGATGTGAAAAACTTAGATTTTTCACCAATCACTGGTGGCGAAGGAAACATTGAATTTTTGGCACATTTAGTTTCTGTTGAAGGAGAAGGATCCTATCAAGCGACAGAATCTATTGAAGAAGTTGTCGCGCATGCGCATCAAAAATTAGCGGAATGATGAGAAAGGCAGCAAATTTTGTAGACTAAGCAATTAAATAAAAAGGGATCTGAGACAGTCATTAGAAGTATAGCTGTCTCAGGTCCTTTTTTTATTTTATAAATGAATTGGTGAGACATTTAATAATGATAGAAAGGGATTTGAATAAAAATAGTCGTTGAATTGAACTTTATTAGTCCTTTTTTATCGTGATGAAATAACATTTTTAAGATATGTATCCTTTAAATAATAATTAAAAAAACATTGAAAATATTATTTAATTTTATTTTAATTTACTGGTGTATTTTTTAATGTTAAACTAAGGATAGTTCTGATCAGACAAACTATTTTAGTAAGACCAAGTAATTGAATAGAGAGGTAAAAAAATGAAAAAAATGAAGTTATTAATTTCTGGTTTTTTTGTAGCAATCGTTTTGGGTACTGGTGTTGATGCATTTGCAGCCTCTAGGTTTTCTGGCGTATTATCGAGAGGAATTAATGGAATTAGTTATTGGTTAGGACCAACCGCAACATTTGGTAATACCGATACAGCGATTAGAAATTGGATGTATACTCCGTAGGGGAATCCTTTGTATATTTATAAACAAGGAAATAACTATGGGACATCAATTGATTTTTATTCAACAAAGTTAAATCCGGGAATAGGTGGGGTTACAGATTTTTTTGATGGCAGAGACAGGATGATTGTAACTGGGATGCGAGAAGCTCCGCGAATAAACTATTACTATGCTAAAATTAATTATAATACTATGTATTCACGAGCTTCATCGATGAAAAATGGGACTATTGCTAGACATGAAATTGGGCATGCGCTCGGAATTGCACATTCAAATGGCATTATGACACGTTCTGTAAGTACTAATACAAATCTTGCTGTTGATAAACCGAATAATGATATCTTAGCAAGAATATATGGGTGGTGAAAAAATGAAAAAAAATCCCATAGTATTTTTGGTAGCGCTTTCTTTGTTGGCGTGCGCTTTCTTAATGATTAATTTCGTTAAAGAGAACGAGAAGAAACAAGTTGCTGCTGAAAAAATAACAACGACTTCCAATTCATTAAAGAAAAAAGCCTTGAAAAATAGTATTGATTCTTCAGAAAGAAAATATTATTCATATCTTGATGAAATTGACCAAAGTAAGGTTATTAATCAATCCGGTGGATCGCAACGACTGTTAATGTATAATCCTGAAATCCCAAAAGATATCCAATCTTTGTCAACAAATATTGTTATTGGCAAAGTTCTTTCTTTAGATAAAGCAGACGCGCCTGCTAATGATCCTAGTAGTCCCTATAATGGAGAAATCTATCCATGGACATTTGGGAAAATCCAAGTACTAAAAAATATTCAAGGCGAATTAGCATCTACGATTGAATTTGCGCGACCAGGTGGCATTATGGAAGAAGGGCGAATGTTTTTAAATGATGCGAAAGAAAATGTTGATAAATTGAATCGTGGGCGTGCAACAAGACGAATGGCGCCAATTCAGCAAAGTCGTCAGCTTGTTGAAATACTACAGTATGAAGGAGATTTTTATTTAGAAGCTGGTGAGACCTATTTGTTTTATGTTTATTGGGATAAGGAATGGAATAAGGGGTTAATAATGGGCTATCAATACGGTTCTTTACGTTTAGAAGACGAGCAGCAACCTGCTGAAGAATTAACCCAAAGGAATCGCCGAGCGATTGGCAAAACGTGGAATGTTGTCAATGAATCAACCAAAGAAACGACTAATTTAACTACCTATTTAAAAGATGAATTAGGAATTGAACTTCCAGCAGAATAGAAGTAGAGAATAACAAAAAGTCAGCGGAGCTTCCCTTGCTTTTTGTTATTCTTTTCTTTGTTTAGTCTTTTAAAATGCATAAAAATAAGCTATGATGAGGGCAAGAGTAAACTGAAAAGGAGAGCGGCGCCATGAGAAAGCAAGATAGACACCGTTTAATTACACGTTTATTGACTGAAAAAAATATTCAAAAGCAAGAAGATTTTGTCAACTACTTACAAGAAAAGGGCGTAGCTGTAACACAAGCAACAATTTCTCGCGACATTAAAGATATGAAACTGATCAAAGTTCCTTCTGCAGAAGGGGGTTATCGATATAGCCTTCCATTAGAAACACAAGCTAATACGAGTGCTAAACTTGCAAAGCTTTTAAAAGATGCCTTTGTAGCTGCAGAACAAATGGAAAAATATGTCGTATTACGAACCATTCCTGGCAATGCGGCGGCGTGTGGTAGTTTAATCGAAAAGAATTACCAAGAGAAACTTTTTGCCGTCATCAACGATGATGATAGTGTTCTCATGATTGCACGAACTGAGGAAGCAGCAGAAAAACTTCATAAAGAGCTGTTAAGCTATCTATAAAGAATGAGGTGAACAAGATGTTACAAGAACTTTCCGTGAAAAATTTTGCGATTATCTCTTCGTTACAATTAGAGTTTCAAATGGGTATGACCGTTTTAACGGGAGAAACGGGTGCGGGGAAATCCATCATTATTGATGCAATGGGATTACTCACAGGCGGACGCGGCTCCAGTGACTATATTCGTCAAGGAGCAAATAAATGCACCTTAGAAGGACTTTTTTCAATGCCGAAAAGTCAAGAATTAAAGAAATTATTAGAAGAATTAGGTATTGAAACAGAAGAAGATTCTTTAGTGATTCAACGAGATATTTCCGCTTCTGGTAAAAATGTTTGCCGTGTCAACGGACGGATTGTCAACATTACTAATTTAAAAAGAATTGGGGAATATTTAGTAGATATTCATGGCCAAAACGAACATCAAGAATTGATGCAAAGTGAACGCCATATTGATATGTTAGATGAATTTGGTGGGAAAAAACTTTTAGCAGTCAAAGAAAAATATACACAGGCGTATCAAGAGTATCGCGCACTCGAAGCCAAAGTCAGAAAGCGACAAAAAAATGAAAAAGAATTTGCCCAAAGAATGGACATGCTTCATTTTCAAAGTGATGAAATTGCTAGTGCACAGTTAGTGGCTGGCGAAGAAGAACAATTGCTAGAAGAACGCAATAAACTGAACAATTTTCAAAAGATTGCTGATGCACTGACGATTAGTTATGCCGCGCTAAATGGTGAAGACGATAGTAGTTTGGATAAAATCGGAACAAGTATGAATGAACTCGCTTCGATTGAATCCCTTGATCCAGAATATAAATCATTGTCAGATACTGTTCAAAATGCCTACTACTTACTACAAGAAGCTAGTGGAGATCTTTCTAGGTTAATTGATGGCTTAGAACTAGACGAAGGTCGCTTGAATGAAGTAGAAAATCGTTTGGAATTAATCCGTCAAATGAAACGTAAATATGGTGATTCGATCGAAACGATTTTATCTTACTATGAAGAAATCACCAAAGAGTTAGCAGAGGCTGATTTTTTGGAAGGTGGTACAGGTGACTTAGAAGCGTTGCTTGCAGAGAAACAACAAGCGGCTCATCAACAAGCGTTAGCTTTACGAAAAGAACGAAAGCGCCTAGCCAAAGAGCTCGAACAACAAATTTTAACCGAATTAAAAGAACTATATTTGGAGCGAACTGAATTTGAAGTCCGCTTTACAGAGCTTGAGCATTTACAAGAAAATGGCTTAGACGGAATAGAATTTTATATTACTACTAACCCAGGGGAACCATTAAAACCGTTAGTTCGGGTGGCTTCTGGCGGAGAACTTTCGCGAGTGATGTTGGCTATGAAAACAATCTTTTCTCAAACGCAAGGGATCACTAGTATTGTTTTTGATGAAGTGGATACAGGAGTCAGTGGCCGAGTAGCACAGGCGATTGCCGATAAAATTTATCAAATTTCAGAAAATTCGCAGGTGTTGTGTATCACGCACTTGCCACAAGTGGCAGCCGTTGCCGATGAACATTATTTTATTGAAAAAGAAATCGTGGCGGGTCGGACAGAAACAAGCGTCCGAATTTTATCTGAAAAAGAGCGAGTAAACGAAATTGCGCGTATGCTCGCAGGAAGTGAAATTACGAAATTAACCATTGAACATGCACAAGAGCTGTTGGCGATGGCGAAAAAATAGCCGCTCTATTTGAGCAAGTAAAAAAAAACAGCCCCTTCAATTGATAGAAGGGGCTGTTTTTTTACTTTTAATGTGTGAAAAAGTTCTCCAGTTTAAAGACTAAGAATCGCTGTTAAAACAGTTGAACCTACAATTGCGATCAGCATTAGCCAAACCACGACTTTCGTGATTTTTGAAAAGCGACTTTGTTCTTTGTCGTTCATAAATGACACGTCCTTTTTAATTTCTGCTAATAGTGTACAACCTTTTCCTGAAAACAGCAACCTAAAGTTATAAGAGATTCTTTTTCTTTAAAATTCGAATACTAATTACGCAGATTAAGGTAGTGATGGCAAAAATAATCCAAAAGGAATATTCATGCTCTGCAAAAGGGAGTTTCACATTCATGCCGTAAATTCCTCCGATGATGGTCGGAATGGTCAGGACAATTGTTAAGGATGTTAAAATTTTCATGACATTATTTAAGTTATTTGAAACGATTGCTGAAAAAGTATTACTAATGTTATCAACTAATTTTAGTTGTATTTTAGTCGTATTCAGTCCTTGTTCTAGTTCAATCAGAATATCCCTTAAAAATGGCAAATGTTTTTCTGGATGATTAAAAATTTCAGCGCTATATAAACGTTTTAATACTTTTAAATTATCCGTTAAAGCTGCTTCGAAATAAACTAGACTTTTTTGAATGTCCATAATCTGATACAATTGACTATTTTCTGTGGCTACTTGGAGCTCTCCTTCAAGTTTGTTGGTTTGTTGGATAAGTGCTTGTAAGTTTTTATTGAAGGAAAGGGCCATCTTCCATGAAAGGGCTAAAATTAAGGCCTTCTCAATAGAAAGATCTTGATGGGTGAACGCCTCTTTTTGAATCCCATGAACGATGTCGTTAGGCCCGTTGCTAACAGTAATTAGTTTGTTATCGATGGTTGCGATTAAAGCAATCGGCACCGTTTCTACTTGCAGATAGCCACTAGGACTGATACTAGCTTTGGGATAACGAAATAAAAGTAACGTAGGCGTTTGTAATTTTTCGTGGCGGAAGCCTTCCACTCGAGCATTTTCTTCATCATCTAAAACGCCGGTAAGATAATCTGTTGGTAAGTGGTATTGATTGACGAGACGCTCGATTTCTTCTTCTGTAGGAGATTCTACCGAAATCCAACTTAGGGCTTCATCGTCTGGTGAACAAGGTTCAAAATAGTCATTTTTCAATAATAAATAATTAATCAAAAGATTCACCCCGAATCAACATTTTTTGTTCTAAATCCATTATAATAGAAGTATGACACAATACGAGAAGAAAAGCTTATAAAAAACATTCAAAAATAAGTGGCCGCGATAGGTGAGGCCTCGTTTTGAAAATGGTTTGATAAGTAATCCGTTTTTTATATGAAAAAGCAAGCAAAAAGGGCTTTTAGCACATATATTTAAACGAAATGAAACATCTGTGTAACGTTGATGAAGTATAGTTATAGCAGGTGGAATGAAAGGATTTGTTGAGAGAATGGTGTCGTTTTCGGCAATAATGTTATTTTGGTATATTTTTCCGGTAATTGTGCTCTTTGCGTGCAATTTTCTCGTGTCCACTTTTTCCCTAACGGAACGTTGGAAAATAAAAGCACCGGATTTGGCCATTCCGTTTTTATTCATAGGGATCCATGAGTTATCCAAAGATAGTTATGATGAATCGATTATGCCGTATTTTGTGATTTCTATTTTGTTATTAGGAGTCGCTGTTGCCCTGTTTCAAGCTTATTATTATGGAGAGATTTTATATAGACGATATTTCAAGATGTTTTGGCGGTTGACGTTTTTACTAACGTTTGTGTTGTATGTGTTGCTTATCTTGCTAAATATCAGTCATTATCTACTGTAATAAAGCGTGGAGACAATAGGGGAAATACGCTGTGGGAAAATGTCCCCCACAACTCCCCACTCCGTGGGGTTTTTTTGTTATTTTGGGGGTTATTTGATAAAAAACATAGTAAAAACCTTGTTATAATAACATTTTTTGTTGGATGATGCTTGTTACATAAAACCCTGTAAATATTACAGAAATTTTAAATAACAGTTAAAAAATAGAAGTTTTTAGATTTATAGTGGTAGAAAGTGGTGGGATGTGGTAGACTTGTTCTATCAAGTGGAAAAGCGGGTGTATTGGCTATGCTTATGGGTGAATACCAACATAATATCGATGCCAAAGGCCGCCTAATCGTTCCATCAAAGTTTCGTGAGGAACTTGGTGAAAAATTTGTGGTAACGAGAGGGATGGATGGCTGTTTATTTGGTTATCCTTTAAATGAATGGTCACAACTTGAAGCAAAACTTCAAGAAATGCCCTTAGCTAAGAAAGATGCACGTACCTTTGTACGATTCTTTTATTCCGCTGCAACAGAATGTGAGATTGATAAGCAAGGTCGTATCAATATTCCAGCGAATTTACGAACACATGCCAGTTTAGAAAAAGGCTGTGTTGTTATCGGCGTCTCTAACCGAATTGAAATTTGGAGTGACGAACGTTGGCATGCATTCTCTGATGAAGCTGAAGAAAACTTTGATGAATTAGCAGAAACAATGATTGATTTTGGATTTTAGGAATGAGGCAAATGATGACTGAAGAATTTCGCCATTACACCGTTCTTTTAAAAGAAACAGTGGATGGATTACAAGTGAAGCCGGATGGCGTATACGTAGATTGCACACTCGGTGGTGCCGGACATAGTGAATACTTACTGACACAATTGAATGAGCGCGGTCATTTATATGCCTTTGATCAAGACCAAAAAGCGTTGGCACATGCTAAGACTCGTTTGCAGAAATATGTAGACAAAGGTCAAGTGACCTTCATCAAATCAAATTTTAGAAATATTAAAGAAGAATTGGCAGAACACGGGGTGTTCCACGTTGATGGGATTCTATACGATTTAGGTGTTTCTTCACCACAATTAGATGAAGCAGAACGTGGTTTTAGCTATCATCAAGACGCGCCCTTAGATATGCGCATGGATCAAGATGCACCCTTGACGGCTCGCGAAGTGGTGAATACGTATAGCTATAGTGAGTTAGTAAAAATTTTCTTTCGTTATGGGGAAGAGAAATTTTCGAAACAGATTGCTCGAGAAATTGAACGTGTTCGCGAAAAGCAACCAATTGAAACAACAGGCGAACTCGTTGAGATTATTAAGACGGCGATTCCAGCTCCAGCAAGACGCAAAGGTGGACATCCTGCAAAACGAATTTTCCAAGCAATTCGCATTGCCGTTAATGATGAATTAGGGGCAGTTGAAGAGTCGCTAGAACAAGCAATTGATTTGCTAGCGAAAAATGGCAGAATCAGTGTGATTACGTTCCATTCGTTAGAAGATCGTATCGTTAAAACAATGTTTAAAGAATACAGTACGGTACAAGATTTGCCACCAGGCATTCCAGTGGTACCAGAAGAATTTCAACCAGAATTAAAAGTAATTACCAGAAAACCAATTTTACCAAGTGACAGTGAGTTATCTGAGAATAATCGTTCACGAAGTGCGAAGTTACGCATTGCCGAAAAAATAAAATCTAGATAGAGAGAGGGGTAGACACATGGCTGAATTGAAGAAAGTAAATGATTTCCATTATGAAGCACCAGAAATGGATCAGCCAACTGTGGCAACAGAGCAAGACAGAAAAATGCAAGAGGAAACACTACCTGTCCCCACTCTATTACCCAAAAAGAAACTAAAAAATGTCTCTTTACTAGAAAAATTAATCGGTGTTGTATTAGTTTGTGCAACGATTGGTATTGCAATTGCGACAATTCAAGTAAGAACGACAATTGTCCAAACCATGAACGATATTACAGAAACACAAGCAGTCATTAAAGAAAAGGAAGATAACGCTTTGAAATTGGAACAAGAAAGAAGCGAACTTTCTAAATCAGATCGAATCAAAGATGTCGCTAAAAAACAAGGACTAGAAAATAACGGCGACAATGTTAGGACTGTTAAATAATGAGTAAAAGACATAAATTTAAACAATTCATGAAAAAGAAAAACTTAAATCCGATGAACAATCGTAAAAAAGTAGGCATCATTTTATTCGCTACGAGTATTGGATTGTTCTTTTTATTTGCCTTTAGAACGACATACATTGTGGCAACAGGCAAAGTAGCCGGTGTATCACTAAAGGAAAAAACAGCTTCTCTATATGAAGGAAGCCAAGTGGTAAAAGCTAAGCGAGGATCAATTTTAGATCGATATGGTAATCCAATCGCAGAAGATGCTACTTCTTATTCGTTATATGTCGTATTATCAAAAAAATATACGGGACAAAATAATGAAAAGCTCTATGCGGAGAAAAAAGACTTCGATGATATTGCTGAAATTTTAGCGAAATATACCAAACTAGACAAAAAAACAGCATTGAAATACTTGAATAATGGGATCCATGAAGATGGGTCAACACAATATCAAGTGGAATTTGGTACGGGTGGTCAAAACATCACCTTGGAAACACGCCAAAAAATTGAAGCAGATTTGAAAAAGAAAAAAATTTCAGGTGTTTATTTCAATGAACATCCAGCCAGATTATATCCCAATGGTCAGTTTGCTTCTCACTTTATTGGCTATACAAAAGCAGCCAATCCAGATGATGATAAAGAAGGCTTAGTAGGAGCAATGGGACTAGAACAGACCTATAATGATATTTTAAGTGGAACCGATGGCCGTGTGTATTTTGAAAAAGATATTTATGGCAATGCCTTACCAGGAACTGTGGCAGAAGAGAAAAAAGCAGTGGATGGTCAAGATATTTACACGACGCTAGATAGTCGCTTGCAAAATACCTTAGAAGATTTAATGACGCAAGTTAATGAAAAATATGAACCAGTTTCTATGACTGCCATGTTAATGGAAGCAAAAACAGGCGAAATTGTTGCCATGTCTCAACGGCCAACATTTAATCCTGAAACGAAACAAGGGTTAGACGATAATGGCACGTGGCAGAACCTATTAGTTGAAAGTCCTTATGAACCAGGCTCAACAATCAAATTATTTACAACAGCTGCTTCTATGGAACAAGGACAGTTTAATCCTAATGAATTATTCAATCGTGTTGGTGGAATTCAGGTTGGGGATGTAACTGTGAATGACCATGACTACACTCGGTTGAACGGCAAAGAATATTTGAATTATCGTCAAGCCATTTCTTGGTCTAGTAATATTGGTATGGTAAAACTAGAACAAAAAATGGGTGATGAAAAATGGATGGAGTATTTGAAAAAATTTGGTTTTGGTACGAGCACGCATTCAGGTTTAAGTGGTGAATCTGCTGGTAAATTGCCAGGAACAAACTTTGTAGATAGAGCAATGTCGGCATTTGGTCAAGCAATTACGGTTACTAATTTCCAAATGATGAAAGGTTTCTCAGCTATTGCAAATGACGGTTCAATGTTGCAACCTCATTACATCAGCAAAATTGTTGACAAAAATACAGGAAAAGAAACGATTACGGAACCACAAATCGTAGGAACCCCAATCAAAGCGCAAACAGCTCAACAGATTCGTACGTACATGATTGATACTGTTGAAGACCCGACTTACGGGATTGCGTATGATATTTATAAAGTACCAGGCTATCATGTTGCTGCCAAAACAGGAACTGCCCAGATTTCAGATGGTAAAGGGTACGTTGATGGAGCAAGTCAAGTCTTGTCTTCTGTAGTGGAAATGGTCCCAGCGGATAATCCTGAATATGTTTTGTATATTACACTTAGACAAGCAAAATCAGGTTCGCCTTCAGAAGCAATGGCGGCAATTGCAAACCCATTAATGAAATTAGCGTTAGACATTAAAGAGACAGATCCGGAAACAACGAAAGTAGCTTCTGATAAAGTCACAGTTGCTGATTATAAAAACATGACACCAGCGGAAGCGTTGACCAATGCCAAAGTGAACGGGGTGGATCCTGTGATTATCGGTGATGGTGAAAAAATCAAGAAACAATCAACGCCGGCTGGTCAAACATTAATGCCTAATCAGAAATTGATTTTGATCACAAATGGAACGAACTATATGCCTGATTTAACCGGCTGGTCGAAGAGCGATGTTACCAAGTTTGGCGATCTATTAGGTTTGACTGTCGAGTTTAAAGGTGAAGGCTATGTGACGAAACAAAGTATCGCTGCTGAAACTGAAATTACGGAGAAAAAATTAACCGTGACTTTAGAAGGCACAGAATAATAACGTAGAATAATTAGGAGAGATAACATGGAGTGGACACAGATTTTTATTCCCATAGTGGTGAGTTTTGCCATTACAGTGAGCGTAATGCCACTATTCATTGGCTATTTTCAAATGAAAAAACAAGGGCAGGTTACTCGTGAAGATGGCCCGACTTGGCATAGCGTGAAAACAGGTACCCCTACAATGGGGGGAGTCGTTTTCCTTGTAGCCAGCTTGATTACTTCATTAGCAATGGGGTTGTTTTTCCACCAATTTACGCCGTCTCTACTAATTATTCTATTTATTTTAGTATTATACGGTTTGCTAGGTTATTTAGATGATTTCATTAAAGTCTTTAAAAAACGGAACATGGGCTTGAATTCTCGTCAAAAATTAATTGGTCAAATTTTTGGTGGGTTGGTTTTCTACTTTGTTTATCGAAGTGAAGGCTTTTCAGACACCTTAGATTTGTTTGGAGTAGCAGAAGTTCCGTTAGGTATTTTTTATGGCGTGTTTATTATTTTTTGGTTAGTCGGTTTTTCTAATGCCGTGAATTTGACAGATGGGATTGATGGCTTAGTTGCTGGTTTAGGAACAATTTCATTTGGTACTTATGCAATTATTGCCTGGAAACAACAACAATTTGATGTTGTGATTATCTGCCTAAGTGTGATTGGTGGGCTGATTGGCTTTTTCCCTTATAATAGAAAACCAGCAAAAATCTTCATGGGTGATGTTGGTTCATTAGCATTAGGTGGATTGTTAGCAGCAATTTCAATTATTTTGCATCAAGAATGGACGCTACTTTTAATTGGACTTGTCTACGTTTGTGAAACAGCAAGTGTTATTTTACAAGTTGCTTCATTTAAATTATTTGGTCGACGGATTTTTAAAATGTCACCAATTCATCACCATTTTGAAATGTGTGGTTGGTCTGAATGGAAAATTGATTTTGTCTTTTGGTCTGTCGGTTTAATCTGTTCAGGAATCACATTATGGATTCTTTTCTAATCTATCAAAGGGGAAATTGACAATGAAAAAAATAACAACCTATCAAAACAAAAAAGTGTTGGTTTTAGGACTAGCTAAAAGTGGTGTCAGCGCAGCGAAACTCTTACATGAGTTAGGTGCGCTCGTTACCGTTAATGACGCAAAACAATTTGATCAAAACCCTGACGCCCAAGATTTATTAACCTTGGGTATTCGTGTTGTTACAGGGGGGCATCCAATTGAATTGTTGGATGAAGAATTTGAACTAATTGTTAAAAATCCTGGCATTCCTTATACAAACCCACTTGTGGCAGAAGCACTAACTCGGAAAATTCCTATCATAACTGAGGTGGAATTAGCAGGTCAAATTGCCGAATGTCCAATTGTCGGCATTACGGGCACCAATGGCAAAACAACCACGACCACGATGATTGGTTTACTGCTAAACGCTGACAGAACGGCTGGTGAGGCACGTTTGGCGGGAAATATTGGTTTTCCAGCGAGTACGGTGGCTCAAGAAGCAACAGCCAAGGATGATCTTGTGATGGAACTTTCTAGTTTTCAGTTAATGGGAATTGAGACGTTTCACCCACAAATTGCAGTAATTACAAATATTTTTGAGGCACACTTGGATTATCATGGTTCGCGGAAAGAATATGTTGCTGCAAAATGGGCCATTCAAAAAAACATGACCGCAGAGGACACCTTGATTTTAAATTGGAATCAAGTAGAGCTTCAAACGTTAGCCAAAACCACAGCTGCCAACGTATTGCCTTTTTCAACGAAAGAAGCAGTAGAAGGGGCTTATCTTTTAGATGGGAAATTATATTTCAATGAAGAATATATTATGCCCGCCGATGAGCTAGGGATTCCTGGCAGTCACAATATTGAAAATGCACTCGCAGCGATTTGTGTAGCTAAATTAAAAAATGTATCGAATGCTCAGATTAGACAAACTTTGACAAACTTTTCAGGCGTTCCCCATCGAACGCAATTTGTTGGCGAAGTTCAGCAAAGACGTTTTTATAACGATTCAAAAGCAACCAATATTTTAGCTACAGAGATGGCGTTAAGTGGGTTTGACAACCAAAAGCTACTTTTACTTGCAGGTGGCTTGGATCGCGGTAACTCATTTGATGAATTGGTTCCTGCTCTGCTGGGACTCAAAGCAATTGTTTTATTTGGAGAAACCAAAGAAAAATTGGCGGAAGCTGCTAAAAAAGCGAACATTGAAACAATTTTATTTGCTGAAAATGTTCAAACGGCGGTTACCATTGCCTTTGATTATTCGGAAAAAGATGATACTATTTTACTATCACCTGCTTGCGCAAGTTGGGATCAATACCCGAACTTCGAAGTACGCGGGGAAGCCTTTATGCAAGCTGTTCAACAATTAAAAGAAAGTGAAATGTGAGAAAATGAAGATACTAGTAACTGGTGGTGGCACAGGTGGGCATATCTATCCTGCGTTATCCTTCGTCGAACACGTCAAAAAAGAAACACCTGCAACAGAATTCTTGTATGTGGGAACAGAAAATGGTCTAGAAAGTCAAATTGTGCCAAAGGCGAAAATTCCATTTAAAACGATTAAAATTCAAGGATTCAAGCGTTCGCTAAGTCCTCAAAATTTTAAAACAATTTATTTATTTTTAACAAGCATTAATAAAGCAAAAAAAATTATTCGTGAATTTCAACCAGATGTGGTCATTGGTACAGGCGGTTATGTTTCTGGTGCAGTGGTTTATGCGGCCCACCAATTAAAAATACCGACAATTATTCATGAACAAAATAGTATCCCTGGAATGACAAATAAATTTTTAAGTCGTTATGTGGATAAAATTGCGATTTGTTTTCCAGATGTCGCTAGTTTTTTCCCGAAAGAAAAAACAATTTTAACAGGGAACCCGCGGGGACAAGAAGTCGTAACGGTGGAAAAGTCAGCTATTTTATCAGAGTTTGGCTTGGATCCAGCAAAGAAAACGGTGGTTTTATTTGGCGGAAGTCGTGGCGCCTTGAAAATCAATCAAGCGTTTGAACAGGCCTTTCCTTTGTTTGAAGAGAGAGAGTATCAAGTTTTATACGCTTCAGGAGAAAGATATTATCAGGAACTTCAAGAAAGTCTAAAGCTTTCTGAAAAGAAATTGACAAACATAAGTGTGCAACCGTATATTGATAAAATGGTTGAAGTGATGGCTAATACCGATTTAATGGTGGGACGTGCAGGAGCAACCTCAATTGCGGAGTTCACCGCATTAGGATTACCAGCAATTTTAATTCCGAGTCCTTACGTCACGAATGATCATCAAACGAAAAACGCGCAAAGCTTAGTAAAAGTTGGTGCTGTTGAAATGATTCCAGATGCAGAATTGACCGGCGCTCGTTTAGTTGCGGCAATTGATGATATTTTATTAAACAATGAAAAAAGACAACAGATGGCAACGGCGTCCAAAGGGGAAGGCATCCCAGATGCAAGTGATCGTTTGTATCAAGTTGTGAAAACGTTAGTCTGAGATAGGAGGTGTGGAAGATTAGTAACGAGAACGATATATTCAAAAAAAGAAAACCATTACCTCCAAAAAAATCGGAAGAGTCTCAACCTGAACTGACACCTTGGCAAAAACAAAACCAAGAATATTTGAAGAAGCAAGCGGAAGAAGCTGCTTCAAAAGGTGAAAACGAACAAGCAGAAGTCACCATCACTTTACAAGAACAAAGTCAAGAAGAGCCTCAACAACATCTTCCACAAGAAACAGTGGAAGAAGAGGAGCATTTTGCAGATCGTTTACCGAACGTTAAGAAAACACGGAACAAGCGCTTATATAGGCGTTTAGCCTTTATTTTAACTTGTTTAGGGACAGCCATTTTAGTGGCATTGTATTTTGTTTCGCCTCTTAGTCGATTGAGTGAAGTAACAGTTTCAGGTAACAAAAGTGTGGAGAGCCAAGCAATTATTCAGCAGTCAAAACTTGAAACGGGCAGTGGCTTATGGGAGCAGTATTCAAATAGAAATTATTTTTCTGCAAATATTCAGAAAAAGTTTCCAATTATAAAAAAGGCGAACATTAAGTTAAATGGTATTAATTCATTTAAAATTGATATTCAAGAGTATCAAATTGTCGCTCTTGCTGCGACTAAAGGCGGCTATCATCCGATTTTAGAGAATGGTAAAACTTTGGCGGAAACCACCAAAGCTGCTGAAAGTGGCAAACCAATTTTTGAGAATTTCAAAGAGGATAAATTAATCCCTGAATTAATGGCCTCTTACAACAAATTACCTCAAGAAATTAAACAAGGAATTTCAGAAATTAAATATGCACCATCAAAAACCAATAAAGACTTGATTAATGTCTATATGAATGATGGAAATCGAGTGATTGTTAATATTTCTGATTTAAGTGAAAAAATGGCTTATTATTCACAAGTTGCCGAGCAAATGGACAAACCTGGAATCGTTGATATGGAAGTCGGCATTTTTTCTTATCCGTATGAAAAAGAAAGTGAAGAAACGGGCAGTGAAGTTTCCGAAGATTCAGCGGTTGAAAATCAAGAAGTTGAGGACCCAAATGCAGGCGCAGCAACGGATGAAGCGAATAACGGTACGCCTACAAATGGAGAAAATCAAGAAGTGCAACAAGCAGAATAAGTTTTTTACAAAAATGTTTCAAAAATTAACGAACAAATTCGTATAATCTGCTTTCTAAAACCCCCATTTTTATGGTAAAATTGGAAGAAGTGAATAATACTAAAAAAGAGATAGTTAAACGGACGCCTTTGTCCGCTTAGATATTGGAATTAATAGGAGGAGGAATTCCGTTCATGGCAAAAACAGGAATGTATGTAGGCCTCGATATTGGTACAACTTCTGTCAAAGTAGTTGTCGCTGAATATATTGAAGGTCAAATGAACATCATCGGCGTTGGAAATGCAAAATCAGACGGTTTGAATCGAGGAATTGTCGTCGATATTGATCAAACAGTTCAAGCAATCCAACGGGCCGTTCGACAAGCCGAAGAAAAAGCCGGCATTCAAATTAAAAGCGTAAATGTTGGATTACCAGCGAATTTATTAGAAGTAGAAAGCTGTCAAGGAATGATAGCTGTTAGCAGTGAATCAAAAGAAATTACAGATGAGGATGTGCGCAACGTCGCATCTGCAGCTTTGGTTCGTTCAACTCCTCCTGAACGTCAAATTGTTGCAATCTTACCGCAAGACTTTACCGTCGACGGCTTTGAAGGCATCAAAGACCCACGTGGAATGCTTGGCGTTCGCATGGAGATGTTTGGCGTTGTCTATACTGGACCAAAAACAATCATCCATAACATCCGTAAATGTGTTGAAAAAGCTGGCTTAGGAATTAACGAATTAGTGATTACACCGCTTGCTTTAACAGAAACAATTTTAACAGATGGCGAAAAAGACTTTGGAACAATTGTCATTGATATGGGTGGCGGTCAAACAACGACATCTGTTATCCACGACAAACAATTGAAATTTACTCATGTTAACCAAGAAGGCGGCGAGTTCATCACGAAAGATATCTCAATCGTATTGAATACTTCTTTTAACAACGCCGAAGCCTTAAAAATTAATTATGGGGATGCTTATCCAGAAAGAACTTCAGCAAACGAAGAGTTTCCTGTTGATGTTATCGGTAAGTCAGAGCCTGTAAGAGTGGACGAACGTTACCTTTCAGAAATTATTGAAGCGCGTGTGGAACAAATTTTGAGAAAATCAAAAGAAGTTCTGGATGAAATTGATGCGTTTGAATTACCTGGAGGCGTTGTATTAACTGGTGGCGCCGCTAGTATGCCAGGTATTGTCGATTTGGCGCAAGAAATTTTTGAAGCCAACGTAAAACTATACGTACCAAATCACATGGGCTTACGTAACCCAGTCTTTGCTAATGTCATTAGCATTGTGGAATATTCAGCGCAACTAAACGATATTTATCACATTGCCAAATATGCAATCCCTGGTGAAAAATCGAAACCAGCACAATCAGTCGCTGTCCAACAAGAAGTTCGCTATGACACATATGCTGAACAGCCTCAAGAAGAATATGAAGAATTCAACGAACGTGAGTCTGGTGAAAAAGTGACAGGCAAAATCAAAGACTTCTTCTCGAACATTTTCGACTAATCACACAAACAGGAGGATACGATATCATGGAATTTTCATTAGACAATAACATTAACAACGGTGCAGTCATTAAAGTTATCGGTGTAGGTGGCGGCGGCGGAAACGCTGTAAACCGTATGATCGAAGAAAACGTTAAAGGCGTGGAATTTATCACAGCCAATACAGACGTTCAAGCATTAAAACATTCAAAAGCAGAAACAGTGATTCAATTAGGCCCTAAATACACTCGTGGTTTAGGTGCTGGTTCACAACCTGAAGTTGGCCAAAAAGCTGCAGAAGAAAGTGAACAAGTGATTTCAGAATCATTACAAGGCGCGGATATGATTTTCATTACTGCTGGTATGGGTGGCGGAACTGGTACAGGTGCTGCGCCAGTAGTTGCAAAAATCGCTAAAGAATTAGGCGCTTTAACAGTTGGTGTAGTAACTCGTCCATTTAGTTTTGAAGGTCCAAAGCGTGGTCGTTTTGCCGCTGAAGGAATTGCCTTATTAAAAGAAAACGTTGATACACTACTAATTATCTCAAACAACCGCTTATTAGAAGTCGTTGACAAGAAAACGCCAATGCTTGAAGCATTTAGAGAAGCTGATAATGTATTACGTCAAGGTGTTCAAGGAATTTCAGATTTAATCACTGCGCCAGGTTACGTAAACTTGGACTTTGCTGACGTGAAAACAGTGATGGAAAACCAAGGAACAGCTTTAATGGGAATTGGTGTAGCGAGCGGCGAAGAACGCGTAATTGAAGCAACGAAAAAAGCTATTTCTTCACCATTGTTAGAAACATCAATCGATGGTGCGGAACAAGTCTTATTAAACATTACTGGTGGCTTAGATATGACCTTGTTTGAAGCGCAAGATGCTTCAGATATCGTTACAAATGCTGCTTCAGGTGATGTGAACATTATCCTAGGTACATCAATCAACGAAGATTTAGGCGACGAAATTCGTGTAACAGTAATCGCTACAGGTATTGATGAATCAAAAAAGGATAGAAAACCGCACCGTCAAACAAGGCAAGCGGTTCAACCAATGCAACAAACAACTCAATCTGTGGAAATGGATCAACCAAAATCACAAGAAGAAGCAAGTGCTTTTGGCGATTGGGATATTCGCAGAGAACAAAATACACGTCCAAAAGTTGATGAATCTTCATTAGAACAAGTAGACAAAAAAGAATTTGACACATTCCACCGTGAAGAACCAAATCACAATGATGACGAATTAAGTACGCCACCATTTTTCCGCAGAAAACGATAAGGAGCATCGATTAGAAATGATAGCTGAAAACTTAACAAATATTAATAATCAACTTCAGCTAGCATGCAAAAGCTCACAGCGCTCTGTTGCTGATGTGACAATGATTGGCGTCACTAAATCAGTAGGAATTGAGGAAGCAGCAGAGCTTGTTCAGCTTGGTGTCCAGAATTTAGCTGAAAACCGAGTAGATAAGTTACTAGAAAAGAAAGCTGGATTGGAAAAATTTAATGATATTCAGTGGCATTTAATTGGTAATTTACAACGTAGGAAGGTAAAATTAATTATTAATGAGATAGATTATTTTCATGCATTAGATAGTCTGAGTCTGGCCAAAGAAATTCAAAAAAGAGCAACGAAAGTTATTCGTTGTTTTGTTGAAGTGAATATAACTGGGGAAGAAAGCAAGCACGGCTTTCGTAAAGAAGACGTCTTACCTTTCATTCAAGAACTTGCTGATTTGGACAAAATTCAAATCGTCGGTCTAATGACTATGGCACCTTTTGGGGCAAGTGAAGAAGTATTACATGCAACATTTAGAGAATTAAAAGAGCTGCAAATGACCGTAAATGAGAAACATTTATCTTTTGCTCCTTGTACAGAACTTAGCATGGGAATGAGTAACGATTTCCCAATCGCAGTTGAAGAAGGTGCAACTTTTATACGAATCGGAACAGCGTTATTCAGAGATGCGTAAAGGAGAGGAATTTATGTCAATTTTTAACAAGGATGCGTTATCGAGCTTTTTTGGCTTATCTGGCGAAGAAGATGATTATTATGATAACTACGAAGAATATGAAGAGCGCAAAGCAGTTAATGAACCACCGCGTCGTGCAACTCGGCCTAAACCACAACGCCCTGTTCAACAACAGGAAAGTTACAGTCAGCCAGCTTATACACAACAAAGTGAGCCTGTAGTTGAAAAACCTTCTGCACGCTATCGTTCTGCTGAAACGCATCAAGAAAGAGACACACAACAAGCTGCTTACACAGAGAAAAAAGTGGTTTCTATGCGTAGTTCTAATCAATCAGCGACTACGAATACAAGACGAGCACAAGAAAGCACCGCCAATGCAAAAACACATAAAATTACTATTATTGAACCACGTGTGTATTCAGAAGCAATGAGCATTGCGAAACATTTATTTGCTGAAGAAGCCGTGCTAGTTAATTTTACATTAGTAGAAGAAGACCAAGCACGACGCATCGTTGATTTCTTAACTGGTACTGTGTATGCTTTAGACGGAGATATTCAGCGCGTTGGCAATGAAATCTTCTTATGCACACCAGCGAATATGGAAATTGATAGTGCGACAGCACAATCTTTAGCCAACAAACAATTCTTTGATTTCTAAGCCTTAGGGAGGTGTTATTATCGCAACACTGATTACTCTATTATACAAAGGCGTTCAAATCTATTCAGGATTACTAGTGATTTACGCGCTACTTTCATGGTTTCCAGGAGCGTATGATTCTGCTTTCGGGCGTTTGCTCTCTAGAATTTGTGAACCATACTTAAGTTTGTTTGACCGTTTGAATTTAAGGATTGGAATGGTTGGATTTAACGTAATGGTAGGGATTATTGTCCTTAACCTAGCAGCGGGTGGCTTAGCAGTCATTTTACGAGCTATTGTTTATTAATAACTTTTAGAAAGGATGATTTATCTATGAACGCAAATGTGTATCAACATTTCCGCAAAGATGAACATCCTTTTATTGACACTGTCGGGGATTGGCTAGAGCAAGTGGAGATGCAATACGCGCCTTATTTGACAGACTTTCTTGATCCTAGACAGGCGTATATTTTGGAAACGTTGATTCGACAAAACAGTGATTTATCGTTTACTTTTTATGGTGGTTATGAGCAAGCAGAACGAAAACGCTGCTTGATTTATCCAGCGTATTACATACCAGAAGAGACAGATTTTGGTGTTGTATTATTTGAAATTATTTATCCATCTAAATTTGCGACATTATCTCATGGGAAAATTTTAGGCACCTTGATGAATGTTGGGGTTCGTAGGGAAGCCTTTGGAGATATTATTTCCGATGGTGATAAGTGGCAGGTTTTTATAGCACAAGAAGTAGCTGGCTTCGTTGTTAACCAAGTCGACAAAATTGGTAAAATTACTGTTCGTTTAGAAGAGCGTGATTATACACAAATTTTGATACCGAAGGATGGTTGGCAAGAAGAGCGAACGACTATGAGCTCTTTGCGGCTGGATAGTGTGATTTCCGCCGTATTTAATATTTCAAGGCAGCGATCAAAACAATTGATCGAATCTGGTAAAGTAAAAGTCAATTGGACAGAAACGACACGACCAGATTTTGCTTTAGACTTATTAGATATTGTTTCGATACGGGGATTTGGGCGCCTTCAGATTCAAGAATTAGAAGGAAAAACAAAGAAAGAAAAATTTCGTGTCCTCTTAGGGGTATTGAGAAAATAATCTCGAACTTTTGTTTAAGAAAACCATTTTGGCTGTTCATTCAGACGAAGTTGTGTATAATAAAAAAAGTAAGATATTTGCTATTTCAGGATTAGTATGAGAATGTGTTCATAAGGGGTTTTACAAAAATAATCCAAAGAGGTGAAGGAATATGGCATTAACTCCATTAGATATTCAAAACAAAGACTTCTCAACAAAAATGAGAGGCTATAACCAAGACGATGTAGATGACTTTTTAGATCAAGTCACACGTGATTATGAAGATGCATTACAAAAAAATCGTGAACTTGAGAAATCATTAAAACACGCAGAAGAAAAATTACAATACTTCAATGAATTGAAAGATGCATTGAACCAATCAATTATTGTTGCACAAGATACCGCTGATAAAGTGAAATCAAGTGCCAATAAAGAATCAGAAATGATTATCACTTCGGCAGATAACCAAGCCAAAGAAACCTTGGTAGAAGCTGAACGTAAATCAAATGCAATGATTGCAGATGCTGAAGCGAAATCAACACAAATCTTAGCAGAAGCAATTGAACGTGCCCGTCAATTAGCTGGGGAAACAGAAGACTTGAAGAAGAAAACACGTGTCTTCCATCAACGCTTAAGCTTAATGCTTGAAACTCAATTAGAGCAAGTGAAGAGTGAAGAGTGGGAAGAGATTTTAAAGCCTTTTTCTAGTTATGTCGGAGACAAACATACAGCAGTTAAGGAAATTCTTGATGAACAAGACCTTGACAACGAAAATGAAACTGTTGTAAACTCTGAAGAGAACACAGATGCTGTAGTAGAAAAAAAGCCTGTAATTGAAGTCACTGAAGAAACAATTGAAGAAGAATCAAAATAGATAGAACAGAACGTTTAATGTTTATTCTTAGCAGCGAGTCAATGATAGTGAAAGTTTGACAGACACTGGCATTAAACAGATCCTCTATCCTAGATGCAGTTCTGAACACTTGAGTAGGAACTGCCGGATAATTACCGTTATCAATTTCAGAGAAAGTAGGGGCAACTCTACTTTGAATTTGGGTGGTAACACGAGTACTTCGTCCCTTGGGATGGAGTACTCTTTTTTTATCTACTTTTATCAGCTATCGTTCATCTTTAGTATGAACTAACACAATTAAATCGATAAAATGAAAGCGAGGCAAATGCATATGAAAATGAAAGAAACATTGCAATTAGGAAAAACAGCTTTTCCAATGCGTGGGAACTTGCCAAACCGTGAAGCAGAATGGCAAAAAGACTGGGAAGAAAAAGGCTTATATGAACAACGTCAAAAATTAAACGAAGGAAAACCAACCTTTGTTTTACATGATGGCCCTCCGTATGCAAACGGAAATATTCATTTAGGACATTCTTTGAATAAAATCAGTAAAGATATTATTATTCGTTCAAAATCAATGTCTGGTTTCCGTTCTCCTTATGTGCCTGGTTGGGATACTCATGGTTTACCAATTGAGCAAGTGTTAACCAATAAAGGGGTTAAACGTAAAGAAATGACTGTCGCTGAGTATCGCGAAAAATGTAAAGAGTATGCCTTATCACAAGTCGATAAACAACGTAACGATTTTAAACGTTTAGGTGTGTCAGGCGATTGGGAACATCCATATATTACGTTAGATCCAGAGTATGAAGCAGCAGAAATTCGTGTTTTTGGTAAGATGGCAGAAAAAGGCTATATTTATAAAGGCTTAAAACCAATTTATTGGTCTCCTTCAAGTGAATCTTCTTTAGCAGAAGCAGAAATTGAATACAAAGATGTAAAATCACCTTCTATTTACGTAGCTTTTAATGTGGCCGATGGTAAAGGTCTTTTAGATAACGAGACAGCCTTCGTCATCTGGACGACAACCCCTTGGACATTACCAGCCAACTTAGGTATTTCAGTTAATCCTGATTTTACGTATGTTGAAGTGAAGGCAGACGGTCGTAAATTTGTAATTGCTAAAGATTTATTAGCAACAGTTAAAGAAGCGGTTGGTTGGGAAGAAGTAGAAGTCTTGCGAGAATTTTCTGGTGAAAAATTAGATCGTATGACAGCTCAACATCCATTCTATGATCGAACATCACTTGTTATGCTAGGCGACCACGTGACGCTAGATGCTGGGACTGGCTTAGTTCATACCGCACCAGGGCATGGTGAAGATGACTATATCGTTAGCCGTAAATATGATTTGCCTGTTATTTCTCCTGTTGACAGTCGTGGGGTCTTTACAGATGAAGCACCTGGTTTTGAAGGAATTTTCTATGACAAAGCGAATCCAATGATTACTGAGTTATTAGAAGAAAAAGGCGCGTTATTAAAATTAGATTTCTTTACGCATAGTTATCCACATGATTGGCGTACCAAAAAACCAGTTATCTACCGTGCAACGCCACAATGGTTTGCTTCAATCTCTAAATTCCGTCAAGATATTTTAGATGAAGTTGAGAAAGTTGACTGGCTAATTCCTTGGGGAAAAACACGTTTATATAATATGATTCGTGACCGTGGTGATTGGGTAATCTCTCGCCAAAGAGCGTGGGGTGTACCATTACCGATCTTCTATGCTGAAAACGGGGAAGCCATCATTACGCCAGAAACAATTGAACATGTAGCGAATTTATTTGCAGAACATGGATCAAATATCTGGTTTATGCGTGAAGCAAAAGAGTTACTACCAGCAGGCTTTACACATCCAGGTTCACCAAATGGCGAGTTTACCAAAGAAACAGATATCATGGACGTTTGGTTTGACTCAGGTTCTTCACATGAAGGAGTTTTACGAGAAAGAGAAGAGTTAACTTTCCCAGCAGATATGTATTTAGAAGGTTCTGACCAATATCGTGGTTGGTTTAACTCAAGTATTACAACAAGTGTTGCTATCAATGGAGTAGCGCCTTATAAATCAATTATTTCTCAAGGGATGGTTCTCGATGGCGAAGGCCGTAAGATGAGTAAATCGTTAGGCAATACTATCTTACCTGAAAAAGTTATCAATCAAATGGGGGCAGATATCTTACGCTTGTGGGTAAGTAGTGTTGACGCGGAAGCCGATGTGCGTGTCTCAATGGATATCTTAAACCAAGTATCTGAAGTGTACCGGAAAATCCGTAATACTATGCGTTTCTTGTTAGCGAATACGAGTGATTTTAATCCAGCTGAGCATACTGTAGCTTATGCTGATTTACGTTCTGTAGATAAATACATGACGGTTCGTTTAAATCAAGTCATTCAAGAAATCCGTGAAAATGGTTATGAAAAATATAATTTCATGCATATTTATCGGACAGTTATGAACTTCTTAACTGTAGATTTATCTTCTTTCTATTTAGACTTTGCGAAAGATGTCGTTTATATTGAAGCTGAAAACGATTATCAACGTCGTTGTATGCAGACTGTTTTCTATCAAACATTGGTTTCATTAACAAAATTATTGACACCAATTATTCCACATACAGCGGAAGAAATTTGGAGTTTCTTACAAGAAGAAGAAGAGTATGTGCAATTAGCTGAATTCCCAGGTTACGAAACGTTTACTAATGAAGAAGAATTGATGGATACATGGGCAGCCTTTATGGATTTCCGTGACAATATCTTAAAAGCGTTGGAAGAAGCTCGTCATTCTAAATTAATCGGTAAATCGTTAGAAGCCAAAGTGACCGTTTATCCAAATGAACAAATTCGTCAATTAATGACAGCTGTTGATGCAGATATTGCTCAATTACTAATTGTTTCCGACTTTGAAGTATCAAAAGAAGTAGCACCTAGTGAAGCTGTTCAATTTGAAGACATGGCTATTTTAGTTGAAAAAGCAGAAGGCGAAACGTGTGACCGTTGTCGTTCCGTTCGTCAAGATGTCGGCTCAGATGAAAAATTACCAACACTTTGTGGCCGTTGTGCACACATTGTTGAAGAAAATTATCCAGAAGCGGTTGCTGAAGGATTCGAATAAACAAGAAAAAAGATCCGTTAGTCGTTAACTAGCGGATCTTTTTTGGCTTATTTATTGATCAAGTTGACCGCGGTCACGGTACCAGTTATCTGGTTGCCATTCCCAAGTAAAGCCATCTTTTTCTAATAAGTCGAAGGCAGCTTGTGGGCCCATTGTGCCAGCGGCATAATTAGGGAAAGAAACGTCTGTTTTATCCCAAGCATGTCGAATAATGTCAACAATGCGCCAAGATTGGGCAACTTCGTCCCAATGAGAGAAGTTTGTACTATCGCCATTTAGGCAGTCTAATAGAAGTTTTTCATATGCTTCTGGACTATTTTCAGTCATTTCAGCACTTTGACGGAAATCAAGTTTCACTGGAGTTGTATTGAACCCTTGACCGATTTCTTTTCCATTTAAGGTTAATGAAAATCCTTCAGTTGGTTGGATATAGATAGTTAAAACATTCGGTGGTAAATCGGTTTTATCGCATTCTTCACACGTATCATCTTTGAAGACATTAATAGGTACTTGTTTAAAGACGATGTTAATGCGTGTGCCTTTTTCAGTTAATCGTTTACCTGTGCGAACATAGAAAGGGACGCCAGACCAACGGAAATTATCAATTAAAAATTTACCAGCAACAAAAGTTTCAGTAGATGAAGTTTCTGCCACATTCGGTTCATCACGATAGGCTGCAAATGTTTGATCAGCTAGCTGACCTTCGCCGTATTGTCCACGCACGAAATTTTGAAGGGCTTCTTCTTCAGAATAAAGGCGGATGGCACGTAAAGCTTTTACTTTTTCAGTCCGAATTTCTTTTTCAGAAAAGGCAACAGGAGGCTCCATAGAAAGCAAAGCAACGACTTGTAAAATATGATTTTGAACCATATCTTTTAGTGCGCCACTGTGGTCATAATAGCCGCCACGATCCTCGACACCTAAGCTTTCAGCGAAGGTGATTTGGACATTATCAATGTAACGATTGTTCCATTGTGATTCAAAAATATTATTGGCAAAACGAATGGCTGAAATATTTTGGATCATTTCTTTGCCTAAGTAATGGTCAATTCGGAAAATATCTTGTTCAGGAAATGCAGCACGAATTTCTTCATTTAATTCGTAGGCAGATTCATAATCAGAACCAAATGGCTTTTCGATAATTAGACGATCAAAGCCTTCTTCCGAAATAATATGTTGTGATTTCAAGTGATTAACAATGGTTCCAAAGAATTGAGGGGCCATAGCTAAATAGTAAACATGATTGCCTTCTAAGTGGTATTGTTCATTTAGGCGATCAGATAATTCTTTTAAGGTATTATAATGTTCCGTATCATTCACATTATGTGATTGGTAATAGAAATGACTAGAAAATTCAGTTGCCTCTTCGGCCGTAGGATTTAAGTCTTGAATGGTTTCACGAACGATTTCACGATAGTATTCGTCTGTCCATTCCCGACGTGCGGTACCAATCACCGCAAAACGCTCAGCTAATAATCCTTTTTTATATAAGCGGAACAGGGAAGGATACAATTTGCGTTTGGCAAGATCACCTGTCCCCCCGAAAATAGTAAATAATGCTACTTTTTCATTCATTAGTTTTCCTCACTTTCTCTAATCAACGGCTCAACAAAAATTGTGTTTGCTGCTTTAAAGCTGACGGATAATTCTTTGTTTTCATTATAAATGGTGATCGGTCCTTCATATGCAGCAATTTCTTTAATCGTATATTCTTCTTGAATATTTAAATCAATGGAAACTAAATAATCCAGTAATTCTTTTTCGTCTAAGACACGTGCAATCCGAACTTTTGTGCCAACAGGGTAGTCTGTTAACGTTTGGCGTTTCTCCTCATGAATGGGTTGATTATCTTCGGGAATAACACCACCGTGTGGACAAAATTCTGGATGATTTAAATAATCCGCTAAACGGTTCACAAGCGTCTGTGAAGTAACATGTTCTAAAACTTCTGCTTCTTCGTGCACATCATTCCAAGTGTAATTTAAGTGCTCTACTAAAAAGACTTCCCAGATTCGGTGTTTGCGAATTAACGTACTCGCTTTTTTTAAGCCTTTTTCAGTTAATTGTACCCCTTGATAAGGAGAATGCTCAACCAAATCTTCTTTTACTAACTTTGAAATCATCTCACTAACCGAAGCTGCCGAAACATCGAGTCCAGAAACAATTTGTTTATTATTCACTTTAACTTCGTCGCCACCTAATTCAAAAATTAATTTTAAATAGTCTTCGCGATTTGGTGTCATAGGGGCTCATCCTTTCAAAAAAACATCATCCTAAGTTTATCAGAAAAAGGCGCATTTGACTATTTAATAATATTCAAGTTGTAAGAAAACTTTCTGAATGCTTTTGCAAGGGATGTAAAAAAATAAATCACCCACCACACATACTTCATTTTATGTGTCATGGGTGATTTATTAATTGTAAATGGCCCGTTCTAGTGTGTAGGTTTCATCGTCGGCTTCATCGTAAAGCGTCGCAGGGACACCATTTTCACATTGAATGATTAAATGGTAACCTAACTTGTCTAAGATAACTAAGCGTTTAGGGGTTAATTCAACAAGCAAGGCATGCGTTTGTTTGCCATCAATGAAAACATTGAAAGATGAGGTGATTTCTAAGGTGTGTTGCGTGGCTTTCTTCACGTCCACAAACCACCAATGCCCAGTATAGTTGTGTTGAAGCTCCTGTGGGGAAGGGAGCTGTTTATTTTTTTTCCAGAGGATAGAGCCTGCTAATCCAGTAAGTAAAGATGCACCAACCAAGAAAGTCCAATGTTTTTTCAAAGAAATTCCTCCTAACCTTCATTTTCATTTATTCGTCTTCGTTACCTTTATTATATAGAACTTGTCTAAAATATTCGACTAAATCGCTGAGAATTGACAAATATTTAATGATTGACACAAGATAGTAAAATTGTTGGTTTTGGTCTATACTTTTCCTTGTTTTTTTATGGTATAGTGTGTAAGAAAGGAAGTCTGTGTATGAAGTACCCGAATGTCCAACTTGCTTATTTTATCGAACGACCCAATCGGTTTATTGCACACTGTCGTTTAATGGAAACGAATGAAGAAGTAATCACACATGTCAAAAATACTGGCAGAGGGAAAGAAGTTTTTTTACCAGGTGCTGTTGTGGCGCTTAGTTATCAACCATCGCCTAAAAGAAAAACAGATTACGATTTGATTGCAGTAAAAAAAGGTTCTTTTTGGATTAATATTGATAGCCAAGTACCGAATACATTAGTCAATGAAGCGTTAAAAAATGGTCAAATTGTGCTTCCTGGTTTAGTTGGTATGATCCAAACTGTTAAACGTGAGCAACGATTTGCACATTCAAAATTTGATTTTCTAGTGGAAACGGATGCGGACGAACAAGCTTTTGTCGAAGTGAAAGGCATGACTTTAGAAAATAAAGGCATCGGTGCTTTTCCTGACGCGCCAACACTTCGTGGCTTGAAGCATGTCACTGAACTAATGGCTGCAACTAAAGCGGGTTACCGCTGTTACGTTTTGTTTGTGGTCCAATTTGAAGAAATTAAGCAAGCAACGATTCACCAAGAGATGCAACCTGCCTTTGCTGAAAATCTGGGTGCTGCAATTGATCAAGGTGTGCAAGTCCTTGCTTACAATTGCCACGTAACACCAGCAACGATTGAACTTAAGTCACAGGTAACCTTTGATTTATTACAGGCATTTGATGATCCTAATAAATAACTTGAAGAACTCCTAGCGCTTTAAGTCAGGGTAATTACGTGACTTTTGTACGAGAGATTACTATTATAAAGAGAGTAAATAAACAAAAAATGGAGGTTTTTGATTATGATACATTTAGGCGTAATTGGTACCAATTGGATTAGTCATCAATTTGTTGCAGCAGCTTTAGAAACGGGTGCGTATGATTTAACGGCTGTTTATTCTCGGAAACTAGCAACGGCACAAGAATTTGGTTCTCGCTATGGGGATGTGGAATATGCAATTGATTTAGAGACGTTTTTTGGTATTGCACATATGGATACGGTTTATATTGCCTCACCAAATTCATTACATTTTGAACAAGCGAAACAAGCAATTTTAGCGAAAAAAAATGTAATTGTTGAAAAACCAGCTTTTTCAACGCCTGATGAGATGGCAGAAATTATTGAATTAGCGAATAAAAATCGTGTGTATTTCTTTGAAGCGGCCCGTAATATTCATGAGCAAAGTTTCCAAAAAATTGCTGAATTATTGCCATTAAAAAACCAAATTTTAGGTGCGAATTTTACGTATATGAAATATTCTTCTCGCTATGATCAAGTATTAGAAGGCAAAGAGCCAAATATTTTTTCTCCTCATTTTTCTGGGGGAGCCTTAGCAGATTTAGGCGTTTATTTAGTTTATGCAGCCTTGGGCTGGTTTGGCGTACCAAACGAAAGCCATTATTTTGCTAGTAAAATTGCGACAGGTGTCGATGGCTTAGGAACAATTATTTTACGATATGATCAGTTTGACGTGACGTTAAACACTGGGAAAATTAGTGATTCTTTTGCGCCATCCGAAATTTACTTTGAAAACGGGACCTTGATTTTAGATAGTGTCAATGCTATTTCTTCGGCTGAGTACCATGATCGCGCACATGAAGAACGTGATGTCTTAGATATTCAAGTAGCTGATAATCCAATGATTGAAGAAGCCCGTGATTTTGCAGCAGTTTTAAATAACCCAACAGATAAGTATTGGGGCACCAAGTATGAAGAATGGGTTGAGCTTGCTCGAAATGTCAATAAAGTAGTCACTGATTTACGTCATAGTGCCGGCATTATTTTTGATGCTGATAAATAAGAATTAAGCGATAGGAAAGGAACAATATGAGATTTTTAGAACAACTTCCAGAGGCTTGGCAAGAACAGTGGCAAGCTTCTGGCTTTAACGAACCATCAACAATTCAAGAAAAAAGTTTTACGCCCCTTCGCGAAGGAGAAAATGTTTTAGGAATTTCGCCGACAGGAACTGGAAAAACACTTGCTTACATGCTGCCTTTACTCTTAACTGTTGAAAAAGGACAGGGAAATCAATTGTTGATTATTGCTCCGTCTCAAGAATTAGCTATGCAAATTGCTGAAGTTGCTCGGACTTGGGCTAAGCCACTTCAATTAACGGTTCAAACGTTAATCGGCGGGGCAAATGTTTCACGCCAGATTGACAAGTTAAAAAAACGTCCTGAAGTGTTAATCGGAACACCAGGTCGGATTTTAGAGTTAATGAAGAATAAAAAAGTCAAAGCTCAGTTGTTAAAAACAATTGTAATGGATGAAGTTGATCAACTTTTCCAAGAGGAAGAGCTAAGTTTAACCAAGCAAATTTTGACACACACACCAACCGAATACCAACTTGTTTTTTATTCAGCGACTGCTGATCGTGTCGTGAATCAAGCGCAATCTTTAAGTCAAAAATTACAGGTGATTGATGTGACGGAAGAAGATACTTCAGCAGGTCAAGTCGCCCACTACTTTATTCGGTTAGCACCAAGAAAAAAAGCTGATTACTTACGTCGTTTGGCCCATACAGAAGCATTCAGAAGCATGGTCTTTTTCAATCAAGTTGCTGATTTAGGTGCAGCAGAAGAAAAATTAGTTTATGAGAATGTGCCAGCTATTGGTCTGGCTTCAGATCAAAGTAAACAGTTGCGTAAATTGGCGATCGATCAATTTAAAGCAGAACGAGTGAAGTTGTTATTAACCACGGATATTGCGGCACGGGGCTTAGATTTCACAGGGGTCCCTTACGTCGTAAACGTAGATGTTCCTTTAACCGAAGAGAGCTATATTCATCGTTCTGGTCGCGTTGGCCGGATGGGTGCACAAGGGGCAGTGATTACGTTTATCAACGATGGCACCAAAAGGGATTATCAACGTTTGATGAAACAATTGGCCATTCCTTGTCAGGAAATCTTTTTATATGATGGTGCACTTCATGAGCAGCCAAAAGCCAAAGATGAACTAGAAAAAAAGAACGTAGCCAAAGATACGTATTCAGAAAAAAAGAGTACGAAAGAAAGAAAACCAGAAACAGTAAATTCTGTTGTCAAAGAACCACAAGAAACACGCAAAAAGAAGAAAAACAAAAAGAAAAACACGAAAAACAAAGGAGCTCGTAAAGCGAAGAAATAACGCTTTACGAGCTTCAAGCAGAACGTTGTATCGAGGAGGATTCCATGAAATCTCGGAAGGAAGAAATCTTAGCGTTACTTCAAAAAAATGAAACTGGCTTAACGGCAGGAGCGGTAGCAGAACAGTTAATGATTGATCGCAGTAATGCCAGCCGTTATTTAAATGAATTATTCAAAGAAAAGAAAATTACTAGAAGTACTGGACGTCCTGTTATCTATTCAGTGCCAACAATCAATGAAGGAGAACAAGTCCATGTAGATGAGTCTACCTCTGTTAGTTTTGACACATTAGTAGGTGCCAATGATTCTTTAAAAGTGAGTATTCAGCAGGCCAAGGCGGCTATTTTATATCCACCAAGAGGTTTGCATACGATTATTTTTGGGAAAACAGGAACAGGGAAATCTCTTTTTGCTGAATGTATGTACCGTTTTGCCATTGATTCAAAAACCTTAGATGAAGATGCCCCTTTTGTCTCTTTTAATTGTGCTGATTATGCACAAAACCCACAATTATTATTTGGTCATATCTTTGGCGTAAAAAAAGGCGCCTATACTGGTGCGAATGAAGATAGTCCAGGCTTAATGGCAAAAGCAGATGGCGGGATTCTCTTTTTAGATGAAATTCATCGCTTACCGCCAGAAGGTCAAGAAATGCTCTTTACGTTTATTGATAAAGGCGTGTACCGTCCATTAGGAGAAAGTGGCCAAACCTATGAAGCCTCTGTTCAAATTATTGGTGCGACAACGGAATCCTCAGAAAACTTTTTAACCACTTTTAATCGGCGGATTCCGATGTCGATTACATTGCCATCTTTAGATGCACGGACGCTAGATGAGCGTTATGCCATCATTTCGTTATTTATTCAGCAAGAGGCAACACGTTTGGGCCAACAAATTGATATCGAACGCGAAGCAGTTTTGGCGTTCATGTTATACGATGCAGAAGGAAATATTGGTCAGGTGAAGCGGGACTTAAAATTAGTTTGTGCTAAGTCATTTCTTTATTATCGGACGCACAATTTAGAACACTTGGTTATCCGTAAACGGGATTTGTCGTTACCTGTCCAAAAAGGATTATTAAAAATTAAAGAAGTACCTGAGCGCTTGGATCAATTTGTCGACAGTAAAAGTAATTATTTATCTTTCCAACCAGGCACCAACAAAATTGTTTGGTCGCAAGATCCAGCTAGAGATATGCAAGTTTACAATGAAATCGAAGAAAAAGTCGCTGATTTGTCCGAAGCAGACTTAGAAAATGTTGATTTAGAAGAATTGATTTCTAAAGATATGAATGCGTATTTTAAAAATTATGTCGAAGAATTAACCCAACATTCTTTACATAAGGAGTTATTACCAGAAGCTATTTGGGACTTAACGAATCGTCTTTATGATATCGCAGAAGAGCGTTTGGAACACACGTACAACGAAACAGCGCGCTTTGCCTTTGCGCTTCATTTACAAAGTACGATTGAACGTGTCAAAGAAGGTCACGTGATTGTCCATCCTGATTTAAATAATGTCCGTAAAAATATGAAAAAAGAATTTCAAGTAGCCTTAGATTTATCTTCTATTATTGAAGAAGAGAACAACATAGAGATTCCTTTCGATGAAATTGGCTTTATTAGTATGTTTTTATCTATTAATGTCGGTAAAGAAGAAAGAACTCCAGAAAATAATGTTGGTGTGTTCGTCTTAATGCATGGGGATTCTACTGCCTCAAGTATGTTGAAAACCGCCCAAGAACTTTTAGGAACATCAATCGGAACAGCGATGAATATGCCGTTAACGATGGAAGTTCAAACAATGTATGAACAATTACGAAACCAAGTAATTACGCAAAAAGAATCGTTAAATAATGGGATTTTGTTACTGACGGATATGGGTTCATTAAATTCGTTTGGAAATATGTTGTTTGAAGAAACAGGTATCCGAACGAAGGCGATTACAATGACGAGCACAATGATTGTCTTAGAAGCTATTCGAATGGCAAGCGTGGGACGAAGTTTAGAGGACATTTATCAAAATATTCAACTTTCTTTTGAAAGCGTTGTGAGAGAACAATTTCGCTCTAGTCTGCAAAAACGTCAAAACGTTAAAAAAGCAGTAATCGTGACGTGCTTTACAGGAGAAGGGGTTGCCGCAAAACTATACCAACGAATCTTACCAGTTATTGATGAAACAAAAGTGGAACTGATTCAAATGCAATTTATTGAACGAGAAACGTTTAAAAAGCATATCGACAACTTGATGGAAGAATATGAAATTAAGGCCATTGCGGGAACTGTGGATGTTGAATATCAAAATATTCCCTTCTTTTCCGTCTATGATATTTTTGATGATGAAAAATTAAATGTACTGAAACGGATTGCTAGTGATGAAGTGGCGATTGATACAATTGTTCATTCACTAAGTGGCGTCATTACTTCTGTGGACTCCTTACAAAAATTAATTCTCATGTTACAAAAAACAGTTCATCAAATACAAACAGACATGCATATTATTGTTGAACCAGGGGTGGATGCCGGAATCATGATTCATTTGGCTTTTCTGGTAGATGCTTTAATTAAAGGAGAAGAAGCAAGAACTTTTCCAAACTTAGCGGAATATGTTAAAACACATCGTTTAGAAATCGATGTCGTACGCACGAATTTTATGTTAATTGAACGGGCGTATCGTGTGACGATCCCGGAAGCAGAAGTTGCGCATGTTACCCAAATGTTTTTAGAAAATGAAATTAAAAGTAAACAATAATAAATAAAAAAACATCAAGAAATGAGAAAACGCTCTCTTTTTTCTTGATGTTTTCTTTTTGTAAGTTACACACAATTTCATGTGTGTAAGCGTTTTCTTTTAGTGTGTGCACGCTTTTTTCGATGACAAAAGCTGTTATATCAGTATTTTAATGAGGAAAAAACTTGGCACAATTATTGCTATAAATAAAGTGTATAACGTCATAACTTTTAAGGAGATGAAGAAAAAATGGCAAAAAAAACAATTATGTTAGTTTGTTCCGCAGGAATGAGCACGAGTTTATTAGTAACAAAAATGCAAAAAGCAGCAGAAGATCGTGGCATGGAAGCAGACATCTTTGCAGTATCGGCTTCTGAAGCAGATACAAACTTGGAAAATAAAGAGGTGAATGTTTTACTTTTAGGTCCACAAGTTCGTTTCATGAAAGGGCAATTTGAACAAAAATTACAACCAAAAGGGATTCCTTTAGATGTAATTAACATGGCAGATTATGGCATGATGAATGGCGAAAAAGTTTTAGATCAAGCAATCTCATTAATGGGATAAGGAATTAAAACGTTTAGGAAAAGTGAATAGCAAACAAGGATAGTGCATGTTACCAAAGGTTTTATTTTGTACGCTCGATTCATTCGTTTAATAAGGCTACTGCCTTTTTAATAAATATAAATGGATACAGGAGGAATAAAAATGAACGGATTAATGGCATGGATGGAAAAATATATCTTACCAACTGCCGCAAAAATTGGTGCACAGAAACATCTGGTGGCACTAAGGGATGCTTTTATTGGTACATTACCTGCGACAATGGCTGGATCAGTCGCCGTAATGATTAACGCAATTATTCGAGATCTTCCCCAAGAGTTTGTCTCAACTTATGCGGCAAGTTTGGAAGCAGACAAAGGTATTTTTGCAGTATTGAATGTCATCATTGGGATTAATGGTTTTGTTTGGAATGGTACATTGGCTATCGCTGGTTTGATTTTCGCTTTTTCTTGGGGCTATAACTTAGCGAAAGCATACAATGTGAATGAGCTAGCTGGTGGGATTGTCAGTTTAGCTACCTTAATTTCAGGTGTTGCTTTTGCACCAAATAACACAGCTGAATTAGCTGTGAAAGTGCCAGAAAAGATTGCCAACGCAATTAATGGGGCAGAAATTGGTGCGTCAATTGCTAATAATCAATTGACTGTCAATCCATGGGGTTGGTTAAATCTCAACCATCTAAATGGTAACGCTTTCTTTACGGTGATGATTATGGGCGCTTTATCAACCATTATTTTTTGTAAATTAATGCAAGCGGATTTAACAATAAAAATGCCTGATTCTGTTCCACCAGCAGTTTCAAAAGCGTTTGCGGCAATTTTACCAGCAACAATCGCGTTGTATGTCGTAGCGATTATTAACTTTACGGTGTCAAAACTTTCAGGCGGTCAATTATTAATTGACTTAATTCAAAAATATATCGCGGAACCGTTCCTTGGGTTATCACAAGGACTAGGAGCTGTGTTAATCGTAACAGTTTTTGTTCAAATTTTCTGGTTCTTTGGTATTCATGGGCCAAACGTTTTGGCACCAGTTCTTGAAGGAATTTGGGGACAAGCACAATTAATCAATATTGATATTTTCCAAAAAGGTTATGAAGGAAAAACAGGAACAGCTGCGGTTTTAGCCGCTATTGACGACGGTAAAGCCTACATGTGGGTCCGTGGTTCGTTTGATGCTTTTGCTTGGTTTGGTGGTTCAGGCGGTACAATTGTCCTAATTATTGCAATCTTGTTATTCTCCAAACGAGCAGATTATTTAACAGTCGGTAAATTATCATTAGGACCTGGGATCTTTAATATCAATGAACCGATTATGTTTGGTTTACCAGTTGTTCTTAATCCAATTATGTTTATTCCATTTGTAATTGCGCCATTAGTTGCTACTACAATTGGCTGGGTTGCAACGTATCTTGGGCTAGTCGCCCCAGTTTCTCAACAAGTCGCATGGGTGACACCGCCGTTGCTATTATCTTTCTTAGCGACAGGTGCCGACTGGCGCGCACCAATCGTAGCGTTGGTATGTATGGTAGTCACTTTCTTGATTTGGACACCGTTTGTTATCGCTGCTAACAAAATGGATCCTGCATTAGGCGAAAGTGAGCAATAGGCAATAAAAACAGCAATTACTTGTATAGAAAGGAGCGAGCAGCATGATTTCGATTGCAAGTGCAATGAAGCAAGAGGAAATTATTACTTTATTAGAGGCATATCAAGGGGAAAATGAAACATTTACTTTTAAAGAAAAGAATGGTATTAAGTTATTTTTTGAAGTTGAAGGAGACCCTGAAACTGCTGCACAAGTTGCAAAACAGCTGATTAAGGAACAACCTTGGGGTGGCGTTTTATACTTCCAAGCAACGGTAGTCTAAAAAGATAGGATGGATGAAAATGATTAGAAATGGATTATTTTTATGTAGTATTGGCTTCTTGATTGTTTTGTATTCGTTGAATCCCAGCTCCTTAAACTATGATTTATTAAGTCTGACAACGGGGATTTTTTTCATTGGACTTGGTGGTTACCTGTTTTTTAAAGGAAAAAAAGTTGCTGAAGAAGAGGCGACAAAGGATGAGGTGAAACGGTAATGGAAATTACGAAAACATTAACTATTTCAGCAGATGAATTTTACACGCAATTAATGAATTCTGTTATTTTTGATATCCGTAAGCAAACAGGCAAAACTCTTACAAGAAAGCAGTTGCGTAAGTTTGAATACATCAAAGAATATAGTAAAAATAGTCGCGCGAAAATAGTTATTGAAGAAGCTGTAGAAAATAAGACCTATCAATTTCGAACATCCACAACTAAAAATGATTTCTCGGTGCGGTATGAGCTCCAGCCAATTGATGAAAAAAGCTGTGAACTGCGTTATACAGAAACAATGGTTTCTTATGGGGCGTTACAAAAACTGAATGATGCAGTATTAGGTATCTTTTTAAGTTATTTTAAAAAGAAACAGTTTTATAAAATGCTTAAAATGATGGAAACTGCTTAAAGGGAAAAAGCGGCTTTTGTCCAGTTGATTCTCTTCAGCTTTAGAAAGTGAGCGATGAGTCGTTTCGACTTATCGCTCACTTTTTTTTGTGGCCCTATTATTTTGGAAACGCACACAAAAAAGCTGTGTGTAATCGTTTTATTTTTAGTGTGTACACGCTTTCCATGTTGAAAAACGTTGTCATATCAAGGTTTTCAATGTGTTAAAACTTGGCACGCTTCTTGCTTATATAAAGGTGTAAAGCAAAACAAAGAGAATTTAGGAGATGAAGGAAAATGGCAAAAAAAACAATTATGTTAGTTTGTTCCGCAGGAATGAGCACAAGTTTATTAGTAACAAAAATGCAAAAAGCAGCAGAAGATCGTGGCATGGAAGCAGACATCTTTGCAGTATCGGCTTCTGAAGCAGATACAAACTTGGAAAATAAAGAGGTGAATGTTTTACTTTTAGGTCCACAAGTTCGTTTCATGAAAGGGCAATTTGAACAAAAATTACAACCAAAAGGGATTCCTTTAGATGTCATTAACATGGCGGACTATGGCATGATGAATGGCGAAAAAGTTTTAGATCAAGCAATTTCATTAATGGGATCATCAAACTAGAGCAGAAAATGGGGTAGAGGTAATGGACGGACAACAGAACTTAGAAGCAATCATGGGTTTAATCATGTATGGCGGAAATGCTAAAAGCGATGCAATGGAAGCGATTGCCGCAGCAAAATCGGGGGATTTTGAATTAGCAGACAAAAAAATTGCAGATGCAGAAGAATCACTTGTACATGCACATCATTCGCAAACAGGAATGTTAACAGAAGAAGCAAAAGGCAATAACATGCAAGTAACATTGTTAACAGTGCACAGTCAAGATCATTTAATGACTGCGATTGCATTTACAGATTTAGCAAAAGAAATTATCGATCTTTATCGCCGTATTGATAACGAGTAATCTCGTTGTCAATGCGTCTTATAAGAAAAAAGCGCTTGAGAAAGCGTTAATTAGGAGGAATAACAATGGACGGATTTGTTCAATGGATGGAGAAACACTTTATGCCGAAAGCGTCAGTAATCGCAGCGCAACGGCACTTGGTAGCAATTCGTGACGCGTTTGTCGTAACGATGCCATTAATGATTTTAGGGGCTTTGGCGGTATTAATTAATAATATTCCAATTCCAGGATATGAGGACTTTTTAAACAAAATTTTCCCAATGATGTATAACGATGCACCAATTTGGAAAAGCTTTGGTGGTAACATTTGGAACGGTACATTCGCAATCTTTGCCGTTTTAGTAGCCTTTTTAGTAGCACACAATTTAGTTAAATCTTATGGAAAAGACGGCATTGCAGCCGGTACAGTTTCTGTAGCTTCATTCTTCGCAGTTGGCGGCTTAGAAGGTATGGGCGCAACTGGATTATTTATTGCTTTGATTATTGCACTTATTTCAGGAGAACTATTCCAACGTTTATCTGGCAATCCTAAATTAGTTATCAAAATGCCTGATGGTGTACCACCAGCAGTAGCAAAATCATTTGCGGCATTATTACCAGCAATGATTACAATCAGTTTATTTAGTTTAATTACATCAATTCTATTTGCTTTAGGAATTGACAATATCGTTATTTCATTCTATGAAGCAGTTCAACAACCATTTATGGGACTTGCAAACAGCTACCCATCAGCATTATTGTTAGCTTTCATTACACCATTCTTATGGTTCTTTGGTTTACATGGTGCCAACATGGTTGACCCATTAATGCAAACAATCAACGTACCAGCGATTGATGCGAACATTAAAGCTTTAGAAGCAGGTAAAGCAATTCCTTATATTGTAAACAAACCTTTCTTTGATTCATTTGTAAACTTAGGTGGAACAGGAGCAACATTAGGTCTGTTAATTGCTATCTTTATCGTAGGTCGTCGTAACAAACCATACAAAGTCATTACAAACTTAAGTTTAGCACCAGGACTATTTAATATTAATGAACCAGTCATGTTCGGTTTACCAATTGTTTTAAACCCAATTATGTTTATCCCATTCATTTTAGTCCCAATGGTTCTTGTAACTGTTGCGTATGTGGCGACAGCAACTGGTTTAGTACCAGCTGCAACCTTTATGCCACCTTGGGTAACACCACCAATTATTGGCGGATTTTTAGCAACGAAGAGTATCGCCGGCGGAGTTTTAGCAGCTGTTAACTTATTGATTTCTATTTTGATCTACATGCCTTTCGTAAAAGTAGCAACAGATCAATACTTGAAACAAGAAGCAGCCGCAGAAGCAGCTGAGTAAAAAATCGAAGGATTGAATCGTCCGGACTCTTACGGAGGGTTCAATCCTTTTTTTAATGATTAAATCGTAAAGGAGCAAACAACATGAAATATCAATTTCCAGAAAATTTTTGGTGGGGTTCTGCAGCCAGCGGTCCTCAAACAGAAGGCGTTTTTGAAGGTGATGGTAAAGGTCAAAATATTTGGGATTTTTGGTATCAAGAAGCGCCAGAAAAATTTTTTCAACAAGTCGGTCCAGATAAGACCTCACAATTTTATAAAAAATACCAAGAAGATATTCAGTTAATGAAAGAAACGGGACATAACTCTTTTAGAACATCCATTCAATGGAGCCGTTTAATTCCAGATCCTACAACAGGGAAAGTCAATCAAACAGCAGTTGATTTTTATAATCAAGTGATTGATGATTTATTAGAACAAGGGATTGAGCCCTTTATGAACTTGTATCATTTTGATATGCCGATGGTACTTCAAGAAAAAGGCGGTTGGGAAAGCCGTGAAGTGGTTGATTTGTATGTTGACTTTGCCAAAACCTGTTTTGAATTGTTTGGCGATCGCGTGAAAAAATGGTTTACGCACAATGAACCAATTGTACCAGTTGAAGGTGGTTATCTATATGGCTGGCATTATCCTGATAAAGTGAATCTAAAAGAAGGGATTCAAGTACTCTATCATGAAGCTTTAGCTAGTGCCAAAGCGATTGCCGTCTATCACTCTATGAACTTATCAGGTGAAATTGGCATTATTTTAAACTTAACGCCGACTTATCCTCGTGATGAGCACAACGAAGCCGATGTAAATGCGGCTAAATTTGTCGATGGTTTCTTTAACCGTTCGTTTTTAGACCCGGCTGTTAAAGGTCATTTTCCAGAAGATATGGTTGCTTGGGCGAAAGCAAATGACTTATTGCCAGAAACAACGCCAGAAGATTTAGCAATAATTGCTGAAAATACTGTGGACTTATTAGGAGTAAACTACTATCAACCACGTCGTGCCAAAGCAAAAGAAACACCTGTTGAAACACGACCAGAAGGCTTACTTCCAGAAGATTTTTATGATGTCTACGATATGCCTGGCAAAAAAATGAATCCTTACCGTGGCTGGGAAATCTACGAAAAAGGTATTTATGATACATTAATGAATTTAAAAGAAAATTATGGCAACATTCGCTGCTACATTTCAGAAAATGGCATGGGCGTAGAAGGAGAAGAACGCTTTGTCAATGAACAAGGAGTCATTGAAGATGATTATCGGATTGAATTCGTGCAGGATCACTTGAAATGGGTGCATCAAGCGATTCAAGAAGGTAGTAATGTTCAAGGATATCATATGTGGACGTGTATGGATAACTGGTCTTGGCTTAATGCCTATAAAAATCGTTACGGCTTCATTGCTGTGGATTTAGATGATGATGCGAAACGGACCATTAAGAAAAGCGGTCGTTGGTTCAAAGAAATGACAGCAAATAACGGCTTTTAGAAAGAGAACCGTTTCTGTGATAAAATGAATTGATACAATGTGCGAGGAGGAAAGAAAATGACAACTAAAAGAGTCAAAAAAATGGGCAAAGAAGAAATGAAAGAGATGTTTGATCTTGTCATCTATGCTTTTAATCAGGAACCCACGGTGGAACGCCAAGAACGTTTTGAAAAATTGTTGTCACATACGCAAAGCTATGGCTTCCTAATTGATGAGCAATTAACAAGTCAAGTGATGGCGACACCTTTTCAAGTGAATTTCCATGGTGTCCGCTATCCCATGGCTGGAATTGGCTATGTGGCTTCTTATCCAGAATATCGTGGTGAAGGCGGCATCTCTGCTATTATGAAAGAAATGTTGGCTGATTTAGCGAAACAAAAGGTTGCCCTTTCTTACTTAGCACCGTTTTCATATCCATTTTATCGTCAATATGGCTATGAACAAACATTTGAACAAGCAGAGTATACAATTAAAACGGAAGATTGGCCACGTGTTAAACGAGTTCCGGGTACCATTAAACGAGTTTCTTGGGCTGACGGTAAAGAGGTCATTAAAGACGTATACCTTGAAAATCAAAGAGCGCACTCTGGTGGTGTGATCCGTGAAACTTGGTGGCTGGATTATACGCTGAATCGTGCAAGTAAACCAAATAATCAAGCGATTTATTATTCGTCAGAAGGGAAAGCGGAAGGCTATGTGATTTATCGGATAGCTGCTGGCACCTTTGAAATCGTAGAATGGAACTATTTAACTAATACAGCTTTTAAAGCTTTAGCTGGGTTTATTGGCTCACATAGTGGTTCCGTTCAATCGTTCCATTGGATTAATGGTTTTGCTGGAAAAGATTTAAATGATTTAATGCCAACGCCAGCAGCTTCTGTAAAAATTTTACCTTACATGATGGCACGAATCGTTGAGTTACAAACATTTCTGGAAAAGTATCCATTTCAATCAGGAGAAAAAGAAACGTATTCTTTAGAGATTGAAGATTCCTATGGGCCATGGAATGAAGGCATTTGGACAATCACAATTGACGAACAAGGAAAAGCAACAGTGACTAAAGGTGCTGCGGAAAAAGAAGGGACTGCTGCTTTGAAAGCAGATATCCAAACGTGGACGCAACTATTCTTGGGCTATCGTTCAGCAGAGACGTTATCTTTTTATGAACGCTTGCAAGGAGACGCAACGACAGCTCAACGTTTAGGACAACGTTTAGTCAAAGGCATGCCAATTTTAGAAGATTATTTTTAAAAGTGTGTTTATTCGCAAAAAATGACAGAACCTACTATAATAAAAATGTAAAAAGAATTATTTTAGAAAGGTGATGGGGACAATGGCGAAAACGAAACAAGAAAAAGTTGCACGCAATAATAAAATTGGGCAATATATAGCTATTGCGACAGGACTTTATTATTTAGGAAAAATGATTCTTGATCGGCGGCAAAAAAAATAATAGATAAACGAATGACGTGTTTCACTGAAAGAAAGTATCTCGCATAATTGTTTATGCGGGATACTTTCTTTTTGTCTATTGACAGATGTAGTGAAGACTTCTAAAATTAAAACAGATTGTTCTCGTAGCTCAGTAGGATAGAGCAACCGCCTCCTAAGCGGTAGGTCGCTGGTTCAATTCCAGTCGGGAACGTAAAAAACACCTTCCAAATGCTGATTTGATAGGTGTTTTGTTTTATTTGTGCCAAAAATGTGCCAAAAATTTTAGAATTCTATTTTTCTTTACAAAACAGAATTGCTATATTATAGTGATTTCGAACACAGAAAAACACAGTAAAATGCTGAATAACCTTAGTTGGGAATGTAAAAAGGCAAGTAAATTTAAGGGGGAAGACAGATGGCGATTACTATAAATATTTATTATAGTGGGACAAATGGAGGTGCAAGAGAATTTGCCAAAGAAATGATTGCCAGCGGAATTGTAGAGGCAATTCGTGCAGAAAAAGGGAATAGTCGCTATGAATACTTTTTTCCAATGGACGATGAAGAAACAGTTCTGCTGATTGATAGTTGGACAGATCAGGAAGCATTAGACAAACACCACGCTTCTCCAATGATGACCCGTATTACGGAACTTAGAGAAAAATATGATTTGCATATGAAAGTAGAAAGATATGTATCAGATGTAACAGACCCCTTGATAAAAGATGCTGCGTTTATAAGAAAATAACCAGAGTGCAATCATTGATCTTAAAATTTAGTGCTAGGAACATCAGCCGTTTCGACTGATGTTCCTAGCACTTTTTATCTTGTAAGGATGAATCATTTGTTACACACGTTAAATTAAAGAAGGACCATTTGTTCTTCAGTCACAGCCGGTTCGGTTAAAATTTTGGCTTGGGCAGCTGCGAGTTTCGCAATAGGTACCCGATAAGGTGAGCAAGAGATGTAGTTTAGGCCAAGTGTTTGGAAAAACGTGATGGATTGCGGATCACCACCGACTTCTCCACATACGCCAATACTCATGTTTGGTTTAGTGCGACGCGCTTTCTCTACAGCTAATTGAATCAATTGACCAACACCTGTTTGATCTAATGATTGAAACGGATCTTGGGTAATGATTTTCTTTTCCCGATACGTATTAATGAATTTACCGATATCATCACGAGAAAAGCCATAGGTCATTTGTGTTAAATCATTTGTTCCAAAGCTGAAAAAGTCTGCTTCTTCTGCTAACTGATCCGCAATCAGACAAGCTCTAGGTAGTTCAATCATTGTCCCGATTTCGTAAGGGAAAGGAGTCATTTTATGTTCTTCAAAGAGACCGTCAATCGTTTCTTTTAAAATGCGTTTGAGATAGAGAAGTTCTTCTTTTTCGGCGATTAGAGGAATCATCACTTCTGGATAAACAGTAATTCCTTCTTTGACTAATCGAATGGCACTAGTAAATAAGGCTGTAACTTGCATTTTGTATATTTGTGGTTGGGTCACACCTAAGCGACAACCACGATGGCCCAACATTGGATTGGTTTCTTGTAACCGTTCAATTTGTTTGGCGATGGTCACCGGGAACCGTTGTAGTTGCTTCGCCAATAACTGAATATCATTCTTTTCATGAGGTAAAAACTCATGCATCGGCGGATCTAACAAGCGGACCACCATGGGCTTGTCTTGAACTACTTTCAGCATTTGATAAAAGTCTTCCTGTTGAAAATGAAGAAGTTGCTCCAACGCATAGGTTGCTTCCTTTTCAGACTCTGCTAAAATCAGGCGACGCATTTCCAAGACACGCTCTTCACCGAAAAACATATGCTCTGTTCGCGCTAAACCAATCCCCGCTGCGCCAAAACGGATAGCAGTCTCTAAATCTTGTGTAGTTTCTGCATTGGCACGAACAGTTAAATCAGCATATGCATCTGCCCAAGACAAGAGCTCTTGAAGGTCATCGTTATTATCAGCAGAAATTGTAGGAATTTCGCCAAGATAAATTTCCCCCGTTGAGCCATCGACGGAAATGATTGTTCCTTCTAAGATGACCTGTGGCCCGCAGTGTAGTTGTTTGGCTTCTTCATTGACGGTTAAACTTTCACAACCAGTCACACAGCAAGTTCCCATTCCTCGTGCGACCACAGCGGCATGAGAAGTCATTCCGCCACGACTGGTCACAATTGCTTCGCTTACAACCATGCCTTCAATATCTTCTGGTGAAGTTTCTTGACGAACAAGAATGACTTTCTTTCCTAGATTGGTCAGTTCTTTGGCTTTTTCTGCTGTAAAAACAATTTGGCCACTTGCTGCACCAGGACTAGCAGGAAGTCCTATAGCTAAACGTTCCATGTGTTGTCGTTTCTCTTGATCAAACACGGGATGAATTAATTGATCAATCGTATCAGGTGTCACACGCAACAGTGCTTCTTGTTTAGTAATGCGATTTTCTTTGGCTAAGTCTAAAGCAATTTTAACCGTAGCTGCGGCGGTTCGTTTCCCGTTTCTTGTTTGTAAAATATATAATTTTTCATTTTCAATGGTAAATTCAATATCTTGCATGTCACGATAATGATATTCTAAAAGTTCTGCGTAATGGCGAAAATCTTGATAAACTTTTGGCATAGTCAAACGTAAACGACGAATGGGTTCTGGCGTCCGAATACCAGCCACTACATCTTCTCCTTGCGCGTTCAAAAGAAACTCTCCAAACAGTTGATTTTCCCCTGTGACCGGATTTCTAGTAAAGACAACGCCAGTGCCACTGTCTAGTCCACGATTGCCGAAAACCATTTCTTGAATGTTGACAGCTGTACCTAAATCATGTGCAATATGATGTAAGTTTCGATAAACCACCGCACGTTGATTATTCCATGAATCAAAAACAGCTTTGATTGCTTCAAAAAGTTGTGCGACAGGGTCTTGTGGGAAGACCACATGATATTGTTCGAAAACTTCTTGGTAGCGGACAATCAAGGCGAAATGATCTGCTTCTTGAAAAGCGGTAATTTTTTTGTTTAGCTCTTGTTCCAAGCGCTCTTTTTGTTGGTCAAATAATTCTTTGGGAATGTGATAGACGACGTCTCCAAACATTTGAATAAGTCGGCGATAACAGTCAAAAGCAAAACCAGGAGAGGTTAAGGTCGCAAATTTTTTCACACGTTGATCATTTAAACCTAAATTTAAAATAGTATCCATCATACCAGGCATCGAGAAGGCAGCACCGCTGCGAACGGAAACTAAGAGAATCTCATTGTCCGCGGTAAAAGATTTGCCTGTTTCAGTTTCTAGATTTTTAACCGCTTTCAAAATTTCTGATTGTAAGTGTTCTTCAAAGAAAGTAGCATCTGCCAAATAGTCCATACAGCAACGGGTTGTAATCGTGAATCCTTGTGGAATCGGCAAACCTAAGCGTGTCATTTCTGCCAAGTTTGCCCCTTTACCACCAAGAGTCTCTTTACCTTCATTGTGTGTTTCGTTAAAAGAATAAATAAACTTTTTCATGCGTGACCTCCGTTTAATATGTGTCTTATATGTTCAATAAACATCATAATAGACGGAAATAAGTTTGTCAATAGAAAAAGTTTCTTGTCAATATGTTGAAAAAACAATAAATATGTGTATAATTGTAAGCGAATGCACAATTTGTTTAAGAGGAATTGAGGAGGAAATGATGAAATTAAGTAAACGACAAGAGCAAATTATCGCTGTTGTAAAAGAGCATCAGCCAGTTAGTGGTGAACGCATTTCGGACATACTAGCCGTTTCACGTGCGACATTGCGTTCTGATTTGTCTTTTTTAACACTTTCAGGAATTTTAAAAGCAAGTCCGAAAGTTGGGTATACTTACGAAAGTGATAATATGGAGGCTTTTTTCTTTTTTGATGTTTTTCAAACAAAAGTTCAGGAGATCATGAGTCCACCATTGATGGTTGCCCAAGACACCTCAATTCGAGATGCGATTACCAACTTATTTATGTATGATGTCGGTTCTCTTTATGTCATGGATGAAGCAAAAGAATTATTAGGGGTTTTGTCACGAAAAGATTTATTACGGGCCTCTTTAAATACAAATATTGATGGCACACCTGTTGCTGTTTGTATGACAAGAGTGCCACATGTGAAAACCTGCACACCAGAATTTACTATTCTTGAAGCTGCTGACACTTTGCAAAAATACGAAGTGGATTCTTTGCCAGTCGTTGAAAAAGAAAATCCTAAAAAAGTTATTGGAAAAATTACGAAAACGAAAATTTTAACCTATATTACGCAACAAGCGAAAGAAGCCGCACAAAACAGATAAGGGAGCTTAATTATGAAAAAAGAGATCATTGTTTATACTATTTCCGATTCACTTGGAGAAACATCACAAAAATTGTTAGCTGCAGCAAGCGCACAATATCCAGATATTTCTTTTCTTAATCGATACAATTTTTCTTTTGTCACAACAGAAGAAGAATTATTAGAGATTTTAAAAGATGCCTTAAAAGATAAAGCCTTAGTTGTCAGTACATTAGTCAGTAAACAACTAATCACAGCGGCGAAAGAATTTAGTGAACGAACAGGGTTGTTATATTTAGATTTAATGGCGCCATTTTTTGAATTAATTCAAGCGAAAGCCGGAGTAGATCCTATTGAAGAGCCTGGACGACGCCACCAACTAGATCGTGCCTATTTTGATAAAATCTCAGCGATTGAATTTGCTGTAAAATATGATGATGGCAAAAATCCTCAAGGGTTTCTTGATTCTGATATATTGTTGTTAGGCGTTTCGCGGACCTCAAAAACGCCAGTCAGTATGTATTTAGCGAATCAAGGCTACCGCGTTTCTAACTTACCATTAATTCCAGAAGTTCCATTGCCGCCAATTTTGGAAGAAATGGATCCACAAAAAATGATTGGTTTAGTTTGTTCGCCAGAAACATTAGGACAGATTCGTAGCAGTCGGTTGGCTTCCTTAGGTTTAGGTAATGAGACCAGTTATACCAATGTTGAACGGATTGAACAAGAATTAGCTTATGCTGAAGAAATTTTTGCGAAGTATGGCATCCCAGTGATTGATGTAACCGCAAAATCTGTCGAAGAAACAGCCTTTTTAATTAAAGAAAAACTAGATGAAAGAAATTAAAAAGCTTGGCAACCTCACTAAATTTCAGTGAAGTTGCCAAGCTTTTTATACTTAATTGGGATTCTTTTTGTTAGTCAATATTTTTTTGATCGACAATGAGTAAAGCAATCATCACGTAGACAATCCAGCTACTTTTAGAATAAAGTGTATAGCGGGGTTGCCATTTGCTAGCAAATTTTTCCTTGTATTCGCGTAATCCTTGGAAGGAGTAAATTTCTGAACCAAATTCATAAATTAACGCAGCAATCCGTTCTTGAATAAAACTTTTTCTTGATTGACCAACGTTGGCTAACGGAGCCATCCCTAAATTGAAATAATGAATATTTTCTGTTTTCATATATTCAAATAAATGAATAAATAAGAAATCCATACTTCCAGAAGGGGCTTTTTCTTTATGGTGACGCATCAAGTCGATGGTACCAACTTCATTTGTGTAACTAGGAATGATATTAGCGAAAGAGACCATTTCTCCTTCAGCATTTCGGACAACAGCAATTGGGTTTCTTTGAAGATACGCTTCATCGAAAAATCCTAGTGAAAAGCCTTTTTCTTTTCGATTGTCTAACCAACTATCCGAAATAGCTTTTAATTCGTGCATTTGTTCGGCACTAAAAGGAGGTTGGAGTACGTCAAATGAATAGCCGGCTTTGGTAATTTTATTAAACACTGCGCGGGTACCTTTGAATTTTTTCCCAGACATCGTAAATGTTTCTAGATTAACTAAGGCTTCTTCGCCCATTTTGATAAATTCGTAGCCATATTCGTGTAGTAACATCACGCTGTCCTCATTGGTTTCGTAAAAGACGGGTACATAGCCGAAACGATCTGTTTCTTTAAGGAATGCATCAATCGCCGCAGGAAAATCTTCTTTGTTCCCAGAAGGGTTGCCCATCACAATGCATTTATTATTAATGGTGTTGAATTGTAAAAAGACAGTCGGTTCTTCTTTGGGATATAAGAAAACCTGTTTATCATGAAGAAAGACAAGTTCACTGTCAATATTCCCGCCATAAGTTGTTAAGATATTATGCAAGATACTATCTTCTGGAAACTCACCAACTTGGTGTTTTTTCCCTTGGAGGTAGCGAACAAATAGAAAGTTAAAACTCATAACTAAGAGGATAGCGATAAATCCTGACAACCAGATCCGTTCGGAAGGGAACAAGAAAAATTCCACAAAATGATGACGATGGTGTGGGAAGTTCGGTAAATTATAAACACCAATTACCAGGTATAACAAAGTCAACAAGCCAAAGATAAAGCCATCAATCGTCATCCACTCCCAAGAGTAAACCAGTTGTTCACGGTACAATTCTGATTTTGAAAAAATAACGATAAATAATAAAATAGCTAAATAGAAAATGGAAAACATACTAAAGTCAACAACAAATGAATACAAGATAGCACCAATTAATAAAATAATCGTTGGATAATAGGCTCTTTTAACACGATCAGCAATCCCACGTCCCATAATTAATAATGCAAAGCCTAAGACAATACTCGGAATTTGAATAATAATATGAGAACGGAAGGGGTTAATATCTCTTAACCAATGCACTTGAGTGAAGGCTTCTGGAATAGTGGCTAGGAGCACCATCATAATTCCTGAAAAATAAAGTAAAACCACTTCCAGCTTGTGGGCAATTTCCAAAGTAATTTGTTTTAGCAATTGACGATAATGAGTATCCAACTTTTGGCTTAAGTGTTTTGTAAAGAACAAACAGCCAATTAAGAAAGGAATAATATAATAGAATAAACGATAGAGCAATAACCACAAAACAATAATTTCACGATCAACACCTAAGTTGCTTAGTCCTAAAATCATCATGACATCAAAACTACCTAAAGCCCCTGGAATCATCGAAGCAATCCCAATAATCGAAGCTGCTACATATAAAGGAACAATATCAATTAAAGGAATCGGTACATCTAATAAGTAACCAATACTGATAAAGGTAATTAAAACACCTGTCCATTCTAAAAACGAAGAAACAACTAAAGATAAGCGATTTTTTGCATCGAGGTTACCAAAGGAACTATTTTTTTGGAAATGTAAAATAAGATAAAGTAACGGGAAATAAAGACCGCCACCTAATAACCAAATCCAATATTGCTGTAAATAAGCCATCTTTGGATCAAACTGAACAAGGAAAAAGCAAAGAATACTATAAATAGATAGACCGGATAACACAAAAAGTAAAATATGGGTTAACGCAGGTAAAATTTTCTTTTCCTCTGTTTTATTTCCATAAAATTCAGAACGAAGTCCCATGCTGACCAAACCACCGAATCCACCAATATTATTGATGGTATTGACAATCCAGCTAGATTCAAGGAGTTCCCGTTTTGAGACTTTCAAGTTTAAAATGCGATTTAATGTTAAGTCATAATTTAGCATCGGAGTAACGGAAACTAAACCGATAACCATCATCAATAACAATTTCCATAGCGGAATCTCATCAAAAATCTGTTTTAACTGTTCAAATGAGATCGTTTTACCAATTGATAAAAGTTGGGCAACAACAATAATTGAGACCGCAATAACAAACAGTGTTTTTAGTAATCCTGTATGCGTTTTGATCCAATGAATAATTTGTTTCATTTAGACACCTTCATTTCCTTTAAGAATTTTTCGATTGTTTTATTAAAAATATCTGGTGAGTTTTTGGCAAATAAATGACCCTGTTTATTTACCAAGACCAATTTACCATCAGGAATGGCATCAGCAATCGCCCGTGAATGGGAAAGCGCAATTAAATCTCGACTGCCAGTAATAACAAGAGTAGGACAGGGGATGTGTTCTAAATCTTGTTTTGTCAGTCCAGTATCTTCAAATAACAGAGCCACGATAGGGAGCCGTGTGCGCAATTTTTTTGAAAAAAAAGCGCCAATACGACAAAACCAATATTGAAAATAAGTGGCAATCGTTACATATTTTTTCAGACCAGACATGGTGACATTTCCAGAATTTAAGACGAGTTTGTTGACGAAATCAGGATATAAATGGGTAAAAACCATGGCAATATTTGCTCCGTCACTAAAGCCCAATAAATTAATTTTTGTTAAGTGTTCTTGTTGAATAATACCAGCTAAATCTTCTGCCAAAAGCGGAAAAGTTAATTGACTTTGTGTATTGGTGGAACGTCCATGTCCGCGGGTATCCACCGCAATAACTTGATACTCCTTGGAGAAATAAGAAATTTGATAATTAAAAAAAGTATGATCATTGCCATTACCATGAAGTAACACAAGGGGGTAATTTGTTTCTTTGCCAAAAATTTGATAAAAAATTTGACTGCCATCTATTGTTTGAAAATATTTTTCTATTGCCATTCTCCGTCACCTATCTCATCTATAATCAATCGAGTCCTCTCTCATTATAGAGTCTTTTGTCTTTTTTTTGTAATAAAAAACAGAAAATTTTCCGAACAGTTTTGTAAGGTGTTGTAATATAGTGTGATATAGTAGAAGATAGCCACCTAAAAATTAGACTAGAGGAGGGAAAGTTGATGTCTTTAATCGTTTTAATTGGTGCCCAAGCTGTCGGGAAAATGACCGTTGGCAAGGCTTTAGAAAAGCAGTTAGATGCTAAATTACTATTTAATCATCAAACCATTGACTTATTTGCAAACTATCTTGGGTATACGGAACGTGCATTTCAATTGTCTGATTCCGTTAGAAAGGAACTTTTTCATGCCTTTGTCGAAAATCCAGCCACAAATACAACAAAAAACATTATTTTTACAGTGGTGATTGCTTTTGATCAAGAACAGGATTTTCAATTTTTAGAAGAAATATCAGAAATTTTTCTTAGTAAACATGAGTCCGTTTATTTCGTCGAACTCGTCTCTTCAACATCAATCCGCCTAGAACGAAATGTTCATCCAGAACGGCTAGAGGCAAAACCTTCAAAACGCGATGTCGACTTTTCTCGAAAAGAATTACTCAATACCTTTAAAGAACATCGATTAGTAAGCCACGAAGGTGAACTAGAAAGTACATTTCCAAATGTAAAAATAACGAAAATAAATAATTCAAACATGACACCAGAAGAAGTAGCAACGAAGATAATTGCTACTTTTGGTTTGACCTAATGTGAAAGGAACATCGGAATCAATGAAAAAGTTTTTTAAATATCTCGGTAGCTTGATGGTCCTTCTTTTAAGCATAGCTTTAATTTTGATAGGATATTTAACCTTTCGAGAGTTTCGACCACGAGCGGTTGAACCAGTTGCTATAAATAAACAATTTTCAGAGCAAACCATCGAAAAACATCAATCCATTTCTTTAGTCACGTATAACATAGGCTATGCTGGCCTAGGACAAACAGAAGATTTTTTTATGGACGGTGGCAAAACTGTCCAACCAGTTAATAAGGCAATGGTCCAACAGAATTTAACAGGCATTGAAGGAACCTTAAAAGAATTACCAGCGATGATTTACTTATTCCAAGAAGTCGATCGTCGCTCGCAACGTTCTTATGAAGTCAATCAAGAGAAAGAATTACAAAAACAGCTACAGCTGAACAGCGCATTTGCTTATAATTTTAAGGTAGATTATGTGCCCATTCCTTGGCCGCCGATTGGACGAGTAGAAAGTGGTTTATTAACATTATCAAATGAAAAAATAACAGAGGCCAAACGCATTGCTTTACCCAATCCCTTTCGTTGGCCCGTTAGCATTAGTAACTTAAAACGAGCGCTTCTAGAAACGCGCTTTCCAATTGAAGGCACAGACAAAGAATTAGTGGTTTTTAACTTACACTTGGAAGCCTATGACAATGGGGAAGGGAAGATTGCTCAAAGCAAAAAGTTAGCTGACGTATTATCCCAAGAATACGCTAAAGGAAACTATGTAATTGCTGGAGGTGACTTTAATCAAGTTTTCAAAGGCAGTCATCGATATCCTGACTTAGGGGAAGCTGGTTGGGTACCAGGAGAAATTGATCCTGCAGACTTACCTAAACATTTTTCACTTGCTTATGATGATCAACAACCGACTGTGCGGGTGCTTAATAAGCCTTACACTGGCTCTTATGAAACATCTCAAGTGTATGTAATTGATGGTTTTATTGTTTCTGATAATGTGGCTGTTCATAGCGTGAAAACAAAGGACGAACAATTTAAATATACAGATCACCAACCTGTGAAGATGGAAGTTGGATTGAAATAGAAAAAGTACAAACGGTGCTCATTGCTTGCACCGTTTGTACTTTTTATTTTATAGATAGCCTTTAGTAATAGAATGAGTGGAATTTAGCATATTTGCTGGTGTTCCTGTAAAAAGAAGCTGTCCGCCTTTTTCTCCACCTTCAGGACCTAGTTCAATCAACCAGTCAGCACTTTTAATCACGTCAATGTGATGTTCTAATAAAATCAAGCTGTTTCCTTCTTCTACCATTCGATTGAAAAGTTGAAGACTTTGTTGGATATCAATTAAGTGTAAACCATCTGTAGGTTCATCCATTAAATAGATAGCTTTTTTTTGGTGAAGTGTGTCTGCTAATTTTACCCTTTGCAATTCGCCACCAGATAATGTTGAGAGCGATTGATTGAGTTTAAGATAGCTTAAGCCAACTTCTAGTAAATTTTTTAATGAAAGAGCAAAAGGCTGGTCTTTGAAAAAATCATAGCCATCTTTAACGCTTAAAGCTAGTACTTCAACGATATTTTTTCCGTTATACAGATAATGAAGCACCTCTTCTTTGTAACGCGTTCCGTGACAGGTTTCGCAAATACTAGTAACATCCTCCATAAAAGACATATCGGAGACAATTATTCCTTTCCCCTTGCAAGTAGGACAGGCGCCTTTGGAATTATAGCTAAATAAAGCTGGACTAACATGATTTTCTTCCGCAAACAGTTTGCGGACCTTATCAAAAATATTGAGATAGGTCATTGGTGTGGATCGTAAATTTGCGGTAATGCTTTTTTGTGAAAGATGAATAATTTCTTGGTTATCAGCCTGGGCTTTTTGATAAATTTCTTCCGCTAATGATGATTTACCTGAACCAGCGACCCCACAAATAACAGTCAAAACTCCTAACGGAACTTCGACAGATAGATTGTTTAAATTATGCAGTGTCGCATGTTCGATTGTTAAAGACTTCCTTACTTTTCTTGGTTGGTCGTTTAAAGGGAGCGGCTCTTGAAGGGCTTGACTAGTCAAGGTTTTGGAGGCTAAAAATGCGTCATACGTTCCTGAAAACTGGACATGGCCACCATTTTCGCCTGCGAAAGGTCCGATATCGATGATAAAATCAGCTTCTCTAATTAATTGTGGATTGTGTTCCACCAGAACCACGGTGTTTCCTTTATTTTTTAAATTGAGCAATGCACGACTGACCCGTTCGATGTCCTTTGGATGTAAGCCAGCACTTGGTTCATCTAAAATATACATAATATCGTTTAAGGCGCTGTTTACATACTTAGCAATTTTAATCCGCTGTGCTTCACCACCAGAAAGTGTTTCAGTTGCTCGTCCTAATGTGAGGTAGGAGAGACCGATATTAATTAATGCTTCTAGACGTACAAGTAGCTCTTCTTGAATATTTTTTATTAAGGAAAGGTCCATCGAACGAATAAAAGAATGTAATTCAGTGAGTGGCATGTCAACAGCATCAGCAATACTTTTCTGATTAATTTTGCAGCTACGAACACGTTCATTGACTCTACTTCCTAAACAATCAGGACATCTTTTTACGGTAACAAAGTGATTAAGGTATTTTTGATGACGTTTGCCTTCGTCTGTATGCAATATGCTACGTTGCATGCGCGGGACGATTCCTTCATACAAAGCTGTATGAGGCCACTCTTTGGGTGGATTAGCTAGTTTTTGTTGTGGAGCATATAAAAATAATGCTAACTCTTCAGGGGAATAGTCCTTGATTTTTTTATCCAAATCAAATAGACCACTATGGGCATAACGCTTCCACCGCCAGTTGCCAACTGTAAATGTGGGGAAATCGATAGACCCTTCGTTTAATGATTTGTCATAATCAACTAGCTGATGAAGATTGATTTCGGTAATCTTTCCTAAGCCATCGCATGTTGGACATTTTCCATCCGGATGATTAAACGAAAAAGTATCTGAATAACCAACAAATGGAGAACCTGCTCGTGAAAACAGCAAACGTAAAAACGTATAAATATCTGTGTACGTTCCCACTGTCGAACGAGAATTACCTGCTACTTTTTTCTGGTCAATGACAATTGCAACAGGAAGATTCTCGATTTTTTCAACTTCTGGACGACCATATTTGGGTAAGTAATTTTGAACAAACGAACTAAATGTATCATTTAGTTCACGACGTGATTCAGCGGCTAATGTGTCAAATACTAAGGAGGACTTTCCTGAACCCGAAAGTCCAGTAACAACAGTTAGTTGCTTTTTAGGGATATTGACAGAGATATTCTTCAAATTATTTTGTGTTGCGTGCTTAATTTCAATCCATTCCATTAAAAAACCTCCGTTTCTATTCTATTTTAGCATATAAAAAGAACCTAGCCTAAAAGTTGAACATGGGAATGTTCAAGAGAACTTTACTTTTTAATCGCTTTCATTTATGCTATAAGTAATACAGATTTTTTAACTGTATTAATAGATAAAGGATGTGACTTATGAAGAAGTCGATTTTGTTCAAAAAGTTAGGGATTATTTTATTAATTAGCCAAACACTGGTAGGGGTACCAATGTTGGCACAAGAAAGTATACTAGAAACAACCGTTCAAACAGAGACGGAATCAGTAACAACAGAAACCAGTCAGACGGTAGCTAACTTGGAATCTGAAACTACTAGCCAAACGGTGATGCAGGAAAAAGAATCCTCTTCGACAATCGCCGAAAGCAGTAGCCGAAATGTGGTTGCAGTAACCACTGAAACCACAAATGAGATACAAAATAGTGATACAGATGGAAAAGCTGTTTCTGCAGAGAATGCTTTTTCAGAAGCAGATTATAAACAAGCAACTGCACTGGAGTTAGCAACTTTAGTAAGAGAAAAAAAGGTGACGAGCGAAGAATTAGTAAAAATTGCGTTGGCCATCACTAAACGTGAAAATCCTACATTAAATGCGGTCATTACTTTACGAGAAGAAGCGGCTTTGACAGAAGCAAAAGCTTTACAAGATACAGGTCAACCATTTCTAGGTGTGCCGCTCTTACTAAAAGGGTTAGGACAATCCTTGAAAGGTGAAAGCAACACGAACGGTTTTGGTTTTCTCCAAGATCAAGTAGCTGGTGGGACATCGACCTTTGTCAAAGCACTACAAAATGCCGGATTCATAATCATTGGTCAAACGAATTATCCAGAATTAGGTTGGAAGAATATTTCAGATTCGAAGTTATATGGTGTTTCCGTCAATCCATGGAATCCTAACCATTATTCAGGTGGTTCTTCAGGCGGAGCGGGTGCTAGTGTCGCCGCGGCATTTGTTCCCATTGCTTCTGGAAGTGATGCTGGTGGCTCTATCCGCATCCCTGCTTCTTGGACAGGCACCGTAGGTTTGAAACCTTCTAGAGGAGTAATCATTGGCAATTCTAATAGTGCAAAAGGTCAAACTGTTCACTTTGGTTTAAGTCGAACCGTGGCGGATACAAATGCATTATTTGAAACCTTATTAACCAAAAAAGATCTTCCTGCGGGACATTTAAGTCAAGCGCAACCCATTGCTTATACAACAGAATCTCCTGCCGGAACGCCTGTAAGTGCCGAAGCAAAAGAGGCGGTCGCTGAAGCTGTTGCTTTTTTAAAAGACCAAGGGTACACATTGGTTGAAGTGAAGCACCCTGTTGATGGGGAACGTCTAATGAAAAATTATTATACTGTAGCTGCTGGCTCAGCAGGAATTGCCGATTTTATGGCGCGGCAGAAATTGAAAAGACCGCTTGAACGAAATGATGTAGAACTGTTAACATGGGCGCTTTTTCAAACAGGAAAAAATATAACGAGTGAAGAGACAACTGCGGCTTGGACAGATATTGCTTTACAAGCACAAGCGATGGACGAATTTTATCAACAGTATCCTATCTTATTAACACCAACGACAGCTGCCACGGCACCTAGTATTGATAATCCGTTACTAAAACCAGAACATGCAGCACAGATGGAAAAAATTGATCAATTGTCACCAGCAGAACAAAAACAATTGATTTATGACCAATGGCTGACGGCGTTCACATATACACCGTTTACACAACAAGCAAATTTATTTGGACATCCAGCATTAAGTGTACCAACTTACGTTTCAAAAGAAGGACTGCCTTTGGGGATTCAATTTAATAGTGCATTAAATGAAGACCGAACATTGCTACAATTAGGTGCTTTATTTGAAAATTACCACAAGATAAATCAACCACATGTAGAAGAACCAGACAAAGACAAAGAGCCAAATGCAAGCGGCGAACCAGATAAAGACAAAGAACCAGATGCAAGTGGCGAACCAGAAAAAGATAAAGACTCAGATGCAAGTGGCAAACCAGATAAAGACAAAGAAACAAAAACAAGTGAAGGACCAATCGAAGGAAAAGATCAAAACCAAAACCAAAACCAAAACCAAAACCAAAACCCAGACAAAGCTGGAAAAACTACTAGTGAGTCATCCTTAGATAATTCGCTGAATTCATCAGCAAATCAGGGAACCAAATCAACAGAAAGTACGCATGCTTTTTCTAATAAAAGTATGATTGGGAAACAAGAACAGCTTCCCAAAAAAGTATTACCAAAAGCAGGTGCAGAAGTACCTAGTACTTTCTGGATTGTTTTAGGAGGAGCTTTCTTAGTAACGAGTGGAACGATTTATATAAGGAAAACTAGAAAACGATAACCAGTGAAGGCTAGAGACAATTTATCCCCAATTGTCTCCAGCCTTTTTTCTTTGGTATACTAAAACCAATAGGAAAATGGAGGCGAAAGTAATGAGGGCGTTTGAGAAGATTCCAGCGTTTCAGCAATGGCAAAAAGTTGAAGCTATTCACCGTGGTTGGTCAACTGATTTAAAGTTTAAAGTTACCAAAAATCAAGAAATCTTTTTATTGCGAATTTTTCAACAAGAAGAGTTATTAGCCAAACAACAAGAATATCAATTTATCAAAAAAGTAGCGGCGTTAGGATTTCCCAGTTCTAAACCTTTTTTATGTGCACCTATTCCTGAAAGTGAACAAGGATACATGTTATTAACGTATCTAGAAGGTGAAGACTTAAGCGATGTTTTACCCGCTCTTTCTCCCAAAAGAAAACTGAACTTAGGCGTAGAGGCAGGCCGCTATTTAAACAAAATCCATAAGCTTTTGTTGCCTGAAAGGATTAGTCAAAGAGAGATTGCGCGAAATTTATACGAAAAAAAGCAGAGCCAACTAAATAAGTATAAGGAATCTCAATTTTGTATGCCGTACCAACAGCCAATAATTTCATATTTAGAAAAACAATTACCGTTATTGCAACAACGGCCTGTGGTTTATCAGCATGGAGATTTCCATGTGGGAAATTTTATTTACTTGCCAACTAGGCAGGTCGGTGTGATTGATTTTAATCGATGGGATTTTGGGGATCCTTATGAAGAATTTTACAAGTTACAATTTTTTTCAAGAAATGTTTCGCCATTGTTTGCTTATGGTCAATTACAAGGTTATTTTGCTGGGAAAGTTCCTACCTTATTTTGGCGGTTTCAAAAGCTTTATACTTTTCACGCAGGACTCTATTCTTTAGTTTGGGCACTGAGCTTTGGTGAAAAAGAAATCAGGACTATGGAACAGCAATACCAACAATTACTAGAGGACTATAATTGTGGAGAATTACTAGTTCCCAAATGGTTTTCAACTATCCAAAGCAAGGGATTGAGATTTTAGGTTTATTTCGATAGAATAAAAATAAAAACAGGAGTTTAAGGAATGAAACTAAACGGGATTATTATGATAGCAGTTGTTGGAAGCGTTTTATCTAGCTGTGGTTGGCAAAAATCGAAAGAGGAATCACAGAAAGTACAAACCGTACAAACAAATAATGTAAATACTGAAGAAACAAGAGCAATTTCAGCAACCGAAGTTAGTCAAACCACGGCGTTGGAATTAGAGCAAACAACGCAAACACAAGAATTAACTGAATTAGTTACAGAAGAAGGGACGATTTGGAATCAGCAAAAAGCAAAACAGTTAGGACAATACATGGAAATCTGGGGTCAAGAACGCAATCAGAACTATCAAGCGTACCAACCAGGTCACTCTGTAGCTTTTTACACGATTCAAGTGCCTGATGATTTATTGAGTTATGAACCTAAAATACAACCAGCTATTGGAAACAATCCCATTTGGTTAAATTGGTCAGAAACAGGCAGCGAAGGGGGGTATTGTCTGGTGGCAGTATACTCTGACAGTGCGACACAAGTTGCCCAGAAGCATGTCTATTTATTTACTTTAGTGAATGGTGAAGCCAAAGTTTATGTGAGTAAAGAACAGCCAGCAGAAGAGCAACCTTATTTGTTTTTAAAAGAAACAAGTAATACAGAACTGAAAGAACAATTCACAAACCTTGTGAATAATCTTTAATTTTTTATTTAATCAAAAGGAAAAGAAAATTTATCATTGACAAAGTATCCGCTTTCATTTTATTCTGTAGCTACCCCTTGGGAAAGGGCAAAAGGAAGTTTTGAAAGGGATGGAAAAAATGAAGGAAACAAGTTTAGTAATTATTAAGCCAGATGGCGTTGAACGAAAGTTAGTTGGCAAAATCATTCAACGTTTTGAAGATAAAGGTATTGACTTATTGCACCTTAAATTCGAACGACTAACAGTAGAAACAGTGAAGGAACATTATGAGCATTTAAAAGATGAACTATTTTTCCCTGAATTATTAGCCTATATGACAAGTGGCCCAGTGGTTGTGATGGTCGTTGTAGGGGACAATGTGGTTAAAAAAGTGCGTAAATTAGTTGGAGCAACGAATCCGTTAGATGCTGAAAGTGGCACCTTACGAGCGGATTATGGGTTGTCTGTCACCAAAAATTTAATCCATGCTTCTGATTCTGTTCAATCAGCAAAAATTGAGATGCAACGGTTCTTTGGTTAATCATCAAAAAAGAAGCAATCCTTTATTTTTTATAAAGGATTGCTTCTTTTTTATTAATTGTCAGAATATTCCGCTTAAATGGTTGACATCTGGAGGTAGAAGAGTAGTATAGACTACATACTAAATACTAAATGACCGCGTGTGCTTCAGGAGGATAAAATGATAACAAGTGATGAATTGACAGAAAATCTTAGTCCGTTTGAATTAAGTCTATTTTTAGAGAAGAAATTACATGAAGAAAATCATAATTTAGAAACATTGTTAAATGCAGGGCGAGGCAATCCTAATTGGACGGCGCCAACACCAAGGGAAGCCTTTTTTTTATTAGGTCAATTTGCTACAAAAGAAACGTTAAGAGAGGGGAGCGAACAAACGGCTGGTATGATTCAGCCAAGTTTTGGTAGAACGCAACGCTTCTTAAACTTTTTAGCAGAAAATCCTAGCAAAGGGGCAACCTTCTTACAAGAAATTTGGACAGCAGAGCATAACTATTTTGGGATGGATAAGGAAATGTGGTTAGATGCCATGTTAGACTATGTGATTGGGGATAATTATCCGAATCCTGTTCGTTGCTTGAAGGCGTGTGAACAACCGATTAAAGCATATTTAAATCAAGAATTATTTTCCAGTGAAGCACAACCGTTTGATATTTTTGCCGTTGAAGGTGGTACAGCAGGGATTTGTTACTTGTTTGATACGTTGGCAAATAATTATTTACTAGAAAAAGGTGATCGTATTGCGTTGTTATTACCAACGTTTGCTCCTTATCTAGAAATTCCAGAACTACCACGTTATGATTTTGACGTGGTTAAAATCAAAGCAGAGCAAATGATTATTGATGGAAAAACGACGTATCAATACTCAAACAAGGAAATTGATAAACTAAAAGACCCGTCCATCAAAGCGGTTTTTGTCGTAAATCCCAGCAATCCAACTGCTAATGCTATGGGAAAACCTACCATTGAACAAATCAAACAAATCGTTGCAGTGGATAACCCTAAGCTAATGATTTTAACAGATGACGTTTACGGAACCTTTGTGCCAGCTTTCCGTTCACTATTTACGGAGTTACCTTACAATACAGCCTGTATCTATTCTTATTCTAAATACTTTGGCGCTACCGGTTGGCGTGTGGGGACTATTGCGGTCAGTCAAGAGAACATCTTTGATCAATTATTAAAAGAATTGCCAGTGGCTCGAAAAATGGAATTACAGGCACGTTATGCTACATTGAATGCAGACACAAGCCAAATTAACTTTATCAGCCGCTTAGTCGCAGACAGCCGCGATATTGCGTTGAACCATGCAGCGGGACTTTCTTCTATTCAGCAAGCAATGATGGCTTTATTTAGTTTGTATGCTTTGTTAAAAGACGGTCAAGCATATAAAGACGAAGTGATGGATATCTGTCATACGCGTGAAAAGCTCTTGTTCCGCACCTTAGGCATTGAAGAGCCTTTAGCAAGTTTAAATACAGCATACTATTGTGAAATTAACTTTAGAGATTGGACAGAAAAACGTTATGGCCCAGAATTTTCAAGTTATTTAACGAAATCGTGGACGATCACAAAAGTATTAACTTCGTTAGCAGAAAAAGAAAAATTAATGCTTTTAAAAGCGGATGCTTTCGGGAGTGACAAATGGTCAGTTCGAATTTCTTTAGCCAATTTAGCTACTAACCAATATAGTGAAGTTGGTAAACGAATGATTCGCCTATCTGAACACATTAAAGAAGAGTGGTTGCGCCAAAAGCGCCAAGCAATTAAATAAAAAAACGCTAAGTCTCTTAAGCTGCAGGAGACTTAGCGTTTTTGTTTATTATTTATTCATTTTTCCGTCAGTTTTGGTTTATAAATGTTTGCTACACTGGAGATAAGAGGAAATTAAGCGTTTATAAAAAGGAGAGAAGTGAATGAAACATATTAAAGGAATGTTGGTTTTTATCGGATTATTTATTTTGGTTGGTTGTGCGCCAGATCAAGAGCCAACGAAACAAACAACAAGTGGTCCGCAAGAGACAAAGCAAGTGAAGCAAGTTACCGTCACCAATCAAACGACTTCTGCGGTGGAAAAACAAGCGCCGACTAAAAATGACGAACTGATTGCTAATCAATTGACTTTTGATTCTCATGAATACACGTACGAAGTGGTTACAGGGGCCACACAAACGACATTTGGGACAACCCCACCAGCAAAATATACACCAGAAGAAAAAAAGGAAAAAATGTTTTGGTCCAATCAACCGCCTTTGGGATTAATGACGGGTAACTATTATAAAAATGAAGGTGTATTTACTGGCGGAAATTACGGCATTGTAGAGATTATTACGGAACCTGAAACGCAACGGATTCTGAATGTTGAGTTTACAGAGTTTGCTAGTGATCCTTATTACGATACACGATATTCGGGTGTCAACAAACGCCTGTCGGATTATCCTGAATTTCAAGCAAGCAACACGCGCACAGACGATACGTTAGTCACCGTTGTTAATGGTATTACTTATGTAGAAAAACAAATGCGTGACGAAAATCGTGTCACAGGTAATTTTTATACGGTACGCGGTTCATCAACTTCTGCGCGTGAAGGTTTAATGCCTTTAGCAGCAGAGATGGACACTTGGCTAAAAGAGCCATCGAAAGAAACGTATATCGGTTACGCAGAAGATTTAGGCAATGGCCTAATCGCTCGACTTCAAGTGATAACAGAAGAGCAGAAAATAAAACATGTCAGCTATGATGAATACTTTTCAGATGAACAGGAAAAAATCACAGAAACAGCCCTGCGGCCTTTTTATCGTCAATCGAAATATTATTCACCAGGATACAATAAACAAACCAACAATTCTTTTATTCATTTTGTAGATGCACTAACAAAGGCCATTACGACACAACAAACTTTATCCGTTAACGAAGAACAAGAGCTACAGCATCCGTCTTTTACTACTTATCAAAGATTGGCTGAAAAAATCAGCACGTTTCAAAATTCATTGAAGGAATAAAAAAACGGAAGTGGGGCATAAGTCGTTTCGACTTATGCCCCACTTTCGTAATCTTAAGATTATCAGCTAAACCAACGTGAGTTCTTTTTAAAGAAATACTTTTATTTTAGCCTTTTATAGATCTAAATAATTTTCTAAGTAATCTGCTAAACCATCTTGATCATTTGTTTTTTCAGTGACATCGTTGGCTACGGATTTAATTTTATCCGTGGCATTGTTCATAGCAACACCCCAACCAGCATAACTTAACATTTCTTCGTCATTATGTTCATCGCCAAAAGCAATGATATCAGCTGGTTTGACAGATAAAAAGTTCGCCACTTGATCAACGCCATGGGCCTTTTGAATTCCTTTTGCGACCATTTCTAAAATAGGCATTGGACCGCCCCAAGTGCGGACATCAATATAATCACCATATTGTTTTGTCAATGTATCAGCAACTTTTTCAGCTTGGTTTGGTGTGGTCCGAACCATCATTGAGGTAGGATTTGTTCGTAAATTTTTAGCAGTAAGTAAATTATCTAAGGTTGCTTTGGAAGCAAAAAATTTCGGATCGAACCCATCTAACGTATCGATATAAAATGTTTCTTTGTTTTCAGCAGCAACAAAATCTAATTGTAATTCTTTTTTCTGTGCCAAAATGTCAAAGACTAGGTCACGCTCAATATTGGCTTCGCTTTCCAAGTCCCATTTTTTCTCTGGAATGTGGACTAAAGCACCGTTAAAGTTAACCATAGGGGTCGTTAGGCCAAGTTGTTGGTAAAATTGATGACTCATTCTATAGGGACGTCCAGTGGCAATACTGACGTAATGACCGTTGTCAATCGCTTTTTTTAGTGTTTGTTCGGTTTTTGGACTGATTAAAGACTGTGCATTTAATGTTGTGCCGTCTAAATCAATAGCAATTAATTTTTTCAAGTAAAAATTCCTCCTAAATGCCTTTTACTCAGTCTAGCATAAAACCGAAGATTATCAAGGGGAGAAGCATGTTCATTTATAAGGTTTAAAAAAAAGCTTAAGAAGTATGCTACACTAAAATAAACCGTTTGAAAAAGGAGCGCAGAGCATCTTGAAAAATTCTAGAAATTATTTACGAGTGATCACCTTAATCTATTGTATCTATATGTGGTTATTTGCTACGCATTTTCATTTTATGGCGTTGAACGTGTTGTTAGCCTATATTCCAATTGAACTTAGTTATCTTTTAAACGCAGAAAAACGTAAAAGGGATTGGTTGATAGGTTTTGCTTGGTTAATTTTTTATCCTAATGCGCCGTACCTATTTACGGATTTTTTTCATTTAGAAACGCTATCTATTTATCGAGGCTTTAATACGATTTTTGCAAACCAAATTGGTGATTGGTGGGCGTTTGTTTGCTTAACCAGCGGGATTGTTATATATGGGCTTTTAGGGATGAAAACAGTAACAACTGTTAGCCAGAAATTGCAAAGTTATTGCGTCTATAGAACAATTGTAGTCTTTCAAGCCAGCCTTCATTTCTTGTCTGCTTTGGCGATTTATGTTGGACGTTTTGATCGATTACACAGTGTCTATCTTTTTATGAGTCCAATTGAAACAGTGAAAATTATCTTTTTTGACTGGTCCCTTCAAAAATTAATGTTTATTTTATTAATGATGTTTCTACAGATGCTGTTGTTTGGGTTAATCCAATTATTAGGAAAAGAAGAAGCAATGTAAAGCTTTTTCTTTTTTTATATCTGCAAAACACGAACATTATATAGAAAAATATATATAATAGTTAATATTTTGTTGTAAAAAGATAGCGATTCTCTTATAATCAAAGAGTAATTATTCGAAAACATGGATTTTAAGGGAGAGAAGTGCAATTATGAATACGTTTTTCAAATTAAAGGAAAACAAGACAACGGTGTCGACTGAAATAATGGCGGGGGTCACGACTTTTTTTGCAATGAGTTATATTTTATTTGTTAATCCGTCCATTCTTTCAGAAACAGGGATGCCTTTTCAGGCTGTTTTTTTAGCGACCATTATTGCTTCAATCATCGGTACATTAATTATGGGGCTGTTTGCTAATGTACCTTACGCTCAAGCACCGGGAATGGGACTCAATGCTTTCTTTACGTTTACGGTCGTTTTTGGGATGGGGTATACATGGCAACAAGCATTAGCAATGGTTTTTATTTGTGGTTTGATTAACATTTTGATTACAGTGACAAAAATTCGCAAAATGATTATTAAAGCAATTCCAGAGAGTTTACAACATGCTATTGGTGGTGGGATTGGAATTTTTGTCGCTTATGTAGGGTTGAAAAATGCTGGCTTACTAAGTTTCACAGTACAAGCAGAACCTCAAAATGGTGTTGTGAATGGTTCGAGTATCGTGCCCGCTTTAGGAAATTTTGATAATCCAGCCATTATTTTGGCGGTAATTGGGTTAGTTTTAACAACGATTTTAGTTGTCACGAATGTTCGTGGGGCTATTTTAATTGGCATTGTGGTTACTACGTTAGTCGCAATTCCAATGGGGGTGGTAGACACTGCTTCGGTTGATTGGCATGCTAATTCGTTGGGCAATTCATTTAAAGAATTAGGTACAACTTTTGGCGCTGCTTTTGGTGCTGAGGGCTTACAGTCATTGTTTAGTGATTCTTCAAAAATTCCTCAAGTTTTAATGACCATTATTGCCTTCAGTTTATCAGATACGTTTGATACAATTGGAACATTTATCGGTACGGGACGTCGAACAGGGATTTTCTCTAAAGAAGATGAATTAGCTTTAGAAGATAGTAAGGGCTTCAGCACTAAAATGGACAAAGCTCTATTTGCAGATGCTATTGCAACATCTATCGGTGCGATTTTTGGTACATCGAATACGACAACTTATGTAGAAAGTGCAGCAGGAATCGGTGCGGGTGGTCGAACAGGTTTGACATCGGTAGTGGTAGCAATTCTATTTGCCCTAAGTAGTCTTTTTTCACCACTTATTGCTATTGTACCAGCACAAGCTACGGCTCCAGCGTTAATTTTAGTGGGAATTATGATGTTAGCTTCTTTCAAAGACATCAATTGGACGGATTTAGAAGATGCGATTCCAGCATTTTTTGCTTCAATTTTCATGGGATTATGTTATAGCATCTCTTATGGGATTGCTGCGGGGTTCATCTTTTATGCAGTGGTGAAAGTAGTCAAAGGAAAAGCCAAAGAAGTTTCACCAATTATTTGGGTCATTGATGCGTTGTTTATCTTAAACTTTGTAATCTTAGCTATTTTATAGTAAACAGAAGTGAGGCTAAGATAACAGCGGTTAGCTTTGAAGGTGTTGCATTTATTCAGCTGTTTATCTTAAGCCCAAGTGTTAAGAAGTCTGGCAGATTGGTCGTTTTGACCGGTCTGTCAGACTTTTTTTAAAAGAATTTTCTTTTGAGAGATTCACTCTTTTAGAGTATAGTGGTAGGTGAAGAGGTGATAAGGTGGATAAAAGTATGAAAATAAAATGGAAGCAGAATTTGTTAGTCGCATGGATTGGTTGCTTTTTTACAGGGGCGAGTATTAGCTTAGTTATGCCGTTTATTCCAGTATATGTTGAACAATTAGGGACGCCTAAGAGTCAAGTAGAGTTGTTTTCTGGATTGGCAATTTCTGTCACGGCATTTGCTGCTGCGATTGTTGCACCGATTTGGGGAAATTTAGCTGATCGAAAAGGTCGGAAAATTATGATGATTCGGGCTGCAGCAGGAATGACGATCACAATGGGGGCGTTAGCATTTGTCCCTAATGTATACTGGCTGTTGATTATGCGTTTTATGAACGGGATTTTATCCGGCTATATTCCTAACGCAACAGCGATGATTGCGTCGCAGGCGCCAAAAGAGAAAAATGGCTGGGCTCTAGGGACATTATCAACAGGTGCAATTGCTGGGACGTTAATTGCGCCATCGATTGGCGGTGCGTTGGCACAGTGGTTTGGAATGGAAAATGTCTTTATTATTACCGGCGTTATTTTATTCATTACAACGTTGTTGACTATCTTTTTAGTTAAAGAAGATTTTCAACCAGTTGAGAAAAAGGATTTATTAACGACGAAAGAAATTTTTAGTAAGATGGATCATGTTTCAGTATTGATTGGTTTGTTTGTGACTACGTTAATTTTACAATTAGGAATTACAAGTATCAGCCCAATCTTAACGCTATATATTCGATCTTTAAGTGGCGATACAGAGAATGTATTATTTGTTAGTGGTTTGATTGTTTCGATTGCCGGCGTTTCAGCAATTATTTCTTCTCCAACTTTGGGAAAAATTGGGGACCGCATTGGGAACCAAAAAGTTTTATTAGGCGGATTAATTCTTTCTTTTATTTGTTACATTCCCATGGCGTTTGTGCAAACACCTTTTCAGTTAGGTGTTTTACGATTCCTTCTAGGTTTTTCAACAGGTGCTTTAATGCCATCAATTAATACGTTAATTAGTAAAATAACGCCAACAGAGGGCGTAAGTAGAGTTTATAGTTACAATCAGATGTGTAGTAATTTCGGTCAAGTTTTAGGGCCGATGGTAGGGTCGACAGTTGCCCATGGTTTTGGCTATTCTTCTGTTTTTCTGGTAACCGCTTGTTTCGTTTTAGGAAACATTGGGCTGTCCTTCTTTAATTTCCGAAAAGTTTTAAATAAAAAGCTCTAAACAGTTGAAAAGATAAAAAAACCAGTTACAATAACTTTAGTAACTGGTTTTTTCTTATTTAACAGGTTTGGTTTCTTTCGGTACTGCAAAGTGTGCAATTAATAAAATAATAACGGCTGTTGCCAACGATAGAATCGTTGTCATTTTAAAGTCGTATGAACCACCAGATAATGCACCGCCGATATATCCAACGACTTGGCCTAATGCGAAGGTCCAGAAAAATACAACAAGATAACGCATATGAGCACCTCTTTTCTAGCTCTTAGTTTAGCATATTTTCTTTAAAAGTAAAGAATCCGCGATAGGAAAATAAGAGAAGAGGCAAAAAATAGCAAGGATTCAAAAAGGAGCTGTCCAATGTCATTTCCACAATTACATACCGTTACTTCCTATTCGCTTTTATCTAGTACGGTTAGGATTCGTTCCTATGTAAAACAAGCGAAAGCGTTAGGTTATCAAACATTAGCGATTACCGATATCAATGTCTTGCATGGGGCGGTTGAATTTTATGAAGCATGCCAAGAAGCGGGAATTCAACCAATTATCGGTTTAAGATTAGAATATACCCCAGCAGAAAAAGAAGGGCATTCCGAGTTGCTTTTATTTGCTAAAAATTTAAAAGGTTATCAGCAATTAATGCAACTATCTAGCAGCAAAATGACAACAGAGGGTCCCTTTTACTTAGCGGAACATCAATCCTTATTAAGTGATTTATTTGCCGTGACTTTGTCAGCTAAAGGAGAAGTCGCCCAAACATTTTTTGAAGATGAACAACAAGCGGTTCACGCTTTCCAACAACTTGCTTCATATTTTGATCCCCAGTCGTTATTTGTTGAACATTCTTTTTCAATGAATCAACAACGCAATCCAGCGCTCTTTTCTTTTTACCAAAGAGAACAATTACCTGGCGTGGCTTTGCAAGAGGTACGTCATTTAACAAGGGAAGAAGGCTTTGCCGTAACTGTTCTTGAGAGCATCAAAGAAAATAATCAATTGAATATTACAAGCCAAACACCGGAAATAGAAGGTCTGAATTACTTGCGTGAAGCAGAGACGACGATGGAACAAATGCTTCAAATAGCTGGTGCAGAAGTGGTCCAGAATACGATTCAGCTAGCTGAAAATTGCCGAGTTGACATTCCTTTACATCAAAAATTATTACCGCATTTTCCTGTGCCTGATAATCAAACGGCTGGTTCTTATTTACGCACATTGTGTTTAGAAAAATTACCAGAAAGAGTGCCTCATCTAAATGAAGTTTACCAAAAACGATTAGAAAAAGAGTTAACCATCATTCACAATATGGGCTTTGATGATTACTTTTTAATCGTTTGGGATGTGATGGACTTCTGTCATAACAATCAAATTGTTACAGGCGCTGGCCGAGGTTCAGCTGCAGGCTCTTTAGTGTCCTATGTGCTATCAATTACAGATGTAGATCCAATCAAATATGATTTGCTCTTTGAACGTTTTTTGAATCCGGAACGCTACACGATGCCCGATATTGATTTAGATATTCCTGATAATCGGCGGGAGGAAGTTTTAGCTTATGTCAGTCAAAAATATGGTCATTATCACATGGCGCAAATCGCCACGTTTGGTACGATGGCTGCGAAAATGGTTTTACGGGACGTTGCACGTGTTTTCGGGTTGTCCCAGAGTGAAGCGAATCGTTGGTCGGCAGCTGTCCCCAACAAGCTGAAAATTACGTTAGAAGAAGCATACCAAGAGTCAAAACGGATGCAAGAATTGGTCAATTTTTCACCAAATAATCAATTGCTCTATAAAACAGCTGTTCAGCTAGAAGGATTGCCTCGCCATGTTTCTACGCACGCAGCAGGTGTGGTAATTAGTGATGAAAATCTTTTGAATTTGGTTCCGTTACAACCAGGATCGAATGAAATTTTATTGACCCAATTTACTATGAATGATGTTGAAAAAATTGGTCTTCTGAAAATGGATTTCTTGGGCTTAAGAAATTTATCCATCATTGATGATACCCTCACAGCTGTTAAACGCGTCTATAATCGAACCATTCGTTTAAATCAGATTCCATTAGATGACGAAACAACGCTGGCTTTATTTAGAAAAGGGGAAACAAGTGGCGTTTTCCAGTTTGAATCTGCTGGAATTCGGAATGTATTAAGAAAATTAGGGCCAACTAGCATTGAAGATATTGCTGCTGTCAATGCCCTGTATCGTCCTGGTCCGATGCAAAATATTGATGTTTTCATCCGCCGGAAAAAAGGCTTGGAACAAATTAGTTATCCAGAGCCTAGTCTCGCCCCCATTTTGGAAAATACGTACGGAATTATTGTTTACCAAGAGCAGATTATGCAAGTTGCTGCGAAAATGGCTGGCTTCTCTTTAGGGCAAGCTGACATTTTACGTCGGGCCATTAGTAAAAAGAAAAAAGATGTGCTAGATGAAGAACGGAATCATTTTGTTAATGGTGCGTTACAACAAGGCTATCCCCAAGAAACAGCTAACCAAGTGTACGATTATATTGAGCGCTTTGCTAATTATGGCTTTAACCGCTCGCATGCATTTGCCTATTCCTTTATTGGTTTTCAAATGGCTTACTTGAAGGTTCATTATCCGAGTGCTTTTTATGTCGCATTGTTGCATTCTGTTCGTCATAATCCAACAAAAATTAAAGAATATATTGGCGAAGCTAGAAAAAACAAGCAGACGATTTTGCAGCCGTCAATTAACCAAAGTCACTACAGCTTTTACCTAAATCAGCAACAGCAAATTTTATTTGGTTTTAGTTCTTTAAAAGGAATCCGCCGAGACTTCATTCAAAATATTTTAAATGAACGCCGAGAAAATGGACCGTACAAAACGTTCGATGAGTTTCTTTTGCGAATTGACCGTAAGTGGTTGAAAGTTGAAAATATCGAACCATTGATTGCCATCGGTGCATTTGACGAAATTGCGCCCAATCGCCGTCAATTAGCGGTAGGTTTAGAGAGTAATATCCAAAGTATTCTTCTCAGCGGTGGTAGTATGGATTTGTTAGAAACGTTGAAGCCCAAGGAAGAAGAAATTGCCGATTATCCGCTAGAAGAGCGACTAGAACAAGAAGAACAATATTTAGGGGTCTATTTATCAGGACATCCGACAGAAGAGTTCAAAAAAACACGCTTAGCCAAGCAAACGCAACTTGTTCATGAACTTGTTGAAAATCAGCCCACGAAATTATTGATTTATGTCAAAAACATTCGGACGATTCGGACCAAAAAGGGAGAACAAATGGCCTTTGTTGATGGGGATGATACAACAGGAAGTATTTCACTAACGTTGTTCCCAACTGTTTTTCGCCAGTTAAGACAGAGTGTCGAGAAAGGGCAAGTTTATTATGTGGAAGGAAAAGTGGAACGCAGTACGTACAATCAAGAATTGCAAATATTGGTTCAACGAATAGAAAAAGCGCAACAAGTAGAAACATCAATTAGTGACGAAACGTGTTTTATCAGAATTACAAAAGATGTCGAACAAACGGACGTTTTTCAGAAAATGAAAGAGGTACTCAGTCGTCATGCTGGACACATTCCAGTGATTGTCTATTTTGAAAAAACAGGAAAGAAAATAGTATTAAATGAAGAAAATTGGGTCGCTCATACAAGCGCTAGTCAGCAACAATTAGCTTACGTTTTAGGTGAGCAAAACGTCATTTTCAAATGATTTACGGTAAAAAATACTAGTTGTTTTCAACTTTTTTCATTTTTTTCTTCTTAACTCAAGACATTTTGGTTCTTTAATGGTAAAATGAATGACGTAATATTTTTGTATATCAATTTTTGCGAAAAGGTTTCTTTTGGCAGTTGAAAGTATATTATATGAGGTGAAATAGCGAATGAAACGCATTGGTATTTTAACCAGCGGGGGAGATGCCCCTGGAATGAACGCTGCAATTCGTGCAGTCGTACGCAAAAGTATTTTTGATGGAATCGAAGTTTACGGTATTAACTATGGATTTGCCGGTTTAGTCGCAGGCGACATCCGTCGTTTAGATGTTGCTGACGTTGGCGATAAGATTCAACGTGGTGGAACATTCTTGTACTCTGCTCGTTATCCTGAATTTGCTACTGAAGAAGGGCAATTAAAAGGAATCGAACAATTGAAAAAATTCGGTATTGAAGGCTTAGTTGTTATTGGTGGAGACGGTTCTTATCATGGCGCAATGGCTTTGACAAAACGTGGTTTCCCCGCTGTTGGAATTCCTGGAACAATTGATAATGATATTCCTGGAACAGATTTCACAATCGGTTTTGATACAGCGATTAACACTGTTTTGGAATCAATTGACCGAATTCGTGATACAGCGACTTCTCATGTTCGTACATTCGTTATCGAAGTAATGGGACGTAACGCTGGTGATATCGCATTGTGGTCAGGCGTGGCAGGCGGAGCAGATGAAATCATTATTCCTGAACATGATTTTGATATGAAAAACGTTGCCAAACGTATTCAAGAAGGCCGCGACCGCGGGAAAAAACATTGCTTAATCATTTTAGCAGAAGGCGTAATGGGCGGAAATGAATTTGCTGATAAACTTTCTGAATACGGTGATTTCCATACGCGTGTATCAATTTTAGGACACGTGGTTCGTGGGGGCTCGCCAAGTGCTCGTGACCGTGTATTAGCAAGTAAATTTGGGTCATATGCTGTTGAACTTCTAAAAGAAGGCAAAGGCGGTTTATGTATCGGTATGTTAGATAACCAAGTAGTTGCAGCTGATATTATTGACACGTTAGAAAACAATAAACACAAACCAGATTTATCTCTTTATGAGTTAAATCATGAAATTTCTTTTTAATCTTGTATATTAGCTAATCTTATTAGCTTTGTATAAACAAATTTGGAATAGGAGCGTTTTAGTAATGAAAAAAACGAAAATCGTATGTACGATTGGACCAGCTAGTGAATCCGTTGATATGCTAGTAAACTTAATTAATGCAGGTATGAATGTTTGCCGTTTGAACTTTTCACATGGTGACTACGAAGAGCATGGTGCTCGTATTAAAAACATTCGTGAAGCTGTAAAAATTACAGGGAAACGCGTAGCGATCTTACTAGATACAAAAGGTCCTGAAATCCGCACAAATGACATGGAAAATGGCGCAATCACAATGAAAATTGGTGACTCAGTACGTATTTCTATGACAGAAGTTTTAGGAACAAATGAAAAATTCTCAATCACTTATCCAGAATTAATCAATGATGTAAACGTAGGTTCACACATTCTTTTAGATGATGGTTTAATTGATTTAGAAGTAACTGATATCGACCGTGATGCAAACGAAATCGTAACAGTTGTTAAAAACGAAGGCGTCTTGAAAAACAAAAAAGGCGTTAACGTACCAGGCGTTTCTGTAAACTTACCAGGGATCACTGAAAAAGATGCTAACGATATCCGTTTCGGAATTGGTCAAGGAATTGACTTTATCGCAGCTAGCTTCGTTCGTCGTGCTTCTGACGTTTTAGAAATCACTAAAATTTTAGAAGAAGAAAACGCAACACACATCCAAATCATTCCTAAAATCGAAAACCAAGAAGGTATCGATAATATCGATGAAATCTTAAAAGTTTCTGATGGTTTAATGGTTGCTCGTGGTGACATGGGTGTTGAAATTCCAACAGAAGATGTTCCAGTTGTCCAAAAAGCTTTAATTAAAAAATGTAATGCTTTAGGTAAACCAGTTATCACTGCAACACAAATGTTAGATTCAATGCAACGTAACCCACGTCCAACACGTGCGGAAGCAAATGACGTAGCAAACGCAATCTACGATGGAACAGATGCAGTAATGTTATCAGGCGAAACTGCAGCAGGGGATTACCCATTAGAAGCTGTTCAAACAATGGCTCGTATTGCAGTTCGTACAGAAGAAACATTAGTTAACCAAGATTCATTCGCATTGAAATTATATAGCAAAACAGATATGACTGAAGCAATCGGACAATCTGTTGGCCATACAGCACGTAACTTGGGTATCCAAACAATCGTTGCGGCAACAGAATCAGGCCATACAGCACGTATGATCTCTAAATACCGTCCAAAAGCACATATCGTTGCAATTACGTTCTCAGAACAAAAAGCACGTAGCTTATCATTATCATGGGGTGTTTACGCAACAGTTGCTGACAAACCATCAAGCACAGATGAAATGTTTAATTTAGCTTCAAAAGTATCACAAGAAGAAGGTTATGCTTCAGAAGGTGATTTAATCATTATCACTGCTGGTGTTCCAGTTGGCGAAAAAGGCACAACAAACTTAATGAAAATTCAAATGATCGGTTCTAAATTAGTTCAAGGTCAAGGTGTCGGCGAAGAAGCAATTATTGCAAAAGCCGTTGTGGCAGGAACTGCTGAAGAAGCAGTTGCTAAAGCGACTGAAGGAGCTATTTTAGTTACAAAAACAACAGATAAAGAATACATGCCAGCAATTGAAAAAGCATCAGCATTAGTTGTTGAAGAAGGTGGTTTAACTTCTCATGCAGCTGTTGTAGCGATTGCGCAAAATATTCCAGTTATCGTAGGTGCTGCAGATGCAACATCATTAATTAATAATGACGAAGTGATTACTGTTGATCCTCGTCGTGGTATTGTTTACCGCGGAGCAACAACAGCTATCTAAGTCTAATTAATTCAATCATTTGATTTTAAGCAATATGTACTCGGACGCAAAGCTGGGACAAACCGATTCGTCAGTTTGTCTCAGCTTTTTTTACAAGGAAGACAGTAGTACGAAATGTTCAGAAAACACGTATTCAGTAAATAAAGAGTTGGGCGCAAATAGTAAAATTATGTCTTAGTTTTAAATTATCTATGTTATTTCACACAAAAATTTTGTTATTTAATTAAATAAGCGCTAAGCTATCTTCAACAGAAAAACAATTATAAAAAAAACGAAAGAAAAACAGGAAATAAGAAAGGGCTGTCAAGAAAATTTCATTGACAAAGCTTTCATACCCCTGTATAATAGCTTTTGTTGCTTAGGAGTGATAATTATGAAGTGGTCTTTGTTAGAATTAAATAAATACAAAGAAGAGCCGCTAGTGTTTTCAGAAACATTGCATCTTAAAGAAGAGCTTCTTCAACGAGATGATACCTTGTTGGATGTAAGTCCAATCAAAGTAGAAGGCTTATTAGCAGTCAATAAATCAGAATATTTACTTCATTACACTATTCAGGTAACTGTAACCGTTCCTTCATCCCGTTCTTTAGAACCTGTAGCTTTGCCAATGCAAATCACGGTCGATGAAGTCTTTATGACAAAAGAACAAATGGATACAAGAGATGAACGATTTGCAGCTGAAGAGATTATTTTATTGGACAAGCCAACAATTGATTTAGATGAATCTGTCGAAGACAACATTCTATTGTCCATTCCAATTCAAGTGCTTACAGAAGAAGAACAAAACAGTCAAGAAATGCCAAGTGGCAATGACTGGGAAGTGATTTCAGAAGAAGCATATTTGGAAAGTAAGCAGAAAGCAGCAGAACAAACAGTGGATCCTCGTCTGGCTAAACTATCAGAATTACTCAGCGATAATGCTGAAGAGGAAGATAACAGCTAGGTTGGAATATATTGTGTATGTAAATACACGCATCTTTACAAGGAGGTGGAACAACAATGGCAGTACCAGCTAGAAGAACTTCTAAAGCGAAAAAAGCAAAACGTCGCACACACTACAAATTAACAATCAAAGGCTTAAATGCATGCTCAAACTGTGGTGAAATGAAAAAAAGCCATCACGTATGTCCAGCATGTGGTCACTACGATGGAAAAGACGTAATGTCTAAAGAAGCATAAGCATAAAAACATTTTTTGAAATGTTGAATCCCCTAGGCTAACCATGGAGCCTAGGGGATTTGTATTTTTTTAAGAAAATATGAAGAAATTGGAAATTTATTGGCACTATATTGTTTTCATATGAAAGATAGTGCGTTATAATAGTGAGGATTATAAGAGAATGCTCATAGAATTTTCGTTGATTATAATATAGGAGGTCATAAAATGACAAAACAACAATTTGGCGTAGTCGGCATGGCTGTCATGGGAAAAAATCTTGCTTTAAACATTGAAAGCAGAGGCTATACAGTTGCGCTGTATAACCGTACAGGATCAAAAACAACAGAAGTGGTTGAAGAACATCCTGACAAAAACTTTCAAGCAACATACTCAATTGAGGAATTTGTGAATGCAATTGAAAAACCTCGTCGAATTATGTTGATGGTTAAAGCTGGACCTGCAACAGATGCGACAATCCAAGAATTGTTACCACACCTTGATAAAGGCGATATCTTAATTGATGGCGGTAATACGTTCTTCAAAGACACAATGCGACGTAATGAAGAACTAGCAAACTCAGGAATTAACTTTATTGGTACTGGCGTTTCTGGCGGAGAAGAAGGAGCCTTGAAAGGACCATCTATCATGCCTGGCGGACAAAAAGAAGCGTATGAGTTAGTTGCGCCAATTCTTGAAAAAATTTCAGCTAAAGCAGAAGACGGTGAACCATGTGTGACTTACATTGGCCCAAATGGTGCTGGACATTATGTAAAAATGGTTCATAATGGGATTGAATATGGGGACATGCAATTAATTGCTGAATCCTACGATTTAATGAAACAAATCTTAGGTTTATCTGTTGATGAAATGGCAGAGATTTTCAAAGAATGGAACGAAGGCGAATTAGACAGTTACCTTATCGAGATCACGGCTGACATTTTGACACGTAAAGATGATGAAGGAACCGACCAACCAATCGTTGATGTTATTCTTGATGCAGCAGGCAACAAAGGAACAGGTAAATGGACAAGCCAAAGTGCGTTAGATCTTGGTGTACCATTACCATTAATTACAGAATCAGTATTTGCACGTTTTATTTCGGCTTACAAAGAAGAACGCGTAAAAGCAAGTGGCATTTTATCAAAACCTGCAGCCTTTAACTTTGCAGGCGATAAAAAAGAATTGATTGAAAAAATTCGCGAAGCATTATACTTTAGTAAATTAATGAGTTATGCGCAAGGTTTTGCACAACTCCGTGCAGCTTCTGAAGAATACGGATGGGATTTACCATTTGGTGAAATTGCAAAAATCTGGCGAGCAGGTTGTATTATCCGTGCACAATTCTTACAAAAAATTACCGATGCATATGAAAAAAATCCAGCACTTGAAAACTTGTTGTTAGATGAATACTTTGTAGAAATTACGAAAAAATATCAACAAGCCGTTCGTGAAGTTGTTGCGATTGCTGTTCAAGCAGGTGTTCCTGTACCAACATTCTCATCTGCAATTGCTTATTACGATTCTTATCGTTCAGATCGCTTACCAGCGAATTTAATTCAAGCACAACGTGATTACTTCGGTGCTCATACGTACGAACGCACAGACAAAGAAGGAATCTACCATTACAGCTGGTACAACGAAGAATAAACACGCTGGAGACCATGAGTGTGGCTCACCATGCTCATGGTTTTACTGTGGCTTAAAAAAGAACCAGACAGATTGAGTAGTAATTCTCTAATAAGTAGTAAGGAATAAAAAGGTTGAGCTTGAGTATAGCTTTTAAAGAGAAAGGACAATTAATCAAATGAGCAACATTTTAATTATTGAAGATGAAAAGAACTTAGCGAGATTCGTTGAGCTTGAATTAAAACATGAGGGGTATACGACAGAAGTACACTACAATGGTCGTACAGGATTGGAAGCCGCTCTTAACAACGAATGGGATGCTATCCTTCTTGATTTGATGTTACCAGAATTAAATGGATTAGAAGTATGTCGCCGTGTTCGCCAAGTGAAAAATACACCAATTATTATGATGACTGCGCGTGATTCAGTAATTGACCGTGTTTCTGGCTTAGACCATGGAGCGGATGATTATATTGTTAAACCATTTGCAATTGAAGAATTGTTAGCTCGTTTACGTGCGTTACTTCGTCGTATTGATATTGAGGGCGATAAAAACGTTGCAAAACAAACAACGATTACATATCGTGACTTAACAATTGAAAAAGAAAATCGTGTCGTTCGTCGTAATTCTGAAATGATTGAATTAACAAAACGCGAATACGAATTACTATTAACGCTAATGGAAAACGTGAATGTTGTCTTGGCACGTGATGTGTTACTAAATAAAGTTTGGGGCTATGAAACAGAAGTAGAAACAAACGTTGTGGATGTGTATATCCGCTACTTACGAAATAAAATTGACGTACCTGGAGAAGAAAGCTACATCCAAACTGTCCGTGGAACTGGCTACGTTATGCGTTCGTGAGAACTAATTAATGAAAAGAACGATTAAAAAAGAACTGGAAGGCCCATCTTTAACTATAAAGTGGGCTTTCGCAAGTTCTTTCTTTATATTTGTAGTTTTTACCATTTTTGCGGTGATTACCTATAAGTCTTCGGTCAGTCTTATTGTTGCCAAAGAAAAGGAAAATGTCGAAGCAACGATTGCAGAAGTAACAAATCGATTAGCTAATGCCAATGAAAATTTAACGGTAACAGACGTTTTTGACTATTTAAAAACGCCGAGTGAAAGAGATGAAAACTACTATAATAAGCATACAGCAGTAGAAGGTTCGTTTATGGAAATGGACAGTTTCATATCTGAACTAGGACAACCAGAACTTTATTTATCTGTGTATGACACAAACCAAAAGCTAGTTTTTAAAACACAAAATGAATATGATAAGTTATTACAATTGGATCGACAATTACCTGTTGTTCGAACCGTTTTTGATAAAACCGGTTTTTATTCCGTGGAACCTATTTTTTCAAAAGAAACACGAGAAAAGATTGGCTATATTCAAGCGTTTTATGAACTTTCTTCTTTTTATGAAATTCGTAATCATTTATTATTAACACTTGTAGTTTTAGAAGTGATTTCTCTGATTGTAAGTAGTGTCTTAGGCTTTATCCTCTCTTCTTATTTCTTAAAACCATTAAAAGTATTGAGAGACACGATGGATACAATCCGCAAAGACCCGCAATCAGATGTCCACATGCCGGAGATTAATACGAGAGATGAGTTAGCAGATATCTCGGAAATCTTTAATGAAATGTTAGATCGTATGAGACGCTATATCGAACAACAAGAGCAGTTTGTTGAAGATGTTTCCCATGAATTAAGAACGCCCGTTGCGATTATGGAAGGTCATTTAAACCTTTTAAATCGTTGGGGGAAAGACGATCCTGAAATTTTAGATGAATCATTAAAGGCCAGTTTACAAGAAATTAGTCGTATGAAGAGCTTGGTCCAAGAAATGCTTGACCTTTCACGCGCTGAACAAGTGGACACCCAATATGCAAATGAACGAACAGATGCTAAACAAGTAGTCTACCAAGTATTTAATAACTTCCAATTGGTTTATCCTGAGTTTCATATCACATTAGATGACGATTTACCAACCGAAGTTGAACTGAAAATCTATCGTAATCACTTTGAACAATTGCTAATTATTCTATTAGATAATGCGATTAAATATTCAACAGATCGAAAAGAAGTGCATATTTCCATTTCTCGAACGATGAATGAATTTGAAATAGCTGTGCAAGATTTTGGTGAAGGAATCACTGAAGAAGACTTGGAGAAAATATTTGATCGATTCTATCGAGTAGATAAAGCCCGTGCAAGAAATAAAGGCGGTAATGGCTTAGGACTATCAATTGCAAAACAATTAGTCGAAAACTATAAAGGACGTATTGATGCAGAAAGCGTATTGCATCAAGGAACGATCTTTAGAATTTTTATTCCAATCGCTGGAATAAAAGAAGAGAGCAACGTACAATAAAGTACGTTGCTTTTTTTACGAATGATTAACGAACATTTCAGTAAGAGAAAAGGGATTATAAGATAAAGAAACGAATGTTTTCTTTGCAGAAAATATTTATCGTTCGAAATTGAAAAAAATGTTATTTTTCTGCAAAATAATAGTTGCGTTTTAGAAAAATCCTTGGTATATTAATATCTGTTCTGACAAACAGTTCGTTAAGAAAAAAGTTTTAAAAAGTTAAAAATTTTTCTTGACGAAAAGATAAATAACATGTTAGAATAACAAAGTCGTTAAAGAGATTGCTTTTAAATCAATCATTTGATCAAAAAAACTTGTTATAAAATAACAAAAAAGTTTTAAAAAGTTGTTGACAAACAACTGAGATAATGATAAGATATAGAAGTTGTCACAACAGACGGCAACGACCGAGCAAAACAACTTAAAGAACTTTTTCAAAAAAGTTCTTGACATTCAAACGAAAGTTTGTTATGATATAAAAGTTGCTGCGAGGTAACGTAGACCTTTGAAAACTGAACAAAGAATAGACGAACCAAATGTGTAGGGCGTCTTGATTCAATTCAAGACAACAAACATTTTTAACAAGCAAGCAATATGCTAGCAAACAAATTGAGCTTAACAATCGCAAGATTGTTCTAACTTTTATTATGAGAGTTTGATCCTGGCTCAGGACGAACGCTGGCGGCGTGCCTAATACATGCAAGTCGAACGCTTCTTTCCTCCCGAGTGCTTGCACTCAATTGGAAAGAGGAGTGGCGGACGGGTGAGTAACACGTGGGTAACCTACCCATCAGAGGGGGATAACACTTGGAAACAGGTGCTAATACCGCATAACAGTTTATGCCGCATGGCATAAGAGTGAAAGGCGCTTTCGGGTGTCGCTGATGGATGGACCCGCGGTGCATTAGCTAGTTGGTGAGGTAACGGCTCACCAAGGCCACGATGCATAGCCGACCTGAGAGGGTGATCGGCCACACTGGGACTGAGACACGGCCCAGACTCCTACGGGAGGCAGCAGTAGGGAATCTTCGGCAATGGACGAAAGTCTGACCGAGCAACGCCGCGTGAGTGAAGAAGGTTTTCGGATCGTAAAACTCTGTTGTTAGAGAAGAACAAGGACGTTAGTAACTGAACGTCCCCTGACGGTATCTAACCAGAAAGCCACGGCTAACTACGTGCCAGCAGCCGCGGTAATACGTAGGTGGCAAGCGTTGTCCGGATTTATTGGGCGTAAAGCGAGCGCAGGCGGTTTCTTAAGTCTGATGTGAAAGCCCCCGGCTCAACCGGGGAGGGTCATTGGAAACTGGGAGACTTGAGTGCAGAAGAGGAGAGTGGAATTCCATGTGTAGCGGTGAAATGCGTAGATATATGGAGGAACACCAGTGGCGAAGGCGGCTCTCTGGTCTGTAACTGACGCTGAGGCTCGAAAGCGTGGGGAGCAAACAGGATTAGATACCCTGGTAGTCCACGCCGTAAACGATGAGTGCTAAGTGTTGGAGGGTTTCCGCCCTTCAGTGCTGCAGCAAACGCATTAAGCACTCCGCCTGGGGAGTACGACCGCAAGGTTGAAACTCAAAGGAATTGACGGGGGCCCGCACAAGCGGTGGAGCATGTGGTTTAATTCGAAGCAACGCGAAGAACCTTACCAGGTCTTGACATCCTTTGACCACTCTAGAGATAGAGCTTTCCCTTCGGGGACAAAGTGACAGGTGGTGCATGGTTGTCGTCAGCTCGTGTCGTGAGATGTTGGGTTAAGTCCCGCAACGAGCGCAACCCTTATTGTTAGTTGCCATCATTTAGTTGGGCACTCTAGCGAGACTGCCGGTGACAAACCGGAGGAAGGTGGGGATGACGTCAAATCATCATGCCCCTTATGACCTGGGCTACACACGTGCTACAATGGGAAGTACAACGAGTCGCTAGACCGCGAGGTC